>JASFYH010000009.1 GCA_030055595.1 Archaeoglobales archaeon | reverse complement strand
ATCTCCTGATCAAGAAGCTCTTCAGCCTTCTTCAGCAACTCACCAGCGATAACAACCGCAGTCGTTGTTCCGTCGCCGACTTCGTTGTCCTGAGTCTTAGCGACTTCGATTACCATCTTCGCAGCGGGATGTTCAACATCCATTTCTTTGAGAATTGTAACTCCATCGTTTGTAATTGTTATGTCTCCGAGGCTGTCAACAAGCATCTTGTCCATTCCCTTTGGTCCGAGAGTGCTTCTAACCGCTTCAGCAATAATTCTTGCAGCGGTTATATTCATTCTTTGTGCATCTCTACCGACAGTCCTTTGAGTTCCTTCTCTAAGTATAAGCACAGGTGTGCCCTGTAGCGTAGCCATCTAACCACCTCCTTACAGGAATTGGTGGATAGGTATTTCTATATAAAGTTTTCGCTCAAAATAAAGGAGAGTTTATATATCCTAAGCCCAAATAAGGCTATGGCAAAGGTTTCACGAGCTAAGGATAAAACACCACCGTTAATGTCTTCTGCGGGGATCATGAGATACTTCGAAGAAGAGAAAGCAAAGGTTAAGATCAGTCCAAAGACTGTTATGCTTGCGGGTTTTCTAACTTTTGTCCTTGTGATGATCCTAAACGCATACTACGGATTGTGGCCAAGAGTTTGAAATTACCTTTAAAACTTCAAATACTGAAGTTGGAATTTTTATCAAAAAATAAATTAAACATTTGGATTTTCGATAATAGTTGTTCCTCCCTGCCCTCCACCACCGCAGAGAGTTGCAACTCCGTATTTTGCTCCTTCAATGCTTAAGATCCTCGCTAATGTGCCCGTAAGTCTAATCCCACTTGCTGCAAGCGGATGTCCAATGGCTATTGCTCCACCTCTCGTATTAACCTTCTCTGGATCGAGATTGAACATCTTTATCGCAAACAGTGGGACTACTGAGAACGCCTCATTTATTTCCCAGAAGTCTATGTTCTTAGCTTCTAATTTGGCATATTTTAAAGCCTTTTGAGTTGCGGGAACTGGACCTTCACCCATTACACTCGGCTCAACTCCCGCCCATGCAATTGAGACGATCTTAGCCATTGGCTCTAAGCCATATTCCTTCATTTTCTTTTTGCTCATTAGCATTATAGCGGTCGCTCCAGCATTCAAAGGCGAGGAATTACCCGCAGTAATTACACCGCCTGGCTTAAAGGCTGGCGGAAGTCTTTCAACCGCTTCAATTGTTGTATCAGGGCGAATCGAAAGATCCGTATCAATGACTTTTCTACTACCATCAGACTGCTCAACTTCAATCGGCAAGATTTCTCCTTTTCTCTTTGTTGGATAACCTTCACCGCTTAGGAAGTAATTCTTCTTGAGAGCTTCAGCTGCGAGTTTGTGGCTTCTTACACCCCACTCGTCAAGATCTCTCTTTGTCCATCCAAGTTTATCTTTCCATTTCTCAAATAACTTCTCAGCAGTTAAACCCATGCTGACCGCAGTCATTAGATCGTATTTTTCAATTAGATCCGATCTTTGCATGAGGGTGGGTGATAAGCCCATGTGCGGATTCAGATCGGGCTGCATCGGCAGATGGGTCATGTGCTCTATTCCACAAGCAATCGTTATGTCGCTGTAGCCAAGCATGACTTCCATAGCACATTGATGCATTGCGGACATTCCCGAGATACAAACTCTTTCAGTCCCTTGGGCTGGAACCTCTATTGGCAGTTCTGCAAGCATATGAACCATTCTTCCGCCATAAAGCCAGCTTTCGCCCATCTGCATCGTGCAACCTGTTATAAGATCGCCAATCTCTCTTGGATCTATACCTGTTCTATTTACCATTTCTTTTACGAGAATTGCAGCCACAGCAGGCATGTCTATTTTATTAAATACGTCTTTTTCTGGCTCTCTCGGACGAGAGCGGGAAAATGCAGATCTCAAAAAATCAACAACATATACCTCTTCCATTTTCGTCGCCTCCAAGTTAAAAATTTTAAAAATTTTTACATAAGTGGATGCTTCCTTATTTGGCTGAGCTTTGAAGGAACTCTTCCCATTAGAGATCTTGCGATGATCTCCAATTCGACCTCCCTTGTGCCTTCGTAGATCTCTAAGATCCTAACATCTCTATACATTCTCGAAATTGCTTGTTCGCCCATGTAACCATAACCACCGTGGATCTGCAAAGCTTCATTCACGATCTCACATGCAGCATGACCGCAGTAATACTTCGCCATTGCAGTCAATCCAGGATCTGGCATGCCCATCTTGTCCTGGAAGTAGGCGGCCTGATATGCAAGAAGTCTTGCAGCCTCAAGCTTCACTCTCATCTTCGCAAGCTTATCTTGTGTGACTTGGAAGTCAATTAGTTTCTGCTCGAACAGCTCTCTGTTTTTAGCATAGTTGAAAGCGAGATCAAATGCTCCCTGTGCAAGTCCTACCGCCTGGAACGCAACTGGAATACGGGTTACATTGAAGAACATCATAGTCTGATAGAAGCCTTGTCCCTCTTGCCCAATTAAATTCTCCTTTGGAACTCTAACATTCTTGAATACAACTTCCGCTGTGTCACTTGCCCTGATTCCAAGCTTGTTATGCAATTTCTTCGCTTCAAGTCCCGGAGTTCCTTTTTCAACAAGGAATACACTCATTCCATAGTGTCTTTTTGCGGGATTGGGATCGGTTCTCGCAAGCACCACATAATAGTCCGCAATTGTCCCGTTGGTAATGAACATCTTGGTTCCATTTATTACATACTCGTCGCCTACCTTGTCCGCTCTTGTTTTAACACCCGCAACATCGCTTCCCGCCTGCGGTTCAGTGTAGCATGCACAGCATATTGCTTTGCCTTTTGCAATCGGTGGCAGATATTTCTTCTTCTGTTCTTCCGTGCCAAACATCTGGATCTGCTCAGAACCAAATGGTGAAGACAAGATCTGTCCCAAACCTCCGTCAACCCTCCAGAACTCCTCAACAACCAAACACGAATCAAGAATTCCCGCACCCTGTCCACCATACTCTTCTGGTATGCTCATTCCGACAAAGCCCAACTCTGCAGCTTTTTTCCACAGCTCAAACGGGAATTTTTCTTCTCTGTCGCATTCCTCAGCGTATTTTGGAAATTCTTTTTCCGCGAACTCTCTTGCTGCATCTTTAATGGCTTTCTGCTCTTCCGTCAGGATAAACTCCGACAACATACTATATCACCTGAAAGCAGTTTTTTTAACAGTATTTAAAGTTTGCTAACTTTTAAGTAATTTTTTATCGTAAAAAAAGACAAAATTTGCTTTTAAATTTTTTCTTACTCTATAAATCCCAATAAACGTGAGACTAAACCAATATATATTCCCAAAACGAGATCCTTCATGCAGATAATACCAGTTGCCCACGACTCGATGGGAGTCAGAAGCATGGCTACATTTGTTAAAACAAAAGATCTAGCAATAGTGATCGATCCGAGTGTCAGTTTAGCACCTTCAAGATCCGGCTTGCCACCGCACAGGCTTGAGATCGAGCGGATGAACGAGAAATGGCAGGAAATCAAGGGCTTTGTAGAGAAAAGCGATGTGGTTGCGATAACGCACTACCATTACGACCACCACAACCCCGAAGAAGTTGAGATCCTGAATGGAAAAAAGCTTTTGTTAAAGCATCCAAAGGAAAAGATCAACAGAAGCCAGATTGGGAGAGCGGATTATTTTCTTGAAAAGCTGAAACAAATTAAAGCTGAAATTGACTTCTGCGATGGAAAAAGCTATGAATTCGGAAATACGGTTGTTGAGTTCTCAAAGCCAGTTTTTCATGGTGCAAATCAAAAACTTGGTTTTGTGGTCGAAGTTTTTATTTCAGATGGCAAAGAAAGCTTTTTGTTTTCTTCAGACGTTGAGGGACCAATCCATGAGGATCAAACCGCCTTTATTCTTGAAAAGAAGCCCGAAGTCGTGTTCATCGACGGTCCCATGACTTATATGCTTGGCTACCGCTTTTCCCGAGAATCCCTTGAGAAGGCGGTTGGAAACATAAAGAAGATCATTGAAGTCTCAAAAACCGTCGTTCTTGACCACCATTTGCTAAGAGACTTAAAATGGAGAGAGAACCTTTCAGAGCTTTTCAGCTACGCTGAGCAATTTGGAACCAAAATTCAGTCCGCTTCAGAGTTTCTTGGAAAACCAGAAGAACTTTTGGAAGCAAGAAGAAAGGAGCTTTATCAGAAATACAAGTGATCAGCGAACCGCATTCTCAACGCATGCCTTTAGATCTCCAAAGGAGACTTCAAGTTTTCTCTTTTTTGGTAAATACTCCAGAGCTTTTCCTGAGTTTACCATTACGCAATTAAATTTCTCCGTGGCGGGCGAGACAACCATGCATGTGTCTCTGAAAACCTTTGCTCCGAGTTTTTCAAGCTTTTCAACTACTTCTTTGCTCTCCTCAGCCACCTTTCGTGAGGTGAATATCCAGAGCTCTTTTTTTACTTTTCTTCCAGCAATCAGTTTCAGAATCTCTTCGAGTTCTTCTTTTGAGCAGTGAGGACATCCAATCGCCACAAGCTCCGCTTCACAACCCTTTTCGATTTTACCGTCAATCTCAACAACTTCTTCTGGCTTCTCAAAATCCTTGCATTCAGGGGTAATGCCTTCAGCATGAAACATAGCAACATTTCCACTCGCAGCTATCGAAGCTGATAATAACTTCAATTCGTCCATCGATGGTTTTCGCTCAAAAATGAAGTATGGAATCTCCCCAGGAAGCTCCAAGCCGGCTTTGTAGCCTACCAAGGACAGATCACCTTTAGCCTTTACAACAACTGTCGGAGCCCTGTTTTCCTTGATGTGCAGTCCGTAATAGGGTGTTCTGCCAGTGATCGCTGAGGCGAGAGCACTTATGCCACTTTCTCTGTTTGTTCTTGCTCCAAAAACAGAGTTTGCATAAACCACTGCGGAGCTTTCAGCCCATGCCAAATGCTCACCAAATTTTGGCTTTTGAATGTAGTAAGGGGTGCAAGTGAGCGTTATTTGAACACCAAGGTTTTTAAAAACCTCTATTATTTCCATTTGCTTCTTGTAAAACTCCTCGCCGATTCCCATTTCTTTCCAACGCTCAAGATCCATTCCCGCTGGATTTAATGTGGTTGGAACAACAACTTTTCCTTTAATCGATTTCAACCATTCAAGCCCTTCGTCGCCGATGTTGTCGTAACTAACTCCAGATATGTGTGCAGAAGAGATTTTTACAAGTTTTTCTGCATTGAAAACTTTTGCTAATGCCACTATGATTTTCATGCAGTCTTTTGTTTCTTCATTTTCAAGTAAAAGCTCTTCTTCCCTACTGAGCATTTTCCACCTCTTTCTTCAGCCACTCTGGGAGCATAAATGCGGAGAAGTGAACTTCAGGATTGTAGTGCTTCGTTTTTCCCGCAATCTTCCTGTAATTTCTTCTGACAAACCTGAAATCGTGATCACCAGCTATTATGAAACTCCAGAGAGCCATTGGATACGTTGGGATAGTTGAAATGAAAACTCTTCGATTATCAAGCACGGAGGAATTCAAAAGCATCTTTCTAAAATACTCCTTTTGAATTAAAGGAGACTGAGATTGAGAGCAAAAAACTCTGCATTTTTCTTTGCAGAGCTCGAAAAAGTCCTTGCCAAATAGGGGATCGCTAACTCCCACTGGATCCGTGCCGTCAACGATCATCACGTCAAAGCTTTCGCAGTTCTCAAGAAACTTCCTTCCGTCTTCGATGACAACTTCAACCCTTGGATCTTCGAACGCTCCGTTGTCTATCTTTAGATGCTCTTTGCAAAGCTCTATTACGTTCCGATCTATCTCTACAAGCACAGCTTTTTCAACTGGATGCTTTAAAACCTCTCTAAGTGCTCCTCCATCTCCGCCACCAATGATGAGCACTTTTTTTGCCTTTTTACAGCTGTTCATTGGCACATGGACGAGCATTTCATGATAAAGGAATTCATCAAACTCAGTTAGCTGTATTTTGCCGTCGATTACGAGCATTTTTCCAAAACTTTCAGTTTCGAAGAGCTCCACTTTCTGGATTCCTTCTGCACTGGCAATCTTTTTCTTCACAGCAATCATGAGCCCTGAGCCGTTGTATCTCTCGACAAACCAGTCCATATGGAGAGTTCGAGAGGTATATATAACACGTTTGCCCACTCTTGTTGTGATCTATCTGGGTGGTGAAGCGGAAGTCAGAATAGAAGATGTTGTCGTAAAAAAGAGAAAGCCAAAGCGTTATAGACTCAAAGAAATCGATGAGTCGCTCAGAATTAAGCGAACCAGAACCGAAGCTAAGTTAATTTCGATGGCAAGACGCATTGGAGTTCCAACACCGATCGTTCTTGATCTTGAGGAAGACACCATAGTCATGGAGAGAATTTACGGAACCCCTGTGAAAGACTGCATGAACGAAGAGATCAGCAGAGAGATTGGAAGGCTTGTGGCAAAGCTACATTCTGCGAACATCATCCACGGAGACATTACACCGATGAACATGATCCTCAGCAACGACAAGATCTACTTTGTCGACTTTGGACTTGCTTTTATAGACAGCAGAATCGAAGCCAAGGGTGTAGACGTTCATGTTTACTTCGAATCGCTAAAAGCAGGATTTGAGAACTGGGAAAAACTAAGAGATGCTTTTATTGAAGGCTATCTCGAATCTGGAAGCGAGGATGTAATAAGAAGGGCTAAAGAAATCGAAGAGAGGGGAAGATACGTGGAAAGAAGACTACAGTAGCTTTTTAGCATTTTCAAGATATTCTATTATTCCTTCAATCGCTTCGCCAAGGATTTTCTTGTTATCGTAGCCCGCAACGATCTTCTCGAGCTCTTCTTTGCTCAGATTTCTCAGATCTTTTGCGAATTCGCACATCTTGGCGATAGCTCTTGTGATGTTGTCCACTATGGTAATGTCTGCCATTCTCGAAGTCCTTGAGAGTGGGTTTAAATCGATGGCAATTACTTTCTTACCATGCCTTTTCAGGATTTCGCATCTGTCTCCATCTTCCAATGGCACAAGGACAACGTCAGCAGAGTAAATGCCTCTTTTATCGACAATTCTCCTTGAGGAGCTCAAACCTTCAAGCACAGCGTCGCCAGCGAATAGAGCTGAAATTCCAAATTTTGAAAGGTAATCCGCTATTTTCCTGACTCTCTCTTCGCTGTAATGGAAAACATTTACCTCTACTTTTGCATTGACGAGTTTTGCAAGCTCTCCAATTTCTTTTGGAACAAGAACAGCGGTGTTTCCGTTTACACTGATCACTGGGTTTTTTGCAAGCAAAAGCATTGCAGTCGCAGCTTTCTCTGCTTTTAAGGCAAAATCTCTTGTCTTCTCGCCCAAGATATAGTCAAATGCCTCTCCTCTGCCATGGGCGATGAGCCCCTCGATTGCGGTTATCCCCGCTTTCATGCCCTCGACGAGCTTTTCCCTTGTTATGAGAGACTCATATCTCGGATGATCTCTCGGAATCATACTCTCTCCTCAGGAAGTCTGCAAGCTCTTTTAACGAGCTAAAAATGTAGTCCGCATATATTTTAAAGCTTTCGACCATATTTTTGTTTCTTTCATGCACAATCAGAGCGGTTTTAACTCCAGCGTTTTTGCCCGAAAGCAGATCGAATAGAAAATCTCCAACGAATAGAGCATAAGAGGGTTGAACAGCAAATCTTCTGAGGACAAGATTTATAGGCTCTGGCGACGGTTTTGGATTTGCGTCTTCTCTTGTAACCACAAAATCAAATTCCAGTCCAAATTTCTTTGAAATCATTTCAACACTCTTTTTGCTGTTCCTTGTGATTATGCCATGCGGGATTCTCTTTTCTCTGAGGAATTGAAGGAGTTCTTTTGCATAAAAAGCAAGTCTGGCGTTTTTAGCACTCTCAAGTTCGTATTTTTCAAGAACTCTTAGCATCTCTCTCTTTCTGCTCTCATCTTTCTCTGAAAGTATGCTTTCAAGGACAAACCTGTCTCCGATGCCCAGCACCGCTCTTATCTCCTCAAATGGAATGTTGAACTCAACAAGAGTTCCGTCAAGATCAAACGCTATAAGCCTGAACATACTCTCTAAGCTTCTTTGCTTCTTTTCTCGGATTTTCAGCCTCGTAAATGCTCCTGCCAACTATGATCCCGTCCGCAAATCTAAGAGCTTCGAGACTTCCGCCCTGTGCTCCAACACCCGGGCAGAGGATCTTCATTTCGCCCGCAACCTCTTTAATTTCTTTGAGCCTCTCAATCCTTGTTGCGGGAGCTATTAAGCCTTGACAACCAATTTCTTTTGCTTTTTTTACAATTTCAAGCGAAAATTTGTTCATGAATTCTTCGCCTCCAGGACTGCTCAGCTCGGTTACAACGTAGAGTTCTCCGCCAAAGCGCTTTGCAACATTAAAGACTGCCTTTAGAGAGTCGCTACCAGCAAATCCATGAGCTATCACAGCTTTAGCATCGTTTCGAAATGCTATTTCAGCGATCCTTGCACTTATGTGCGGAACATCTGCAATCTTTAAGTCCGCGATTACGGGCTTGATTTCCGAAAGCTCAGAAATTATTCCTATTCCCGAAGATAAAATGAGAGGATAATTGACTTTGAATCGATCCACCAAGTCTCCGAGTTCTTCTGCGATTTTCAAAGCAATTCTTCTCTCTTCCACGTCTAAAGCGAGGATAAATTCCTTCACAGAATTAGCTTTGCGGGGCGAAAATAAATGTTTCCAAAAACAATTTTTAAACTTCATGAAAGCCATAGCTTATGGATCTTCCTTCACTTTACTCAAAGATCGGGAAAAATTCATGGAAAATTTTGGGAGCGATTTTCAGAAATCTCTGGAATTATAAGTATGTTCCACTTAATGTCATAAGCGATTCAGCAAAAATAAATGAGGAAAAGACAAGGAGAATTCTAAAAGCATTGGGAGATGAGGGCATTGTTTTAAACAAATTCACAGAATACGAGGGGGCAACTCTGACCTTTGCTGGCTTGAGCCTTTACTCACTGCATTTACTTGCGGAGAGCGGACAGGTTAAGGCAATAGGCAAAAAGATGGGTGAAGGAAAGGAAAGCTTGGTTTACAACTGCATTTCAAAGCAGGGGGAGGCGGTTATAAAGTTTCACAAGCTCGGTTATCAGAGCTTCAAGAAGGTTGTTGAAAAAAGAGATTACGGGAACCTGAACTTCCTCGTTCTCTCGATCAGATCTGCAAAAAGGGAATTCAGTGCTTTGAGGAGGCTTCGAGGATTAGCTGTGCCAGAAGCCTACGCTTGGGAGGGAAATGCGGTGCTCATGCAGTTAATCGATGCAAAGGAGTTGTTTAAGGTAAGGGTTGATAATCCCGAGGAACTTTTGGATTCCATACTGGAAGAGGTGGCCAAGTTTTACCGCAGAGGTGTTGTTCATGGAGATCTTAGCCCCTTCAACGTTCTTGTTAACGAAAGCGGTTTCTGGATAATAGACTTTCCACAGAGCTTGGAGGTTGGAGAAGACAACTGGAAGGAAATTCTTTTGAGAGATCTCGAGAATTTGCTGAAGTATTTTAGCAGAACCTATAGGATAGAAAGAGATATGAATTCTGCGATCGAGAAAATAATCAGTGATCGTGGGAATTGATGTCCTCGGACACAGAAAATTTGCCTTTGTAGCTCTGAATGGAGAAGAGGAAATCAGGAGAGTTATCTCTAAAAATAAGCTTTTCAGAACAATAAAAGAATTTAAACCAGAAATAGTTGCAATTGACAGCATTAGCGAGATTTTCAAATCAAAAGAGGAAATTATAGAGTTTTTGAAGAATACAAACACAAGGCTTGTGCAGGTTGCGGTGGATGCATCTCTGCCGGTCCTTGCAAGAAGGTTTGGCATAAGGATGAATCCAAGGGATCCATTTGACGAAGCAAGAACCTGTGCATATCTTGCAAGCTTTGAAATTGGATATGAGGTATCGGTCTTCACCGACAAAACCCAGATCGTGGTTTCGAGGAACAGAAGCCTGGGAAAAGGTGGATGGAGGCAGAAGAGATACGGAAGAAAAGTCCATGATGCGGTGAGGAGCATTTACAGAGATATAAAGGCAATTTTAAACGATTCTGGATTGGAATACACTGAAAGTGTTAGAGAGAGATTTGGCGGAATATCGAGAGGAGAGATCTTAGTCAATGCACCCAGAGAAGAGGTTCCAGTTAGTTCTTTTAAAACGAGGGACGTTCAGGTAAAGGTAAGCTCGGTTGAGAAGGAAAGGGTTGAGCTAATCCCGCTATCAAGATCCAAGAGGTATCTGATCGCTGGCATAGATCCCGGAACAACAACCGCGGTTGCGATCATGGACTTGGGGGGCAATTTGATCTCAATTAGAAGCAAGAAAGATTGGAACGCTTCAGAAGTCATTGAATTCATCACAGAACACGGAAAGCCAGTAATAGTTGCTACAGACAAAAAGAATCCTCCAGATTTCGTTTCGAAGATCAAAGCCTCTTTTAATGCTGTGCTTCATTCGCCGAAGGAGGATCTGAACGTGGACAAGAAAAGAGAGCTGACGTCAGACTATAAAATTCTGAACGATCACGAAAGGGACGCCCTTGCTGCAGCCATAGATGCCTTAAATTACTACAAGAGCAAGTTCAGGAATATAGAAAAGAGAATTCCTGCAGGAATCGATGCGGAAAAAGTAAAAGCAGAGATCGTCAAAGGAACACCTTTGAAAAGTATTTTTGAGGAGAGAAAAGTTGAAAAAGTGGAAAAGAAAGACGTGCTCGAATTAGATCTAATTTCTGCAGTGGAAAAGAGGGACAAGAAAATCAAAGAGCTTCTTGAAGAGAATGATATTTTAAGGAGACAGATAGTCGAATTGAAAGACGAAATTGAAAGGCTAAGAGCGAGGGTTGCGAGTTTTTCAAGTGAGGAAAAGGAAAAGATAAGAAAAGAGACTTATATCAGAAATCTGGAGTTCAGGATTTCTGAGCTCCTTTCTGAGATAAGATCCAAAGATTCTGAAATAACAAAGCTCAAAGAACAGATTGAGTTGCTAAAAAAACTCAAGTTTGGCGAATTCATGGGCTGGAGGGAGGTAAAGGTTCTCAGAAAGTTTTCCAAGGACGAAATTGAACAGAATAAAGAAATAGGCGAAGGGGATATTGTTTATATTCTTGATCCAAGCGGGGGTAGTAAGAGCGTTGCAGAGATGCTCTGCGAGAAAAAAATAAAAGCGGTTATAACAAGTGGCGAGATGTCTCATCTCGCTCAAGAAGTCTTCGATTCCCATGGAGTTCCAAGGATTAAGACTGAGGAAGTTGAGATCGTTGGAGGAGAAGGCTTCGCTTATGTCAGCCCCTCATTTGAGGAGATCTATCGGAGAAGGTTTGAAGAACTCAGGAAGAGGAGAATTGACAATATAGAAAAGCTTTTCGAAGAATATAGAAGGACGCGTGGATTATGAATCTACTTTTTTCTTCAATGTTCCTCTACGAATACTCAACAGACATGATCGCTAAAGCATGCGAGGTTGCGGGCTATGATGGGGTTGAGTTCTGGGTTGAAACACCTTATTTCTGGGTCGATCGCTCCTTAGAGAAGCTTGACTGCTTTTCAGGCATGAAATTGGAATTTCATGCTCCAGTTCTCGATCTAAATCCAGTTTCGGTTAACAACGATCTTTGCGAGCTTACACTCAAGGAGACACTATATACGATCTCTCTGGCTTCGAAAACAAAAGCTGAGCTCGTTACAATTCACGCGGGAAAAAGAAGTGCCTACAGAGAACCAGTCTGGGCAGACTACAACTCTTTGCATAAATATTTACGAGTTTCTTCGAAATTTGCAAGGCTTAAGGGCGTAAATTTGTGTTTGGAAAATTCTGAGCAAAGTATAAACAACCTATGCAAGAAACCAGAAGAAATTAAGAAGTTTGCATATTTTTACGATCTCTCGATCACCTTTGACATAAAACACTCATTGGAGAATGCAGAAGACTTTTACAGCCTTATAAATAGAGTTCGAAATGTTCATGTTAGCAACTCTGACGAGAAGCGAAGACACGTGCAGGCAAGCAAGAGCGAAAGAGTAGCCAAGATACTCAAGGATCTATCCGAGCTTGGCTATGATGGCTTTATAACGGTCGAGCTTGATGACCTCGGCATAGGAAACATGGATTTTGGAAAAAAGGTTGAGATCTTAAGAGAAGAAGCGAATTTCGTAAGAAAATTTTTCAAGAAATAGCTTCTCTTCTGAAGAGCCTAAATATTAATTTCTCAAGCTCAACTATTAAGAAGACTGAAGAAGTCAAAACCAAAGTCTTGATCCATTCTTCAAGGCTCATCGGCTCAAGTAGAAGTGCAGTGCTGAAGTTTGTAACGTAAAGCTGAAGTGCAAGCGTTAAAAAGATCCCGAGGACCGCAAATTTGTTTCTCAGTCCAACTTCAAAGAAGCTTTTCTCAACATGAGGTGTGAGCAGATACCAGATCCCAACTGCAATTATTGCATTCACTGCAGAAGACATCTTCCCCGTGTCGAAGTAAAGGACGTAAGCAAGCAGAACGCTTAGTATGGAGATGTAAAAGATCCTGAATATGATGCGATTGTTTATCAGCTCTCCCCTCGTGGGCTTTAGCTTAAGCAATCCTTTCTCCATTGGCTCAAAGATGAGCATCATTCCAAGCAGTCCAGAAGTGACGGTGTTGATCCAGAGTATATGAAGCGGTAGCATTGGCATTGCAATTCCAAGGGCAAAGGCAATGAGCACGATCAGTCCTTGGCCTCCATTTGTCGGAAGCATCCAGGAAATGATCCTCTGAATCTTTCGGAAAACGTTTCTACCTTCTTCTATTGCCTTAACGATCGTGGAAAAGCTGTCATCAAGTAAAACCATGTCTCCCGCTTCCTTAGCTATATCGCTACCACTTCCCATTGCTACACCAATTTCAGCTCTTTTCAGTGCGGGAGCATCATTGACGCCATCGCCAGTTACCGCAACAACTTCCTTGTTTTCTTGTAAAGCCTTAACAATTTCAAGCTTTTGATCAGGTGTTGTTCTTGCAAAAATGCTGTATTTCGCAACCGCTTCACGCAAGTCAATTTTTTCAAGCTCTTTGCCAGTAATAACCTCTCCTTCGATGCCAGCGTCTCTTGCGATCTTCAATGCGGTTGTTGGATGATCGCCAGTGATCATTAGAACCCTTATTCCAGCGGATTTGCATTTTTCAACAGCCTCCTTGCTTTCTTCTCTTAGCGGATCGATCAAACACTGATAGCCGAGAAATTCAAGATTTTTGAGCTCGAAACCATTGAATTCTTCAACCTTCTTGAATGCAAAAGCTAACGTTCTCATCCCGTTCTGAGTGCATGTTTCTGGAATTTTGCTTTGAACCATGCCCTCTACGACTTCGGGAGCTCCCTTAACAATAACATAAATCCCGTTCTTCGTCTTTGCTGAAACCGCCATGAACTTTCTCTTCGAGTCGAATGGAATCTCGTCGAGTATTTCGTAGTCTTCTGTGATTCCAGACTTTAAAGCAAGCTCGAGCAGTGCTATTTCAAGCGGATCCCCTCTGCAGTTCCCGCCTTCGCAAACCGCTCTGTTGCATATGTAGCCTGCGAGAACTAATTTTCTTATGTCCTCTCCAAGAACCTTTTCACCATTTTTGTAGAATCCGTCATCTTGAATTTCGTATTCGCCTTCTGGAGTGACCAGCTTGACGACTTTAAGCTTGTTTTGAGTCAAAGTTCCAGTTTTATCCGAGCAAATTACTGTGACACTGCCCAATGTTTCTACTGCGGGCAGAGATTTAACCAGAGCTTTTCTTTTAGCCATCTCTCTCACGCCAAAGGCAAGAGCCAACGTTATAGTTGCGGGAAGTATCTCAGGAATCACAGCGACCGCAAAGCTTATTGCGGAAAGAAATGCATACGTGCTCTCGTAGCCTCTGTAAAGCCCGAGCAAGAATATTGCAACCGAGACCAAAATGATTCCGATTGTGAGCTGTTTTGCAAATACACGCATTTTTGCAAGCAGCGGTGTCTCGACACTCTCTTCAAGTCCTTTGCCAATTTTACCCATCTCTGTTCTCTCGCCCGTTGCAACAACAACCGCCTTTCCCCAGCCAGAAGTCACAACGGTGCCAGCGTAGAGCATGCAGGTTCTTTCAGGCACAATCGCATCTTCAGAAACCTTTCTGTTGTTCTTCTCAACTGGAAAAGACTCTCCTGTTAGCATTGACTCGTCAACGCTGAGTTCTCTGCTTTCAACAATTCTTGCATCTGCGGGAACCTTCATTCCCGCTTCAACGATTATTATATCGCCCGGAACGATTAAATTTGACTCAATTTCGGTTATTTTTCCTTCAGAAACAACGAGAGCCTTTGGAATCAGGAACTTCTTAAGCTCTTTCATTATACTCTCCGCTTTCCATTCCTGAAGGAACCCGACGATTGCTCCAAGGATGACAATTGCAAAGACTATGAAAGCTTCAAGATGGTGCTCCAAATAGCTGAGAAGAAACATCGAAACTATTAGCACTAGCACAAGCGGATTTCGGAACTGCTTGATGAAAACTTCAAATGGCTTCTTTTCCTTAACCTTTATTTCGTTTAAACCGTAAATTTTGAGCCTTTTTTCCCTCTCAGCTTGACTTAAACCGTTTAAACTGGTTTCCAGCCTTTTAATGACGTCTTCAACCTCTAAAGCCCAGAAATTCATTTTAAATCCCAGTATGGCTTCTGGGACTACTTATTTAAGTCTTACGATTTCACAATCTCCAATGTAGTTCTCTTCGAAAATTCCTTTTAGCTCTCCGTTGCAAAGTGGGCATTCTTTTCTTTTCTGCAAGTTGAATTCAAAAAAGCTCATCGTAGAAGCATCGAGTCTCAAAATTCTACCTTTCAAAATGTCCCCATAACCAGTTATGAGCTTTATGGTTTCCAAAGCCTGAAGGCATCCAAAAACTCCTGCTACCGCTCCTATTATTGCTTTACCAGTTGCAGGTGGCATTTTTGGCAAATAACAGCGATAACATGGGCTTCCATGGAATGTGGACAGCTCTCCCTCAAAAGCATAAACTGCAGAATGAACAAATGGCTTTTTCAGCAAAAAGCAAGCATCATTTAAAATGTATCTTACTTTAAAGCTATCAGGACAGCCAACTATCACATCATAACCCCGCAAAAGCCCAATCACATTTTTCGGAGTTAAATCAAATGGGTAGATGTCAACTGCGACATCAGGATTTAGCTTTTTTACAAAAGCTCCAGCAGATTCTGCTTTATTCATTCCAATGTTGCCCGCATGTATCGTTTGCCTCTGCAAGTTTGAGTCCTCAACTATGTCGCCATCAACTATTCCGAGCCTTCCAATGCCCGCGGAAGCTAAATACTGAATAACCGCACTCCCCAAACCACCCGCACCCACAACAAGAACAGAAGCCTTCGCCAACCTCTCCTGACCCTCAATGCCTAAGATCTCGATCTGCCTTGAATATCTCTCAAAGCTAAACATCGAGGTTCTTCACCTCTTTCGAGTGGGCGATTATGAAATTCTTTCTGCTTTCAACGTCTTCTCCCATCAATATTCTGAAAAGTTCATCCGCTCTCTTTGCATCTTCAATTTTTACCTGAACCATTATTCTCCTTTGCGGATCCATCGTCGTTTCCCAGAGCTGTTCTGGATTCATCTCTCCAAGACCCTTGTATCTTTGAACTTCCGCATTTCCAAGCTTTTCGAGTAGTCTGTTGAGTTCTGCCTCATTGTAAGCATAGTAAGTCTTGTTTCCCTTCTTTACACCGTAAAGCGGAGGCTGTGCAATGTATAGTCTGCCAGCTTCAATAAGAGGTCTCATGTGGCGATAGAAGAAAGCAAGAAGCAGGGTTCTTATGTGCAGTCCATCGACATCCGCATCGCTCATTATAATAACTCTGCTGTATCTCATCTTGCTCAGATCAAAGTTTTTGTCGATTCCCGCACCAATTGCAGAAATCATGGCTTTAATTTCCTCATTCTTAAGTATTTTGACCATTCCCGCCTTCTCAACATTTATAATCTTCCCTCTTATTGGCAAGATCGCCTGAAACTGTCTGTTTCTTGCCTGCTTCGCTGAACCTCCAGCGCTTTCACCTTCAACGATGAAAATCTCCCTCTCCTCGACATCCTTAGAGGAACAATCCGCAAGCTTTCCTGGAAGTGTTATAGAGAGTTCTTCTTTTCTCTTTACAAGCTCCTTCGCTCTCCTTGCAGCCTCTCTCGCTCTTTTTATTACCAAAAATCGATTTATTAAGCTCTCTGCTTCTCTTGGGTTATCTTCAAGCCATTTTAGCATCCCAGAATAAACTGCAGATTCCACAGAAGTCTTTACTTCAGTATTTGTGAGTTTGCTTTTAGTCTGCCCCTCAAACTGCGGGTTCGGGACTTTTACGCTTATAACCGCTGTAAGACCCTCTCGTAGCTCCGCTCCCGCTATGGTTTCAAATTTCTTGACGTTCTTCTTTCCGTATTCGTTAATCGCCCTCGTAAGTCCCGCGCGGAATCCAATTACGTGAGTTCCACCATCCTGATTCTTTATGTTATTCGCAAATGCCTGAATGTTCTCTATCTCGGAGTCGGTGAACTGAAGGGCGACTTCTACCATTATGCCATTTTTCGAATTCTCAAGATAAATTGGTTCGTGTAATACCTTTTTATTCTTGTTTAAGCTCTTAATTAGCCCAACAATCCCGTCATCGAATTTGTATTCCTCTATCTTTCCACTTCTCTCGTCTAAGAGCACAATTCTTAGCCCTTTGCAAAGGTATGCAATCTCTTTCAACCTCTGGGAAACTATTTCGTAATTGAACTCGGTGACTTCAAAGATCTCCTCGTCTGGCTTAAATCTGACAATTGTTCCACTTTCACTGCTTTCCCCTAAGATCTTAAGCTCAGTCTTTGGCTCTCCTCTTTCATATCTCTGGTAGTAGATCTTGCCATCCCTCTTGACCCAAACCTCAAGCCATTCCGAGAGAGCATTGACAACTGAAACTCCAACACCATGAAGACCTCCCGCAACGCTGTAAACCTTGTTTCCAAATTTACCTCCCGCATGAAGCTTTGTCATCACAACTTCCAAAGCGGGCTTTCCAGTTTCGTGAAGATCGACAGGAATGCCTCTGCCATTATCTTCGACGCTTGCGGAGCCATCTTGGTGGAGTATAACCTTGACATTGTTGCAAAATCCAGCCAGGGCTTCATCGACGCTATTATCAACTACTTCCCAAAGCAGATGGTGAAGACCTCTTGTGCTGACATTGCCTATATACATCCCGGGTCTCTTTCTGACCGCTTCAAGATCCGCAAGAACCGTGATATCTTTTGCGGAGTAATCGTTTCTATTTGAGGGCTCAAAGTCCATTTTATCCACGGGATATGTAGCCTTTGCAGTTAATAAGGTTTTTGAGGATTTTAGCTTCTCAATTTTAAACATTTGGAAGTGACGGAAATTTTTTAATACTTATAAATTTACATTAAATCATGGTGTTGAAAGGCTTTCCTTCGACGATGAATGACGAATACCAACTTAATCTGCACAAGATCCTTCAGCATGCTGCGAGAGTTCATGACGAAGTCGAGGTTGTTTCTTATCGAACTTTACAAAATGGAAATGTGCATACATTTAACTATTTGCAAATTTATGAGAGGGTTTGCGCAATGGCAAATGCACTTGAACAGCTTGGAGTAAAGCCCGGCGATCGAGTTGCAATCCTTGGATGGAACGATCACAGATATTTTGAGAGCTATTTCAGTGTCTCTGGGCTTGGAGCGGTATTAGTCCAGCTAAATATACGTCTACATTTAAATGAGCTCAGCTTTATAGTTGATCATGCGGGGGTAAAGGCTTTATTTTTCGATGACACCCTCACCGAATTGGCAGAAAGACTAGCAGAAAAACATAAGTTCGAGTTTTTCGTCTTAATGACTGACAAAAGTCCTGAGGAAATAAAAACAAAGATTAAACCACTATATTTATATGAGGAACTGATCAGGAAGAATTCGAAGAAGAGAGATTGGAACGAGATCGACGAGAGATCTGCAGCAACCGCCTGCTACACCGCTGGAACCGCTGGAAATCCTAAAGGCGTGTTTTATTCTCACAGAGCACTAATCCTGGTGGCAATACTCTCTGCTTGTAATTTTGGCTTTACAAATTCTGATGTCTATTTACAGATCGTTCCATTCTACCATGTAAATGGGTGGACTTCTCACTTAGCATGCCCAATAGTAGGGGCAAAGCTAATACTTCCCGGTTTATACAATCCAGTGCATTTGACGAACATAATCTTGAATGAAAAAGTCACAATAGCATCTGGAGCCCCTGCAATTCTTTCTCCAATTCTGGAAGTGCTAAAAAGAGTCGCTCCAACTACAAAGCTTGATAGGCTCAGAATCATCAGTGGTTCTACGGAGCCACCTTTAGAGATGCTAAAAAGCTATGCTGAACTCGGAGCTAAGGTAATTCACGCATACGGCGCAACTGAAACTTCTCCTCTCGCTACCGTTAATATTCCAAAACCGCCTATAATAGCCAAAACAGAAGATGAGCGATGGAATCACATGAGAAAACAAGGATATTTCGTTTTTGGTGTTGAAGCCAAGTTAACCGATCCAGTGAGTGGAAAAGAACTACCCTGGGATGGCAAAAGTGTTGGAGAATTATGGCTTAGAGGTCCATGGGTCATAAAAGAATATTACAACGATCCAAGAACGAAGGAAAATATAACAGAAGATAGATGGTGGAAGAGCGGTGATGCGGGAACAATAGACGAGCTCGGATACTTCCACATTATAGATCGGCTCAAGGACATAATAAAGAGCGGTGGGGAATGGATTCCAAGTGTTGAGCTCGAAAAGAACCTAATGAGTCATCCCTATGTCTATGAAGCGGTAGTTATAGGAGTTCCGCATCCGAGATGGGGTGAGAGACCCTTAGCACTTATTGTTCTGAAAAATCCACACAGAAACAAGCCCAAGGAGCAGGTTGAGACAGAATTGCGGGAGCACTTGCTCAAAAGGTTTGCAAGATGGCAGTTGCCGGATAAGATCTTTTTCGTCGAAGAAATTCCGAAGACAAGCGTTGGAAAGATCAACAAGCGATTTTTGAGAGAAAAATATAGAGAGATTTACTTAAAGTGAACTAAAGAATGTATATATTATAATTTTAAAAATATTTTTCTTATCTGCACAAATAATCGTTACGGATTCTGGACATTTCAAAATATTGAAGATTTAGATTATTTTTCTTGCCAGATTGAGACCGCCTAAAAGCAAAAATCTTAAATGCAACGCAAAAAATTGAAAAATCATGAAGATGGGAAAAACAATGATCGGATTAGGATTGATCTTCGCGATAGTATTACTTGGATGCACTGAAACGCCTAAGACGACTCCTACGCCAGTGCCAACTACTCCAATTGAGACGACTCCCGCGGTTACCACGGTTGTGCAAACTACGCCAACAACTACACCAATTGCTGAAAAAACACCAACAACAGTCGTGACAACGCCTTCAAGCACGCCTCCAAGCTTAACTGGAGAGATAAAAGTATGTGCACTCTACGATACCAGAATTCCGGCTTTCAAAGCAAACGTAGAAGCACTGAAACTCGCTATTGAGGAAATAAACGCTCAAGGAGGAATAATGGGCAAGAAGCTCGAATTAATCCATCAGGACACCCAGAGAAAAGTAGATATAGCGATTACAGCTTACAGAAGTGCTGTAATTGAAAAAGGATGCACAGTGGTCTTCGTTGAGGGAGTTTCAGAAGAGGTCATGGCTCTCCTCGAAGAAGGGGCAAGAATTTACCCAAGCCATCCCCATATAATGATCTCACCTCAAGCAGGTATGGAATCAACGCTGAAGGTCATAGAAGACTACGAAAAGTATAAGTTCTTCTTTAGAAGTCTGCCCTCTGATCCAGAGATGAACTACAAGGTTACAAAGGTCTTCTTCGATATAGCAAAGGATGTTGTAAGAGCAAAGAAAGTTGCTCTGTTCTTAGAAGATGCTTCTTGGACGAAATGTGCTAGAGAAGGTTGCACATACAATACAAAGTTTGGAAGTATAAGCTCAAAGGCAATGAAAGACTGGGTCAAAGAAGAATATGGACTGGATGTCGTTTACGTTTCAAATCTGGCGGTCGGAGAGAAGAACTTCTTGCCCATTCTTGAAACCGCTGCAGCAAGAGGTGCTGAATTCATATTCGTTCTCTCGAGCTGGTATACAGACACGACGACGTTGACGAAACAATGGGCATCTTCAAGTGCGAGAAATATTCCAATTGCATTCTTCGGCGGAACCGCCCAGTGGATTAACGCTTGGAGTTTGACTGGTGGCGCTTCACTGGGCACTATAGTGATGACTTACGACTACGAGGATATTCCACTGGCTAATTCAAATGCGGGAGTAATTATAAAGAAGCTTCACGAAAGAGGGATCTCTCTCGATACTTCGACTCACTACGCTTACTCAGAAATGTTGAGAGTTAAGGAAGCCATGGAGAAAGTGGGCAATCCCGATGATATAGACAAAGTGATAAAAGCAATAGAAGAACTTGAATTCAAGAACCATACTATACACAGAGCGGAGTATATGTTCTTCGGCTACCAGAATCCGAATTTCCATTCCTATACTGGTGGTCCAACGATGATCGCACAGTTCCAGTGTGGTGGAAAGCCGGTTTACATAGTTCCCAGCGACGTGCTTGCCAAAGGAGGCTATGTCGAGGAGTCAGAAAAAGTCCAGCCAGATGCTTACAAGTCCCCTGCAGAGCTAAGAAAGACGTGTAAATAAAAATTTTTTAGATAAAGCATTACTTCTTTTATTTTTATTACACTTGACTCTTGAATTTTCCTAAAAATTAAATAGGAACCTTTGGAATGCTCTCTCACAACACTGACTCGAGAAACCACAAATCTTAAATACAACACAAAAGCGTAAAAAATCATGAAGTTGAGACAAGAAATCATTAAAAAAGGGAGTATGCCAGAGACGTCTATTAAATTCGCAAATAAAAAGCTAAAAGGTGGTTAAAATGTTGGCGGAACTCTCTTTGATCGTTGCCTACACCTTTATCTTCGGCTCGATGTATTTAGGAATCGCTCTCGGCTTTACACTAACTACGGGAGTGCTCAGAGTTTTCAACCTGGCTTATGGAGCGATCTTCCTGATAGCGGTCTATGGCACTTGGATGTTCTGGAATGATCTGGGCTTCGGACTCATAGAATCAATAGTGCTGGCAATAGCATTAGTTTCACTATTCACCTATGCAGTATATAGGATCGTGATCCTCAAGTTCGCGGAACTTGAAGACTATATGCTCGCAGCACTAGTGGCGGTCTTCGTAATAATCGAGGAGCTTATTGCCTACGCTTACCCAGAGATCGTTGGAGTATACCTACCAACAACGATCTATGGTGAGCTTGTCTCCTTCGGTGAGGCAAATGTCCCAGGACAGTATGTGGTAACAGCATTCGTCTCCCTTGCAATGTTAGCAGTTTACTTGCTCTTCTTCACAAGAACCAAAAACGGATTCATAATGAGAGCTATAAGTCAAGATATGTTCGCATCAAAGCTCGTTGGAGTGAATTTCAACAGAACTTTTGCCTTAGCTATGATCATCGCTTCAATACCCCCAGCGATCATAATGCTACTGATCTCTCCGATCTGGGCATTGAATCCATATATTGGATGGAGCGTATTTACAATAGCCATTCTCGTTGCGGTTCTTGGAGGCTTGGGTAATCTTAAAGGGAGTGTCATTGCTGCTTATATTATTGGTCTCATACAGGCTTCCGTTGGCTTCATGCTGGATCCACGACTGATGCTCCTAGTCGCACTCGTCGTCGTTATGGCTGTATTAATAGTCCGTCCGAAGGGATTGGCAAGGGCAGAAACTATATGGTGATAGTATATGGCTAAGATCGAACCAAGAAGGGGTAGGATAATAATACACCTGCTCGGTAGAAAATACGAATGGACTGTAGAACCGAGGTATTGGAGAAACCCAATATTTGGGCTTATCATTTGGTTAGCTCTGCCACTTCTCCTATATCTCACAGCAACCACCGTCTTCCACTATCAGCCTATAGCCTTGATGTCAACTCTGATCTTTGCAAATCTCCTAATAATGATGGCGGTTCCGTTTAATCTCCAGACGATCGGAACTGGTCGTCTAAGCTTCGGACCGCACTTCTTCTTAGCTGTAGGTGGCTACACTGCAGCTCTCTTGAGCAGAGATCTTGGATTGAGTCCAGCATTAACTTTGCCAGCTGCGTTTTTCGTGGGAGCACTCATAGCTCTTGCCATTAGCCCAATCACAATAATTTCGAGGGGAGTTTACTACGTGCTGATCACGCTTCTATTGCCATTTATCTTAGGGGAGATCACCTACTGGCGCTCAGACATCTTCGGTGCTGAGACAGGAATTCCAAATGTAGAACTACTATTCCCTACCACCGGTAACGTGACTCTTGACGTTGTGATCTTTGTTTATGTCTCCTTAGCGATAGCACTGATCTTTCTGTTCTTCGTTGACAGAACCCTGAGATCGAGATACGGTCTTATGATGGGTGTTATAAACGAAGACGAAGACGTTGCGCTCTCATACGGCATAAACGTCCGACAGATAAAAATAATAACCTTCACACTTACAAGCGGGGCAATGGCTGTCTGCGGATGGTTTTTAGCACATTACCAGGGCTCATTTTCCGGACCAGTATGGTTAATGCCCTCATTCTTGATCATGGTGCTTCTAACTGCTACTCTAGCGGGTAAAGGAGCAATATACGGCGTAGTCGTAAGTGCTTACATTGTGGCAACTCTCAGAGAAGTTACGAGAGTAAGCTTTGGTGAACTTTCAGTTGTGATCCTGTTCCTGATCCTTTTAGCACTGCTATACACCCTTAGAGAAGGCTTCTGGGGACTTTACAGGAAGAGAAGATACAGAGAATACGAGCCGAGTATCAGAGTTAGGAGGAAATCATGAGGTGATCTAAATGCTAAAAATATCAAACCTGACAAAAAGGTTTGGAGGAATCATAGCGGTTAACGATGTTAGCTTCAAGATAGAGAAGGGCGAAATAGTTGGACTCATAGGACCAAATGGGGCGGGGAAAACCACATTGATCAACCTGATCTCCGGATTCTACTCCCCTGACAACGGAAAAATAGAGTTTAATGGACAAGACATAACAAAGAAAAGAATGAACGAAAGAGCCAAACTCGGGATAGCAAGGACTTTCCAGAATCCAAGAGTCATTTCGAACATGACCGCACATATGAATGTGCTTTACGCAATTCTCGGAAGCGAGTATGGAAAAGGGATGACGATGACCGAAGCTGGTGCGGAAGCGATCTACTATCTCGATCTCTTTGGACTACTGAAAAAGAGAGATGTTTTAGCTGGAGATCTTGCCATATACGAACTGAGATTGCTTGAACTTGCAAGAGCATTGGCACTTAAACCGAAACTTTTGCTGATAGACGAAGCAATGGCGGGACTAAATCCAGTAGAGGCTGAAGCTGTTTCAAAGCTCATAAATAGGATCAGAAGCGAGTTTGACCTGACGATAATGTGGATCGAACACGTATTGAAAGTGCTTATGAGATCCGCTGAGAGAGTTCTTGTGATGCACTATGGAAGACTCATTGCTGATGGAAAACCAGAAGACGTTGTTAGGAGACCGGAAGTTGTTGAAGCCTACATAGGGGAGGAAGAAGTATGATGAGCGTGGAAGATTTGGAAGTGTGGTATGGGAAGATATTGGCTGTCGGTGGAATTTCAATTAAAGTCGAAAACGGAGAGATAGTCGGACTCATAGGACCAAATGGAGCGGGGAAGAGCACAATAATGAACTCTATTATCGGAGCGGTGAAGCCGAAGAAAGGGAAGATCAAATTGAATGGTGATGAGTTGATGAATTTGCCCACCTACGAGATCATAAAGAAGGGTGTCACAATTGCCCCAGAAGGTAGAAAACTCTTTCCTTTTCTAACAGTCGAAGAGAATTTACTAATGGGAGCTATAAATGGCGAAGCTTGGAAGAAGAGAAAGAATTCCTTGGAATTTATTTACTCGAAATTCCCGAGACTTAAAGAGAGGCGAATGCAGATGGCGGGAACCTTAAGCGGTGGAGAGCAACAGATGCTCACAATTGCCAGAGCATTAATGGCTTCACCAAAACTTCTCCTGATCGATGAACCAAGTCTTGGTTTAGCTCCAAAGATCTCCTTGGAGGTCTACAGACTTATAAAGTCCCTAAGAGATGAAAACAAGATCACGATATTGTTGTCCGACCAAAACGCAAAAAGAGTTCTTCAAATAAGTGATCGAGCTTATATCATTGAAAACGGAAAGATATGGATGGAGGGGACGAGTGAGGAGTTAGCTAAAAATGAAAATGTAAGGAGGGTGTATCTGGGCCTATGACGGACTATTTTAGTTATGTGGAATCCCTCTTCAAAGAGGGGGAGAAAAGAGAACCACCGCTAAAGGGAATTAGAGTTGTTGAGCTAACACACTTCGTCTTTGGACCAAATGTCGGTAGAATTTTGGCTCAATTTGGCGCTGAAGTTGTTAAAATAGAGACTCCCGGAGAGGGCGAAAGATACAGACTTGCAGCAGTATTTGGTAGATACTACAACAGAACAAATCTTGTTTATGGGATCCAGAATGCAAACAAGTATTTCATAGCTGCAGATGCGAGAAATGCAAAGGCAAGAGAGATCATATTCGAGCTTGCAAAGAGGGCGGACGTTTTCGTTGAGAACTTCAGAGCGGGATTGGCTGATGCGATGGGCGTTGGTTATGCTCAGATAAGTAAAGTGAATCCAAAGATCGTTTATGTGAGCTGTTCTGGATTTGGACAATATGGACCTTTAAGCAAAGCTCCAAGCTTTGACGTTGCTGCTCAGGGCGTCGCATCTCTTGCGGTGAAGACCGGATGGAAAGAAATCGAAGAATTCTACAAACTACCAGATTATTTCGGAGATTACCTCCCATCCATGATGGTGGTTTTCGCTGTCCTAAATGCTCTCTACCACAGAGAGAAGACAGGCAAAGGACAGTATATCGACGTTTCACAGACTGAGAGTTTGGTAAGATTTCTATATGACATCCCCTACTTTAGCCTAACTGGACAAGAAATCGGCAAAACAGGAAATATAGATCCATGTGCAAGTCCCTCTGGGATCTTCAAAACCGCAGACGAAAAGTTTGTAGCAATAGCAATAATGACTGAGAAACAATTCAAAGCACTTGCAAGCGTAGTTGAGGGCTTAAAGGACGGGGAAAGGATGAGAAAGGAGAAAATCGATGAACTTAATCAGATCGTTGAAAAATGGGTTGCAAAGCATACCCTTGCTGAGATCCTCGAGTTTGCCAAGAAACTTGGCTTCCCCGCTTCACCTGTCTTAAATGATGTAGAGGTTTTCAAAGATCCATGGAGATGGGAGAGAAAAAGCATAGTGAAGATCTTAGACCGTCTCTACGGCGAGATCCCTG
Organism: Archaeoglobales archaeon; assembly: GCA_030055595.1. Taxonomy (GTDB): domain Archaea; phylum Halobacteriota; class Archaeoglobi; order Archaeoglobales; family Archaeoglobaceae; genus WYZ-LMO2. Next base: position 37,506 of record JASFYH010000009.1, on the reverse strand, counting down.
TTACTGGCGCATTTGTGGCAATGAGTGCAACACCTGGGAATACAAAATGGATCGCAAGACCCGTGGGCTATCACAATAGACTGATACTGAAGAAGTGGCTTGGTATGAGTGATGAGCAGATAAAGAAGCTTGAGGAAGAGGACGTGATAGGCTACTGGGACGAGCAACCTGGTTGTGCTCCTCCACCAATTTGGGAGCCGGATAAAGATCCAGTATTCAAGGGTGAGAAGGATGAGTAGAGATGAAATTCTAATGAAACTTTTTGCAGAAGACAACAAACCGTTTGCATTGGAGGATATAAAGGTAGCTGAGATCGCTGGAGAGAACTTCGCGGGAGCTATTGCGGGTTCACTACTTGCGGAATTCGGTGCAAAGGTAATTCGAGTGGACTTTGATGATGAGGCAAAGAAAATCAGCCCCTATGGGGCGGAAGTTAATGGTTGCGGAATCCCATATCTCGTTGAGAGTAGAAATAAAGAGTTAGTGAAATTCGACGAAAAAATAAAGAAAGAAATAATGTCCTGCGATGTAATCATTGACGGAATGAAGCCGGGTGAGCTTGATTCCTTGGGCATAGGCTATCGACAAATCTCGGAGAGAAACCCCGGAGTTGTCTATATAGCAGTATCCCCTTACGGACATTTTACACAAAAAGCACGAGAATTTGCAAATGTTCCTGACTCAGATCTAACCGCTCAAGCTTACAATGGATATCCAAGTATAATAGGCAACCCATATTTAACAGAGAAATATTCCTACCCCCTGAAGGCGGGAATGTGGGCAGCTTGGGCGATGGCAGGCATTAATGCTGCAGTAGGTGCTATGATTGCTCTGATTGAAAGAAAAAAGAGTGGTAAAGGGCAATTTGTTGACGTTGCTACACATGACGCACTGGCGGTGATTCATGCTTTTCCAACAATAGTAGGTTTTCTGTTTGATAAACCTAGAACAAGATACGGGACCTTGGACTTTATACTTTATCCATTTGGTTACTATAGGGTAAAAGATGGCTATATAGCATTGGCAACACCAACTGATCCAGACTTCAGAGCTCTTCTCAAGATCATTAAAAGGTGGGATCTTGAGCCTGACTGGAGATATTCTCTCGACAGGATCTCAGATGATCCAGTGAAGATCAAAGCACTTGATGATGAGCTTAACAAGGAACTGCAGAAATACACGGTTAAAGAATTAGTTGCTAAAGCAAGAAAGAAGTCGAAAGGAAAGCTTATAGGCAGATTTCTCGGAGCACCTGTTATTGTCAAGCTTAACAAACTCCAAGAACTGCTAAAAGATCCGCACTGGAAAGTCAGAAACAGCCTGATCTCATTTAATCCTGACGGGAAGGAGATCCTGATTCCAAACACTGCTGTCAAGATGTCCGAAACGCCACCGAGGATCATAAAGATCTTAGGCAGGGAACTAAAGAAATCCTAATTTTTCAATTTTATTTGATTTTATAGCAAAAAGTTTTTAATTCCTAAAGAGATTTGAGTTATGAAAGCCTTTGCTTCTTGGAGTGGTGGTAAGGATAGCTGTCTGGCTCTCTATAAAGCTCTGCAGAGCGGAGCTGAGGTTGAGCTACTGTTGAACACGATAACAGAAGATGGCTTGTATTCCCGCTCACACGGAATTCGTGCGGAAGTCCTGAAAAAGCAGGCTGAGGCTATTGGAATCGATATTTTGCAAATAAAAACGTCATGGGGAGACTACGAGAAGAATTACAAGGAAGCTTTGCTGAGACTAAAATCAGAGGGTTTTACTCATGGTGTCTTTGGAGACATAGATCTCGAGGTGCACAGAGAATGGATCGAAAAGGTTTGTAGATCGGTTGGAATAGAGGTTGTTCTACCTCTCTGGAAGATGGAAAGAGAAGAGATCGTTAGGGAATTTATAAATGCGGGATTTCGTGCGGTTGTTTGCTCAGTAAAGGAAAGCATTTTGGAGAAGGAATGGCTTGGGAAAGAGATCGATGAGAGTTTTATTGAAGAAATGAAGAAAAGATCTGTAGATGTTTGCGGAGAAAATGGTGAGTTCCATACATTCGTTTACGATGGTCCACTGTTTAAAAAACCACTTAAATTAAAGTTCGGGGAGATAAGGCAAAGAAAAGGATACAATTTTATCGAGATTGAGGTTTAGATCCTGCTGTTTTTCAATTTTTGCTTTTTCTATACCTTGCCTATAAAGAAGTGTTGAAAAAGCTCTTCAGAAGTTCCAAAGATTAAATTTGGGCTTAAAGGATGGAATGCGAAATAAGCCACCAAAAATTTTTAATCAGCCTTGCGAAGGGGAAGCATGAATTTCGATCCAAACTTATACATAGAAGCGAATATAAAGTCAATAAGGAAAATACTGAGCCCTGAAGAAAGCGGTAAAGTTTTGGCAGCCTGCTCGGGCGGGGTTGACAGCACTGTGTCAGCTGTGCTCGTTGCAAGAGCTCTTGGAAAACCAATAAAGGCGGTTTTCATCGATGACGGGCTAAGAAGGAAAGGTGAGCCAGAAAGCGTGGTTAAAATACTCAAAGAACTTGGGCTTGATGCCTTCATCTATGACGCAAAAAAAGAAGTTCTTGGAGCTTTAAAAGGCAAAGTTGATCCTGAAGAGAAGAGAAAAGCATTCAGAGAGGCTTTTTACACGGTCCTCGGCAAGCTTGTGAGAGAAATGAACGCAAAATATCTTGTGCAAGGCACGATTGCTGCGGACATCGTTGAAACAGTCGGAGGTGTTAAGACTCAGCACAACGTGCTTGAGCAACTCGGAATCGACACTTCGAAGTATGGTTTCAAGGTGATTGAGCCGATCAAGGATCTTTATAAGCCACAAGTAAGAGAAGTGGCAAGAAAGCTCGGAATTCCAAAGGAGATCTCGGAAAGGAGAGCATTTCCCGGGCCAGGATTGGCTATAAGGATCGTTGGAGAAGTAACTTGGGAAAAGCTCGAGATCTTAAGAAATGCAACGCAGATCGTTGAGGAAGAAACAAATGATCTCGATTCTTTCCAGAACTTTTCGGTTCTGCTGGATCTGAAGGCAACTGGAGTAAAGGATGGAAAGAGAATTTACGGCTACATTCTCGTCGTGAGAGTTGTAGCTTCTGAAGATGCGATGACCGCAAAATTCGTGGAAATTCCCTATGAAAGGCTAAGAAAGCTCTCACAAAGGATCACCGCAGAAGTTCCCGAGATCACGAGAGTTCTTTACGATGTGACCGACAAACCTCCCGCTACGATCGAATTCGAGTAAAAATGTATCTTGAGCTCTGGATCGACCGCTCGAGAAGGGAGGAGATCATAGAAAAGCTTAAAGCAATTTGCGAGGAGGTCTGGGAGGTTTACTACAACTACGATCTGATCGTTAAAGTCGAAGACGAGTCGAAGGTAAAGATCGACGGAGTTCTTAGCTACAGAAGACACTATAAATGCTAAATATTTTATTCAACCACTTTTGCAACCATCTCGCCCCTTTTAACGCCCAGATCCTCGGCAATTGGCTCGCATTTAGCCATCAGCAAAAAGGCAATCGGCTTAAACTCCGCTTCGGAAAGGCATTCGTAGTTTGCCATACCCTTGGCTATTATAAGATCCGCTTCGCTGAGTCTTGAAAGAGTTTCTTCAGGGAGTTCCTCTAAAATGATCCCTATGGCTCCTTTTCCGTTTGTCAGTATTTCGTCCGCAATTCTGTCAATTCCCGCAATTTTGGCGTCTTCAAGCGTTGCATCATTCAAGATCGGCTTTCCTCTGACGACAACCGTAAGCCTTTTGCAGAATTTCTTTAGCTGTTTCATTAGAATTCTGTCGAAGAAGATCTCGCCAGCGTTGTCTGTTAAATAAACCACATTGCCAGCAAGCCTTGGGATTTGATCAACGTCGTCTATGGCTAAAGGCTCATTCAATCTTTTTCTAAAATACTCTTCGAAATTTTCAGCAATTTTATGCCCAAGAACACCAAAGTCGAACTCGTTCCCAACTATAGCGGACTTTACCGCAATCCTGAAGGGATCTTCTGACTCCATTACGATCCTTTCCGCTATTTCTGAAACCCTCGCTGAATTTTCGTTTGCTCTTTTTTTAAGTTCCCAATAGGGATCTTCGCTTCCAAGGATCTCGTAAACCCTTCTATGAATTTTTGTGGCTAAATGAGCATTTACTGGGCTATTGGGGTATTCTTCATTCAGAATTTTCAAAGCCTCGCTGACGCACTTCGAGATCCACTTCTTGTCATCTGTTAAAAGCTTCGCTTCATAGTAAACTCTGTTAAGAAGACACGAGGGGCAGATCGGATGGATCTTCATTTCAGATCCTTCTGCTGATCTCCTTCAGGAGCTTTGTCCCTTCTTCAAATTTCCCAATAGCATCTTTCAGCATTGAAACGATCTCTGGGTGATCCTTTAATTTCTCAACCCACTCCCTATATTTCTCAAGATGCTCCTCATTGTGCTCGATCCAGTGCTCAAGAAGCCTGGAAAATCTCTCGGTGTTCATACTCATACCCACATTTAGCACCACTTCATAAATTAAAAGCCTTCCTAAACAACTTCAAGCTCGATCTCTTCGCCTTTATAGTTGTAGCACTTCCAGTTGTTCATAGTGAATGGGTAGCAAACGATTATATGGTATTTTCCGTAGCGTGTGAAGAGAAAGAAGTCCTCATCGCTTGGCTCACAGCACGGCGATGGATGGCTGTGCACTGTTCCATGGACTTTAACGCCCAATGGGAGCATGTCCAAGTGAATCAACGCGGATCTTTCTCCAGCCATAAAAGGCAAAAAAACGAGTTCCTCGATCAGATCCTTTTTGCCAGACAGCAATGCTATGAACTCATTCGGGTAAGACTCTTTGGCTATCGCAAGAATTTCTTTTAGCAACTCTCTGCTTATTTTCATAGAAATTCTCTTGGATCTGCAATTTCGCCCTTTAAAGCACTCGCAACCGCTGTTGCAGGTGAAGCGAGGTATATGTAGGAATTTGGATTCCCCATTCTGCCCTTAAAGTTCCTGTTCTGCGTTGAAACGCAGACTTCCTCGTCAGCGGGAATGCCTTGGTGAATTCCAACGCAGGCCCCACAGCCCGGGGGCAATATTAATGCTCCCGCTTCCACAAGGGCTGATATTATTCCCTTCTCGATTGCTTTCAGGTAGATCCTTCTGCTTGCGGGAGCAACTATGAATCGAACCCCTTCCTTGACTTTTCTACCCTTAAGCAATCTGTAGGCTATTTCAAGATCCGAGATTCTCCCGTTTGTGCAAGTTCCCAAGAAAACCTGATGAACTGGAGTGCCAGCAACCTCTTCGACTGGCACAACCGCGTCAACTGAATGAGGCTTTGCAACCACTGGCGGGACTTCGTTGGCATTTATGTAGATCTCCTTCTCATAATCCGCTTCCTGATCTGCTTTTATAAGCCTGAAGTCCTGTTCTCTGCCCATATCTGCAAGAAAAGCCTTTGTTTTTTCGTCGCTCTCAAAAAGCCCGACCTTTGCACCACATTCAATTGCCATGTTCGCTATTGTTAGCCTTTCCTCAACGCTCATGTTCTGCACACAGTCTCCATGAAACTCGAGAGCCTTGTAATCCGCTCCATCCGCACCGATCTTGCCTATGAGGTAAAGGATCAGATCCTTTGCAAAAACTCCTTTTGACATTTTTCCGCTGTAAACAACCCTTATGCTTTCTGGCACCCTGAACCAGTTCTTGCCGAGAGCCATTGCAACCGCTATGTCTGTCGAGCCCATTCCAGTTGCAAAAGTCCCAAGGGCTCCGTAGGTGCATGTATGGCTGTCCGCTCCGACTATAAGCTCTCCAGGCTTTGCATATCGCTCTACCATAAGCTGATGAATCACTCCTTCGCCCGGTGGATTAAAATCCGCAGAGAACTTCTTTGCAAACTCATATATGAACTTCTGGTCATTGCTGAGCTCTCTTCTTGGTGAAGGAGCGGCATGATCGATGAAGAAGTGAGCTTTGTCAACCGCTTTGTATATTCCGATCTCCATGAGCTGTCTGATCGCCAAGGGGGCGGTGCCATCCTGCAAAGCGATCTGGTCGATCTTTGCTACCACAATATCGCCAGCAAAGGCGTCTTGATTGGATTTTTCGCTAAGGATCTTCTCCGCAAGAGTTTTCATGTCTTACACCTCTTTGCCCAAAGTGTGAGGCAGTTAAAATAAATTGCTGTCTTTTTCAGAGCATTCCCTTTTGATCAGCAAAACAAATTCTGAAATTCTCTTCAGCCTCTCAAGCTCCGTTTCATTCAGAGTATCAAAAGAGACTGAGAGATTAAAACGAAATTCAAAATCCGGGATTTTTTCAGATACTATTATTCCAACGTTTTGAACACCAAGCTCTTTAAGGCTTTTGAAAAGCTCTTCAGCTCTTCTGAAATCGCTAACGACAGAATAAACTTTTTTGAACGATCTTGAGAGAGTCAGCAATACCTTCAGCTCGCCAGACAGGTCTAAAGCCAGATTCTTTTTTAGATCTCTTAGATCCTCTATAGCTTTAACGATCTCCTCTATAGAGTTGATCTTCACAAACTTCGTAGTGTTTCTGGGATTTAAAAATGCGGTAGTTATTTCTCAACCAAAACATCCAATTTCCTGAAATGACTATCAAAGGTGTATATTTCTCTAATTCCATTCTCTTTCATCTTCAAGTAAGCCAAGGCATCGTTCACGTCAACTTCTTTCTCGATTGCGATAAGAGAAGCCTTAAGATAATCTTCTTCACTGACATCGAAAACTTTGGCATTCTTGAGGCTCATGAACTCAAAGATGAATTCTGCGGAAGTCTTCAAATCTTTTCTGCTTGCAATCAGATTTGCAACCTCACTTAAATGCACAACAGTTGTTGCGATCTCTTCTCCCTCTTGAATTCTTTTCAAGATTTCCACTGCGCTATTTTTGATCTCAGCGAGGCTTTTATCAGGCTCCTTTTTAGGCTTCAGAAATGCATAGATCAAAACGTTTGAGTCAACGAATCTCATAAAGCTCTTTTCTCATTCTTTCCCATTCCCTGAGTTCTTCAACTTCAACGCTGTCGAGGAAACGAAGCAAATTACCCTTCTTCGGCAGTATTTCGAGCTTGTCTTCATACATAACCAGAATTACCTCTTCCCCAATTTTTTCCCTCCATTTCTTTGGAATTACAATTCTCCCATGTCTATCCATTTTCTTGATTTCTATTCCCATAACTTTAATATATGGTATTCTTAATAACTTTTACCATTCCAACAAAAATCAATTATGAAGACTCTTCTACTTTTTATACAAATGCTACTGACGTTTTAATAGCCCCTCAGGATTTCTTTGTCCTTGCTTTGAGCTTTGCAATTTGGACTAATGATAGGGGGAAAAATGGCGCCCCCGCCGGGAATCGAACCCGGGTCTGAGGCTCCGAAGGCCTCCAGGATGTCCGCTACCCCACGGGGGCTTAAGACACAAAAAGTCAAGGAGGCAACACTTTAATGTTTTCCTCTTGAGATGAAATCTAAAAATTTAAAGCTTCGGAGAGAACTCGAAGTATGAAAATAGGTTTTGTTGGTGCGGGCAGAGTTGGAAGTTTATCCGCTTATGCTTGCCTTACGAACATGGATCTCAACGAAATTGCCTTGGTTGACATCGCTGAGGACTTGGCTGTTGGTGAGGCTATAGATCTATCTCATGCGGGTGCGTTGCTTGGCAAATTCCCAAAAATCGTTGGCGGAACTGATTACTCTTTGCTTAAAGGTTCCGAGGTGATCGTAGTCACCGCCGGCTTTGCAAGAAAACCGGGAATGACGAGGCTTGATCTTGCAACGAAGAACGTTGAAGTTATGCGGGAAGTTGTTAAGAACATTGTAAAGCACTCTAAGGAGAGCAAGATCCTTGTCGTGACTAATCCGATGGATCTCATGACCTACGTCGCATGGAGGGAAAGCGGGAAGAGGCGTGAGGAGGTTTTTGGAATGGGGAGCTTGCTTGACTCTGCAAGGCTTATGCAAAGACTGAACTCGATTGGAATAAGATCAGGAAAGGCTTGGATCATTGGAGAGCATGGAGACAGCATGTTCATCGCAGAAAGCCTTGCGGAAGTTAAGGCAAACTGGGAGCAGGTTGAAAAGGAAGTAAGGCAGATCGCTGCAGAAGTTATCAAGAGAAAAGGAGCGACTGTTTATGGGCCCGGCACAGCGGTTTACAGAATGGTTAAGGCGGTTGTTGAGGACACAGGCGAGATCATCCCGACAAGTGTTGTGCTAAACGGGGAGTATGGGATAAAAGATGTAGCCCTTGGAGTTCCCGCAAGGCTAAGCAAAAATGGTGCTGAAGTGGTTGAGCTTGAGCTAAGTGAAAAGGACTTGGAGAAGCTGAGGAATTCTGCTGAAATCCTGAAGAAATGGATAAAAGATATAGGATATTGAATTATTTCGTCCTCAGGCCTGTAAGAGCAACAAATATTCCAAGAATAGCCAATAGTGCCACAAATGGGAATACCATGAGGTAGGCTCCAAAAAGATCCTTTGACTGACCCGCAAGAAGGTTACCAATGACTGCTCCCGCTCCATAGGCTGTGTAAACAATACCGTAATTCTTTGCGTAGTCTTTTGTTCCAAAAAGAAATGCGGTGGCTGTTGGAGCTATCGCGAGCCAGCCTCCAAGATTTAGCCATAAAATTGCAAAGGAAAGAGTGTATGCAATAATAGATTTGGGATTCAGGAAAATGCTCAGGGAAGCAAGAAAGATCAGGAAGAAGGAGAGAATAGCGGTTCTCATAACTCCAATTTTATCTGTAATGAATCCAAAAAGAGGTCTCCCAATCCCATTGCATAGGGCAAATGGAACGATCAAAGCGGTGAGCAGAATTGAGATTTGCGCTTCGCCAATTCCCGCGTTTTGAGCGACTTCAAGCCCAGCGGGTTTTGATATGCCTATTGCCATAAGTCCCGCTAAAGTTCCAATCATAAAAGATGCCCACAATCCATAAAATTGCCTTGTTCGGATCATTTCTTCTCTTCTAAGCTCCATAAACACTTTTCTTTTCTCCTCGTGCATTGTCCACCCCGCAGGTCTCCATCCTTCTTGTGGAAAGCTTAAAAAAGTGGCAAAAAGCAAAATTAGAATGAAGAAGAGAACTCCAAGAATCCTAAATGTCAAAATTACTCCAAAATTAACTGCCAAGAAGTCAAAAACAGGAGCGATTATGGCTGCAGAAACCCCAAAGCCGAACAACGTTATACCAAGAGCTAAACCTCTTCGATCGGGGAACCATCTTCCAACTGACACAATAGGGCAATTGTATGCAACTCCAACGCCAATACCGCCTATAACTCCATATAAAACCGCTAAATCGAGCGGAGAAGATGCAAATGAGGCTGAAAACCACCCCAATCCGACTAAAATTGCTCCGAAGTATGCAACCTTTCTCGGACCAAATTTTTCTATATACCTACCCGCTATCGGCATTGTAATTGCGAAGAACAAGAGAAAGACGATGAAAGGAATCTGCATCTCAGTTGCAGAAACCCTGAGCCCAAGATCTTCGAACAGCTTCCTTAAATGCACCTGAATAACGCTGTATGAATAAATTGAACCGATACAAAGGTTTATGATAAGCCCAGAAATAACTATGAACCACCTGCTCCTCTCAGGTTCCGGCTTGGAGAATTGATCCATTGATCGCACCAATTGTTAAAATTGCAGTAAGATAAAAATTTAACTAAAGTTTCCGACTTTAAATTTCACAATTATTTGATTAAGAAAAGTTTAAATTTTAACTGAAGTATTCTTAAATATGATGGATTCAAAATTCTTTGAAGAGGTTTTTAAAACCGCAAAAGCTTTTAATGAGTTCTTTTTAACGGTGACGAATCCAAGGACATATTTTAAAGAGCTCAGCGAAGAAGAATTTGATGAATTTTATAAAAATAGTGTAAGACTTATTTTTGAGCTGAATAAAGCTTACTGGGGTTTCTTAGTGGATCTAACAAACGCCTTTGCAAAGAAGGACGGTGAAGAGATTGCAAGGGCAATAGGAAATGCAATGGCAAAGATTGAGGAGATCTATGCAGAGTATATGGATAATGCGGTCGTTTCTGCATGGATCAATGCGATCAACAGTGCCTACATGCGAACTTTGCTGAATTTGCAGAACTTTACGAGTGCGATCCTGCATTCTCTCGGAATGGTTTCGAGAAAAGACGTAATTGCCCTTTCTGAAGCTTACGTAGATCTAAAGGGAGATATAAAAAAGGAATCAAGGAAGATCTTAGAAGGGATCAAAGCTCTTGAAGGGAGGGTTGAGAAACTCGAAAAAGCGAGAGGTGGTTCAAATGATCAATGAGGCTTTGAGAAACTACAGAAGGGCTTTAAAGCTGACAGAGTGGTTCATTAAGAATCCAAATTTTTTGCCGATAACTGAAGACAAGCCTTACCTGATCCCAGACGTTAAAGTCGGAGCAACACCAAGAGTTGAGATCTCCTCAGACGACGGAGTAAAGCTCTATCGATATGAGCCGAGAACAGAAAAGCAATACGAAGTGCCATTGCTGATCGTTTACGCTTTGATCAACAAGCCATACATTCTTGATCTGACACCGCAGAGAAGTGTGGTGAGAAAACTGCTTGATGCGGGCTTTAACGTTTACATGATCAAGTGGGGCGATGCGACGATTGCGGATCAGTTCTCCTTGGACAGCTACATCGACATTTTCCTTGCGGACTTTGTAGAAGATGTCAAGAGGGATGCAAATTCAAACAAAGTTTCGATCCTCGGCTACTGCATGGGTGGCGGAATGAGTGCAATGTATACCGCACTTTACCCTGAGAACGTTAAGAACATAATCTTCCTTGCCTCAACCCTTTACTTCGACAGGAAGATCGGCGGACTTTTGACGTTGTCTGATAAGAGGTTCTTCAACCCTGAGGAGATCGTTGCACCCTTTGGCTACGTGCCCTCTTGGTTTATTGCTGAGAGATTTAAGATCCTCGAACCTTGGGGCAACTACTTTGGCAAATACATTAATCTGTTCATGAATGCTGAGGATGAGGAATTCATAGATGACTTCTTTAGAATGGAACGCTGGATCCACGATGGTGTTAATGTTGCTCCCGGAGCTTATGTGAGATACAATCAGGAGCTTTACCAGAACAACGCGCTTGCGGAAGGAAAGCTTTACATTAAGGGAAAGAGAGTTGATCCAAAGAAGATCACAATGCCCACCGCAGCTGTTGTTGGCTTAAGAGATCACTTGGCACCACCAGAAAACACGCTGAAATTCTTAGACGTTATAGGTAGCAAAGACAAAGCGGTTTTCAAGGCTGACGTTGGCCATGTTGGACTTGTGGTTTCACGTCGAGGAATGGCTTTGTGGGATGAAGTCGCGAAGTGGCTTGCAGAAAGAAGCGGAAGCTTAAAGAAAACAAAAGAGATCTAAATGTTCAAACCAAAGGCTATAGCGGTAGACATAGATGGCACGATCACGGATCGAAGACGGGCACTAAATTTAAGAGCGGTTGAAGCTTTGAGGAGGCTGAAGATCCCGGTGATCCTTGCAACTGGCAACGTCCCATGCTTCGCCAAGGCGGTTGCAAAGGTGATTGGCGTCTCTGATATCGTGATCTGTGAAAATGGAGGAGTTGTGCGATTCAGCTACGATGGAGAGGACATAATACTCGGAAACAAAGAAAAATGCCTGAAGGCTCTTGAGGAACTCAAAAAGCACTTCAGCGTTGAGCTACTGGATTTCGAATACCGAAAATCGGAGGTTTGCATGCGAAGGAATTTCGACATTCAAAGAGCAAGGGAGATCCTAAAGGATTTCGATGTCAAACTTCTCGACTCTGGGTTTGCCTATCACATTGCGGACAAAAAGGTCAGTAAGGGTGGAGCACTGGAGTTCATAGCCAAGCATTTGAAAGTCGAAGCGAAGGATTTTGCGGTCATTGGCGATTCTGAAAATGACATAGAGATGTTTGAAGTTGCGGGCTTCAGGATTGCGGTGGCGAATGCTGATCAAAGGCTAAAGGAACTTGCAGATTTAATCACGCCGTCAAACGATGGCGACGGGGTTGTTGAGGCACTTGAGTTTCTGGGGTTGATTTAGGTTGAATTTAGCCATTAGAATTGCTTCCATAAACATTTTTTAATGTTTACCCCCTGCAGAAGTCCTTATAAGCACACCTTTTGCATTTATTTGTATTCTGTGCCGGTTTTGGGCTTCTTTTTTTAGTCCAATAATTCAACTTCTCCCTTATTTCACCCTCAAGCTCTTCTAAGCCATTGTATTCCCAAAAATGCACAAATTCATTTTTGAGCTCTTTATTACCAACTTTTCCTTTGCCAAGATCTCGAATAAGATCCATTTTCTGAACAACTCTCACAGCCAAATTTGAGTATTTTTCCACATCTAAATCTCTTTTAACTTTAACTACTGCTAAGCAAAGCTTCGAGCAATCAAAACCCATTTTCTCGAGAGCAAAACCATAAAGCATTGCCTGAGCCTTTTCGCCTTCATAAATTCTGTCGAGCTTATGATTTGTGGACTTCACCTCTAAAAGATAGAAGGGTTTTCCTTCCCGAAAAAATGTTTGATCCAACACACCAACAATTGGCACTTCTTCAAATTCAAAATCCACAGTAAATTTGGCAAAAAAGGATTTTCCCGAGACTATGTCCTCAATTAGTCTTTTTAAATTCACTCTTCTTAAACTGGAATCAACTTTTTTGTGAATTTCAGAGCCTTTTTTTGTTTCTGGAGCATATTTCTTGCCAAATTTTAACTCGAGATCAACTTTAAGTTCACAGTAAAACTGATCTGAGATGTCTCTAATTCTTACCCATGGAAGATCATGCACAAGAACAACTTTTGGACTCTTCTTCAGGTCTTTAAGTCTTCTATTTTGAGTTCTCAAAGTCTCGATCCATTTTTCATGAACCATGTCTCCTCCCATGTTGTTCAATTCGAATCATATACTTTACGCTAAAGGTTTTAAGTTAAGCACGATCTTACAAATCTCTCTTTGTTAAAAAAGCATGATAAAGATCCGAAACGGCTTTTTTGTTTTAATGGACCCAATGACTGACAAAAGCCCAAGAATTGTGCCAAAGAAAGTCAGGATCTATGAAGAAATTGAAGGATCTAAACCAAATTCAATTTAAAAAATTCAATTTTTAAAGTTCTACATAGGTAGCGTCGATTATTCCATCAAGCTTAAGCATCTCCTTCAGCACTTGATCTGTAGGCGGATCGTCAACGAGCAAAAGCATTAGCTGAACTCCACCGGGTTTATCCCCTGTTCTGCCAACGATCATTCCCGCGATATTGATCTTGTTCTTGCCAAATAAGGTTCCAACCCTTCCAATTACTCCGGGCTTGTCTTCGTGTAGTGAGATTATATAGTGTCCCTTTGGTATGAAGTTTACGTGGTAAACATCGATCTTAAGCAGTCTGTATTCCTTCCCGAAGCAGGTTCCAGCAAAGGAGATCTTTTTTCCATCAGTCTCAACTTCTATCTCCAGAAGACTCTCATAATTTTCCACCCTACCAACAACGCTCGTTTCCACTTTTATTCTCCTCTCCTCAGCGATCTTCTTTGCCGAAATTAGATTTATTCCCGCTCCAAGTGTCTTTTCAAGCAACCCTTTCAACAAAGCCCTAACAACAAATTCTGTATTCTTCTCTGCAATTTTACCACTGAACGTTAGTTTTACATTTCTTATTACACCCGCAAGTCTGGCACTTGCAATCTTCCCCATCTTCTCTGCAAGGAGCATATATGGGTAAACGAACTCAAACTCAGCGGGCTCAATTGGTGGGAGATTCACCGCATTCTTCACTGGTAAGCCCTTTGCAAAATTGACTATATCTTCTGCGACGATCAGTCCTACGCTAAGCTGTGCCTCCTCGGTTGAGGCAGCTAAGTGTGGGGTCGTAACAACATTTTCAAAACTAAATATAGGACTGTTAAAGTCCGGAGGTTCCTTCTCATAAACGTCTAACGCAACTCCACCGATCCTACCACTTTTAAGTCCTTCTAAGAGGGCATTCTCGTCAATTATCCCTCCTCTTGCCGTATTTACGATCATAACTCCTTTCTTCATCAATTCAACTTGCTCTTTCTTTATTAGCCCAGAAGTTTCTTTCGTCTTGGGGACATGTAGTGTAATTATGTCCGACTCCTTGAGAAGAGTCTCAAGATCTACAAGTTTTGCACCGATCTGCTGAGCCCTTTCCTGAGGTATGTAGGGATCGTATGCAAGAACGTTCATTTCGAGAGCTCTGCATCTCTTAGCCACTTCGAACCCCACTCTTCCGAGTCCAATCACTCCAACCGTTTTCCCACGAAGCTCAGTTCCCGTGAACTTCTTCCTATCCCACTTCTTCTCTTTCATTGACAAATAAGCCTGAGGGATCTTCCTTGCAAGAGCTAAAAGCAGAGCAATTGTATGTTCAGCGGTTGAGATCGTGTTTCCTCCCGGAGCATTTACGACTATGATTCCTCGCTGGCTCGCAGTCTCAAGATCTATGTTGTCAACTCCAACTCCCGCCCTTCCAATGATCTTCAAATTCTTCGCTCTCTCTATAATATCCTTATCTACCTTAATCTGACTTCTCACAATCAATGCATCGTAATCCTTGACTATGTTTAGTAGATCTTCCTTCTTTAACCCCGTTTTTACATCCACTTGAAGACCTTCCTTTCTCATAAGATCTAATGCTTCATTACTGATCTCTTCCGCGACAAACACTTTCATGGCTTCCACTCTAACCTCGGATATAAAAACTATGCGATTTTTGCCAAAAAAATGAAAAGAAATAAATTTTCTTCAAAATTTAACCCAAGTTTCAGCAAAGATTTTAGAGCTAAACACATAAAGACCTTTCATTCTAAGCTCAACAAAATTCGACCCTCAAAACTTCAATACTTATAATCCTCATCCCTTCTTACCCATATCGAGCCATTTTCAATGAATGTCCTTGCTATGAGAATACCGAGTGAATTAAATTCCTCTTCTGTCCTTAAAATCTCATTCCGAAATGATCTCCACCGCTCTTCGAACGATCTCAAGGCAAGTCTTTGCATTCTCTTTTGCTTTTGCTATGATTAACTCGTAGTTCACTTCTTCGCCTCTTATACCATGGGCATAGTTATCCATCGTGCAGATCACAGCATATCCAATTCCAAGTTCTTTAGCAACCGTAGCTTCACTACCCGCAGTCATGCCAACGCAGTCAGCAAAGTTCCTGATCATAGCAATTTCTGCCTTCGTTTCGAGTCTTGGACCACGCGTTTGGAAGTAAATTCCTCGATCTATAACAGGCAAATTCGAGATCTTTTTTGCAGTCTCTATTAGCACCCTTCGTATGCTTTCATCGAATCCGGGTGTTATGTAAACTAAGGAGTCGTTAAAAACTGTTGCAGAACTAAATAGATCGATGTAGTCATGTGGAATTACTATAGCAGGGATCTCAATTTCCTCCCTGAGACAACCAGCAGATCCCATTCCAATTACTTTCCTAACTCCAAGAGACTTAAATGCGTAGAAATTCGCCTGATGGTTTATTAAATGTGGAGGCTTGTTCTTCTCTCTTCCATGTCTCTGAATTACCGCAACTTCCACTCCATTCAAATTTCCAAGATCGACTTCTGCAACACCAAAAGGAGTTTTCAATTCAATCTCCTTCCGCTCTGCAATGCACTCATTTTCGAGCAAAAGAGTTCCACCTACGATCCCGATCATCTTCTCAGCCTCCAAAAAACCTTACCAGATTCCTCGAATTTCTCGACCTGTCTTCTTTTTTCGAGGATATAAAGGACCTCTATAAGTTTCGAGGGTTGGGAGATCTCCAAATTTATAGGATCTAAATTAAATTCTGAAAAAAGAGCATTTTTTAGCCCCCAATAATCCTGATCGCCTTTTTCGAGTATGCTCAAGATCAGAGCAGAGAGATCCTCTACTGAGTTCCAAGGAAATATTATCCAAACGTTTTCAGAGATATATTCTCCAAGGTAGTCTGGAACAAATTCTGAAGCTTGTAACATAAGCAATGCACAGGTTTTGATCTCTTTTGCATCCAATCTCCCAATGACAGTCTTCATAGTCCTGCCGGTATTCACAAAGTCATCAACGACCAAAACTCTCTCTGCAGAGATCTTATCTTTCTTCTTCAGATCTATACTCAACGCCTCAACGCCTAAGTAGTCTCCTAAGATCATTGATGCAAACCAGCCACCCCTTGCGGGGGCAACGATCTTCTCTGGTTTAAAGGAGTCTTCAAGAACCTGCATCGCAACTTTTCTACATAGCATTTCAGCGTAGTCCCAATTTAAAACAACATAGCGATCCATTCAACCACCGTTAAAGTTCAACCTTCCGATCTTGTCCCCAATATACACCGCAACGTTACATGGCATTGGCTTCAAGTTTACTTTCTTCTGAAATTCTGTTTGCGACTGCCAAGTAGAGGAGTTTACGAGGAAAACACCCCTATAAAATCCAACTCCAAAAGTATGAACATGTCCACTATGGATCACATCTGGGATCTCTTCAACTACAAGGTTGTCTTCCTTATCTGGAGCTATCGGACTTCTACCACCATATAGGGGGCAAAGGTGACGTCTTTTCAAAAGTTCTTCCATCCCCTTATGAGGTGCGTCGTAGCTCAACCTTGGGATCTTGGTTACGATGTCGTCTAAACTTCTTCCATGGTATATAAGAACCCTAACACCATTTAGATCGAGAAAAGAAGGATTTCCAACGTTTATCACATTCTTTGGAAATAAATTCTCGAACTCCCTCGGCAACGGAGGTTGAGGCTCCGCTTGACGAACCGCATCGTGATTTCCGGGTGAGATTACTATTCGAAGGTCTTTTCTTATTTTATCCAAATGCTCTGCAGCGAACTCGTATTGCTGATATATATCGATTATACTAAGTTCCTTTTCCTGCTCAGGATAAACTCCAACCCCATCCACTACATCGCCCGCCAGTATTACATACTTTATTTTTTCAGCAACTTTATTCAACTTCTCGTCTGGACTTTGGTAGTTGAGCCAATCAACGAATTTATTCCAATTTTCCTCAAGAAAATCCTTGCTACCAAAGTGGGTATCAGAGATGAAGACGATTCCAAAGTCGATCTGCTTTCTATCCCCATTAACAGGGACATCTGGAAAAATTATTCTATCCACAAGAATTGTGTTGCCTCTTAACGTTCCTGTAATACCGATGACTTCATCTCCAAGCAATTCTCTTGCAATTTCAACATTTTTACCATTTGCAATACAATTTATAGTCCCAGTTTGGTCTTCAAGCTCGATTATGAAGTGATCTTTTCTTTCTAAGACGTTTGAGACGATCCCGATTACGCTAACAGTCTCACCTTTAAATCTACCCAGATTTCTGATCTGTGTGGGTTGAACTCGATTTCGGAGTATTTTGGAGATCTTATCCAGTCGGGAGTTGAAATAGGCAACAAAGTCCTCAACTTTTCCTTCGACAATTGAACTTCTAATTTCTTTTAAAACTTTGACCCCTTGATCACCACTAACCTGTAGAGGGAGATCCTTTTTAATCTCTTTCTTATAGGGGGTTTTTTTAAGGCTTTGAATTACGCTCAAAACCTCTTCTTCACCGATTATGAACTTGCTCTTAGCGATCTTGCAAACTTCTTCAATAACCACTTCGGGATCTTCAGAGGAGGATATGAGTTTGGCTGCTTCAGGACTTATGTTGTGCCCTCTTACAAGAAACTTTTTTGCAACTGTGACCGCATCGATATTTTTAACTACTCTCTGCCCCCCTCCATTCATGGAAAAAGCTAAGATTATTGAGTTCATAAAGGATTTGGTCTCCACTGTAGCAATTGTTGCAGTGATAATATTGGCGGGAATTGCCATAACCGGATCTTGGCCATTCATGGTTGCAGTCGAGTCAGGGAGCATGGAACCAAATCTCATGCCCGGAGACGTCGTCATACTGATGCATCCAAGCAGAGTTGGGCTTACGACGTGGGAAGAAGGAAAGAAGATAGGATACAAGAGTTTTGGAAATTATGGAGACGTGATCGTCTACTACCCGAATGGCTATGGTAAAGCTATCATTCACAGAGTAATAGCCTACGTCAACTCTTCCGAAAGTATTCCCATTCTGAGCGGTGGCAAGCTATCGCTTACGGATGAAAAAGCTGAGATCAGTGGCTATATAACACAAGGAGATGCGAATAGGATCCCGGATCAGCTTGCGATCATCCGCTCTCCAAATGGGGCGGAGAGGATTTTGCCAGTGCAAGAGGAATGGATCGTAGGCGTTGCAAAGCTTAGAATTCCGCTTATCGGCTATCTTCGACTTCTAATCCCCATATAAAGCACGAACTTTGACGAACATTGGACCACGAACATCAATTTTTCCACCCTTCCATACAATATAATTTCTAACGTTTTCTTGAATGGTTAGATTTACACTTGAAAGCCCCTCGACATTTCTAACCCTAATAAGAACGTTTTCTTTTCCTCTTAACGCCGAGTCCTCGATCTTTTTCGCTGCGAGCAAGGAAAAGGCATCTATATATCTTATACCGCATCTCACTCCTTCTTCAAATATTTTTTTGAATTCCTCCGTTTCTGGGACTCCGTAAACGCTTCCATTGTAGACTACAATTTCGTTTTTGAAAGCGGGTCCACATAACTTTGAATTTGGCTCATTTTCTTCTAAATATACTTTTACCTTTCTACTATACACTTCTCCTTCGAACGCAAGAAAACTGCACGGACTCTCAGCGTCAGCATACCGTTCCGCGGTCTCAACAATTTTCTTGGCAATTTCAAATCCACTCGAAGTTCCGGGAACTTCTTTTATCCTTATTGCCCTTGCGATCTCCAAGTCGCTCAGCTTTATCTGCCCATAAAGCTGTGGATAAACAAGCTTTCTGACGTCTTCATAGCCAAATAAGATCATGGCAAGCCTCTCAACACCGAGTCCGAGGTTCATCACTGGATAATCTATATCATACTCAGCCAAAGCGGTTGGCGAATAGATCCCAAAGGTCGCAATTTCAACCCATCCATCGCTATACTTCGTCTTCGAGCCAACAAGCTTGGGATAAAATGCATAAACCTCTGTTTGTGTTGAAGGTATGTAATATTTACTTCTTTTCTCATCCGGCTTGAATTTGAACTTTTCAAATCCAAATTGTCTTAGCAAAGCTTCTGCAACAGCTTTTCCATCGTCAACACTTACATCCTCATCAACGAGGACACAACTTGCGGAGAAATAGCTGTAAAGCCTTGTTGCATCCTCTCCTTGCTCTTTTCTAAAGCATCTGTCAACGCTAAAGAGTTTTATTGGTAGAGGGAGCTTATCTGCGATCTCGCTTAGGGTTATGAACCATCCAGTTGTCATGTGACTGCGAAGTGTTAGCTTGCTCGGTTCAGGTTTCAATTGCTTAAATTCCGGAAAGAGATCGTCTATGATCCTTATAGCGGTGAGATCGTCCACTCCGAGAACTTTAGCAACTTCATAGCTTAGATCATCGCCGTCGAGCTGTCCCTTCTTGTAAGTATGGAAGACTTTCCTTAAATCCTCCTCATTAAAGTCTTTTCCCGTTATATTCTTTATTTTCTCAATTCTCTCTGTGGAGATACCAACATTTGGCTTCGGGAGAGATGCCAAATAAAAACAGCGATCGAGAACCGCTAAAGCTTCTTTTCCAAATTGCTTTTTTACGTGAACATCTTCAACTATGAGAGGATTAACGACTTCTCTAAACCCCATTCTGAGATAAGCCTCTCTGAGCATCCCAATAGTCTTGAAAAGTGGGTGTTCTTCACCGTGCGAATAGAATAGGCGTGGATAGACTCTATTCGGGTCTTGAAGCGATATGATCTCTTTACCGCTAAGCCAAGCTTTTTCAAAGTCTTTGTCTGAGAGCTCTTTGAACTTTCTTGCATTGAATTTCATACCAAAGCTTGGAAGTAAAGTTATTTATCTTTGTCGTAATTTATAACGTGCTCAAGAGGGAAAAGGAGAGGGAGAGAGAAATAGCGATGGAAAGAATAGTCTACTTAATAGAGCGAGCTGAAAAGTTTAAAAATGTCGATTATGAACTGGCAAGAAGATATGTCGAGCTTGCAACGAGGATTGCAATGAAATATAGAGTCAGAATTCCAAAAAAGTTTAAGCTTTACTTCTGCAAGAAGTGTCTTTATCCCTACAAGGCGGAGAGATTTCGTGTTAGGATTTATAAATCCAAAGTTGTAATCACTTGCTTGAACTGCATGTATATTAGAAGATTTCAGTTGGGGGATCGGGATGTTCAAAGAACTCGAAATGATCTGCAAAGTATATGAGAACGAGAGCTACGCCTACGACGAGACTCCAAAGCCAGTAGCACCGAAGCCAGCTGAATTTGTTGTAGTTAAGCCGAGCAATTCACAGGAAGTTTCTGAAATACTCAAGTTTGCAAATTCTAAAAGAATTCCCGTATTTATTCGTGGTGGTGGCACTGGACTGAGCGGTGGAGCGGTGCCGACGAGAAGAGGGATCTTGATCTCAACCGAGAAAATGAAAGAGATCGAAATTGATAAAAAAAACAGATTTGCGATCTGCCAAGTGGGTGTGACACTCGAAGAGCTCTCAAGAACTGCAGAGCGACACGGATTAAGCTTTCCACCACGTCCGGGTGCTGAAAGTGCAACAGTTGGGGGGATGATTGCTACAAATGCCGGCGGGGTAAGAGCTCTAAAATTTGGAGTCATGAGAAATTACGTTCTTGGACTTGAAGTTGTGCTTCCCAATGGAGAAATCATAAACCTTGGAGGAAAAACTTTAAAGAACTCCTCTGGCTACTCACTTCTCCATTTGATGGTGGGCAGTGAAGGGACGCTTGGCGTAATTACAAAGGCAATTATAAGGCTTTTACCTCCTCTTAAAGAGATGAGCATGCTTGCAATACCTTTCAAAAAGACAGAAGATGCTCTGAATTTTGCAATTGAGGCGTCTTTATACACAACCCCAATGGCAATTGAATTCATGGAAAAAAAGGCGGTTGAGATCGGAGAGAAAGTTAGTGGAAAAAGATGGGTGAAGAAAGAAGGTGAAGCACATATTTTAGCCATCTTTGAACATGAGGAAGAGGCTGAAGAAGTTGCTGAGATCGCTCTAAAATTTGATCCAGTAGACGTATTTGTTCCAAGTCCAAAGGAGCAAAGAGACCTGCTTGAGCTTCGTGGTAATATTTATGTAGGTTTGAAGAACATGATCATTGAGATCCTCGATGTCTGTGTTCCACCAGCTGAGATTGGGAAATATTTAAAGAGAAGTGAGGAGCTCGCTCTTAAATATGGAATTCAACTGATCACTTACGGACATTTGGGAGATGGAAATCTCCACCAACATCCTTTGATCTACGAAGATTGGCAGAAAAGTTATCCAAAGTTCAGAAGAGAGCTTTTAAAACTTGCAATTGATCATGGGGGAGTTATAAGCGGAGAACACGGAATAGGTGTTGTTAAAAAAGAGGAGTTTAGGGAATTTTATCCAAAGCAATACAATTTGATGAAAGAGATCAAAAAGGTCTTCGATCCGAATGGAATTCTAAATCCTGACAAGATCTTTTAAGGCTCCACCACTGTGCCTATTTTTTCTCCTCTGAGCACCTTTAGAATGTTTTCAGGCTCCCCTTTGAAGACGATCGTCTTTATTTTGCTCCTCTCTATAAGCTTTGCGGAAAGCAGATCGATCACGACATTCGCTCCCGCTTCCATTGAAGAGCTTGCAACAAGCTTTACAAGCTCAGTCGGAGTGATTTTGTTGAATTTTTTTGCATTTGGGTTTTTCTTAGGATCTTCTGAATAGATCCCATCCACAGAAGTAGCATTTAGAAAAAGATCCGCATTAACAAACTCCGCAAGAAGCAAGGAAGTTGCATCTGTTGTATGTCCCGGAAAAGTTCCACCCATAACAACCGCTTTGTATTTTTTACTGAGTTCAAAAGCCTCAATAAAATTCTCTGGGATCTTCTTCGCAGAATTTTTCATTGCGTAGGCTAAAAGCATTGCATTTATTCTTGTGACCGCAATACCCAGATAATCGCACATCGTCTCATTTGCCCCAAGCTCTCTTGCCTTCTTTATTATCTCTCTTGCCAGCTTTCCGCCACCAACCACTATAAAGAGCTCGTTGTTCTCTGAGATCTGATCGAGAACTTCGGCAAAGCTCCTTATTCTTTGAGCATCTCCTTCAAAAACTGAACCACCAAGCGAAAGAACAAGACGCATGAAAAAAATTAAGGGACTAACTTTTATATTTTTTGCCTCGAATTTTGGAGTTGGAAAGCAGATAGTAATTTATAACCTGTCCTCATGAATTAATACGTGGAGCTAACGAGAGATATCGCTGAAGAGCTTAAAAGCTCATATATAGACTATGCAATGAGCGTAATCGTTGGAAGAGCTTTACCAGACGTCAGAGATGGTCTAAAACCCGTGCAGAGAAGAATTTTGTATGCGATGTTCGAGATGGGTCTCAGGAGTGATAGACAATTTAGAAAATGTGCGAGAATAGTCGGAGAAGTTCTGGGTAAATATCACCCTCACGGCGACACTGCTGTCTACGACGCTCTGGTAAGGTTAGCTCAAGATTTTACAATGAGATATCCGCTGATCGAAGGACAAGGCAATTTCGGGAGCATTGATGGTGACTCGCCAGCTGCGATGAGATACACTGAGGCAAGGCTTTCTAAGATCGCTGAGGAAATGCTTGCGGACATAGAAAAAGAGACTGTTGAATTTGTGGCGAATTTTGATGCAACCTTAAAAGAACCGCTCGTTCTACCTTCAAAAATACCCAATCTACTTGTGAATGGCTCAAGTGGTATAGCTGTGGGAATGGCTACAAATGTTCCTCCACATAACCTCTCAGAAGTCTGCTCCGCTATGATCTACTATATAAAGAACCCTCAGGCGACACTTGAGGAGATCATGCAATTCATAAAAGGTCCAGATTTTCCGAGCGGGGGGCAGATAGTAGGAAAAGAGGGGATATTAGAAGCTTATAGAACTGGAAGAGGAAAAATAACTGTTCGAGGTAAAGCAGAGATCGAAGAAGACAGGATCATCATAAGAGAAATTCCATATATGGTCAACAAGTCAAGGCTCATTGAGAATATTGCGGAACTTGCAAAGGAACTGGAAGAGATCAGAACGATAAGAGACGAGTCAGACAGAGACGGGATCAGGATCGTCGTTGAACTTAGGAGTGATTCAAATCCTGAAAATGTTCTAAGAAAGCTATATATGAGCACGAATCTCGAAACGACTTTCGGAATTACTCTTTTAGCACTTGCTAAAAACGAACCGAGAGTTTTGAGCCTTATAGACATGATCTCAGAATTCGTGACCCACAGAAGGGAAATCTTGAAAAAGAAGATCGCTTATGAGCTCAAAAAGGCGAGTGAGAGACTCCACATCGTAGAAGGATTGAAAAAAGTAATAGAGGATATAGATCATGCAATAGCAATTATAAAAGCATCTAAGTCTCCTTCGGAAGCTAAAAAGTCTTTGATTGAAATCTATAGCATTTCAGAAGTTCAGGCTGATGCAATTTTACAGATGAGGCTTCAAAAACTGACGAACTTGGAAGTTCAATCTTTGATCGATGAATTCACATCTCTAAAGAAAATGATTGCTGAATACGAGTCTATTCTCGCAGAACCAAAAAAGTTAGATGAAATGCTGATCTCAGAACTAAATGAGATAAAGGAGAAGTATGGGGATGCGAGAAGGACGGAGATCATTTCTGAAAGAGACGAACACTTAATCTCAGAGAGAACGCTGGTTTTGGTAACTTCTGAGGGTTTCGCGAAAAGGATGTCCCCCAATGCTTTTAGAACGCAAGAAAGAGGCGGTGTAGGAGTTATAGCGGTCCAGTTAAAGGAAGATGATGTTGCCTTTTTCAATGTCTGCAGCTCAGATGAAAAGCTGTTAATATTTACAGACAAAGGAAATGCTTTCTGGATCGAAGTTGAAGATCTGCCAAAAATGGACAGAACCGCGAACGGCATCTCACTAAAGAAACTCATAAGACTTGAAGACGAGAAGATCGTCTCAGCTGTAAACGTTCGTTCTTTTGAGGAAGGAGAAGTTCTGATCCTCTCACAGAATACCTACATAAAAAGAGTTCCGCTAAAAGAGTTTGAAAATGCCAAAAGAGCGGGGATCATAGCCTCAAGCGAAAAAATCGATTTTGCATCACTCCTTAAAGGGGAAGATGTATTCGTGGTAACGAGAAAAGGCTATGTTCTAAGGATAAACGCAGATAATATTCCTGTTTACTCAAGAAACTCAAGAGGTGTGATCTTAATGCGTCCTCGTGACGACGATCGAATTGCATGGATCACATCGGGAAATGAAGACAAAATTTTGCTCCTGACGGAGAACGGCTTCGGAAAGAAATGCGATGTTTCGAAGTTTCGAGTGTTTCACAGAGGAGCTAAAGGTGTGATCGGCTATAAAATCACTGAAAAAACTGGAAATCTGGTTTTTGCAGAAGTTTGCAACACGGGAGAGCTCTTTTTGATCAGTAGAGACGGATACTGCATAAGACTCGATCTGGACGAAATACCAGTTCAGGGGAGAAGCTCTTCTGGCGTCATAGTAAGCAGAAAGGGCATTTGGAGAGGTTTTGTCTATAAAGAACCGCTTGTTTGATCTTACTTCGTCACCAAAAGCCTATTATGCTAAACTTGAAAAATTTGAGTATGCTCATAGCAGACGTTAGCATAATCCCCATAGGTGTTGGCGAAAGTGTTTCGAGATTCGTGAGGAGAGCGGTGGAGGAGTTGAGGAAGAGCGGTTTGAAAGTGGAAGTTACAGCGATGAGCACGATCGTTGAAGCTGAGAACATTGAAAGCCTTTTTTCTGCGGTTCAGAAGGCAAGAGAGGTGGTTTTTGAAATGGGTGCAAAAAGAGTTTATACAATAGTTAGAATTGACGAAAGAAGGGACAAAGAGCTTACCATTGAAGGTAAAAGATCTGCGGTGCTAAAAGAATAACTAAAGTGTCACAACTCTTGCGGAATCTTTTTCAACGATTACAGTGTGTTCCCACTGGCTAACAATACCGCCCGAAACTTCAGAAAGCACTGGGTAATCTCTTAGCACGCCTTCTCTTACGAGCTTTGATATGAAGATCTCTGGAGCTTTTGAAAGCCACCTTTTTGCAAACGGGAGAGTTTTATATTTTTCAATTATTTCATTTAACATTTCTCGAACCATTTTCAACCTCGCTGACTTCGGATTTAAAAGGCTATAGATCTCGCATTCTCCTCTTTCAGCCACCCTTCCTACTCCATTTGTAGCAAAAGGCTCTATAGCTATGATCATGCCCTCTTTAAGCTCAATACCCCGCTGAGTTGCGTAGTTGTAGATGCTTGGTGGAGCATGAGCTATATAAGGCATTAATCCGTGCCCGGTCAGGTTTACGATCGGTTTAAATCCATAGCCTCTGATCGTGTCTTCTATGATCTTTCCAAGCTTGGCGGTGTCAATTCCCGCCTTGATCTCATTGATCGCATTGAAAACCGCCTCTTTACTCGCCTTTATGAGTTCAGAGTGATCACCGAGATCTATGGAGATCGCCATATCCGCAATGTAGCCGTCTATGTGGGCACCGAGATCGATCTTAACAAGATCTCCCTTTTTGAAAACTCTGTCGTCGTTCTTTGCTGGGGTAAAGTGTGCCGCATCGCTGTTTATTGAAATGTTGCATGGAAATGCGGGTTTTGCACCAAGCTCAATTATTTTCTTTTCTGCAAACTCTGCAACTTCGAGAAGCTTGGCTCCAACAACTACTTTTTCCTCAAGAGACTTAACAACTTCTTTCAAAATTTCTCCCGCCTTTATCGTTTTTTCTAAACCCTCTTGCTCTACCATCACTACCACCTAATAGATCAGCTCTTCAACCATTCCCTTCTCAATGGCAATTTTGATCTCCCTCGCAATTCTGCGACCCATATACATATTCTCCCCGAATAGAATGTAAGAGTATGGAGAACTTGGGATCCCAACGTTTGTCCCCGCAACGATCCTTGCGGAGATCTCGAAAACAAATAACTCCGCCCTCTCATTGAAGATCGTTTCAATGCAGAAAGCCCCTACCATCCCCGGGTATGCAATCTCTTTTGAAACTTCAACGATCCTTTCAGCACTCTCAAAAGCCTGATTCAAAAGACTTTCCCGAAGCACGACAGGAAAATTCCCAATTATTGTGTAAGTTGGCTCTAAAGACAATTTCAACTGCTCTTCTGCGGGAATTCTTCCTATTCCATCCACATGCTCATACCTACGATCGATCGCAATCAGCTCGATCCGATCATTGACTGGAGAATAGAAAAAGGAAAAGTAAACGTTGGCTCCGAGAATGTATTCCTGGATCTCAGCATTTTCCAGCTCTTTCTGACCAACTAACCCATTTTTTATCATTCTATCCGCCTTTCTGCGAAATTCCTCCGGGGAAGAAACAAGGAAATACCCTCTTCCCCCTTTTGCACCTTGATATTTCACAATGCATAGCCTATCGATCTCCTCCGGGCTCTTGAACTCCTTTGGAATGCGAACGTTTGCCTTTCTAAACCATTCTCTCTGCTTTTCTCTGCTGGTCTCATACTCCATTAACTTTCTGTTTCCGAATAGAGGCACTTCAAGAGCGTCTAATTTCCCAATATAGGCATTGAAAGAACCGTGAGGGATCAGAATTGCATTTTGCTTTTTGAGAAGATCCTGAATGTCTTTCTTTAGCAATTCTTCGAAGCTTTCAACCTCTATGATCTTATCAGCCACTCCAAAATTTCTGTAAACCGCAGTTTCACCTTTTTTGCAGATGCAGATCGTCTCGAAACCCTCATCCTTAGCACCCTTTAGAATGTTCAAAGCTGAATGGCTTCCAAGAGTTGCGATGCTAATATTTGCAAGATCGTAATCTTTAAGCACTCTTAAGATCTTTTCCCTCAACTTCATCCCTCCTCTTCTTTAATTTTTCCGCATCTTGTAGCATAAAAGGATTGTTAAACATCACGTAATTCGCTTTGCCGAGTAATGAAAAGATCTCCTCTTCCGTGTGATTCCTGTGGATTCTGAAATACTTTAGTTCTCCGTAGACTGGTGCAGATTCGAAAGGATCTACAACGTGAATCAAACTCAAGGACTCGCAAACCCTTCTGATCGTGTCTGCACTCCACCCTCTTGCCTCCCAGCCAAATACGAATTCACGTTCAATTGAATTGAAAAATTCCACCATGTTTTTGATACTTGCCTCCTCTTCTTTGAAGCTCTTCGGAGTCTGAAAAAGTATAAATCTTGCTTTTAAAGCCTTTGCTATCTCTCTAACTACCTCCCACGCTCTAAATACTTCCTCTATGGGCTTAAAAAATCCAGCGTCTTCAAGCTTAAGACCCGCTTTGCGATAAGTTGGACTTGTTGGGGGATGAGTTATAACTTGCCAAGCTTTGACTGTGAATTCAAAGTCTTCAGGAGCTTTAGCTCTCCATTTTTTTACAGTCTCTAAATTTGGAGGCTTGTAGAAAGTTTTTTGCACTTCTACTACTTCAAATTTCATGAAGTATTTATCCATTGAAATCGGAAAACCACAGCAACCTATCTTCATCGAAATTTAAATAACCTGGGAAGATATAAACTTGTCTCACCGCAATCGACTTCTGATTTTCCTAATCATCTCAGGTAGAGTTGAATTTTAAACAAAGTAAGCCGCCGGCGGGCTTTGAACCCGCGACCTGGTGATTACGAGTCACCCGCTCTTCCAGCTGAGCCACGGCGGCATCTTTTTTATCCTACATATACACTTGCATTTTTTAAGTTTTCCGATAGGGGGGCTTTTATTTGATTTTTTGATTTCGGAAGGATTTATATATCGTATGCAGCAGTCCACTCATGGCAAGGTTTCCTGAAGCTGAAGCAAGGTTGTTCAATGTAAAGATCTGCATGCGGTGTAATGCAAGGAATCCAATAAAGGCAGAAACTTGTAGAAAATGCGGATATAGAGGCTTAAGACCAAAATCAAAGGAGAGAAAAGGAAAGTAATCACTCACAAGGGAAGTATCTTACTTCTAAGCCAGCTTCCTCAAGCAATTTAAGCCCATTTCTATCCGCATATTCTTTACCATAGACCACACATTTTATTCCAGCGTTTATTATAATCTTCGCACATGTTATACAAGGGCAGTGTGTTGAATAAAGTGTTGCCCCTTCAACGCTTATTCCAAACTTCGCAGCCTGTAGAATTGCATTTTGCTCTGCATGAACTCCTCTACAAAGCTCTTGCCTCTCACCACTTGGGACTCCAAGCCTGTCTCGCATGCATCCAACCTCTTCGCAGTGGGGCAGATTGGAGGGGGCTCCATTGTATCCTGTGGCTAATATTCGCTTATCCTTAACAATTACCGCTCCTACTTTCTTCCTTAGGCATGTTGAACGCTTTGCGATGACTTTTGCGATCTCCATGAAATATTCGTCAAGAGTTGGTCGCATATTAGACCCTCAGAAATTTCTTAGCATTCTCAAAACAAACCTTTTTCGCCTTGTCACCCAAGAGCTTTGCTGTTTCAGCAACTGTGGTCAGAACATTGTTTCCAAAGCCCGCATCGCTATTCAGTATGCACTTAACTTCTCCAATCTCCTCTACAATTCCTACTGCCTCCTCCTTAGTGAGCTTCCCCTCTTGAACCGTCAGACCGATCCAGAAACCCCTTTTGGCTACCAAATCGAGGTTTTCAAAGTTAACGTGGTCTATTACTGCTAATTCCTCAGGAAAGTTCAATTTATCCAGAATTTCAAGAGTCTTTATTGTTATTTCTCGTTTATTTTTTCCGGGGGTGTGAATTATACACGGAACGTCTTTTTCCATCGCCAACTTTAGCTGTTTTTCGAAAACATCGATCTCTTCTTTACTGGCTATTTCAAGCCCGATCTCTCCAAATGCATCCCAATCATTTGATCCGAGGAAATTTAAAACAGTGGCATAATCGGGCGGTATAGATCTTGGATGGATCCCAACAGCGGGAATCATTTTCAGATCTGCTAACGAACAGCGAAATTTTTCAAATTCTCTGAGTTTCCTAAATCCATCTATCAGAGTCTGCGGAAACAATGGCTTTATGGGATAAAAGTATAGATCGCAAATATGAGTTATACCGCACTCTCGCATTTTCTTCAGATCTGAGAGTCCAAGACCTTCGGTGTGGACATGAGGATCGAAGAGCATGAAGTAGATCTTACTTGGGAAAATAAATCGATCGGTTTCTGAGTTGAATTGTTTTGTGTAAAAAAGCTTTAAATCATCGATCGAAAGTTAAATTATGGGAGCGGACATCGGGGATCTACTTGAAAGAGATGAAATTGAACTTAGCTCTCTTTCTGGCATGAAGATCGCAATAGATGCTTTCAACACACTTTACCAATTCATATCTACCATAAGACAGCCAGATGGAACACCTTTGAAGGACTCTCAGGGAAGGATAACTTCTCACCTTTCAGGTATTCTTTATAGAGTTACGAACATGGTTGAACTTGGGATCAAACCGATCTTCGTCTTCGACGGCGAACCACCAGATTTTAAAAAGGCGGAAATTGAAGAAAGAAAAAAGAGGAGAGCTGAGGCAGAAGAAAAATGGGTGGTTGCTGTGGAAAGCGGTGAAGGGTATGCGAAGAAGTATGCTCAGGCTTCTGCAAGGGTTGACGAGTTCATAGTTGAAAGCTCACAAAGATTGCTTGAGTTAATGGGGATCCCCTTTGTTCAGGCTCCATGCGAGGGCGAAGCTCAGGCGGCTCATATGGTTAAAAAAGGTGATGCGGATCTTGTGGGCAGTCAAGACTATGATTCTTTGCTTTTTGGCACTCCAAAGCTCGTTAGAAATCTTGCAATAACTGGAAAGAGAAAGTTACCGAGAAAAAATGTTTACGTTGACATAAATCCCGAGATCATAAACCTTGAGAATAATCTAAAGAAGCTTGGAATAACGAGAGAACAACTTATTGACATAGCAATTCTCTGCGGAACAGATTACAACGAGGGGATTAAGGGAGTTGGAGCTAAAAAAGCCTATAACTATATTAAAACCTATGGGGATATTTTTAGAGCATTAAAAGCCTTAAATTCCGAAATCGAAAATTTAGAGGCAATTCGAGACTTTTTCCTGAACCCGAAGGTTACTGATGGCTATAAGATAGAATTCAGAGAACCAGAAAAAGAAAAAGTTATCGAAATGCTCTGTGAAGAGCACGATTTTAGCCAAGATAGAGTCGAGAAAGCTCTGGAAAAGCTGAAAATAAAACCGGCGCAATTCACACTGGAGAGGTGGTTCTAATGCATGAGAGAGAATTTGATTACAAGGTTGCAATAATTACCGTTTCAACTTCGAGATTCAACAAATACGGCTCTATAATGGGCATTAAAAATATTCCCGAGGATGATGAGTCCGGAATGGCCATTTTTGAAGCTTTTAAGGGTTCTGTGTTGGATTATCGACTTGTTTCAGACGATCTAATTCAAATTAGATCCGCAGTTTTTGACGTTTTGAGATCTGCAGATGTTTGTATTATTACTGGTGGAACAGGACTTAATCCAAAGGATCTTACGATCGAAGCTCTTGAGGATCTTTTCGATAAGAAGATTGATGGCTTTGGAGAGATCTTCAGGATGCAGAGCTTCAAAGAAGTTGGTTATTCCGCTATTCTTTCAAGAGCCACGGCGGGTATAATAAATGGAAGGGTCGTCTTCTGTCTTCCAGGGTCAAAAAAAGCGGTTCAGCTTGGTTTGGAAATTATAAAAGCCTCTCTGAAGCATATCCTGAGCCACGCTAAGGGATTGGCTTAGTTTTTTGAAGCCAAAATGGAGAAAGGAAGACTGGAAAAAATTTTTACAAATACTGAAGCTCTAAGAAACCTCTCTGATCTTCTGCGAGAGAATCTCTGCAACGCTGATCTTTGAAAAGACCTTTTCAATTGTGTCTGTGGCTGTGATCTCCGCTATGCCTGCTGAGAAAAGTTTTACGGCTGCAAATTCAGCAAGCACCGCATGAACGCAGGCACTCTCAACCTTTTTTGCTCCAAGCTCATATAGCCTTTTGGTAGCTTCAACAACTGTTCCGCCAGTTGAGATTATATCGTCTACGATAACAACTTTTTTCCCATCTATATCGAGATTCTTTGGAGTTATCTCAACAGTCTGAGCATCAATTCTCTTCTTCTCAAGCCAATCCCACTCGCAATTTGCAACTCTTGCAGCAACTTTAACCCTTTCAGCGGAACCCTTGTCTGGAGAAATCATTACGATATTTTTGTCTTTAAAGTGCTTGCCGATTAATGGCATCGCATCTACGTCTATTAACTTCTTGAAGTTCTCTTTCGCTTTAATGCTGTGAATATTGACAGTAAGCACACGTCCCGCTCTTTCCTCGATTATCTTTGCAATTGCCCTTATGCTTACCGCTTCTCCTTTCAGAAATTCCCTATCTTGCCTTGCATATCCCATGTATGGTATGACCGCTATAACATCGCCCTTCAAGGCATCAAAAAGCAGATTAAGCAGGATTATGTCATTGCTTGAATTTAAGCTTCCAACCACCACGTGCGTGTCTTCTTCGCTATCCACTCTAACGTAAAATTCGCCATCTGGAAATCTCTTGTATTGAACATTCGCAATCTTTGCTCCAATGAAAATTTTTTGGAGAAAAATTTAAAAAATCTCAGTAAGTTAATATATGTGCAATTTCGACAGACAAAGTTAAATCAGGACGAAGAAGAAAGGAAAGTTAAAATTCTTTTTAGAAATTCAGTGCCTGAGATTCCCAGCACAACTTATGCTACTTTTGCTATATACAAGTATCCCGCAAAGTTCATTCCACAAGTGATAGCTTATGTTTTAAAAAAATATGCTAATCCTAAGATGAAAGTTTTTGATCCATTCGCTGGCTACGGAACCACAGGCGTTGTAGCGAGAGTTTATGGAAACGATTATGAGATCTGGGATTTAAATCCGATAATCAAAGTTCTACACGACACCGCAACCTCAAAGCAGATTGACATAAACCTTTACGAATTTATTTCAGAGATTAAAAAATGCTCGTCGGAATTCTTACCAAGATGGTCGAATTTAGAATATTGGTTTCCGGAAGAATTTATAGAAGTTCTGTCTAAGAGTTG
Organism: Archaeoglobales archaeon; assembly: GCA_030055595.1. Lineage (GTDB taxonomy): Archaea > Halobacteriota > Archaeoglobi > Archaeoglobales > Archaeoglobaceae > WYZ-LMO2. Next base: position 5,323 of record JASFYH010000009.1, on the reverse strand, counting down.
GGGCCATGCTCATGAGCTTGAGGGGGAGTTGAAATATGCTTTATTAGTTCCACTTATGAAAGTTACGAAGTATTTTTCTTATGCGGACGAGAAAGTGCATAAACTTTACAGATCAAAATACTCGAAAAAGAAGGTGACGGAACTTTTAAAGAGCAACTGGAAAGAAAAATTTTATAGTATGCTCGAGGAAGAAATTAGGATCCTTTTGAAGAAGATCGTAGAATACAATAGAATGAAACCAAAAGATGTGAATTTCGAGGTCCGAGCAGGAATAGACACCCTCGAGACGAAACTTGAAAAAGAAGCGGATCTTCTCATAACTTCCCCGCCATATCTACAAGCACAGGAATATATACGATCTACAAAGCTTGAACTTTTCTGGCTTGGGTATTCGGAGGAATTTATTCGAAATCTGAGTGAAAAGGAAATCCCCTATCGAAAAATAAACAAAATAGAAGTCCGTTCTCCAACTTTTCATGAGTTTAGGGATAGGATCAAGGAAGAACATCTTCTAAAATTGTACGATCAATACTTTTATGCAATTCTCGGAGCATTTGAAAAGCTTGGCGAAAAGATCGAGGATTTCATGTGCATATTTGTCGGACAAGCAAAAATAAGGACGATGAAAGTTCCGATCGATGAGATCATCGTTGAACATCTAACAGAGCTCGGATGGAAGCATGAAATAACCTACATAGATCAAATTGTTGCGAGAGTTATGTTTGAGTCTCCTGTTAATCCCGCTTCTGGAATTAGAGATAGTAGGATGAAAACGGAACATTTAGTAGTTCTTCGAAAATGAGAGTATGTGGATTTCTAAAGCTGAGCTTAAAAGTCCAAGTAAATTCAGAGAAAGGCTTTCCGATTACATAAATTCTCTTCGTTATGAGATTTCAGAAAAATGCGGAATGTATTTTGATAAAGAAGAGCTTGCAGATCTAATACTTTCCGCATGTCGTAGCAACGATTTTAATGTTTTGGAAGAGAAAAATAGAGATTTTAGGATAAACTTGGAGAGACTTGAGGATTGGATCTACAAAAAATTAGTTCCAAATACTTTACTTCTAAGGCTTGACGATGTGGATGTTATTAGATTATTGATATTCTGTATAGAGATGACATATGAAATGTTTGGTGGAGGAAGTAGGGCAACTATAACACAAAAAGGCTTTAGAGAGAGAAGGAGAACTTTCGAGTCGATCTTGGTCGATCAATTTGTTGGGAAACTCGGCGAAGTGTTCGTAAAGAAGTATTTTGAAAGTAATTTTAAGATAAATGTTGAGTTGGACTGGAAAATCTCTCCAGAAATCGAAAAATTCAGGAATGATCTACTCAACGCAGAAAAAAATGTTAGTATTAAAACTTCACCGACACTTGCGGGAATTTGGGCTGAAGCGGATAAAGGATACGACTATGGAATAATGGTAAAGTGCAAAGTGCCTCAACAACCAATTATTCAATTCTTTATAGAAGTTTGTGGGTTTACAAGACTTCTTGAGTTTGCAGAAAATAGAATTCCTGAGGATGACAAAACCTTTTCAGTTTATCTTGAAAAGATAAAGAATAGAGTTCGTGAATTTAAATGTGGTGAAATTCAAACAGAACTCAAAGGCTTTGTATGTGGATATTTTCAAACCGCAGATTATGAAACTATAAAGGAAGGAGTAAATCTACCATATCTCGGCGTAGTGAGAGAAGAAAGGTATATCGTGCCAATAAGTGAGCTAAAATGGAGAAAGGAAGACTGGAAAAAATTTTTACAAATACTGAAGCTCTAAGAAACCTCTCTGATCTTCTGCGAGAGAATCTCTGCAACGCTGATCTTTGAAAAGATCTTTTCAATTGTGTCTGTAGCTGTGATCTCCGCTATGCCTGCTGAGAAAAGTTTTACGGCTGCAAATTCAGCAAGCACCGCATGAACGCAGGCACTCTCAACCTTTTTTGCTCCAAGCTCATATAGCCTTTTGGTAGCTTCAATGACTGTTCCACCAGTCGAGATTATGTCGTCAACGATCAACACATTTTTTCCCTCAACATCTATGTTTTTGGGAGCGATTTCGACAGTCTGAGCATCAATTCTTTTCTTTTCAAGCCAGTCCCAATCGCAGTTTGCAACCTTTGCCGCAACTTTAACACGTTCTGCAGAGCCCTTATCGGGAGAAACCATAATTATTTCCTTTTCTCTGAAATGCTCTCCGATTAGTGGCATTGCATCAAGATCTATCAGCTTTTTAAAGCTCTCTTTTGCTTTATTGCTGTGAATGTTAACAGTAATTACTATATCCGCCCTCTCTTCGATGATCTTAGCAATTGCTCTTATACTAACCGCTTCTCCATGCAAAAACTCACGATCCTGCCTTGCATATCCCATATAGGGAATTATGGGCAATACTTCCCCCTTCAGGGCGTCGAAAAGCAGATCCATTAAAATTACGTCCTCAGCGGAAACAAGGCTCCCAATAATTAAGTGGCTATTTTCATTGCTTTCAACTCTGACGTAAAGTTCACCATCAGGAAATCTTTTGTATTGAACGTTCGCAATTTTTATACCGAGGCTTTCAGAGATCTTTTTCCCGAGTAATGGCGAGGAGGGACAAATTACGAGATCCATAAAAAAATGCGGGAGTTATTTATTTTTTGTAGATCTTAAGCAGTTCAACAGGCACGGGGATCACGATCGTTGTGTTCTTCTCTGCTGCGACGTCGCTAAGAGTTTGCAGGTATCTAAGGAACAAAGCCCCCTCGCTTTGTGCCAGAACGTCTGCAGCCTCTTTTAGTCTCATAGAAGCCTGATATTCTCCCTCCGCTCTGATGATCTTGGATCTTCTCTCCCTCTCTGCCTCCGCTTGCATTGCCATTACTCTGCGCATCTCTTCTGGCAATTCGACGTCTTTGATCTCGACCGCTGTCACCTTGATCCCCCATGGATTTGTTGCCTCGTCTATGATCTGCTGAAGCTTTATGTTCAGCTTCTCTCTTTCCGATAGCACTTCATCAAGCTCTGCCTGACCTATTATGCTTCTTAACGTCGTCTGAGCAATCTGAGCGGTGGCATACATATAATTGAAGACTTCTGTTACCGCCTTTGCGGGATCAATAACCCTATAGTAAACGACCGCATTCACCTTTACCGTAACATTGTCCTTTGTAACAACTTCTTGTGCGGGAACGTCATATGTAACCGTTCTAAGATCCACTATTACCATTTTGTCCAAGATCGGAATTATAAAGAATAACCCAGGCCCCTTAGCTCCGATAAGTCTTCCAAGCCTGAAAATTACGCCTCTTTCATACTCCTTCACGATCCTTATTGACGAAGCCAAAAAGATCAGCAATATAATTACCAAACCGATCCAATACCACTCCATAGCTCATGTTGGCTAAAGTCATTATTAAGTTTTTTGGTCTTCTAAGCCAAAATTAGAATTCAAGTCTCTCCAGATAAATGCTGGAATCGAAGCATGTTTTTAATTGCCCTCACCGCCCTCTCTGGGGTAGGATAAACTGGAAATTCCTCCTCGATCTTTAGTTTAATTTCCTTGACCGGAATCAAGTCGTCCTTTAGCGTAATAAGAACTGGCTTCCTATATTGCTTTATCCAGCTCAAATTCAGCTCTCTGCCGAATATACTTGGGATGAAAATCCCTGAAATGACCGCATCTACCTTTTGGTCTTCGCATAGAAGTCTTATAACCTCAAAGATCACTTCATCACCAGATCTTTCGAGTAGCGGATAAAGATCGATCGGATTGTTGATCGTATGCCACTCTGGAGCCAATTCGTATAGTTTTTCGAGAGTCTTTTCCGAGAATTTTGCCAGTCTTAAACCCGCCTCGACAACCGCATCCGCAGATATAACGCACTCCGCTCCTGAAGGTTGGATCACTCCGATTCTGTCTCCTTTTGGAATTGGAGACAATGCAAGAGCTTTTACTGTGTCTGCAAGCTCTTCGTAGTCATTAACTTTTAATGCTCCCGCCTGCCTGCAGATCGAGTCGAAGAGCTCATCACCAGTTGAGATCGAGGCTGTGTGGCTCAAAGCACTTCTTTTTCCCGCTTCAGTTCTTCCGGATTTTAAGATCACCACCGGCTTCTTTGCTCTCCTAAGCGTCTCAAATAGCTTCCTGCCATTCACAAAGCCTTCGAGATACATTGCGATTACTTTGGTATGCTCGTCTTTCAGCAAGAATTCTAATGCGTCAAGCTCGTTTACGTCCGCTTTGTTTCCAATGGCTATTGACTTGCTTATGCCTACGTGGTGCAGAGAAATGATCATAAAGTTTGCAAAAGCCCCACTTTGGGCGATTACGCCGATATTGCCGGGCTTTAAAGTCACCATCGAGATAAAGGGAGAGAAAAATGAAGTAAACCTCGTTCTTGGATCGAGGACTCCCATCGTATTTGGACCTATGATCATCATCCCTCTACTTCTTGCAATTCTAACGATCTCTTCTTCAAGCTCCTTTCCTTTCTCCCAGCCTTCCGCAAATCCACCGCTTATAACCACAAGCCCTTTTGCCCCTTTTTCAGCACACTCTTCGACAACTTCTACCGCATTTTTTGAAGGGACTGCAATTATTGCCAAATCTATTTCTTCAGGGATCTCTTTTACACTCTTATAGCATTTATAGCCATGAATTTCCTCTGCAGAGACGTTCACAGGATAGATCTTCCCGGGATATCCCATACTTTTTAAATTCCAAACAATATTGTTCCCGGGCTTACCCGGCGTTCTCGAAGCTCCAACGACCGCAACACTGCGAGGAGTGAAGAAGAAGCTTATGTCCCTCGCTTCGCAATCAAAACTCCTTCGCTTGCCCTTAACAATCCTTGCGTCAGCGACAAAGCAACCATTCTCGTTCGCAAAAACCGGATTGAGATCCATCTCAACAATGCTCTCATTCTCAACGATCTCGCTAACCTTAAGCAAAAGATCAACCACCGCAGAGACATTGGCTTTGAAGCCTCTGTAGCCTTCAAGGATCTTGTAGCCCTTGATCTCTCTAATCATCTCATAAGCCTCTTCTCTACTCAAAGGAATGAGCCTGAAGGAAACATCTCTCAGGACTTCAACAAAAACCCCGCCAAGACCAAACATCAAATAGCTTCCAAACTGCTCGTTCTCCGCTGAGCCTATGATCAGCTCGATGCCAGAAAGCTGTGGCTGAACGTTAACACCCCTGGCACCTTCAATTGCTGAAAGCCTTCTGAAGGCGTTCCTCACTTCTTCTTCTGTCTTTAAGTTCAAAATCACTCCACCGACATCGCTCTTATGCAGAATTCCATTGACTTTCATCACAACTGGGAATCCAAGGCTCTTAGC
>JASFYH010000008.1 GCA_030055595.1 Archaeoglobales archaeon | reverse complement strand
TTGGTTAGGAAGATCGTTGAGATGTTCAAGGGCACTGTTAAGCTCTACGACAACAAGCCAAGAGGAGCGGTTTTTGAAGTTAGAATTCCTGCGAAATAGCTCTCATTCCTTGATACTTTTTTCGATCATTTCTTCAGTTTATACGAACTCGTCTAAGGACCCTATCGACTTCGAAGCGGTTCGTCGATAAACTCCAGAAGTGAAGAATACTGCGGTAAAGAAAATTTTTTAGTTTGACTTGGTGATCTCCGCTATGCAATTTGGTGAAGAAGAAGATCGGTTAAGGTTGAAAAAGATCACTCATGAGAGGCTAATTGATCTGTTATTATTCCAAGTTAGAAACCTGTGGCGTGTCGACGGGCTATACTTTCTCGGTATTGAGGAAAAATTCGGCACTGAAGTAGCTACAGAGATCGACGCAAACTGCTGGAGATCTCTTGCAAGAATTGAAGCGAAAGAGCTAAAGAGGATCTTCAATTTGGATAAGGTTGAAAGCATTGAAACTCTGCTTGAACTCCTGAGCAACACGAGCTGGGCTCTTTATCAGACCAAGAAGGAGATTGAAATCTCCGGGAATCGTGGAATTTTCAGAGTTGTGAGCTGTAAAATTCAGGAGGCAAGATTGAAGAAAGCTCTTGAGGTCTTTCCGTGTAAAAAAGTGAGATTTGGATACTTAAAAAGCTTTGCAGAGGAGATTGGAAATTTTGACGTCATCTGCAAAGCCTGTCCACCTGAGGAGAAGCCTGAAAAATGCTGGTGCGAATGGGAATTCAGAAAAAAGTAAAAAAATTCACTTTAGAAAACTCTCTGCAATGTCTCCGAAGATCGGGAACTTATACATTTCTCCCTGATAGGCTTTGATCATCCCCACGAGCCAAAGTATGATGATCACGATGTCTACTAGCCAGATCAAGGGCCAAAGAATCCATATAAAGATTCCCAAAAACGTTAGTATCCAAATTAATATAAAGAGGCTCAAAAACGTCACAGTCGACTGCATCGCATGGAATCTGACAAATTTGCTCTCTTTCTCTATCAACAAGAATACGATCCCCGTTATAAAGGTAACCAGATAGCATAGAAGCCCCGCAACATTTTCTTCAAGCCCGATAGAAGTTTTCGGCTTTGCAGTTTCAGCAGGTTTTGCTTCACCATTCATTCACAACACCTCCAATAATTTTTCAAAACTAATTCCAAGACATTTATAAATTTTTCTCCAGCAGTTCCCAATAAGCTTCAACGTTCCTTTCGCTCAGAGAATAGTTTATCTTTCGATATTCTCTTATTCTGCTCAAATCAACATCCGCTATAACCGCTTCCTCTATTTCCTCACCTTTGCTTTTAGCAAGGACTCCGTCAAAGCTTACGATCATACTTCTTCCAACCGCGTCGCTCCCAGCAAAAGTCTTTCCAAAACCCCCTGCTTTAACGATCGCATAGCAGTTATCAAAGGATCTTGCAAAATACAGACAGTATCTCAAACTCTCTCCAGGAAGCTCGGAGTATTTGAAAGAGACCACTGGATTCAAGGCTACCTCTGCTCCCTTCAAACCCGCAATTCTGCAGAGCTCTGGATAAAGGATATCCGCACACACAAGCACGCATAACTTTGCTCTTCGAACGCTAAAAACATTAAGTCTCTCCCCAGGAACAATCCCAAGAGCTCTTTCATTTCTTGTAGGGTGAACTTTGTCCTGATAGCCCAAAATGTCTCCAGAGTCAAAGATAAAAGACCTATTTGTGATCTTATCTCCACTGGACACGATATTACCTGATGTGATAACATTGTATTCTTTGCTTATCCTTTGCAAAAATTCAATGGTTTTTTCTCCAATTTCAAGAGAGAAGACTGGATATGAGAAGTATTCTGGGTAAACAAGTAACTCCGCTCCCCTCTCTATTGCCTCAATAGATCGCCTTTCAGCACTATTCAAGTCTCCAATTCTACACTGTATTGCTGAAACTTTCAATCTTTCTCACCCCAGAACACTCAATTTTGGCTTTGAATGGTTTTCCAAATTCCTTCAACGCTTCAAAGCCTTTGTAAGCAAAAACTGTTTTTCCAAGCATCGCCATACTTGCCATTCCACCTGAGCTCTCAACTGCCTCAATTATATCCCTTACTGGCTCTATAAGTCCTGTTTCTTCCGCAAAACCTTTAGAGCATCTAAATAAATTATCCAGAGAAACTTTTTTTATAAACTCGTTTAGCCATTTCTTTCCAATTTCGCTGATATTTTTCCTTGTAGTCAAAACTTCACTTGTAGATATACTCCCCAAAGATATAAAATCCAGCTCGTAATTCCAAACGTATCGCTCGATCACCGCTCTCGAAGGGCATGAAGCAGACTTTCTTATAACCAACCCTGAGAATGTCTGAGTCGTAACAGTCCCAAGCCCCGTAAGATTGACAACTTCAGCAACATGTGCTAAATCAAAAAGCTCCACAGCAGGCTTTTCGCTAAGAAATGCTGTCGCAAGTGCTGAAGCTCCGCTTAGCCCAAAGCCACAACCAAGTGGCAGGTCAGTGAGAAGCTCTACGCCATTCATTTTGTTCTCTCTCACAACATATTCGACAGTGGGAAAATCGATCTTTTTTCCATTGAATTTGATTCCAGAAGAGGGCTTTGCGAATACTCCTTTGTCTATCGTAAATCCAACTCCCAAGCTACCAGACTTCAGCGGATCCTGATCGAGCTTTGGGCTAAAAATACAGCTGATCGCTGAGGGGCAGAAGATCATAGGCAATCTTCAAGATAGATCTCAACTATTTTCTTTGCAACCTCGTCCTTCTTTCCTTCAAGCCATTGGGTCCTTTTGCGATTGATCACCGCAACTCTCGTCTCCTCAGTTCCCATTCCCTTCTCAAGAACGTCATTCGCAACGATCATGACCAACTCGTCGGTGTTCAATTTCTCCAAAGCAATTCCAACAAGTTCTTCATCGCTAACTCCCGTTTCAGCTTTAAAACCTATTATATCCCCGTTATAAACCTTTCTGACCTCTTTTATAATCTTTGGAGCTTCTTTAAGTATTAAAGTCAGCTCAGGAGCGGTTTTGATTTTTTTCTCCTGCATTTCAACAATGAAGTCCGCTGGAGCTGCAGATGAAACAAATAAAGAACAACCTTCAATCTCCCTCAGCACCACATTAAGCATATCCCTAACAGACCATACATGAAATTCCTTAAAATCGGGCAGATCAATTCCAAATTTTCTTGAAGTGACCAGCAAAACTTCAGCACCCCTTCGCCACAGTTCCAATGCGATCTCCTTGCCCATAAGTCCGGAGCTTCTGTTGCTTATGAACCTCACTGGATCGATCTGCTCATAAGTCGGTCCAGCAGTCACAAGAACCTTTTTTCCAGCAAATTGCTTTGGATAAAGCTTTCTTTCAACATGCAGACAGATTTTTTCGATTTCAGGAAACTTTGCCTTCCCCTCAGCAAATCTTGGCTCTATGAACTCAACACCCATTTTTTTAAGTTTCTCGATGTTCTCTTGCACCACAGGATTCTCAATCATTGCCGCATGCATTGCTGGAGCGATCAACACTGGTTTCTTTGATCCCAAGGCGGTTGTTGCAAAAGTTGTCACAGGTGTGTCGTCAATGCCGTTTGCGATCTTCGACAGCGTGTTTGCGGTTGCAGGAGCGATCAGATAGAGATCTGCAAAACCGTCTGAGCCAAGATAGTTGACATGCTCGATCATTCCCGTGATCTCAGTTACAACTTTGTTTCCAGTTGCAAATTCGAGAGCAAAGGGGTGAATAATTTTCTGTGCGGACTCGCTCATAACTGCAAAAACCTCCGCACCCCTTCTTGCAAGTTCTCTCGCAAGCTTTACGCATTCAACAGCGGAAATGCTCCCCGTGACTCCAAGCACGATCTTCTTTCCTTCAAGTCTTCTGCTCTCCGCTACCCTTATCTTCTCCAAGTGCACGTTCAACACCTCTCATGAATACCTCAAGCTCCCCCGTTTCGAGAGCCTTTCTATATCTAACCTTTCTAAGGAGTTCTTCGATATTTTTAATCTTTTCCAGCCCCCTAAGGGGAATTTTTTCTCCAATCTCTACGATCTCCTCGACTAACATCGATTCCGCTTCCGGAATAGAGATCTTTTCAGGCTCTTTAATTCTTACCTTTCTTACGATCCGATCGATCGCATCCTCCCAAGCATTTCTCCATGGAGCGTCAAAGATCGTCTCCTTGATGAAGTAGTTCTTTCTCTCCACTAAGATCAGATCATAAGGACATGCATTTTCGCATGCTCCACAGTATATGCAGAATTTCTCGTTGAAGTAAACTCTTTTTCTGTCCCCAGAGACGAACCAAACCTTATTAAACTTACAGATCCTCAGGCATGCACCACAGCCAATCGGATCGCATCTCGACATTCTCGCCTCAAATAGGCTTAGCCTTCCTTCAATCGGTTTTATCGTCTTCGCAGCTTTATAAGGACAAATTTCCTCACAGTAACCACAGTTCGAGCACAAATTCTGGTCTATAGTGATCTTTGCAATCTTCTGCGGGAGCTTGTATGAGATCCTCTTCCCCTCCACCACAATCGCCTTTTCTGGGCAGATCTCCTCACAGATCTTGCAGAAATCACATTTGCTTTCGTCGACCAAAATATCGCTGTAAGGCATTATGTCTGTCGGAGAGCTCTCTTTTTCGACCATTTTGAATACTTCGCAAAATTCCGCACAGATCCCGCATAGATTGCATTTTTGCCTGTCGATCTTAACAGATCCCTTCAAACCCTCGTTTTTCTCTGGGATCTGGCTTCTTGTGACTATTCTTTCCCTACTTATCGCTTTAGTTGGACATACCCTGTAGCAAAGTGTGCATTCTTTGCAGTTCTCGTATTTGTATGTATAGCGGACGGGTGAAAGAGGTAGAGAGGCTTTTTCAACAGGTTCTTTGTTTATGTAAAACTCAAATGCGTTGAATGGACAAAAAGAGTAGCAGATTCCGCAATAGGCACACTTAAGGTGGTCTATGATCACGGGAGGCATTTCCAATCCCTTAGCGATCTCGTGCACTGGACCGAGCTCAATCGCATTCACGGGACAGGCAAAAACACAGATCCCGCATCCATTGCACCGACGATAATCATAAATAAGTTCTCTAATTTCTTCTTCTACCTTCTGAACAAGTTTTAGTTTTTCTTCTGCTTCTATCTCTCTCTCGATCATGTTCTCCCCGTAAAACTTCTTGGAATCAAACCCTGAAGGAGCATGCAATCCACAAGCACAAGCGAAACCATCGCTTCTGCCACAGGAACTATTCTTGGAACTATACAAGGATCGTGTCGCCCCTTCACGCTGATCTCCACTTCTCCCATTTTCTCGTAGTCAACACTTTTTTGCTTTTTCGCTATGGAAGGAGTTGGCTTCACAGCGATTCTCATAACGATGTCTTCTCCATTCGTAATCCCTCCAAGAATTCCACCCGCGTTGTTTGTCGCAAAACGAATTTTTCCATTCTTCAAAATGATCTGATCGTTGTTCTCACTTCCCTTCAGCTTCGATACTTCAAATCCTTTTCCGATCTCAAAACCCTTCACTGAAGGTATGCTCATTAAGGCGTAGGCAAGATAGGCACTGATTTTGCCAAATACAGGCTCTCCTAAACCTGCTGGCACGTTCTGTGCAACGATTTCTACTATTCCGCCAACACTATCGCCCTCAACCATCACCTTTTTTATCAAATCCTCAGCTTCTTTTTCCTTTTTTGGATCTGGACACCTTATTGGGCTCTTTTCTGCGATTTCAAAGGCTTTCTCAGCATTTTCAACATGAAATTCTACCCCTCCAATTTCCTTTGCATATCCAAAAACCTTTATACCATACTTTCTAAGAATTAACTTTGCTATAGCTCCGGCAGAAACTCTTGCAACTGTTTCTCTCGCAGAAGCTCTTCCGCCACCACGCCAGTCTCGAATCCCAAATTTCGCATAGTAAGTCCAATCAGCATGTCCTGGACGTGGGATCGTTTTTAATTCCTCGTATGGTCTTGGATCGACGTCAACATTCCATATGATCATCGAAATCGGAGTTCCAAGCGTAATTCCATTCAAGACTCCAGATAGAATCTCAACTTTATCAATTTCCTTCCTTTTTGAGCTAAACTCCCCTCCCGGTCGTCTTCTATCCATTTCTTTCTGAACGAAATCCTCGTCTATTTCCAATCCAGCGGGACAACCGTCGATTATACAGCCAACAGCCTTCCCATGGCTTTCCCCCCAAGTTGTGACCCTAAAGAAGTGGCCGAAGGTGTTCATCAACATAACTCATTTTCGACTTTTTTAATCCTTCGCATACTCCTCAATCCTTTCTCAAGGTTATGTAGAAGGTGGAAGTTGCAATCGCTATCGTGTCTCCATTCTCATCTTTCAGCTCCCCGTAGCCCACAGCAACCTTGGAACCTATGAACAACGGTTTAGCTCTCGCTGTAATTTTTCCTTTGGACACTGGCTTTAGATAATGGACATTCAGTTGAGAAGTTATAGCCAATTTTCCTTTTCCAACAAGCTCTTTATTTATGTTCAAACCAATTGCTGAGTCGAGTAGACTTGCAATCGCACCTCCGTGGACCATTCCAAGAGCCTGTAAATGTTTTTCCTCTACATTGATCTCTACCGTGATCTCCTCGCCTCTCTTTATCTCCATCCCCACAAGCCTATACCATGGAGCGCTTCCAACGCGCTTTACGAATTGATCCAGAAGATCCATGAAATTGCTCTGACACAAACTTAAAAAGCTTTCAAATCGGTTTCAAAAAAGAATATATACTACTCGCAAAGGTTTTTCCAACTGGAAATGGAGGTGGTTTATATGAACTACTCAGGCTATAAAGACGTTAAAGTTGAGATTCTGAATGGAAACATAGCCAAAGTTTACCTCAACCGACCAGAAAAAATGAATGCAATAAATTCCACTCTCAGGTTGGAACTGGAAGATGCTATGAAGAAACTTGCTGAAGATCTTGCGATAAGGGTGGTAATTTTAACTGGTGCTGAGATCGAGGGGAAAAGAAAAGCATTCTGTTCCGGTGATGATCTCGTGGATCCCGGTTTCTCGGGAAGTAGCCCGACAGTGCTTTCAGACTACTCAAAGACCGTTGCACAGATCTTCAGGCTCTTTAATATGATCGATGACTTTCCTAAGCCAGTAATTGCGATGGTTAATGGACTCGCTATTGGTGGAGGCGTTGAGATGGCTCTTTGCTGTGACTTTATCTTTGCCTCAAAAGAAGCAACTTTTAGCTTCCCACAGATCAATCTCGGAATGACTCCCGCATGGGGGGCTACTCAAAGACTTACAAGGAAGATCGGAGAATCGAAGGCAAAAAAGTTGATCTTTACCTGCGAAACAATTGATGCTGAAACCGCTAAAAGCCTTGGTATAGTTGATGAAGTTCTTCCGGCGGAGAAATTGGAAGAATATACGATCAATTTCGCCAAGAAGATCGCTGAGAAAAATCCCCTGCTGATCCAAATTGCTAAATATGAAATCGAAAAAGGCAAGGAGTGTTCACTTCAGTCTGGACTCTACTACGAGGTTCTATCGATCATGCTCTCCATAGCGTCTGGAGAGCTTAAAGAGGCGGTTCAGGCATTTTTTGAGAAAAGAAAACCAGAATTCAAGATGAAGTGACTTTAATAATTTTTCTTCCACTCTCGAAACTTAGATCTGCTAAAAAGTTTATTCGCTCTGCAAATATTTCTCAATAGTCTCTATAAGCTTCTTCTTAGTAAAAGGCTTCTCTATGATCTCCAAAGCCCCTGCCTCAAGAATCTCTTTTCCCTTTTGCGAAGCAAACGCGGTTACTCCGATGATCTTGGCATTTGGATACTTGCTCTTGATCTCTTTCGTCGCCTCTATTCCATCCATTACTGGCATCATTATGTCCATTAGAACTAAGTCTGGCTTAAACATTCGGTAGCTATTAACCGCCTCTTTACCATTGGTAGCAGTTAATACCTTGTATTTTTCTGAGAGCATAGTTTGCAATACTTCAAGAACCGCTGAGTCATCTTCCACTACTAAAATCCACTTAGGCATAATTCTTCTTGGTTATTGGTTTTTTAAGACTTACCATTTCTCGTAGTGAATTCTTTCCTGTTTAAATCTGTCAGAAGCCTCGAAAAACTCTTCATCGCTATGCGGATATCCAAGAGCGATGAGGCTGAAAACTATTATGTCTTCGGGAACTTTAAGAACTCCCGCAAGAGATTTCATTCTGCTCTGGACTGGATAAACCCCAAGCCAGCATGAGCCGATGCCCAAAGCCCTCGCAGCTATTAGAATGTTCTGCGTTGCTGCACTGCAGTCCTGAATCCACATCGGATTTGGATACTTTGAAAGCTTCGGATCACAACAAACCGCAATCGCCGCTCCCGCATTCACAAGCATCTTTCCATAAGGGTGAGCATTGCTCAATTCTTCAAGCTTCTCCTTGCTTTTAACAACAATAAAATGCCAAGGCTGTTCGTTTCCCGCAGAAGGTGACTGAAAACCCGCTTTCAGAATTTTGTTCAGATCCTCGTCAGATATTTTCTTTCCTGTGAAACTTCTTATGCTTCTTCTCGTGTATATAATCTCCAAGCATCTTTCCATGGCTATTTTTAATATCCTTTCATTATTAAGAGTTTTGTTATTATCCAACATGGGTATTGTATTATGAACTGATAAGAAAAGATATAAAATTATTCAAAATAATATTTGGTAAAAATTTAAATTCAGGCGTCTTTGAGATCGCTTCAGGCAATTTTTCTGACCTCTCTAAATGAGAAATTATGTTAGATTCGTCTCCGATAAAAACCGATAAATACAAATAAAGGTTCGCAAAGAGTTGTGCAAGAAGCAGTCACTTGAGGTGGTGGTTGATGGTCGAAAGAAAGAAAATTGAGATCCCTGCAGGGGCTAAAGTGAAAGTCAGCGTAGGAGCTGAGGAGAAATTCCCGTTTGACATATCTCCGATGTATGAGGGCGAAAGAATACGCAAAGAAGACATGTTCGTCGAACTCGGTGGACCAAAGGAAGTGAAGTTTGAGCTCGTCATGGCACTGCCAGCGGATCAAGTAGAGGACATGAAAGTAACCCTTGTAGGCCCAGATCTTGACGAGATGCAAGAGGGGGGAAATTATCCTTATGGCATGATCTACTACATCGCTGGAAGCAAGGTAGAAACCGATCTGGAGCCAGTTATTGAGCGCAGAAACCACGACTTCCAGAATTACATCGAGGGCTACATGCATCTAAACCAGAGATACGATGTCTGGGTTAGAATTGGTAAAGCACCAATTAAGAAGGGTTTGAAGAGCCTAATACAGATCGCAAAGGCTACGATGATGCTATACAAGAATGAATTGCCATTCATCGAGAAGATTGAGGCGGTTTATATCACGGACAAGGCAATGGTCGACAAAATACTGAAGGAAATTGCGATGCCGATCTACGAGGAGAGAGACAAGAGAGTTGAGATGCTTCATGATGAAGACGTCCAAGAGTTCTACTCATGCACACTCTGTCAGAGCTTCGCTCCAACGAATGTCTGCGTGGTCTCACCTGATCGTCCTTCGCTTTGTGGAGCCATTAGCTGGTTCGATGGTAGAGCTGCGGCGAAGGTTGATCCTGAAGGACCGAACAGGGCAATTCCAAAGGGAGACGTCGTTGATCCAATTGGCGGTGAATACAGCGGTGTTAACGAGTTTGCAAAGCAAGAAAGCGGTGGAGAATACGAGAGAATTAAATTGCACAGCTTCTTCGAGTTCCCGCACACAAGCTGTGGATGCTTTGAGGTTATCGGCTTCTACATGCCAGAAGTCGATGGCATTGGCTGGGTTCACAGAGGATATGCAACTCCAGCACCAAACGGCTTAACGTTCTCGACAATGGCGGGACAAACTGGCGGTGGAAAGCAAGTTGCGGGATTCCTTGGCGTTGGAATGGCTTACTTCAGGAGCAAGAAGTTCATTCAGGCTGATGGTGGCTGGTATAGAGTTGTTTGGATGCCAAAGGACTTGAAGGAGAGACTTTCAAAGTATATCCCAGACGATATCAGGGACAAGATCGCCACAGAAGAGAATGCAAAGAACCTCGATGAGCTCAAGGAGTTCCTGAAGAAGGTTGATCATCCCGTGGTAAAGGGAGTCGTTAGAAAGGTTGACGGGAAGAAGATCACAGAAGGATGGGCTGAGGCTAAGGAAGAGAAGAAAGAGGAAGTGAAGGAAGAAGTAAAAGCACCCGCTCCCGCACCAACTCCAGCGGTTGCACAGCCCGCAATGATGCCGATGCAAATGCCAGCATTCCAGCTACCCGCAATGCCGATGCCCGCTCCACAGGCAGCACCAGCGGGGATTAAGCTTGTAATAAAGGACGCAAAGATCACAATTGGCAAAATTGTGGTGAAGAAAGGAAAGGGGGAAAGCTGATGGAAAAAGAAGCTAAGAAAATTAAGCTTATCCTCGTAGGAGCGGAGATTAAGATCCCAGAGATCATAATTGAGGAGGAGGAATGACTACTGTAGCAGTGACGGGAAAGGGGGGAACGGGAAAAACCCTTGTCTCCGCCCTCCTCATCCATTTTATTTCAAAGAAGAGTAGTAAAGTGCTTGCTGTGGACGCGGATCCAGACAGCAATCTTGCGGATGCCTTGGGCGTTGAAGTAGAAAAGACACTTGGTGAAATCAGAGAAGTATTCCAAGTAAGCAGAGATGAAATGGGGACGATGAACAAGGAGCAATGGCTTGAAGGTAAAATTTACGAAGCTATTTGTGAGTGCAAAGGCTACGATTTGCTCGTAATGGGTCGCCCCGAAGGGGAAGGCTGTTATTGTTTCGCCAATTCGTTGCTTAGGGGCGTGCTCAGAAAGCTAAGAAAACATTACGACTACGTGATCATTGACAGTGAAGCGGGACTTGAGCATTTCAGCAGAAAAACAATCGACAGTGCTGATTACATTCTGATCGTGACTGACATGTCCAAAAAAGGACTTGCGACTGCAAAGCGAATAAAAGAGCTTTCAAAGGAGCTGAAACTGGAGTTCAAGGATATATTGCTTTTAGCAAATCGCATTGCCAACGAAGATGCGGAGAAAAGAATAAGAGAATTTGCTGATGAGGAGGGGATTAAGCTACTCGAAATCCTCCCTTATGACGAAAAAGTCGTTGAATTGGACTTAAAGGGTGCTCCAATCGTTGAACTGGGAGAAGAATCTGAAGTTTATAAGAAGATGAATAAAGTTGCGGAATTGTTTTTGAAGGGGTGAGAGATTGGCAAACAAATATACTCTTGAGGATTTTCTAAAGTTGTTGAAAGAATACAATGTAGAGAGACTTGAAGACGTGAAGATAGAGGGGGACTTAGAGATAGAACTCGAAGGTTCTGCAGTTGATCTTTCCTCGATCACCGCTCTATACTCTCTACTGAGCGAATTTAGAAACTTCTTCTATCACACAAGCATGGCTCTAAACTATCTGCAGAGAATTTCAACAATGTTTGGTGTTCCCGCACCACTCCAAGCTCCACAGGTGCAAGCAGTTGCTCCCGCAGTAGCTCCAGCTCCCGTTGCAGTAGTTCCAGAAATAAAGCTTCCTGAGAAGTTAATTGAAGCAAAATTTGAGTCACCAAAGATTGAATACCCGGGAGTCATTGAAGAAGTTGTTCTGGGCGCAACCAAGGCGGATGGAGGAACAAGAGACTATGTTGTAAAGCTTGGTGGCGAGAAGAGTTTGGCTTTCTACATTTTCGACAAACCACAGCCGAATTTGCCCGCAATAGCAATAGATGTTTTCGATCGACCACCATCACTTGCGAAGGCGGTTAAGGTTCACTACGAAGATGTGGTCGGAAGCCCAGCAGAGTGGGCAAAGAAGTGCGTAAAGAAGTTTGGAGCGGACATGGTTACGATCCATCTCGTAAGCACGGATCCCTTGCTTGAGAACACACCAGCAAGCGAGGCTGTGAAGGTAATCGAAGATGTTCTGCAAGCGGTAAAGTGCCCGATCATCATAGGTGGTTGCGGTAACAAGGACAAGGATCCAGAAGTGCTTGAAAAGGCTGCAGAGGTTTGCGAAGGTGAAAGGGTAATGCTTGCAAGTGCCACGCTCGACATGGACTGGGCAAGGATCTGCGAGGCGGCGAAGAAGTATGGGCATGTCGTGCTGAGCTGGACGCAGATGGACATAAACAACCAGAAGACACTGAATAGGTATTTGTTGAAGCGTGCGGGAATGCCGAGAAACAGCATTGTAATGGATCCAACAACCGCAGCCCTTGGTTACGGCTTGGACTATGCGTTCACGAACATGGAAAGAATAAGGATCAGCGGTCTTAAGGGCGACACAGATCTGAACTTCCCGATCTCAAGCGGAACTACAAACGCTTGGGGAGCGAGAGAGTCATGGATGACCGACTCACCGCTTGAGGGCGACACACCATGGGGTCCAAGAGAGCTTCGCGGACCAATCTGGGAGATCATAACAGGCTTAACGCTGTCCTTGGCTGGCGTAGATGTATTCATGATGATGCATCCATTGGCAGTGGCGGTGCTTAAGGAGATCTTCAACACTCTCGGCGGTAAAGTGAAAGGTGGCGTTGCTGACGCAGGAAAATGGATCACTGCGGAGGTGTGAAGAATGAAGGTAAAGAGCCCACTTGAGGTCTACAATTTCCTGCCAAGGACGAACTGCAAAGAATGTGGCTACGACACTTGCATGAGCTTCGCTTCCCATGTCCTTGATCGCTCTGCAAAGGTTCTTGATTGCAAGCCTCTCGTTAAGGATGCCGAAAAGGATCCGAAAGTTAAGGAGAAGTTGGACAAGCTCATTGAGATCACTTCGCCCGAAATTGCAGAAGTTGTTGTCGGCGTTGGCGACAAGGCAATAAAGATCGGTGGCGAGGAAGTCCTGCACCGCCATGAGCTGACCTTCTTTAACCCGACAGCATTCTTCTTCGATGTCTGGGACACACTTGACGACAAGAAGATCCAAGAGAGATGCGAGAGAGTTGTGAATTACAAGAAGTTCTATGTCGGTAAATACCTCACACTCGACGGCTTTGCGGTAAGATGCACCTCAAACGATCCGAAGAGGTTTAAAGAAGTTGCAAAGAAGGTTGCAAGCTACGGAAAGCCAATGGTTCTAATTGCACTTAACCCCGAGTGCATGAAGTCCGCACTTGAAGAAGTCGCAAACCAAAAGCCATTGATCTACGCTGCAACTGAGGGCAACTGGAAGGAGTTCATGAAGCTCGCTCTTGATTACAAGGTGCCCGTTGCGATAAGGGCAAAAGATCTTAATGTGCTTAAGAGTATCTCAGCCACGTTTAAGTCTGCGGGAATCAAAGAGATCGTGCTCGATCCAGTAACGGAGCCATTAGGCGAGGGACTGCAGGGGACTTTCGAGAGAGTGGTTCAGCTTCGTAGAAAAGCCATTCTCGATGGGGACAAAGACGTTGCATATCCGATCCTGATCACTCCGATATCCGCATGGCTGATCGAGGGCGACGAAGTCACAAAGGCCTACTGGGAAGCGGTTATTGCGGGAATGTTCATCGTGAAATACGGCGACGCGATGATCTTCCACAGCATCGATCAGCATGTCGTGATGCCGACGCTAACGCTCCGCTTCAACATCTACACCGATCCGCGCACCCCGGTGCAGGTTGCTGCAGGTCTGAAAGAGCTTAACAGTCCCGGTCCAGAGGATCCAGTTTTCCTAACTACGAACTTCGCCTTGACTTACTACACAGTTGAGAACGACCTGAACAGTGCGAAGATCAAAGGCTGGTTGCTGGTGGTTAACACTGAAGGCATTGGCGTTGAAGCAAGCGTTGCTGGCGGAAAGCTGACCGCTTCAAAGGTAAAGGAGATCATTCAGGAAACGAAGATCGCTGAGAAAGTTAACCACAAATACCTCGTGATCCCGGGACTTGCTGCAAGGCTTCAGGGTGCGATTGAAGACGAAACCGGCTGGAAAGTGCTTGTTGGTCCAATAGACTCTGGAAGAGTTAAAGGCTGGATGGAGAAGAATTGGCCACCTAAGAAGTAATTTTTTATTTTTCTAAAATTGTCCAAAGTTTTAAAGCAAAAATTCATGGCTACGTATTAAGAGCTCTTGAACCGCCTTAATCTCTCTAAACTGTTTGAACTTAATCAGAAAACTTTCGAAAGAAACGAGGCTCCAATTTTTCAGAAATTAAAAACTAAAAAGAAAAAATTAAGAAAAAATTTTAGTTTTTACTGTCTTCTTCTCAGCAAGTAGGCAATGGCAACTAATCCCGCAATTGCGAAGATCGCTTCAAAGCCCGGAATCGGTCCCGGAGCGGGTGTTGTTGTCGGTGGTGGTGTTGTGACTGGTGGTGTTGTTGGTGGTGGTGTTGTGGGCGTTACCGCGGGAGTTGTGACTGGTGGTGTTGTTGGTGGTGGTGTTGTTGGAGTTGGTGTGGGCTTCTCCTTCAGGATCTGGATCGTTCTGATCACAAGAATGTCATCATGCGCTCTTGCAACTCTCGCGGTTGCGTCTGCGGGATCGAGATCGTAGAGCTCTTCAGCGACGTATAGTTCTGGATAGTCTGCAGTGGATGTGTTCATCGTGTCTCTGACGTAGATCTTGTAAGTTCCGTCCGCAATGCCAAGAGTTTCGAAGGTTACGCTTCCCTTTCCAGTGCTGTCAAGCGTAACTCTTTGCACCGCCTTGTAGTTAGCTCCAACCATCGTCACAAAGATATGATCATAGCCTGCAACGCCCTCTCTGTTCGACTGGACTGTGACTTTGATCTGGTCTCCGATGACGATCACCGAGGGTTCTATTGTAACATCAAGGCTTACCGCGGAGATCTCAACGAGCTTCTGAACCTTATCAACTTCCTCACTGTCAAGGTAGAGTTTAACGGTGAATACATAGAGTCCGGGATCAATGACTCTACTTCCACTCCTGTAGTCCTTCAGATCCAAGTAGAACTTCACTTCATTGTTCGAGTCAAGCGAGTAGTATATGTCACCCCTACCAAAGTCTGTCGGTCTTGCCTTTATGTTCGATCCCTCAAGCACCCATGTTAATCTTGCATTCTCCCTCTTGCCGGGATCAGCGGTTATTGTGACTTCAACCTTGCCCTGATACGGAATAACGCTTGGGATCTCAACCTTTGTGATCCTCGGATCCGTGACTACGATTGCGAACATCTTCTGTGGATCGCTTGCCCTGTCGATCATTGAGGTGTTGGCGGGAGCGTAGAAGTAGAGGTAGTAGGTGCCCGCATCCGCAGTTGTTAACACTTCGAGCTTGAAGTCAAGTCTGTCATTTGTGTCCGGCAAGAACTTCTTCATTGCATTAGTTGGAGCAAATGTAGTATCGCTTGGAACCTCAGTTACATCTTTGAATACGCCTGGTTCGCTTGCGAATACATAGACCTCATCTGCGGTTGTCGTTCCAGTGAACCTGATCTCTCCACCTCTTGCGACTGTGGTCTTATCAGCGTTCAGGTCGATCGTCTGCTTCACAACGGAGATCGTGATCGTGTCGGAAACGTCGCCAGCAATTACCGCCCTGAACCTATACTCTGTCAATGGAGCGGTCTGAGAAACGGTGATCTCCTTGTAAGCCTTTCCAGTGGCATCAACTCTCAAAGTCTCTGTAGCAGAGCCGGTTCCACCAATGATCCTCTGATCTTCGATCGTGAAGTATACTGGGTTGTTAACCTTCAGATTTGTTATTATTGTGAACTTTACCTTGTCTCCTCTCACCACAGTAGTCTTGTCTGGCATGATCTTTACCATGCCGTTGACGAGCTCGAAGACTGTGACTTCCTCGTCTGTTAATCCTGTATCGGTTACCAATGTGAAGTTAGCCTTGTAGTATCCTGTTTCAAGAACACATGGGGGCTGAGCACCGAAGTTGTCGATCTTTATGCTGAATGTTTTGTCCTTGCCTATGATGCCCATAAATGTTCTTCCACACTTTAGATTATCGTTCAGGTCAGTAATGTTAAGATACACCATGTTTTGTTCTCCAACATCATATTTACTGTTGGTTTCAGCCACATTGGTTACGCCTGTGATCGTCAGATCTGTGCCGTTGACGTGCTTAGAAGGAATGCTAATAGAGCTCAGCGTTGGCTTTGCAAGGATCACTACTGCGGTAGCTTCAGCTCTCGTGGGATCGCTTCCAGTGAATAGGTTATATGGATCTTTGCCAGCAGCGATCTTGAATACTATATAGCCCTCAGTTGTATTCTTGAATCCATATGCACTTGTAAGTGGGAAGAACTTAAGCCCATTTTCACATTCAGACTTTGTCTTACCCGCTGCCATGCAGATCGCTACACAGCGATCTTCATCGAAATTAGCCATAGGTGCCATCCATGGGTATAGAGTCCAAGTTCCGACTGAACAGTTCTGGAAGTAGACTTTGCCCTCCCAGCCAGTAACGAGAACTCCCACATAGTAGTTCTCAGAAGCGGTCATCTTATACTTCAGCTCAACTCTGTCGCCAAGGGCAGCGGTCATTCGATCTGTGGTAATGCTTACATACGGCTTTCCTGCCACTGGTTCAACTATGAAGACGAGTCGATCGTCATATGCTCCGGTTGTGTTGAAGATCACAACTACGTAGTAGCTTGGGAACATGTTCTTCTCTGCGGTATTTATCGAATAAGTTTGTGAGCCAGCATCTTCGGGCAATGAAATTAGCCATTTATAGTTGCTGGGATCTGAAGCGTTGGCAACAAAAGCATCACCTGTGTATGGCTTCACCTTTGTTGTATATGTGCTCCAGTCAATAATTGCAATATACCTTGAACCATAATCCTCCGCTTTGTAGTAGCTCCAGGTTACGGTTAGTTCAACATTGCTTCCATAAGTATAGTTTGTGTCAGAAAGCTTCGCTGAAGTAATACCCAAAGAACTATTACCAATTGGTCCCTTATTTAGGGTTTGAGCCATCGCTGGAGTCGCTAAGATCACTAACAACATCAACCCTATCAATCCATACCTTTTCATTTTCTCAACCTCCTTCCGCATTTTCGTTCACTTCCTACTATATAAATTCTGCGATTTAGCGGACGGAGTATAGCCTTGGCTACCCCGCCGCCAAAGCTTAGTTGCATTTAAAATATTTAAACTTTTTGCCCCCCAGCGATATATTTTACTGCAATTGACGAATTTAGCAATGACAGATCAAAACTCCAGAAAGTCATGTTCTACCATTGAATTTGCAATGAGCTCAGAAAGAGAGCAGTAGCCAAGCCCAAACTTTTTGGCATTGTAATGCTCAAAAAGATCCCTTAGCGTGGATCTGCAGTTGCTACACGGAGCACATACGAATTTCTTTTGCGTCAGCTCAAGATCCTGAAATGCCCTGAGGATCTGCGAAAATTTGAGTCTTGCGGAGATCTTATTCCTAAAATCCGGAAAATTTAATGAATTGATAATTGCCAATCCGCCTCCACCACCACAGCAGTAGTTGTAAACTCCAGAGGGGTCCATTTCTCTGAATTGAGGGCAGATCTTTTGAAGTATTTTTCTCTGAGGCTCCACAATGCCAAGATTTCGAACGATGTTGCATGGATCGTGTAGAGTAACTGGGAAGTCGTTTTTTGAAGGATCAAGGTTGAGTTTCTTAGTGAGCTTCCAGAGCAAATTAATACTACTCTCTCTCGGAATTCTGTAATCTTCCGGGAGCAAGCGATCCGCTACAGCAATAAGAGCTTTATGTGCATGTCCACACTCCCCAATAACGATCTTGTTGACTTCAAGCTTTCTTGCAATCTCCACATGCCTCAGGGCGATCCTTGCAAGCTGAACGTCGTCAAACCAGACTCCATAGTTTACGACGTCGTAGCCAAAAGTTTCACTGCTTAAAGTCCAGTCCAAGCCCGCTTCTTCAAAGATCAACGCATATGCGATCACGTTCTCAGGTCTGCTTAAATAATCGCCCGCGTTGTGGATCAGTAAGATCTCGGATCCTTTCTTGTCAACAGGGATCTGAATTCTCTTTCCAGTCCTTTCTAAGATCTCTTCCTCCAGAAAAAGAATAAGATCCCTAAACCCCTCTGGCTTAAGCCCAGTCGAAGATCCTGTGTGCAACTGCTTTAATGTCCCCTGAGCATGCAGGGCTTTGGGAGCAATTCCAAGCTCCTGAGCGAAGAGTTTTCTTATTTCTCTCGTTATTAATGCATTATCAACCCCAATAGGGCAAAACTGGGTGCAACGCCTGCAAAGATTGCACCTATAGGCAAGTTCTGCAAGCCTTAGCACGACTTTTGCATTCAAACTTAGCTCTCCAAAGAACTTAGCCCTGAAGTTTCCACGGATGCCATTTAAGATCCTTCTTAGAACTTCCGCACGAAAAGTGGGACGGTAGATCTCTTTTTTTCCAGAAGCCAAATAAACGTGGCAGGCTGAAGAACATGACTTACAGCGGGTGCAGTAGTCAAGAGAAAGAAGCAGAGGATAAAGAAAAGTCCAGTTTGCCTCTTTGTCCAAAAGCTTCTTCAAACCGCTCAAAAATTTTGCCAGAAGTTCCTTTTCTTCTTCCTCATTCTTTGGCTTCCATTCAAGATCTATTGCCACAAACCGATCAACCTCAGAAACGTATTCTTCCCCAATTTGCAATTCTGAAAATTTTTCAGAGATCTCTTCATATGGTTTTGGAAGCTTCATTAACTCATCTGGCTTAATTTCTACGAGCTTTCCTTCTTTTTCCGCAAGATCAGAAAGCTTTATCCTTTCCATTTTCTCACTTCAACAAATTTTTCTTCCTCTTCCCAACTAAGCTCAGGAGCTATATGTTCCGCTCCCCATTTAACCTTGTAGCTTTTCAGGATCTTGCTCAGCTTTGGCTCCCGCTCTTCAGCACTTCGAGCGTCCCAGAGCAAAAAATGTAGGAAGAAGACTCCAATATAGTGAGTGATCCTCGTAAATGGTAGGATCAAAAGAAGCGAGAAGTAGGCTAAGATGTGAAGTTTCTCGAAGGGGCTTACGGTTATTTCTGAAAATGTGAGTAGGGCTCGCATTACTAAAATTGTGTGAACTGAACCAACTTCGAAAAAGGCAAAAATACCCGTAAAGGAAATAAGGAGGACAACGGAGAGCACGAAGTAATCTTCAAATGGAACGTAATAGCGAAGCGGTGCCCTTAGTTTTCTGAGTAGCAAATAAAGAGCGAAGACGAACATCAAAAATAATCCAAAGGCTCCAAGTAAGTTGAAAATCATTAAAGAGAGGAGCTGTGGAAACAGAGGGGCAACGAAAAGCCAGATCGCATGAGTGAAAATTCCTAAGTGAAATAAAAAAGTTGCAAACCAATGTCTTGGCTGAAGAGACATTTTCTTTCTATTTATTAAAATTATGCCAATAATTGCCTTTAACATGCCAAAAGAATTTTTTATGCTTTTCCGCTCCTTTGGCGTTTCTTCCACTTCATAGTGACTCTGAGCAAGCGGACTTGGGTAGAGTTCACACCGTAGGTGGATCCGATTCTGGAGCTTAAATAACTTATAGAGAGCTCCGAAAATGAACACGAACAGAGAGAGATATACAAAGAGCGAGAGCATTAATTCTTTTTCAAGTAAGCAGTATAAAAATATTTTGGCAACAATTGAAATAAAATTTTGCTCTGGAAGTATAAAGAAAATCTTAAATATGCCCTCTGGAGTAAGTTTAGCGGGGAGGTTGAACAATATGAAAATACTGCACGAATTTGTTCCGACAAGAAAGTTTTTGAAACTTGCTGAAGAAACAAAAGATCTCGTAGATGGTTGGAACGTAACAGACAGCGCCGCCGGAATGCCCGCTCCAAGTGGAATAGCAGTTAGCTGTGTTCTGAAAACAAAATATCCGGATAAGACTGTTATTCCAATATTCATACTGCACTACAAAGGTCCAGTTGAAGTAGGCGGACTGGCATTGGCTTCCGAGGCGGTAGGCTTGGATGGAGTTGTGCTGACAATGGGTGACATTCCGAAATACGGTGAGCCGATAAAAATGCTTAAATCTTCGGAGGAGGCAAGGGATTTCCTGAGGAATACAGTCAAAATTAAGAACCTAAAGCTTGGTTGCCTTCTCTCAGCTCGTAAGTCCGCAGATGACCTTATCGAGAGAGTAAAAGGACCTTGGGACTTCATATTCTTCATGAGAACTGAAGAAAAAGTTCTACCAATCCTTGAGGAAGTTTCGAAAGAATGCAGAAAGCTGAATAAGCCAATCTATGCCTACTTCCTTGTAGGAACACCAAAGAATGCTGAGATCTTGAAGGCTATTGGCTGGCCGATCACCGCTAAGATGGAAGAAGTCGAAAAGGTTGCTCCTAAGCTTGAAGGCATCGTGGACGGAATTATAGCGACCTGTGCTGGAGACGCTCAGGGCGATCTTGAACTGCTCAAGAAGCTCCAGAAGTTCAGGTCTTGAGTATTCATTTTTAAACTATTATCCATTATAAAAGTTTGATAAAATTTTTTAATCCACCACAAATTTGAGCTGTGAAGGTTTTTACCCCATACGAAAGTGGTGATCTAAGGCTTAAGAATCGCATTGTTCGATCTGCAACAGCTGAAGCAATGGCAGAAGACGGTTTCGTGACCGAAGAGCTCATTGAGCTTTACAAAAAGCTGACTGAAGGCGGAAGTGGGATGATCATTACGGGCTACATGTTCGTTAGCGGTGAGGGAAAGGCAATGCCAAAGATGACTGGAATAAGCGGAGATCAGTTCGTTGACGGGCTAAAAAGGCTTGTAGCAGAAGTAAAGAAGGTAGATAAGAACGTCTTTTTTGTAGCTCAGATCGCACATGCGGGCAGGCAAACCAAGATCTCACCTCCAGTTGCTCCTTCAGCGGTTTATGACCCCTCTATTGATGTAATGCCAAGAGAGCTTACTAAGGAAGAGATCGAGAGAATAATAGAGGATTTCAAAAATGCGGTGCTCAGGGCTGAGAGGGCGGGATTTGATGGTGTTCAGCTACACTGTGCCCACGGTTATTTGTTGAGCGAGTTTTTATCTCCACATACAAACAAAAGAAAAGATGAATATGGGGATGGCGTTAGAGTAATTCTCGAAATTATAGAAAGAGCGAGGGAGAAAACAAAGATCCCGATCCTTGTGAAGATGAATGCTCACGACTTTATTCCCGGAGGTCTTGAGCTAAAGGACTCAATTAAGATCGCAAAGAGGCTTAACGACTTTGTAAGCGCAATAGAGGTTAGCGGAGGCATGTATGAATCGAATTACCATAAAAGATACAATGTTGTAAGCCAGAAGGTGCATAAAAGCGGTGAAGCCTACTTTGCAAAGTTTGCAATTGAGATCAAAAAAGAAGTCTCTGTGCCCGTGATCGCTGTTGGTGGCATAAGAAGCATTGAAGTTGCTGAGAAGCTTCTTGAAAGCGTAGATCTCATAGCAATGTCAAGACCGTTGATTCGAGATCCTTATCTTCCAATGCACTGGACAAAGAGTGATTGCGTTTCATGCAATCGTTGTCTTAATGCGGTTGCGGTTGGCGAAAAATTGAGATGCTATAAAAATTATAATTTTTAAACAGTAATTTATAAATAAAAAAATTTTTATTTTCTTCCACATACAAATTTTTTGTGAAAGTCGTGCTTGGCGGGACCTTTGAGCCCCTCCATGAGGGGCACAAGAAGCTGATCGACTGTGCAGTCCAGCTTGGCGGAAAGGAAGTCATGATCGGAATCACAAGCGATGAAATGGCAAGAAAAAGAGTTCGTTGCGTTCTCCCGTTTGAGATCAGAGCAGAAAATGTGAGGCAATTCATTCTGAGAAAATACGGTTTTGAGCCAGAGATCGTGATGATCTCCAATCCCTATGGGAGAACACTTGATAATGAATTCGAAGCCCTTGTGGTCTCTCCAGAAACATATGAAATGGCTTTGAAGATCAATGCAAAACGTCTTGAAATGGGAAAGAAAGAGATCAGAATTGTTAAAGTCGACTGGGTTCTCGCTGAGGACGGGAAGCCCATTTCAGCTACGAGAATTAAGAAAGGTGAGATCGACAGATACGGCAGGATCATTTAAGATCACAAGCAAAAGTTTTATTCGAGTTTAATGTTAAGAGCTTTAATATGTTGAAAGCGATTAAATCGAAGAAGTATTGGATAGCAACTACACTTCTAATATGGCTTTTGTTCTTCTTTTTCTCCCTATTTGCTCTGCTTATTTACACGATTATAAAAAACGCCTTTCAAGTAGGATTTTACACTGTCTCATTATTATTGCTAACCTTAACCGCAGTGGGACTCGTTTTGTTATTTAGAATCGATAAAGCATCCAAAATCCATCCATTGTCTTGGATAGCCTTTCTTCTAATCCTATTTGGAATTTCTTGTTATTTTGCGGTAAACTTGAACCTTCTCCTTCCCGAAGAAGTTGATCTTATATTTAAATTCTCAATCTCGTTCTCTTTTATTCTCGTAATTTTGATTTTGGTGATTGCATTTTTTATGAAAAGGAAGTTAAAAAGTGCTTACGAGTTACTCGAGGAGCTAAAAAATAGATCCTGAAATTACTGCTCAGACCGCTCAAATCTTTCCATCGGGAAAAACTCTGTTATTTTAATCAAAATTTCACCCTTATGGATTATATCATAATTCCTGACCAGAAACATTGGTTTTTTAACCCCAAATTCCTTGGCGAGTTCTTGATCAAGAATGACTTTCCCCCACTTTATTTCCCTTCTCGCTTCGATGTTGTGGTTCTTCAAAATCTTGCCTATGGGAATATCCGCACGCATTAAATCCTCTTTAAAGCTATTCTCAAGCCTTTTTAACGGTGTATAAGAGATCGCCTTGGCGTAGATCTCATCGCCCGCTTTCAGGTAAACAACTCGGTAATTAACATCCTCTCCTTCTGAAACCTTTAGATCTTTAGCAATCTCAGCATTCGCGGGTATTACTTTTTGTTCTACTGTCTCTACCTCGACTTTTTTCTGGGTGTAGGCTTCGATGATTGTTGTGATCGAACCATCAGTTGTTAGTAGAATTCTGTGTATTGGATTCATAGTTCTTCTATCTCCTTTACTGGCTTCCCATCTTTCGTTTCTGGAGCTAAATAATCGAGGAATTTCTGAAAAGAGATACCAAGTAGTCTAAAGGTTATACGGAGAGGTGAAAGAACCGCATCTTCTTCGCAGAAGTTGACCCTCGAAACCGTTGCGGTTTGCTTGTTCAGATAAACCGTGACCTCATTGCCCCTTCTGTTTCTTATTAGCTCAGCTCTCGCAGTATCAAGTATTTTCTGCCTTCTTAAAAGTTCTCTGAACGTATTCAAGTCTCTCGCAATTGCAATAAGCTTTCCGTTCTCTATTTTGATTTTAGCGTCCGGAAAGAGATTTTTGATTGCATTTATGACTTTCTCCTCTTCCTCAGTTGGATGAACCAACGTCTCTATTTCAACTTCAACACTGAGAAGCTTTCTTAAAAGAGCTCTGATCTTTTCTTTGAAATCCTCAATGTTTCCAGTATTCTCGATCGTGAAATCCGCAACTTCTATCGCTTCTTTAAGCCCCCAAGACTCTTCTCTTTTATCTCTCTCCAGCAGATCCTCTATTTTGAGGACATCATCGCTTCTCTTTCTCTGCTTCGCCCTTTCGAATCTGATCTCCAATGGGCATTCGATTGCTATAAGAACAAAGTCCTCAAAAGCCTTCTTGAAGGTTTCTACTTCCGCAATGCCCCTTATTCCATCAACAAGAACAAAAGAGCCAAGAGCTCGTATTTTGGGAATACATCTCTTTGCTATTGCATCCATTCCCTCTTTTTTTCTTAATTCATTTGCAATTTTACCGAGATTTTCCGAATTTGGCTCTAAGCCCCTTTTGAGAGCCTCTTCTCTAACAACATCTCCCATAGTGACAACTGGAATCCCAAATTCTTTTGCAACCTCTCCAGCGGTGCTTTTTCCCGACAACGGGTAGCCAACGAAAGCGATGATCATAGGTAATGAAAGAATTAGAAGGGATTTAAAATATCTACCCCTAAGCTCTAGAGGTTTAAAGATCGAAAGAGGAGATCTAAATTTTCAACACTCTATCGATCTTGTTCAAAAGGTCTTTTACCTTAAAGGGCTTCACGATAACATCTATTGCTCCCTCTCGCAGGATTTCTTTCCCTCTCTGAACACCAAACGCTGTAACCGCTATGATCTTTGCATTTGGATTTAGCTTTCTGATTTCTCTCGTAGCGCTAACTCCGTCAATATAAGGAAGTTCTATGTCCATGAGCACGAGGTCGGGCTTTTCTTGTGAAAACTTTGAGATCGCTTCTCTTCCATCTCCCGCAATTATTAGATCGTGCTTTGAAAGAATCTTGCTGAGTAATTCTACCATTCCGGGATCATCCTCAACTATTAGAATTTTCATCAGTCGAAACTATGGCTATAGGGAGAATTTAAACTTTACTCTTGATTAGCAAGAATCATTAGAGATCTTTTCCTAAGACTTTTTATACCTCTCCGCGATTAAACAATCCGTGAAAGAGATCATAATGAAATACATAGCCATAAACTCAGCAAAATACGGAAAACCCGACGAAAAGGCAGTAATAGGCAAAGTAATTGCCGAAAATCCTGATTTGAAACTCAAAGTCAAAGAGGTAATTCAGCTCGTAAAAGATTGTATAAAGGAGTTTGAGAGTTTGAGCGAGGAGGAAAAAAGGCAACTTATAAGCAAATATGCTCTGGAAGAAAAGAAAAAGATTGAAAAAGAGTATAAATTACCCCCACTACCTAAAGCCGAACCCGGAAAAGTTATCATGCGCTTTGCTCCAAATCCAAACGGTCCGCCTACGCTTGGTTCTGCAAGAGGAATAATAATAAACGGGGAATACTGCAAGGATTACAAGGGAAAATACATAATAAGATTTGACGACACAGATCCAAAGACAAAGAGACCTATTCTTGAAGCCTATGACTGGTATCTCGAAGATATAGACTGGTTGGGTTACAAGCCCGATGAGGTAATTTACGCCTCAAAGAGGATTCATCTTTACTACGATTACGCTAAAAAGTTAATTGAACTCGGTGGAGCCTACACTTGCTTCTGCAAAAAAGAGGAGTTTAAAAAATACCGAGATTCTGGAATTGCATGCTCCCACAGAAGTTCAAGCGTTGAGGAGAACTTAGAAGTATGGGAAAAAATGCTTGAAGGTGCCTACGACGAGGGTGAGGTTGTTTTGAGAATTAAGACCGATATCGCCCACAAAGACCCCGCAGTTAGGGACTGGGTTGCATTCAGAATAATCTACACGCCACACCCGCTTGTTGGGGACAAATACTGCGTTTATCCCATGCTCGACTTCGAGTCTGCGATTGAGGACTATCTTTGCAAAACTACTCACATTCTCAGGGGCAAAGATCTGCGGGATTCTGAGCTCAGGCAGAGATACATATACGATTATTTCGGCTGGGAATATCCAATAACGATTCACTGGGGAAGGGTTAACGTTCTGGAATTTGGAAAGCTTTCGACTTCGCTTATAAGGCGTGAGATCGAAGCGGGAAATTACAGTAATTGGGACGATCCAAGGCTCCCGACAGTTAGAGCTCTAAGAAGACGTGGGATTACTGCAGAGGCAATAAGAAGATTTTACTTAGCACTCGGACTCAGCGAGAGCGAAGTAAACGTAAGCATGAAGAGTCTCTATGCGGAAAATAGAAAAATTGTCGATCCTCTCGCAAACAGATACTTTTTCGTTGCGGATCCAGTCGAGATCGAGATCGAAGGTCTTCCAGAAGAGAAGCGAATAGAAATTCCCAAAAACCCAAGTGCTAACGATAAAAGGATTCTAATTGGTGAAAGAAGCGTATACGTCTCAAGAGAGGACTTTGAGAAGCTCAAGGGAGAGAACGTTAGGCTGAAAGATTTCTGCAATGTAATACTCGATGAAAAAGCTAAATTCGTTAGTTATGAGCTTTTAGAAGCGAAGAAAGGAAGGAACATCATTCACTGGCTTCCAAAAAACCAAGTAAAGAAATGCAAAGTGCTCGGAGAGAAGCTTTGGGAAGGCTATGTTGAAAAAGGTGTAGAAATGGAAATTGGAAAAGTTGTGCAGTTTGAGAGGTTTGGATTTTGCAAGATCGAAAAGGTTAATGAAGAAGTGCTGGCGATCTACACCCACGATTAGCCCAGCGGAATTGCAAAAATTTAAAAATCTTAGCCTTAATTGGCTTCAAGCCCGGGTGGTGTAGTCCGGCCCAACATGAGGGCCTGTCGAGCCCTCGCCCCGGGTTCAAATCCCGGCCCGGGCGCTTTTGGTTAAACACACCCAAAAAAGGTTTTAACAGTCTAAGTAGTTCTTTTTATAGAATAATCTCCCATAAAGACCGATCCTGAGCTTTTAAAGTTTTGAGACAGGAAAATTGGCGGTTCAACCAAAAATTAAGTCATGGAGAAAGCCTAACTCGATCTCTCGGGAAGATCATTGCTTCTCTTATGTTGCCCAAGTCCAGCATAGCCATTACGAACCTTTCAAGCCCGAGTCCCCAGCCCGCATGTGGTGGCATTCCGTAGCGGAATGCTTTTAAGTAAAACTCGAAGCTTTCTGGATGCAAACCTTTTGCCTTTATCGCTTCTACAAGCTTTTCATACCTGTGCTCTCTCTGTGCTCCGCTCGCCAACTCTATGTAGCCATGCATTAAGTCAAAACTCTTGCTGATCTTCTCGTCTTCAAAAGGCATAACGTAGAACGGCTTGATCTTAGTCGGCCACTCGGTTATGAAGTAAAATCCACCTATCTCCGCTCCAATCGTTTTTAAAGCCTGCAGATCGAGGTCTTCACCCCAAGGGATCTCTTGGGACTTGCTGGCAATCTCGATTGCTGAGCTGTAGCTAATTCTTGGAAAAGGAACTTCGGGGACTTCGAGCTTTATTTCAAGGATCTTCAGGAATTTGTCGCATTTCTCAATGATATCCGCATAAACCTTTGCTACAAGTCTCTCCAAAAGCTTCATAACGCCTTCGTGATCTGTGAAGCTCATTTCAATGTCCACCGAGGTCGCTTCGTTTAGGTGCCTCGTCGTGTTGTGTTCCTCCGCTCTGAAGATCGGACCAATTTCGAGCACTTTTTCAAAGCCAGCGGACATGAGGATCTGCTTGTATAACTGTGGACTCTGGTTCAGAAATGCCTCTCTTTCGAAATAGCTGATTGGAAATAGCTCTGTTCCGCCTTCAGTTGCGGTTGAGACAATCTTTGGCGTTTGAACTTCTATAAAACCCTCCTCGTAAAGAAATTCCCTGATGCTCCGAACGACTTGGCTCTTGATCCTAAAGATCGCACTAACCTTAGGTCTTCTTAAGTCCATGAACCTGTTGTCAAGCCTTGTGTCCAATTCTGCGGGCACTTTTTCAGTAACCTCTAATGGCAGTGGAGCTGAGCTCCCATTTAGAACTTCGATCGTCTTTGGGATTATTTCAAAACCATTTGGAGCCTTATCCTCCCTCTTAACAATTCCTTCAACCTTTATAACGCTTTCTCTGCTGATCTTCCTTGCCCTGTTGAATACCTCACGCTCAACCGCTTTTTTTGGCAATGTGATCTGTATAAATCCTTCTCTGTCCCTGAGAACTATGAAAACCAGACCGCCAAGATCTCTGACTTCATGAACCCAGCCCGCTAAGGTTACTTGTTCTCCGTCCTTGTCTGGGGTTATCTCTGTCGATCGCATAAAGGAAAAAAGTTGAGCAGTTTTTAACACTATCGCAAACAATAAAGGGGATCAAAATGGTAATCTCTTAAAACGGCTTTTGGATCGTTGCATCCGGAAAAACCGCCACCCTCTTTTTCTCTTTTCCAAGCTCCTCAAGGACTTCCTTCCAAGTTTTAACCCTCACTGCGTTCTCACCAAGAGTTTCGAACTGAGGTTGTTTTTCGTGGAACTCTGAGAATAGAATAACTTTGCCCGCCTTTTTGAGCTTCTCCGGTGGTGGTAAATACAACGTTCCACCCCTTCTTCGCATACCCCATCTGCCATGAACATAATGGCTTACTTGCCCTCCCTTAGGATTGCATACAAGAACCAGTGTTCCCCCTTCTTTAAGACAGAGCGTAGTCCAAGTCGCTATGGTGGCTTCATTAGCCTTTGAGTATGCATTTGCGACAACCACGTCAAAATCAAATTCTATTGGAGTTGAATAATGCTCCTTGGCTACTTCCACACCTTTTCTTTGAGCCTCTACGACATCTCCAGCAAACAAATGTGTTGAATCTCGCCTTGTATTGATCAGCACGTTGATTATGAAGTCGAGCTTAGCCATTCTTGCAGCTTCTTCTGCGTCTCTCCGTTGAATATTCTCCTCATTAACTCTGCCGTAAGCCATACTGCATGTTGAGTGCAATTCCCTAAATTTCTCAGCGGTTCCTTGTCCTCCGAGAACGCCGTGATTGTAAATAATGCTCCTGATCCCGGCAACTCCGGGAAGGATGATCTTTGCTCCACCACCAAAACCAAACTGGGGATGAGGCAGAATTGAGCCAATGGCGATCTTTAGCGGATAGCTCATAACTTCCGAATTTACCTCAATAGGATTTCCAAAAGAGGTTTCGCCCAAGTAATCCAGATTCTGGTATGGGTTGTGGTTGAATACCGGATAATTCTCGACTATCCTTTCTCCAAGTTTCATAACGAAGTCTTCCCGATCAAAAGTCCCATGTGCCCCGTTTGCACAAATAAAAACGACTTCTTTTAGCTTTATTTCCTCTAAAACCAGTTCTGCTATCTCACCCACTTTTGTGGGTCTTGTTAGGTCGTCAAAAATGATTACCGCAGAATCTTTATCTTCTGCAAGCTTTTGCAGAGTTTTAGAGCCAATCGGATTTCTAATAGCCATGAGCATTTCTTCTTTACTTAAAGCTTTAGTTTCATGCCCCTTCATTTTAAAAACCTTCACATCCCAGCTGTTGGGAAAGTCCAATTCGATCTCTTTCTCTCGCCAAATGTTATTCGGAATGTGAACGATCAAAAGCTCACCTCAAGGCATGCCAAGCTTTCTGAACAAATTGCGTGCAGCTACGACAAGAGGATCCCAAACTCTCGAAACTGGCGGATAATAAGGAAAATCTGCAAAGAAGAGATCTCTAACATCTGCCTTTTTGTAGAGAAGGGCGGTAGCTCCATAGATCCTCATTCCAACGCCCTTTCCAGCAGCTTGAACACCAAGAACTCTTCCGCTTCGATCTGCAACTACTTTAAGATGAATCAATCCGTCTTGGAAATATTTTGCAGACGACTTGGTTGTTACAAAAGCTGAGACGACTTCGTATCCTTCTCTTATTGCCTCATATTCACTAAGCCCCGCTTTACCTATTTCAACATTGTAAAAGCTCGTGATCTGACATTTCACCGAGCCAGGATAATTTAGCTCGTATCCCGCCATATTGACTCCCGCTACATATCCCGTTTTGTTCGCTGGAGTGGCAAGATGGATCCAGTCAGGCTTTCCCGTCACAATATTGATCGTTTCTGCACAATCGCCAGCAGCGTAAATATCTTCTTTGCTTGTTTCCATTTTGCTGTTTGTGCTTATAGCTCCACTTTTACCAAGTTTAACTAATTTTTTAGCCAGTTCTATATTCGGTGCAACACCTACTGCGACTATTGCTAGATCGCATTTATATTCTCCTTTGTCTGTAATAACCCTTTCAACCCTGTCCTTACCCTCAAAAGCGATTACTCTCTCGCTAAGCCTCAGATCTACGATTTTTTCCATTTCAGACTTTAGAATCGCTGCAATCTCCGCATCGTATTCCGGCAGAGGTCTTTCCAAGATCTCGATCACAGTTACCTCTTTTCCAAGTCTCGAAATGGCATCTGCCATTTCAACGCCTATGTATCCAGATCCGATGATCGCAACCTTTTCTGACTTTAAAGCCAGTCTCTTGATCCTCTCAGCCGAAAGGATCTCATCAACATAGACGACACCCTCAAGTTCATCATTTTTCACATCTAATCTCTTCGCTTTGGCTCCAGTAGCAAAAAGAAGTTTGTCCCATTCGTAGAGTTTTTCTTTACTATTCTCCTCTACAATTATAGCGCCCTCAGAGACTTCAACAACCTTGGCTCCTGTGTGAACATCTATTCCCCTCTCATTTCTGAAATGGTTTATATCATACGTGCAGAGTTCCTCAAAATGTTCAAAAAATCCGGAAACATAAAAAGGGATGCCACAAGGGGCGTGGCTTACAAAACTCGTCTTTTCGAATACCATTACATTCCAATCCGATCTCAAAACCTTTATTCTTGAAGCTGCAGACATTCCTGCAGCTCCACCGCCGATGATCGCTACATCCACATACCGCATGCTTAATTGAATTTTTAAGTCTTTCTGCAAAAACTCAAATTTAAAAATTAAAAGCAAAAATTAAGGATCAATCTAAGGGGATTATTTTCTTCTCCCCCCTCTCCTTGGGAATCGTTATCTCCAGAACGCCATTCTTGTAGCTCGCTTTAGCCTGATCCGTGTTTATACCTTCTGGCAGTGCGATCTTTCTGTAAACCCTGCCAAATCTTCTCTCTCTTCTTATGAAGTCTTTCTTTGTCTCTTCCTCTTCTCTTTTACTCTCTGCTTTGATCACAAGATTGCTTCCTTCAAATGACACCTCAATTTCATCTTTTTCAAACCCCGGCAGATCTGCAAGAATTCGGAGTTTGTCGCCCTCGTCGACAAGATCCACTGCAGTGCCAAACTCTCTCAGGGGCTCAATTCCCTCCAACATGATCTTATTTACCCTTTCAAGAGTTCTCCTAAGCTCTTCAAATGGATCAAACCTCCACATACCTCTCACCCCCTAACTTAAAGTTAGTGAAGTTAGTATATAAATTTTTTGCTCATGACACTATGTAACTTCATTGTATAAAATTAAGAAAGATTTTTAAGTTTCATTACAATTAATATGCTATGAACGCCCTAAAGTATAAAAATCTCGAGATCGTATGGTTGAAGCACGCTGGTTTCAGACTTAAAGGCTCTAAAGTCATTTACATCGATCCATACGAGGTTCCTGAAGGGCAAGAAAAGGCGGATCTCATTCTCGTGACTCACGACCACTTTGACCATCTGGACATGAAATCGATCAGAAATCTTGCAAAGAAGGACACAAGCGTTGTTCACCCAAAAGCTTGCTCGATAAAGGGTTTTGAAAGCTTTGCCATGACTGAAAACCAAACCGCAAATATCAAAGGCGTTGAGATCACCGCTGTGCCCTCATACAATGTCGACAAACCATTTCACAAGGGCGGTGGTTTGGGCTACATTGTAAACCTTGACGGCGTCAAAGTATACCATGCGGGCGACACAGATCGGATTCCGGAGATGAAAAAGATCACTGTTGACATCGCTTTACTTCCCGCTGGCGGAACTTATACGATGGATCTAAGCGAGGCTATTAAGGCTACTCAGGACATCAAAGCGGAAGTCTACATACCAATGCATTACGGAGCAATTCCGAACACTAAGGCTAACCCATTGGAATTCAAGGCTAAAGTCCCCAAAGCGGTAATACTTGAGCCTTTACTGCACTGATTCTCTCTGAAGTTCTGCAACGACCACGTTGAAACCCTGAACGCATTTTTCAGGAGTTTCTCCTATAATTTTGCTAACAAGCACTATTTCTCCATTTTTCAGCTCTACTGGGTGGCAAAGATTGAACATACTGCACTCGTAGTGGTCGCAAACCCGCTCTTCATATTTCATCTTTGCCCCTTCCGCAAGATTTGACTCAACGAGAGCTATTATTGGCAGTTCGATCACTTCAACAGCAACAACACCATCTTCGTGCAATGCACACTCCTGAACGGTGCCATCACGTAAGCCGACGATCTTATACTTTGCCCCCTCTCTCAGCCTTAAGCATGCCTTCTTTATCTTACAATTTTCACATTCTGGCTTTCCACCGAGAAAAATAAACTCAAGTCCTATTTTAGCCCAGTTTTTTCCGCATAAGGTAATGATCTTGTTAACTTCACCATCCATCAGCATCACCAATTTTTTTGCTATCTCAAAATATTTTAAGCTTTGCTTCTCGAAATAATTAAGAAAGTATTTAAATAAATCCCGAAGCTTTAGCCATGGATCAGAAAAAGCTCGTGCTTATTGCATCAACAATAGCCTCTTTCTTAACACCCTTTATGGGCTCTGCTGTAAATCTTGCTTTACCAAGCATTGAAAAGGAATTCGAGCTCGATGCAATCTTCTTGGCTTGGATCACAACCGCATTTTTGCTGTCCACCGCAATGTTCCTCGTGCCAATGGGAAGACTGGGGGACATTAAGGGAAGAAAGTCTCTTTTCGTCCTTGGGCTTCTTATATTCACTCTCTCATCTCTCCTATGCTCCCTTGCCATTTCGGGAGAGTCCTTAGTCGTTTTTAGGTTTTTACAAGGCATTGGGTCTGCAATGATTGCAAGCACGGGCGTAGCGATGCTCACTTCAGCCTATCCGCCACAGGAAAGGGGTAAAGTGATTGGAATCAACACATCCGCAGTTTACGTTGGTCTCTCTTCGGGACCAATTCTCGGTGGTCTAATAACCCAGCATCTCGGCTGGAGGGCTCTCTTTCTCTTTCCACTATTCGTTGCATTCTTTGCCATTTTTGCAATTTTAAAAGTGAAACAGGAATGGGCGGAAGCCAAAGGAGAGAAATTCGACCTAACTGGTTCCCTAATGTATACAATTTCCCTCTTCATGCTGATCTACGGCTTTTCTCACCTTCCAGAGACGCTTGGATTTCTGCTTGTAATTGGGGGAATTTTAGCTCTAATTCTTTTTGCTTTAATTGAAGGCAGAACTTCAGAGCCTGTGCTTAACGTGAAAATGTTCCGCAAAAATACAGTCTTTGCAATGTCAAATCTCGCAGCACTGTTGAACTACTCCGCAACCTTTGCGGTTGCGTTTTTAATGAGCCTCTATCTTCAATATATCAAAGAGCTAAGCCCACAGGAAGCGGGATTGATCTTGCTTGCTCAGCCAGTGGTGATGGCTCTATTTTCGCCAATTGCTGGAGCACTGTCTGACAGAATTGAGCCGAGAATTGTTGCCTCAATCGGCATGGCGCTCACAGCATTGTCGCTTTT
Organism: Archaeoglobales archaeon; assembly: GCA_030055595.1. Classification (GTDB taxonomy): domain Archaea; phylum Halobacteriota; class Archaeoglobi; order Archaeoglobales; family Archaeoglobaceae; genus WYZ-LMO2. Next base: position 30,303 of record JASFYH010000008.1, on the reverse strand, counting down.
CCTTTTCTCTATCATAAGCTCCGAGACTCCCATGGAGTATATCATAGGAAATCTGATCCTCATAGGCTTCGGTTTCGGACTATTCTCTTCACCGAATACAAACGCTGTTATGAGCTCGGTTGAGAGAAAATTCTATGGGCTTGCCTCCGCAACTCTTGCAACGATGCGTGTCATTGGACAGGCTTTCAGCATGGGTCTGGTGACTCTGATCTTTGCTTTGCTTATAGGAAAATCGAGAATTCCTGAAGTGCTTCCCGATTTCATCATCGCATTGAAAACCGCCTTCGTTTTGTCTGCGGTTCTCTGCATTTTCGGTGTTTTTGCCTCACTTGCAAGGGGCAAAGTGAGGAATTAGTGGTGGGCGCGCCTCGGGTCGATCCGCTGTGTCCGCTGTGCGGAGCAATGCACTCCTCCTCCCCGCACCCCCAGAAGCGCCGGTCGTTCGGAGTGGGCTTGCTCCCTTCCGGGCCTCAGCCGGTGCCTCCGATTAATACGGCGAACCTCTCCTCCGAGAAGCCCGCCGTAACCGCCGACCCTCCAGGACGAGGATTCTACGGAAATGCAATGCTCCACTTTCAGCGGGCATGCGGACCTTCCCTCGGCTTCGGCTCCCGCATATCGACGGTTTCGGGTTACAGGGGACGCCGAGTCCCCCAGCCTAGCCCACCATTTAATGGTTGAAACCAAGATATTTAAGTTTTCGTTCATGAAAATTTTCCAAATAAGTTAGCATGCTGATCGCTACTGGCTGTAATGCTCCTTTTGTGGGTGAATTTCATTAATAAGGCTAAATTCAAAGATTTCACTCCTTTTCGGAATTCTCTCTATATAACCAAGTTCTTTCATGAATTTGGCGAGTTTTAAAGTGCTCTCAATATACTTTTCAGGCAAGGATGAGCAGTATTTAGGGCTTAGCTCAACAATCTTACGAATTTCGTCGAGTTTTAATTCGCCTTTAAAGCTCCTGTAAATTTTCTGCACCGCAAAATCTCTCGCTTCTCTTAGCAAATTGCAAGCCCATTCATGCTTTATTAAGAAATCTGCAAGAATTTCTACGTTTTCTTCATAATAATCCCTTTTCACGACGATTCCATAGCTTGGATTCCAGCTCCAGAGTTCTGCAGGTTTGCAGACGATCTTTGCACCGTATTTCTCAGCCAAAACCGCTAAATTCGGAGTTCCACAGACAAAATCAACACGCTGGTCAATGAAGTCGTTCAAAAGCATCTCCGCATAAGGGTAATTCACGACCTCAAAATTTGCTTTAAAACTTCGAAGCACTACATCGTGCATCGTCCCCTTGGCAAGAGTTCCAACTCTTTTCCCCTCAAGACACTCTGGAAATGCTCCTTCAGCCCTTCCAGCTATAACCGTGCCCTCAACGTGTCCACCTGCAATGCAGACCAAATTCAGCCCGCGGTTTTTTGCATAGATCACAGGAGTTAGTCCAACATAGGCTAAATCAATTCTGTTTGTCTCGAATGCCCTCATGATCTCAATTCCGGTGCTGAATAGCTTCCATTCTGCCTTAAACCGCTCTTTCAGAATATGAGATGTGTGATAAGCTGTCGAAAGGAACGCAATTCTCATTTCAATCACTCAAAAGCTCTCTGATCGGAAAACAGCTCCCACATTTTGCACAGCCCGCAATTGTTTTCCTTGGATCTAAATCGCAGTTCTTGACAATTTTGAGCCATTCACTGTAAATTCTCTTAGCGTCTTCAACACTCGGTGGTGGTAGAGTTTCGAGTTCAGAGCCAAATAGCGGACGAAAAGCTCTTGGCAGAGGAATTGCCCCAACTTCTGCTATAGCTTCGCAACCTTTTATCGTTTCTTCAGCGGGCTCAAGTCCGATTAGGATCCATGAAGCGCTCTGGTTTTCACCAAAAATCTCTACAGCATTCTCAAGAGCTTCTAAATACTTCTCCCTTGGATAAGCCCGATCCTTCCCGGGAATCATACTCTTCCTTGAATCGCTAAAAGCTTCGATGTTAATGTAGATCGAATCGACCCCCGCATTTTTAAGCTTCAGCATATCTTCCTTTCCAATAGGGGTTATCTCTATGCCAATTGGAAGGTCGCTTACCGCCTTAATGCATTCTGCTGTTTTTGCATAAAGCTTCACAAGTGCATTTTCATCTAAAGTGCCAGAATTGATGTTCACGTCTTCTGGCTCCACAATACCCTCAAATCCATCAAGATCGACGAACTTTCTGAGCTCAGCATTGTTTAAAATCTCCTTTATCGCCATAGCAAGATCTTCAGGCTTATGAGTCACTGTCTCCTTGCCGATGTCTATTATGCAAAATTTACAGCCCGCTCTCTCCGCTTTAAATCTGCAAGCATTTGTCAAAGCAAGGGCTAAGCTTGATCTCCCATGAAGTCTTATAAGCTCTCCCGCCTTCGTTGAATGCCACTTCGGCTCAAAAACAGTTGCTCTGCATACCTTTGCTCCATTTCTCAGGATCCAGCCCTTTCCATCGATTTTCCTGAATTCGAATGGTGACCTTTCAAGAAATGGCTGTAATACACCCGCATTGACAACAAATTCTTCTCTTTGCCCAGGATTTACAATAAAATTTCTACCGCTTCCCGCAACTCCCGCTCTCGACTTTCCTCTTGTAGGATAAGCTTTAAGAGACACTCCTTCTTCATTTGCTTTAATGCCGTGGCATAGTAGTTCGATCTTGATCTCAGCGTTCTTGTGCATAGCCAAATTCGCCAAGGATTTAAAAGTTCATTGAGAGCAAATATTAAAGAGGTATTGCCCTTAAATAAACCCTTTGGAAATCTCTTTCAGTGGATAATTCCACGTATTCCACTTTTTTCGCAACTCTTTTAATTTCATCTCTCTGTTTGACTGATTTAAGTGCAATTTTTGCACCGCTGACTGCTGAATCGCCAGCAAATATAACCTCACCATTTTTCGGTAGCAGGCCAATTATTCGGGCATTCTCTAAGTCAACATGTTTGCCAAAAGATCCCGCAAGGTAAATTCTATCAATCTTTTCTGGATTAATTCCAAATCTATCTGCTAAAATCGTCCATCCTGCCTTTATTGCCGCTTTCGCGAGTAAAAACTCATTTATGTCCTTTTCGTTTACAGTTATGTCTTTTCCAAATTCCGTCTCTTCTGCTCTCGCAATTATAAACTTTGGAACACCATCCCTTATTATCCTGATGCTATCTTTTGAAAACTTCCCATTTCTGTTTATGAAACCATTTTTAAAAAGCTCTGCGACGAGATCGATCATTCCACTACCACAAATCCCTTTGGGCCTCTGATTATCAATTGTTTTATAAAAAACCTCCTCCCCTTTAATTTCAACCTCTTCTATCGCCCCACTCACTGCCTTCATTCCAAAAGTAATGTGTGCCCCCTCAAATGCTGGTCCAGATGGAGTTGAGCACGCTAAAATTCTTTCCCTGTTACCCAGCAGGATCTCAGTATTGGTTCCAATGTCTATAACCATCGAAATCTCTTCGGAGTTGTAAATTTTCGTGAGAAGAAGATTAGCTGTTGCGTCTGCTCCAATAAACCCTGCAATCAGCGGTAAAGAAGTTACCATACCTTCTGGATTTATATTCAGACCAATCTCTCTTGAAGGATAACTTATCCCTTCGGTAACCGCAGGAGTAAATGGTGCCGTGCCGATGAACTTCGGAGTGATACCAAAAAAGATGTGATGCATCACCGAGTTTCCTACAACTACAGCTTCGTATATGCTTTCGGGAGAAACTTTTACCATTTCACAAAGCTCTTCTATGAGTTTGTTCAACGCCTCTACAACTAATTTTTGCAATCTCACCAGATTTTCCTCATTTTTTGCGTAGCTTATCCTCGAAACTATGTCTTCGCCAAAGGCTACCTGAGGATTTTCTGCATAAGCCCTTGCAACGGTTTTTCCACTCTTCAAATCTACGAGATGGCAGACTAACTTTGAAGAACCTATGTCAATTGCAAGCCCAAAAAGATTATCGCTTTCTCTGCTTTCAACTGAAATAAGCCTGTTTTTCCATAAAACAGCGTTTATTTCCCATTTATTCAGTCTCAGGAGCTCCGGAAGTTTTTTAAGCAAATTCAATGATACTTCAATATCTCCAAGTTTGCCTCTGAGCCTATCCAAGTCGCTTCTAACGTCTTTGAGATTTGGTTGTTCAAGAGAGATGGGAATTTTTCTAACCACGGTTTCAAGCTCTATTTCAGGCTCAATTGTGGATTCCTCTACTTTTCTCTTTTCAAGTCTGCTCTCTTTTGGAATGAAAATTATGGAGTCAGAAAGAACCTTTGTCTGACACGCAAGCCTGTAATTTTGCTGGATTTCCTCTGATTTCAGGATTTTTCTTTCCGACTCTGTGAGCTCACCAACTTTGCCCTTGATTAAAACCACTTTGCACTTTCCACAAACCCCTCTGCCTCCACAGTCGGATCTTATGCCAATATTCGAATCTCTGGCTATTTCAAGCAGAATTCCTTCTTTGCTTTCCACGGTTCTGCCAACCGGTTCAAATGTTACCTTCATATTGGTATAAAATCCTTTGTTCTTGCAAAGTTTCTGTATGCAATGTTCAGCATGTAAACTGCTGGGAATACGAGCTTTGAATCCTCAATTGGACCATATAATGCAAAATCCAAGCCAAATGCTATCTGGAGTGTATTTGCAACAACTACCGCGAACTTTTCCGATTCCTTTCCAAGCAGGTTCCTTAGCCCTTTCCAGCTCGCGATTGCATTGTGTGCCCCAGAACCGCATGGAAAACCAAAATTCTTCTTTATCTCTACTCCTGCCTTTATCGCCGCTGGAAGACTTGGAACGTCCATTACAAATGTGTCGACAAGCGGTTTATTGATCCCAGCAATTTCGAGCTTTGGCAAAAGCTTCTGAAAGGCTTCAACTCGTGCCTTGCTACTGAGAACGTTCATCGTGTAAGTAAGCACAATCGCAGAGTCAACACCACTCTCCTTTAGAGCTATAAGCTCTCTATCCTTTACTTCAGGAGATATAGAGTTGTAGATAACTCTTTTCTCAAGCCCCGCTTCTTTTACAAATTTGAGCGCAGAGATTTTTATGTCTGGCATTGCTGAGTCTATCAAAAATGGCTTTTCTGTAATTGATGCAACAAAATCGATGTATTTTCTCAGAGCTTCTTCACTCATTCCCACAACGTCAACTATCCCCGGAATTTCAGTTTTTTCGCTCAGTTCTTCCTGTTCTTTTATCAGCTTTTCTGCAAGCTCTCTGTTGAAGTGCCCCTTTTTCTCGTCCTCAACGATCTTATGTCCTTTATAAAATATGCTCCCTATAAGCAGGGTTTTGCTCTCCCCAGGATTCCCTCCAACTTTTATTCCACAAATTTCGAAGATTTTTGGTTGTGCAAACCTCAGCATTTTTCCACCTCCTTAGCATATTTTGCACCAAATAAGACCACTGCGGTTGCAAAGAAATGCAAAAATGCTGCTAAATAGAGAGCAGAGAGATAAGATGTCGTAGCATCTCTTATTAATGAGCCCAAATAAGGACCAATGATTGAAGAAGTCATCACAGAAGTGTTCAAAAGTGCAGTAATCCTTCCTGTGAACTTCTTTCCAAAGAAGGTTGGGACTGCAGTGAAATGCACCGTTGGCTCACCGCCAAGACAAAAGTAAACCAGAATTCCAAAAACCAGGACGAGTAATGCATCTGAATACGTTATTGCGAAAACAAATATCATCACTCCCGCAACAGCGTAGAGAATCGGCAAAACTTTGAAAGGTCCTCCTGCCCTGTCGTTAAAGGCACCCCAGAATAAGGAGCCGAAAGCACTACCAATTGCAGTTATGCTGAGAAATAACGGGATAAAGTGGTTTGAAATATACTCTGGACTAAAAGAATCCCTGGACAAACCCTCTAAAACAATTGTTGCTACATTCATTAGAATCAGAAACCATGCGGTTGCAGTTGAGAACATCACGGTAAAAAGAATCCAGAATCTCGTATCCTTTAAAGCGTCACCGAGCGACGAGTCGGTTTCGGATTTAGAAGCTTCAGGAACACACCAAAATAATACGCCAACTACGTAAAATGTTGCAAATATTATAAATCCCAGCACGATGAAGGTAGTTTGGAGACCATGGTTAATTATAAGAAAAGCAACAAGAGGAGAGATAAAAAGTGGTGAAATATTCTGTCCAAAGATTGAAATTCCGAATGCTTTTCCTATATTTTCGGGAAACCATCTTGCAATAACCACCGGATAAGTTCCTACGAAGAAACCCGCTCCAATTCCAACAACAAAGCTTCCCAAATACCAGAACAGCTTTGCAATTTCCCACTCAGCATAGCTAAAGACCATCGAAATAATATACATCCCAAGCAGGTAAGCAAGCCCGGATATCGCAACTGTTGGCTTTGGTCCAAATCTGTCGGCCAAAAATCCTGCGACAAGCTGAAAAATTAACATTCCAAGCCCAATTAGCGAGGCAGATAAGACTACTGGAGAGATTTCGTTCATGGAATATCTCTCTATTATGTAAGGGTAGAACTGACTCCATATCAAAGAAACCATCGCAAAAACCAAGAGAAAGGCGACTGTTGCTGGATAGAGATTTTTACGCTTCTCGCTTAAACCAAAGTTCATGTAGTCACCAGATAAATAAAAAATATTTAATATTTTCCATACTTCTTCACAGCATCCAGCATTGCCTTTACATTCTCGGGCTTTGCATCTCTTGAAAGTCCACCGTCGACACCTGGCCAGATCATCATCCCGCCCTCTTTGCAATCCTCAAGAAGCTTTTTCATGAACTCCTCAACTTTTTGTGGAGTTCCGCTGATTAGCAGAGAGTTTGGAGGACCACTTACAAGAATGATGTGGTTATCAAGAACTTCTCTAACCTTTCTTGGATCTGTTTTTTCAAAAACACCGACTATTTTACCCTTAGGCGCTTCGAGCAAAGTTTCCAGATGTGCATCATGTTTACCTTCGAAGAGAACAAACGGCGTTAGACCCATTTTTATCACTTCCTTGAAAACATCGTTCAGTGCAGGCCAGTAGAATTCGTTGTATAGCTTTGGATTTAAATATTCATTCAGGTGGAGCGGGAAGAAACACTCAACGATTTCTGTTCCAAAAATCTGCTTTCTTATTTCTTTAGGTGGAGCTGAGCAGGCGGCAGCTTTTATTATTAACGGCTTGACTGCTTCGACAGCCTGCTTTACCTTGTCCCCGTGTCTGTAGAGATCCATTACTACGTTCTTTATATCTCTCAAAAAGTCACCAATTAAGTCAAGTGGGGCATACCCCCAGGACATTGGAATCGTTGGATATCCAAGCTTTGCAAGCTCTACAGAGACATCAGCCATGAAGGCTCCAAATCTTGCAAGCTCAGCTCCGTATTTAACAAGCGCAGCATTGTATTCTGCTGATCCAACTTTGCCAAGCTTTTTATTGATTCTTGGCATGGCAACTTTATTTATGAACTCAAGTGGATTCTCAATGAGCTGGTCGTACTCGCTTGCTTTCATGATTTCCTTACCTATGAATTGTGGATGAGCGTTTTTGTCGAGTTCATAGCCGGGCCATTTAGAGTAAACGTCTCCAAGTGCAAGATGAGTTGCTCCAAGGATGAATCTTGCAGCTGAGGACATATCGGGCTGTTCAAGTAGGGCAATTGTGTAAATCATGCCCTCAAGCCCAGCAATAACTGTGAATGTGTCGAAGTCAAAATCTCTTGCAACCTTCAGCCAAGCGGACTTGCACTTTGAATAATCGAAGAGAACTTCATGAGTTGTATATCCCGCATAAGCTCCGTGCCAAACTGCAGTTGCCCCCGTGACTGGCACTCTGTCGGGTTCCTTACCATTTATCACGTCCTCTATTCTTTTAAGCTTCTCCTTTCTCGTATTTTCAGAATCCATTTTAACTCACCCCCAGCAAGGCCTTGATCTTCTTAACACCGACAGCTGCATCATCCGCCCATTCGTCGGCTTGGGTGTAATTCTTGACTTCTTCACTTGTTCTTCCGCCTCCAACGATAATCTTAACTCTGTCTCTTAGACCAGCTTCTTTTATTGCATCAATGGTTCTCTTCATGCTCTCTATTGCTTCGGTAAGCAAACCACTAAGTCCAACAATTTGTGGATTATACTGCTTTATGGCGTCAACAAATGCCTGCGGAGGCTGATCTACGCCTAAATCGACTACTTCAAATCCTTCAGCTTCAAGCAAGGCTATGACGATGTTCTTTCCTATATCATGCACATCTCCTTCAACACTGCCAATGACAACCTTTCCTCTGCTCTCCGCTTTCTTATCGCCGAGCAAAGGCTTCAAGAGTTCCATGACTTGCTTTAGAATCTCTCCTGCCATTATTAGATCTGAGACGAAGTATCTGCCCTCTTCAAATCGCTTTCCGATTATTTCTGTTGCTTTTCTGATGTCCTCAAGAATCTTAAACGGGTCTTCTTTGCTCTCTATTCTCTTTTTGGCAATTTCTATCACTTTCTGCTCATCGAGATCTGCAAGAGCCCTTACAAATTCGTCTCCTAAATTCATGGCAACCACCTTAATTTATTCAAATACCTTCAAAATAAAGCTTTTTAAGAATGTGTTCATAACAATAAAATTTTATTTCAAGTAAAATTTTGTGGACATGCAAAAGGTTAAAAAATCATTTAACTTTAGGCGGTTCTGGAATCAGGAATGCGAAAATGCCCTGAATTGCAAACAGAAGTGCTGAAACTGCAAAGGCGGTTGTAAAACCATAAATCACTGCAATTGGAGCGATTATAAAAGGTGTGCTCACAAAGGCTCCTATGCACAGGAATGTGTTTATTACCCCCGCAGAACCACCGACCCATTCTGGTTTCATTTTAGAATCTACTGCTGGCAGATAAGCTGGTAAAGCCATCCAGTGGGGAATAACTCCACCAGCTAAGAAGCCAGCAATTGTTATTGCAATCCATAGCACAGTAATTTCGCCAATGAGCCAGCCAAGGTAAACAAGAACTGAGAAGGCTACTGACAGCAATAAGATGTATAACCTTACACCACCAGTTTTTGAACTCAGAATCGGGAAAATCAGCGAGCCTATCCAGCCAGACCAAGTTATCATGGCAACTATCGCCCCAGCGGTTGCAATGTCTATGCCCTTTTCCATAGCTGCAGCGGTTGTGAAGAGGGCTTGGAATGGAACCATGCCCGCCATTGCTGTGAAAGTTCCGAGAGAGGTTGCAAGAATTGCCATATTTGTGAGTGATTTCTTGGCTCCTTCAAGAACGTTTGCCTTTGGAATCGTAACTCCAGGAGGTGAATCCCTTACTAATACGGTAAAGAAGATCGCTGCCAAGCAGATTAGGATTCCCCCGTATAGATTTATCTCACTCCAACTATTGAAATAGGGAGCCAGAGTTAAGCCCAATGAAAGCCAGATCATTAGAGCAGTCATGTAGATCCCTGTAGCAAGCCCTACTTGCTGTGGCGGGAACCAGGCACTTATGATCTTTGGAAGATTTACAAGTGTGAACCCCAATCCGATACCGAGCAATATTTGGGCCAAAATCAGAGAACTGAAATCTATGCTCTGAGCTTTCAAAAATGTTCCAACTGCTGCTACAAGAACACCTGCTGTTGCGGTCGCTCTAATACCGAGCTTATCAGCAATGATGCCTGCTGGAAATGCCAGAATACCTGCGATGAGCCATGGAACTGTAAAAGCCAATGAATATTGAGTCTGGTCGACACCATAAAGCTTTATCAGAATAGGTGCAAGCGTTCCCATTGCATACCATGCAAATACCAATGAGCCAAACAGGAACCAGGAAACTGCAAGAATTATCCATTTACTTCTCATCTCATCACCTCCAAGCAAAAGAGGGAATAGGATTTTGGAAATAAAATCTGTTATGAAGTTGTTATGAAAAAGGTTCAGTTCAGAACTCGTATAAAGATCCTCTCACCGCTTATCTCGAATTCCGCCTTCACGCCCAGCTGTTCATAGACGCTCTTTATAATCGACTTCGTGACTACCACGTTTTCTGGGACAGTTCGAAATATGAATTCGTTCTCCTTAACCCTCTTAAACTCCCCTCCTCCACCAAATTCAATCGTTTTTAAAACTTCTTCCGCTTTCTCTGTGCTTTTTGTATTCTCCCCCCACTTGTGCCAGATGTAGAAAAGATTTGCAAAGCCTCGAATACCTTTCAAAAATTCCTCATCCTTTTCTATTTCTTCTGCAGAATACTTCTCCTGAACCTTCTTCATTAAAACCCTGTATAGCTCCTTGTCCATGATCACGTATTGCTTCATTTCAACGTTGTAAATGTGATATGCAATCCTTTCGAAGTCCTTGGGAAGCTTATCAATGCTATAACCAGCAACCCTGAAGGCTTTAAAAACTCTCCAGTAAATTTCCAAAGCGTTGCGGAAGATCTGGCTATAGCTTTCAAATCCCTCTTTGAGCAAGTCTTCAAGCATTTTCAACTCGCTGTCTGTCAGTGCAACAGTGATTCTGTGAAAAAGCCTCATGCTCTTCGGTATTTTACGTAATTTTAAGGTTTTGCATAGTCACTTTGAAGCAAACATTCAATTTTGCATAAAATTTATCTAGATTTTTTCATTCAAGACCATTTATTATGCTATAAACCCTTTCCACAATCGAATCGAGCATCAATTCAAGCTCAGGAGACATCTTCTCTGAAATCGTATAGGGATCCTTAACGCCGATACCAATTACTACCAATTTTTTTGGCACAGATAAATTCAGAGCCTTCATGAGTTCAATTGCCTCTGAAAGTCCCGCATAATGCGGAGATTTGGAAAATCGAATCTTTAAGTCCTCCAAATTGTCAATTAAAACGATCTCTCCCACTTTACCCAGAATGCTGTCCACAACAAAAACAGTCTCGTGACCAGCAATGTAGTCGATCAGCGTATAGCCCATTTTTTCCAAGATTTTTACTTCAAAACCTTCAGCTTCAAGCCTCTCTTTCAGCTTTTCGCCAACAATTAAGCCAATTCGGTCGTCTGAGTAAATCGGATTGCCCAAAAATAAAATTAAAGGCATAAAATAAAAATTAATGAATAACTCTCAGCAGTTCTCCATTGCTGTTGTAGATATAAATGGGCACTGGCATTGAGCCCGGCAATGTGTGAGTTCCGCAGGCATTGCATGGATCGTAGGCTCTGAATGCCATTTCTACCATGTTCAGCAGTCCATCGTTCACAACTCCGCCCTTTATCAAACTCCTTGCCGCTTTATCGACTGACATCGAAATCCTGCCGATGTTGTGCTGTGTGGCGACGAGCAAGTTCGCCCTCTTAACCACTCCCCTCTCGTCGGTCTCGTAGTGGTGGATCAAAGTCCCTCTTGGTGCCTCAACAACTCCAATGCCAACACTTGGTTTTTCGGTTGGCAGATTTCTTACGTTCTGGTCCAAAATATCTGGATCGTTAGCGAGCTCCTTTATTCGCTCAGCAGCATAGAGCATTTCAATGACTCTCGCCCAGTGCATCGCAAGAGTTTGATGAGCTGGCTTTCCAAGTTTTTCGAACATCTCTTCGTAGGCTTCCTGAGCTAATGGTGTTGCCATGCCCTCAGCTGCGTTAAGCCTTGCAAGCGGTGCTACCGAATATATTCCGCTCTGCTCCCCGTCAATAAGCCCTTTCCAGCCGATCTTCCTCAAATAGGGGAACGTCATGTAGCTCCAAGGCTCCACATGTTCAGCGATGTAATCCAAGTAGTTGTGCACATCGAACTTTGCATATTCTTTGCCATTTGGATCAACAACTCTAAGCATGCCGTCGTAGAAGTTTACCCGATTCTTGTTGTCGACAAGACCCATGTAGTATGTGCGATGAGTGTAAGCATCGCTCGTGATCAAGTCTAAATACTTCTTGTTTTTCAGCACTATGTCCTTGAAAACGTTCAGAGTGAATTGGGCAAATTCAACTCCCTGATCCCCAAGAGCTTTTAGATCTTTAACGATCTCCTCATTCAAAGGCTTTGAAATTCCTCCGGGTAGCCCAAAGACCGGGTGAATTGTTTTGCCACCAATTCTCTCCATCATCTGCCTAATGCTCTTTCTCATCCCTATTACTTTGAGCCCAACTTCCTGCCCAACCTTTTTGATCACTCCAACAACGTTTCTCTCCTCCTTTGGAGCATCTGGTCCAACAATGAAGTCAGGACCTCCGAGGATGTAAACGTGCAAGGCATGGTCTTCAAGCATGAAAAGGTTGTAGAAGAGTTCCCTGATCTTCTTTGCCGCTACAGGTGGATCAACCTTGTAGAGGTCATCTAACGCCTTAGTAGAGGCCATGTGGTGTGCTGTCGGGCAAACACCGCATATTCTTGATGTAATCTGTGGCATGTCTTCTGCATGTCTGCCTTCGGCAAACTTTTCAAAACCTCTGAACTCTGGGACTTGGAAAAATGCTCTAACGCAGTCTCCTTTGTCGTCAAGAATTATTACGATCTTTCCATGTCCTTCAAGTCGGGTAATTGGATCAATAACGATCTCCTTGCTCATATCTCAACCACCTCCTTTATTCGCTTCGGTTTCTTCGCTCCCGCCTTATGGCTCAGCTTTGCGCTCGCCAAAGAGTATTTGTAAATCGTTCCGACCCAGTCTGGAATGCTGTCAAAGGCTTTCTTGATCTCCTTGTCCTCAACTGGAGAATAATCGAGAATGCTTCCGAAATAAGAGATTGCCTTGCCACCGTAGTCTACAATGCCGTCAAGCAATCCAAAGCAACCAGTGCAGGGCATGTTGCCTTTGATGCAAAGTGCGGTGCACCCGCCTCTTGTAACTGGACCCATGCATAGGAATCCCTGAGCGAGCAAACACTTGTTTGGCTCAGGCTTAGCTTTGTCTGGTCTCTTGAATTCCTTAACAAGGACTTTCTCAGGCTTTGTTTCATTCAAAGAACATTCATCACAAAGCGATCTGTTTGAAGCACCGACTATTGCCCCCTTTGGAGGTAAATTACCGCTCAGCAACGCCTGCAGAGCGTTCCAGAAAACATCTGGAGTTGGTGGGCAACCCGGAATATAATAGTCAACATCTATAACCTTGTCAAGTGGCAGAAGAACTGGCAGTGGTTCAGGAAGTTCAAGCTCAGCCTTCATTTTCGCTTCTGGAATGTTGACGATAATCTTCTTTGTTGGCAAAACTTCCTTTGGATTTTCGATCGTTGGAACTTCCAAATACTTTCTTTCGAGAGCTTCATCCAGATTGTAAAGATTTGCAAGCCCCGGAATTCCGCCCCAAGCAGAGCAAGCACCATAGGCTATAACGATCTTCGACTTCTTCCTGAGCAGTTTTACCATCTCCTCGTGCTCCTTCAGCCTAATCCCGCCGTTGATAAGCGCAACAGTGATTGAGCCATCTGGAAGCTTTTCAACGTCTTCTCTCTTGAAATCCATCGCAACTGGACAGAATACGATATCAACCGCCTCGAAGACTTTCAGCAGTCTCTCTGCTAAATCTACGAAAGACTCCTCACAGCCACCGCATGAAGCACACCAATACCACGCTACCTTTGGCTTTTCGCTCATTCTCTCACCTCCAAATTGGGCTTCAGTGGACCAAGCTTTTTCACCTGGGTCACCATTTCATTCACCACTTGCACCCACCTGCTTGCCTCAGCAGCTGAGATCCATTCAAGTCTAAAGCGTTCTTGCTCAATTCCCATTGTTTCGAGAAGCTTTCTAAAAAGCTCGAATCTTCTGTAGGCTTTGTAATTTCCCTCGATGTAGTGGCAATCAGCGGGCGGATGACATCCCGCGACGATCACACCGTCCGCTCCGTCAGCGAACGCCTGAAGAACGAACTGCGGATCAATTCTGCCAGAACACATGACTCTAATGATCCGAACGTTCGGCGGATAGCTCATTCTGCTCGTTCCCGCGAGATCTGTGGCTGCATAAGTGCACCAGTTACATGCATATACAACGATCTTTGGCTCAAATTCTCCTTTGGTCTCAGACATTCATCTCACCTCCAAAAACCGCTCTTGTTTGAGCCAAAAGCTGAATGTCCTTGAAGCCGAGATGTTGCATTGCACCACTCGGGCATGCTGCATTGCACGTTCCACAACCCATGCAAAGGGCTTTTTCAACGTATGCAATCCTGTCCCCGTTCACTTTCTTTATTGAGATCGCTGAATACGGGCAAACACCAACGCAGATCGCACAACCACTGCATTTCTCCTCATTAACCTGAGCAATCATTGGCTCTATTGTCAGCTTGCCCTTCGAGAGCAGAGACATTGCCTTCGCAGCTGCAGCGGAACCCATTCTAATGCTTTCAAGAATGTTCTTAGGACCAGTGATACACCCGGCAAGGAATATGCCTTTAGTTGGAGCTTCAACTGGAGCAAGCTTTAAGTGGGCTTCTCTTACAAAGCCTTCGCCACCACAGCTTACCCTTGTTACCGCAATTAGCTCCTCTATGTCTCTTGGCGGAAGCATGCCTATGGACAGCACAATCGCATCGACTGGAATTCTCAGGTTCTCCTGAATAGTGTATTCAAAGACGTCTATAAACAATCCCTCGGGTGTTATCGAAACCTTTGGGATCTTTTCTTCGAATTTTATGAACTGAACAAGCTTTTTGCCCGCCTCCTCATAAAGCGTCTCGTCGCTTCCGTATGTCATTATGTCCTTGTAAAGGATATAAACGTTCATATCTGGATATTTCTCCTTGATCTTGACCGCACTGTTAATTGCAGTGGTGCAACACATTCTTGAGCAGTATTCCTTTGCTCCGGGGGTTGTGTTTCTCGAGCCTACGCACTGGATAAATGCTATGCTTTTCGGGATTTTATTCCCAACTATTAACTCTCCTTTCGTCGGGCTATCTGGATCAAGCAGTCTTTCGAGCTGGAAAAGCGTCATTATATTCTGGTGGAGTCCATAGCCATATTCACCCTTGAAGGGTCTGTATGGATCGTAGCCAGTTGCTATTATGATCGAACCGACCTTCAAATCAACAACCTTTGGTTCTTCCTTCAGACTAATTGCTCCGAACCTGCAAACTTTTTCGCATTCTCCGCATTTAACGCAGACTCTATAGTCGATCGCATAGTATGGCGGATAAGCATTGCTAAAAGGCAGAAAGATCGCTTTTCTTTTATTCAAACCGAAGTTGTATTCGTTCGAAACCTCTATTGGGCAAACTTCTTCACATTCTCCGCAGAGTGTGCATTTCTCATTTACATATCTTGGATTTAATCTAACTTTAGCTATGTAGTTTCCAGCAAAGCCACTCAGCTGAATGAGCTCCGCATTCGTTAAAACCTGAATTCGAGGACAGTCCTTGACTCTATCGAACATCTTACTTACGATCTCAGCCCCCTTTGTTTTTGGATCCACATAACCTATTAAAGCCGCTTTACCGCCAATCGTAGGAGCTTTTTCAACCAGATAAACGTTAAATCCGTAGTTTGCAAGCTCCAATGCTGCTCTCATTCCCGCTACTCCGCCACCTAAAACCAATGCACTCGTTTCAGCCTTAACTTCAAGTTCTTGCAACGGCTCAAGGTGTCTTGCCTTTGCCACAGCCATTCTGACGATCTCCTTTGCCTTTTCAGTCGCCTTCTCTTTGTCGTGATGCACCCAAGAACAGTGCTCTCTGATATTTGCCATCTCAAGAAGGTATTTGTTTAGCCCCGCCTCGCTTACAGCGGTTCTGAAAGTGATCTCATGCAGAGATGGTGAACATGCAGACACGACAACTCTGTTCAGATTGTGAGCCTTTATATCCGCCTTTATTAGATCTTGCCCTGGCTCAGAGCACATGAAAACGTAGTCCTTGGCAACCACAACATTCGGCAAGGTTTTGGCAAATTCCGCAACCTTCTTCACATCAACCGTGCCCGCGATATTAAAACCACAGTGACATACATAAACCCCAATTCTTGGCTCTTCAGTCATTTAACCACCTCCGGAGTCGGACAAGAGAACCTCTTGGCAATTAACGCTGCCCTTGCTGCTGCAGCACTCGCTTCAGTCACAGAGTCGGGGATATCCTTTGCTCCCGCCACCGCTCCAACAACAAAGATCCCCTCAACTGTTGTTGAAACTGGATCCAAGTAAGGATCTTTTAGCTGTATGAATCCGTCCTTTGTTAACTCCACTGGAAGTGGTAGCTTTGAGTTTGGAGTTATAGCCACTGAAAGGACAACCATGTCGTATTCGTCCGCCTTCATATAGCTCTCAGCGGTGTCTTCGTAAACGATCTTCAGATTCTTAGTCTCTGGAATTTCATCGATCCTTACAACTTTGCCACGGATATAGTTGATTCCGAATTCCTTCTTGGCTCTCTCCAAAAACTCATTGAAACCCTTTCCAAAAGCTCTTATGTCCATGTAGTAGACCGTGCACTGAACTTCGGGCAAATGCTCCTTTGCAAGGATTGCCTGCTTAGTTGCAGCCATGCAACAATAGGCTGAGCAATAGTGGTTGAATCTTATGTCTCTTGAACCAACGCACTGGATCCATGCGATCTTTTTCGGATGCTTTCCATCTGATTTCCTTACGATCTCACCGTTTGTTGGACCAGTAGCTGAGACGAGCCTTTCAAACTCAAGATTTGTGTAAACATTCTGGTATTTACCGTAGCCCAATTCAGGTAAGTTCCTTGGGTCGTAAAGCTCCATCCCAGTAGCTACGATTACCGCTGAAACGTTTAACTCCAAAATCTCCGGCTGTTGGTCATATCTAATGGCTTTTGTTGGGCAATTTCTTTCACAAACCCCACATAGCGGTCCCTTTGCTTTTTCTTTAGCTTTAGGGGGTGGATTTAATCTCATACAGTGCTCCGCATCAATAATTGCCCTCTTAGGCACAGCTTGCGGGAACATTATGTAAATTGCCCTTCTTTGTGATAAACCCATGTTGTATTCATTTGGAACCTTTGTTGGGCATTTCTCGGTGCAGACTCCACATCCATTGCACTTGCTCCAGTCAACGTAAGTAGGCTTTTTAAGAATCTTAACCTTGAAATTCCCCGCTCTACCGCTAACATCCTGAACTTCAGAATTCATTATCAGCTTTATATTTGGATATCTAAGCAATGCTGCCATTTTTGGTGCTAAGATGCATGAAGCACAGTCAAGTGTTGGAAAAGTCTTGTCAAGGTAAGCCATCTTTCCCCCGACACTTGGAGCTTTGTCCACTATATAAACATCGATCCCCTGCTCAGCCAAGTCCAAAGCTGCCTGAATTCCCGCAACTCCTCCTCCAACGATCAAAACGGAACTCATCTCAATCACCTCTGAAATATCCTGTCCGAGCGCCAACGTAATAGGCAATTACCTTGTAAAGCCAGTGAGTATGCTTTCCAAAGGCAAATTCAAGCAATATGAATGGTATCATGAAACTTAGGAACAGTGCAAAGGCAATGTAGGCATGTGAGAGCATTGAAAGGTCATAGAAAACAAAGACGAGAAGCAACATTATAGCGGGTGGTAACAACGTTATTAGAGACATCCAGTCAGTCGGATGTGTGAATTTCTTGTAATACCAGTGTGTTTTCTCTCCCGCTGTAATTCTTTTCATTAAGGGCGAGCCCACGCCGATCACGAGTGTTATAGACGCTACGTAGATTAGCAGTCTGGAGATAACTTTGAACTCGAAGAATTTAGGAACCAACACGTATAGAATTCCAAGCAGTATGAAAAGTCCGAGACCTATCAGAATTAGGGTGTGTTCAAGTATTCTTTCCCTCTTGTGTCCCACTTTCATTGCATCGCTTTCAACTTTAATGAAGAAGCTAGCTATGTGCTTCAGCGATTTGACCAAGCCAACTTCTTTCTTTTTGTCTTTAATCATGAACTTGTAGGCTCTGTAACCATTAGAAGCCAATATCGCCAAGCTTATAACGAAAACAACCGCAACAGGGATTAAAAGTTCCGAAAGAACTACAAGCTTACCAGTTGAGGCATACGCTAAAATGCTCTGCCAGAAAAACCCGAAGTAAAGGAGCAATGATAAACCAAAGATCACAAGATAGCCCACGAGCTTAGAGGCAAATGAAGAACCATTCCACCACTTTGTAATCCCAGTCCAGTCGTATTTAATCGACTGATATCTCCTTATTGCTGCCAGAATTTCTGAGGGGCTTGCTCCTCTCGGACAGCTGTCTGTGCAGTCACCATGGAGATTGCATGACCAAGGAGAGATATCGCCGAGGATTTTCTCTTCGACTCCGAGCTGTGTATATCGAATGGCTCTTCTGAAACTTACGTCGAGCTCTTCTGAGAGCGGACAAACCGCAGTGCAAGAACCGCATTGGTAGCATTCAAGCAGACTCTTTCCTCCAAGTTTAAAGACTTCTCTGTTTACGTTTGGATTTATCGAAATAAACTCAGTTCCACCAACCATCCAAATCACACTCCAACCTTTTTAGTTAAACTATTAACCGTTTTAGACGAGACCTGAATTGTATTTAAACCTAACGTGAAGTAGATATATTTAAATTTTTCTAATTAGCCATTAATAAAAATTATTATTAATTATTGTTATGGTTATGAGATAACTAAACACTTACAAAAATATATAGCCTCCAGAACGATCTTGGAGCATGAGATATGAAGAATATATAGACAGAAATCACGAACCAAGCTACGCGAAGGAGATCTTGGTCTCCTTCAGAGTAAAACCTGCTGAAAATTTCACAATTGAAGAATGCGCGGGAGCAATAGCTGCTGAGAGTAGCACTGGAACATGGACAACGCTAACAGACTGGTTTGATGGAAAAAGGATCAGAGATCTATCTGCAAAAGCTTATGAATTCCAAAAGCTGGGAGAATATTGGAATGTAAAAATTGCCTACCCTTTGGAGCTTTTCGAAACCGCAAATATTCCAGGATTGCTTGCTTCAGTTGCAGGGAACATATTTGGAATGCGAAGGGTTGAAAAGCTCAGAGTTGAAGATATATACATTCCAAAGGCATTTCTAAGCAATTTTAAGGGACCTTTTAAAGGTTTAGAGGTTAAGAAGATCTTTAAAGTTGATAGACCAATTGTTGGAACAGTTCCAAAGCCAAAAGTCGGCTATTCTGTTGAAGAGGTTGAAAAGCTTGCTTATGAATTGCTTTCGAGCGGTCTCGACTATATAAAGGACGATGAGAATTTGACAAACCCGAGCTTTTGCAAATTCGAAGAGAGGGGCAGAAGAATAATGAAGGTGATCGAAAGAGTTGAAAATGAAACTGGCGAAAAAAAGGCTTGGTTTGCCAATATAACCGCAGATCTAAGAGAAATGGAAAAAAGGTTGAAATTTGTTGCTGATCTTGGAAATCCATATGTCATGGTTGACGTTGTTATCACGGGTTGGAGCGCGCTTACTTACATTCGAGATCTTGCAGAAGACCATGGTTTGGCGATCCACGGGCATAGAGCGATGCATGCAGCATTTACAAGGCATGACCACGGCATTTCGATGTTCACCCTCGCAAAACTCTACCGCATTATCGGCATAGATCAGCTCCATATTGGCACTGCAGGCTATGGAAAGCTCGAAGGGAAGAAATTAGAGACTATAGAACTTGCAAATGTTTTAAGGAACGAAAAATACTCCTCAAGTGATGAAATTCATTTTGAACAGGAATTTGGGAGCATTAAACCGGCAATGCCAACTTCTTCTGGCGGACTACACCCCGGGGTTCTTCCCGGAGTTGTAGAAGCGCTTGGCAAGGATCTCGTGCTTCAGATTGGCGGTGGTGTGCTTGGACATCCAGATGGAGCAAAAGCTGGGGCTATTGCAGTCAGGCAGGCGTTAGATGCAATCATGAGCGGTGTATCGATTGAGGAGTTCGCTAAAAGCCATAAAGAGCTTGCAAGAGCCCTTGAGAAATGGGGTTTTGGTGCTCCAATCTGATTTTTATTTTTGAAGGGTTAAAATTCAAGTTCTAAGCACTTCCGAAGATCTCTCGACAAATTCTTTAGGATTTAGCACTTCAAATTGAGAAGTTTTAATTTTCTCATCTTTAGATACCAAAATTGCTCCAACAACAATGGCAGTGGCGGTAATTATCGCATCTGGAAGCTTTAGACCCGTCTCTCTTAGCTTAGCGGATATTTTTGCAACCTCAGGATCTACATTCCTGACTTTATATCTTTGCAAAAGGTGTTCAAGAAATTTTTTTGCTTCTATCTCCAACCCTTAAAGTTTTGTTTCTTTCCATTAGTCCCACTCCTCTCTTAGCTTTCTCTGAAATTCAACGCTTTTTTCATCCAGAGGTTTGCTGGACTTTAAGATGTCTTTCATTTTCTGCTTGGTAACATCAATTAAGATTTTTCCACTTTCAACCCTGAAAAAGACGAGAACTCCTGTCTTTATTCCCAATGCTTCACGAATCTCCTTAGGAATTACAACCTGTCCTTTTTTGCTTATCCTACTAATTTACTACTTAAAATATCGATAACTCAACTCCAAATTTTTCTACAAATTCAAAACCATGATCCCATTTTTCCTTTGAGTCCAATTTCAGCACCGCAAAGTTTGCAAGTCCATAAGGGTTCGCACAGGAGCCAAGGGTTACAACCATGCCCCCCTGCTCAACCTTCAGCACCTTATATGGCTCATGAGATCGAACGACAAGCCTAACTCCGAGCTTTTCAAAAAGGTTCCGAGTTGCTTTTTTTCCGAAGAAGAACATTACTCCTCTTTTGAAGTTCTCAGCACATTCCTCTCTTTCCCAAGGATCGTTCCAGAGCATTTCAAGAGCCAGATCTTCATTAGGATTTCTTATCCCGCTAAGATCACTTCTGCATGGAACACCACCATGGACAAGCCAGATTTCATTGTTTAGGATCGCCGAATAAGGCATTTTTTCCCATAGCTCGATTAGAGCTCGATAGATTTCTTCTCCATTCTCATACTGGCTCAACTGCCACGGCAGTTCGTGTGGATAAACGTCTTCAGTTTCATGATTTCCTCTCAGCAATATTGCCTTATCCTCTACAAAAAGCCTCAAAATTCGCTCGTAAACTTCTAAGGGTTCATCGCCACGATCAGCATAATCACCAAGAAAAATTGCTTTTCCAGCAATTATCTCTTCAATTAAGTCCAAAGCTTCAAGATCTGCATGAATGTCGCCGATGATCGTGCACCTCTTTTCATTTAACTCAAGCATCTTTCCCTTCATCAGCTTCTTAGCCTCGTCGATCAATTCAAGTAGCTCCATGCCTATACATTGAGCATCAATCCTTAAATACCTTTTACTATAACTACAAGCGATGAAACACTTGATCTCAATCGAAGATCTTACAAAGCAAGAGATACTAAAAATTCTGGATAAAGCTGAAGAATTTGAAGATGTCGCTCTTGGGATAAGAAAATGCAGAATTTTGGAAGGAAAAATACTCGCAAATCTATTTTTTGAGCCTTCAACAAGAACCAGGATAAGCTTCGAGACCGCAATGAAAAGACTCGGCGGAGAGGTTGTGAACATTTCTGCACAGGAAGCGAGCAGTATAGCCAAGGGAGAAACACTTGCAGACACGATAAAAGTCGTATCCAATTACTGCGACGCCATAGTCATTCGCCATTTCCTCGAAGGAGCTGCAAGGTTCGCAGCAGAGAATTCAGCGGTGCCCGTCATAAACGCTGGAGATGGAGCGGGACAGCATCCAACCCAGACACTTTTGGATCTATACACAATAAGAAAAGAGTGCAGAAAACTTGAGAAGCTTTCAATAGCACTTGTTGGAGATCTGAAATATTCGAGAACGATCCACTCTCTTATAAAGGCGCTAACACTTTTTAATTCAAAGATCTACCTTATAAGTCCTGAGATCCTGAGCTTGCCGGAAGATTTTCTTGAAGAGCTGAATGGCAATTTTCAAAAGGCAAGACTTGAAGAAGTAATAGAGGAGATTGACGTTCTTTATGTAACCAGAATACAAAAAGAGAGGTTTTTAGATGAGGAAGAATACAGAAAAGTTGCGGGAAGCTACAGAATTACTCCCCAAGTTGTTGAAAAATTGAAAAGTGATGCGATAATTCTTCATCCACTTCCCAGAGTCGACGAAATTGACATTAAAGTGGATAAAATGAGGCAGGCGAGGTATTTTAAGCAGGCTTTCTATGGTGTGCCAGTAAGAATGGCTATACTCTCAGAGGTGATGCAATGAAGGAGAGGGAACTTGTTGTAAGCAAGATCAGAGAGGGGACGGTGATCGATCACATTCCTGCAGGAAAGGCTTTTTTGGTTCTCAAAATACTTAGAATTGACGAGAAGACCAAAGAGACGGTTTCAATGGCCCTAAATGTTCCAAGCAAGAAAATGGGGAAGAAAGATATAGTAAAGGTCGAGGGGCTTTTTATTAAAGAAGATGAGCTGAATAAAATCGCTCTGATCGCCCCAAATGCCACAATAAATATGATCAAGGATTATGAGATCGAGAAGAAATTCAAAGTAAAGCTCCCCGAGATCGTGCAAGGGATTTTAAGGTGTCCAAACAAAATGTGTATTTCAAATACAAAAGAACCGATCACTTCGATTTTCTACATAAAAGCTGAAAATGGGGATGTCATTGCAAAGTGCCATTATTGTGGCAAGAAAATTAAAAAAATTGCGGAATTTTTAATTTAACTATGAAACTCGTGATCTGCAGCACAGTAGATCCCGCTTCACTCAACATAATGTCTCATCTTCTTACAATGGGCTGTTTTGAAAAAAAGAAACATGGTGATTACGTTTTCCATGTTGAAAATGATTTTGCAATCGCTGAAGTGGAAGAAAGGCTCATATATGCTGACAATATAGATCAAAAGCTCTCGAAATTTTTCGAGTTTGATGAGATCCTATTTGTTTCAAGGCATAGCAGTAAAGATGGAAGGAAGATCCTCACCGCACATGTTTCGGGGAATGTTGGCGATAACATATACGGTGGTTTGTCAAAAAGACTTGCAAAACCCTCACCGATCACAATTAAGAACTTTGTCTTAGCTTTAAAAAGTAAACTTAACAAAATTCCTGACTTTGAGTTCACACTGGAGGCAACTCACCACGGACCTTCGGAGATCTCAAAACCATCCGCATTTTACGAGATCGGCTCCACCGAGGTTGAGTGGGAGGACGGCTTAGCGGGGGAAGTGGTTGCTGAAGCGATCTTTGAGGCAATAAGAGACTCAAGAAAGGACTGGAAGATCGCTGTTGGCATTGGTGGAACTCATTATGTCCCAAGGCAGACTGAAATTATTCTTGACACCGTTTTCACCTTCGGACACAACTTCGCAAAGTATACATTTGAAAAGCTTGATGCTGAAATTCTTCGGAGAGCGGTTGAGCTCAGCGGTGCGAATTATCTGATCTACGACGATAAATCTACAACTTCGAAGATCAAAAGTCTTTTCAGTGAGCTCAGGGGGGTTGAAATTCTAAAGGCTAAGGAAGCTAAAAAATTCAAGCTTGAGGTCTAACGTCTCTGTGGCGGTAGTAGCGAGGATAACCAGCCTATATACTCTGCTATCGATCTTGTTTGAATCCAGACTTTTCCTTTTCCATTGAATTCCGCAACAAGCCCTTCTCCACTAAGAAGAGTGGCCTTTAATCCTCCCGCTTTTCTAATCTTAAAGTCTAAAGTTTCTTCAAATGCCACAATGTGCCCTGTGTCGACTGAGAGCGATCCATCGACGTTTATCTCCTCAATACCACCAAATGAGGATAAAAATAGGTCTCCACTTCCCTCAAGCTTAAGCAAAAATAATCCTTCGCCAGCAAAGAAAGTCTTGGCTCCTCCCCACTTTATATCAATGTCTATGCTTGGCGAAGAAGCTAAAAAAGCCCCGCTTTGAGCGTATAATTTCCCTAAAAGCTTTATGTAGGTAATATCCCCATTGTAACTGGGTGCCAAGCCAAGAAGACCTTTGCCCTTCGAAATAAACCTATTAACAAGAAATGATTCTCCGCCGAGAAAACTCCTCTTTAGCCCGCCAAAAAGTCCGCCCTTCATCTCGGGCGAGATCTCGACATTTCGCATGTAAACCATTGCTCCAGATTCCGCAAGCACTTCCTCATTGTTATCGAGCTCAAGCTCAAGAAGGCTATAGCTTGGTCTTGCTAAGATCTTATGTTTCATACAAGACCATGTGATCCTCGTAAATTAGAATTTTTCCAAAAGCTCAAAATCTTTTTAAGCTCCTAATTAAATTTTTATCATGCTCAGGATCGTTAACCTAAGCGTCGAAGTTGAGGGAAAAAGGATCTTGCATAATGTAAACCTCTACGTCAAAAAGGGTGAAACTTTCGCCTTGTTTGGTCCGAACGGCAGTGGAAAATCGACGCTTCTGAACGCAATAATTGGAAATCCCGCCTACAAGGTCGTTGGAGGAAGAATGATCTTCAAGAAGGTTGATATAACCAATCTGCCGACTGACGAGAGGGTTAAACTTGGACTTGGGATGTCTTTTCAGAATCCGCCAAAGATCAATGGGGTTAAGCTGATCGACATATTAAGCCATTGCGCAAAACTTGGTGGCAACGAAGGAAAGATCATAGAGCTCGCGGAAAAGCTCAGAATGAAAGATCACTTGCATAGATCTATAAACGTCGGTTTTTCAGGAGGGGAAGTAAAAAGATCGGAGATCTTACAACTTCTACTTATGAATCCCGATTTCGTTTTGCTCGACGAACCTGACAGTGGCGTTGATTTGGAGAACATAGCAATAGTTGGCTCTGCAATTAGCGAGCTTCTTGAGAGAGAGAAAAAAGAGAGAGAAAAAGGAGGAATAATAATCACTCACCAAGGTCATATCTTGGACTACGTCTCAGCGGACTATGGAGTGATTTTATACAAGGGCAGAGTTGCCTGTGTTGGGGATCCCAAGGACATTATTGCCCAGATAAGAAAGAACGGCTACGAGGGGTGTGTTGCAAGATGTCTGAAAGATATGGAGTAGATACTGAGAAGCTAAAGGAAGTAGGGATAGAATTTGATCCAAAGAAGCGCTCAGGAACTTTTTTGCAGAAAGATCAGGAAGTCCAGACATTCGCCTCCTTTTACGAGGGCGTTGAGGTCATGAGCATAAAGTCCGCCATGGAAAAATACGACTGGGTCAAAGACTACTTCTGGAAGCTTCTTCGCAGAGATCAGGATGAATTCACGAAAGAAGCGGACAGCGAAGACGTTAATGGATACTTTATAAGGGCAATGCCAAATGCCAAAGTGGAGATTCCAGTTGAGGCTTGTCTCTATCTTCACAGAACGGGTAAGCAAAAGGTTCATAACATCGTCATAGCGGAAGAAAATTCAGAGATCAACATAATAACTGGTTGCACCTCTCATCCAACTGCAATTGGCATGCATATTGGCGTTTCAGAGTTTTTTGTCAAAAAGAATGCAAAGCTGACCTTTACAATGATCCACAGCTGGCAGAACAACATCGAAGTTCGCCCGAGAAGTGCGGTTATGGTAGAAGATGGGGCAACATACATTAGCAACTACATCCTTCTGAACCCCGTCAAGCTTGTGCAGATGTATCCGACCGCTTACGTAGGAAAAAACGCAAGGGCGGTGTTTAGCAGTGTAATAGTCGCTTTAGAAGGTTGCACGATCGACTCGGGTTCAAGAGCGGTTTTAAAGGAAAGCGGTGCGGTTGCTGAGATCATTTCAAGAACCATAAGCAGAGGTGGCAAGGTTTACGCTCGCGGACAGATCATTGGCGAGGCTGAAGGTGTCAAAGGACATCTTGAGTGTAAAGGTCTGATTCTTTCTGAAAAAGGCGAGATCGTTGCAATTCCAGAGCTTATTGCAAGACATCCCAATGTTGAATTGAGCCATGAGGCTGCAATAGGTAAAATTGCGGAAGAAGAGATCTTTTACCTCATGTCAAGGGGTCTGAGCAGAGATCAGGCGGTGTCAGCAATAGTGCGTGGCTTCATGGAGATCGAGATCAAGGGATTGCCAGAAGTTTTAAAAGCCACAATAGACAGGGCAATAGAGGACATGAAAAGTGCCCTATGAAGGCATATATAGAAATTGAGTGCAAAGAAGACTTGCTAAGAGCTCTGAAGCCTGAGGAAAGCAATGCGATAAGCAAAGCAAAGATTTATCAATCTGAAGGAAAGCTCAAAATCGAGATCTTTGCAGACTCGATCTCAGACTTTAGAGCTGCAATCAACTCATGGTTGAGGCTCATAAATATGTGTTTGGAAATAGAGGTGTTGGTATGAGCGAATTACCCCCGCAGGTTCAGAATTTAGTGGCACAACTACAGCAGATCCAACAGCAATTACAGCTCGTAGTGAATCAGAAGGCTCAGATCGAAGCGATGTTTGAAGAGACTAAGCAGGCTTTGGAGGAGTTGCAGAATGTAAGCGAAGAGACGCCGATCTATAAAGCGGTTGGTAGTATTCTTGTGAGAGAGGGGAAGGAAAAGGTTGTCAGAGAGCTGAACGAGAAAAAAGAGAGCTTCGAGATTAGGATAAAGACTCTCGAGAGGCAAGAAGAAAGGTTAAAAGAAAGGTTTGCAGAGTTACAGAAGAAACTTCAGGGATTACTGGGACAGCAAGCAGGTTAAGGTGCCCTAAAAGCACATTGACTACTTCTACACTGTTTGCCATTTTTTAGGTTCAGGTTTTTAGCTATGCAGATAACTAAAATCTCCTCCTGAGTGGGGCACAGCGGTCAGATCGATTTTAATTTTTTGTTTTTAGCAGAAGATCTAGGATCTTCTCAAGCTTTTCTCTTTCGAGATCCCTGCTGATCCTAAGGAATTTTCCACTGAAAGCTATGAAGCCTCTTTCAAAACGATATGCATTTTTAAATGGTCGAATGATGCACTTTCTACCCCCTAAAAGCTCCAAATCCAAGTCTGGAATCTCTAAATTCAACTTTAAAACGAACGAGAGGTCATCACCAACCGCTACAACTCCTTCGAATTCCCTTTTTAGAGTGCTCTGAAGCTCCCAAGGTTTCCAGTCCCTTGAGTTTGCAACCTCAAAAAGTCTAATTATTGTCTCTCTCGTAACTTCTTCACCTCTTCAACAATTTTTGGTAGAATCTCTCCGACCTTTCCCTCTATGAGGTAATCCGAGATCATTTCATGAGTTAGCGGTGTTTCTTCGAAGTTCACTTCTATAACCTTCGCTCCACGCCTCTTTGCAACCCTCGGCAATTCCGCAGCTGGATAAACGACCGCAGAAGTTCCGCACACAAGCATCAGATCGCATTTCATTGCTTCTTCAAAGCTAAGCTCATAAACGTCTCTCGGAATTGGTTCTGTGAAGTAAACGACGTCCATTTTTAGCGGGCTTCCGCATTCTTTGCACATAGGGATTCTTTTTTCTTCTATTTCTTTTGAAAAATCCTCTCTCGGAAATCTACAGCCACAGTATATGCATCTAAGTTTTGTAATTCCCCCATGAAACTCGAGAACGTTTTTGCTTCCCGCCTTCTGGTGTAGAGCATCGATATTCTGTGTGATCACCGCCTTAATGATCCCCATTTCCTCAAGCTCCGCCAAGGCATAGTGAGCGGGATTAGGCTTTGCTTGTTCGAGAATGCTGAAAAACGGAGATCTGAGAGCTTCTTCCCAGTATTCTTTTGGATTTCTTAGGAATTTGCCAAAGATCTCATAGGATCTTCTTTCAGCCTCAGGATCTCTTGTCCAGATCCCAGAAGGTCCTCTGAAGTCGGGAATTCCGCTTTCAGTAGAAATTCCTGCCCCTGTAAAGGC
The DNA here is from genome assembly GCA_030055595.1 of Archaeoglobales archaeon. Taxonomy (GTDB): domain Archaea; phylum Halobacteriota; class Archaeoglobi; order Archaeoglobales; family Archaeoglobaceae; genus WYZ-LMO2. The sequence goes on along the minus strand of JASFYH010000008.1, from coordinate 2,632 downwards.
TACTGCATATTTTGAATTCGCAAGATCTTCCGCAGCTCTTTTTATAAGATCCTTGATCGAGCTCTCCATGATTTGATCTCGAAAAGGTCAAATTTATTACTTTAACGCAGATCTGGATTAATGCTTTGCAAAAGATGTGCAAAAAAGTTGAATCTGGAGCTTGTGGAGAGTGAAAGCTGTCCGATCTGTGCCAAAGTATTCGAAAAAATTGACGAGATCGTCGGAGAGATCTCAAAAAGGCTTGATTTCGAGTTTGAAAGCTTTCAAGTCGGTATAAGGAGTGAAGGTAGTTTTAGAGCTTTGCAGGAATTTTTTGAGCTTAGGGGAATTGATTACGACCTCAAATCAGAGATAAAAAATGAACTGCAGTCAAAACTAAAGTCGATAACTGGTAAAAAGCCCTCTCTTGATCCCGACGTGATTATAGTTTTCGATCCAGAAGATTTAAGCTTTCAAATAAATATTAAGCCAATATATATTTACGGTCGATATATAAAGAGGATAAGAAACATTTCTCAGACAAGATGGCTTTGTGGAAAATGCAAAGGCGTGGGATGTGAGATCTGCAATTATACAGGCAAAAGATACCTTTATTCCGTTGAAGAGTTAATTTCAACTCCCGCAATTGAGCTCTTTGATGCAAAAGATGCGGTTCTTCATGGCTCTGGCAGAGAAGACGTGGACGCAAGAATGCTTGGCAATGGAAGACCTTTTGTTCTTGAGATCATCGAGCCAAAAAAGAGAAGAGTTGATTTGAGCGAGCTGGAGAGAAGAATAAACGAGTTCTCAAAAGGAAAAGTTGCGGTTAAGCAATTGAGCTATGCAAATTCTGAAGACGTTGAAAGAGTTAAGGAAGAAAGATTTAGGAAAGTCTATAGAGCAAAAGTAGTTTTTGATAGAGAAGTGAGCAAAGAAGAGCTTGAGAGAGCACTTAATGAGCTTATTGGTGAAATAAGGCAAAAAACTCCAGAGAGAGTTCTTCATAGAAGAGCGGACAAACTAAGAATCAGAAGGCTTTATAAGGCTGAAATTTTAGCCCATTTTGGCAAAGTTGCAGTTCTGAAGTTCGAAGCTGAGGCGGGACTTTATATAAAGGAGCTCGTAAGCGGAGATTCCGGCAGGACTGAGCCAAGCCTGTCAAAGAATTTCAAGGCTTTTGTTGAGAAGCTCGACGTGATCGATGTTCTTTCAGAAAAGTAAAAATTTTTTATACTCTCTATCTCATGAAATTGTAATGAAGGCTCAAAGCGACAGAAACACTTTGCTTGTTTTAATCGGCATTTGGGCAGTAGTGGTAGGATTCTGGGCATATTTATTCCTTTCAAAACACGCATTTGAGTTTGAGGTTGAAGACGTCTTTATTGAGGGGCTTCTGTTCATACTCGCACTCTTTCTGCTTTTCTTAATTCGGAATTTCAAGCCATTAATTCTTGGCTGGGGGATTTTCACCGTAGCCCTTGGCATCGACTTGCTTGATGAGTTCATTCTTGAGCCAGAATTTTTTGGAACTTTCGTTGAGGGCATTCTTAAGGCATCTGGCTTAATACTGCTATTTGCTGGAGGAATTAAATTCGTTGGTAAACTTCAGGAAAGAGGGGCTACTGCGGAAGAGAACCTTGAATGGTTCAAAAAGCTTGTCGATCTAACACCTGTGCCGTGTATCGTTTACACCGAAGGAAAATTTGTTTACGTTAACAAGGCGGTGGAAGAGGCAACAGGCTACACGAAGGATGAACTTTTGCGCGAAATTTTCTGGGAGCTATTCGATGAAGAAGAAAAGGAAAAAACAAGAGAAGTAATGAGAAAAAGGCTATCTGGAGAGCAACTCGAGCCATATTTGCTCAGAGTGAAGCGAAAAGATGGAAGTTACCGAATACTAAAAGCCTTTGGAGTCTCAGACATCTGGCAAGGAAAAAGATTCGGAATTGTAGCATTTGCAGACGTCACACAACTTGAAGAAGAGAGAAAGAAAAACGAAGAGCTTTCGAGAATGATCTCGCTCATAAACAGGATTCTCCGCCACGACACGCTGAATGCGCTTACTTCCGCTCTTGGATACATGGAACTCTATAAAGACACGGGAAAGGAGACGTTCTGCCATAATACAAGATCACAGATCGAAAGGGCGGTTAATGTTATAAAGAACCTTAAAAACTTTGAAGAAGTCGTTAAATCGGGAGAACTCAGGCTCATGAGCGTTAAAAGCGTGGCTGAAGAAGTGGCGAAAGGTTTTGGCATTCCGATCAGCATTGAAGGGGACTGTGAAGTCGTCGCAGATGATGGTCTTAGGGTGATATTCGAGAACATTTTCCAGAACGCGGTTCAGCATGCGGAGACAGATCGAGTGGAAGTGAAAATAAAGAAGTCTGGAAGTTACGCTGAGATCAGAATTGCAGACTTTGGCAAGGGTATTCCAGACGAGGTCAAGCCTCGAATTTTTGAAGAAGGCTTTACCTATGGTGAAAAAGCCTCCACAGGCTTGGGGCTTTACATAGTCAAGAGACTTGTTGAAAGATATTCTGGAGAGATCAAGGTTGAAGATAATAAGCCAAAAGGAACAGTTTTTGTTATAAGGCTAAGGGCGGTTGAAAAATAAGCAAACCAAAACTTTGATAAATCGAAAGTCCAAAGA
>JASFYH010000007.1 GCA_030055595.1 Archaeoglobales archaeon | reverse complement strand
ACGGCGTTGGAGTTCCTGATGAGCTTAAGGAGAGGATCTTCGAGTCGAGGTTCTCGAGGAAGGGTGGTGGTCTGGGGCTGTTCTTGGTTAGGAAGATCGTTGAGATGTTCAAGGGCACTGTTAAGCTTTACGACAACAAGCCAAGAGGAGCGGTTTTTGAAGTTAGAATTCCTGCGAAATAAACTTCTTGAGAGGCTCTGAGATCTCTTCATCACCCTCGTAGCCTAAAGCCTTGTCAACCGCATGCCTTGCAATGTAGCCCGCGACATGCAAAAGGGTTTCGTTGAACTCAGGATCCTTTTCCATGCTTGCGGTGCATGGATAGCTGTGATGAGCTTCGCTTACCGCATTCCATAGCTCTCGCATTGTGTAATCTGTGAAATCGAAGCCTCTGAGCTTAACTCCAATAAACCAGGCACAGCCACAAGGCTGACTTCGTAGAATTCTGACTTTTCCTCTTCCTTCTTCGATTTCGATCTCGAATTCAGGATAACCGAGGCCAAATTCTTCAATGAATCTGTCTATGATCTTCTGTCCACTTTTTCGCATTGAGCAAAAAGGCTTTGGAGCAAGAAATTCCAAGCCAAGAGATTCACATTTCTCATTCAACTGCTTAGCAAGCCCAAGCGTGCACCATTTGGGCTCCTCAACTGGAACAATTAGCGCGGACACATTCCCAGCCAGCTTTTCTGGCAAAGCTGAGAGAACGTCTGGATGTAAATTGATCGCTATTGCTATGTCCGCCTCAGGAATGAACTTTGGTAAAAAATCGTCGGCATTCTCAATAAAGCTTGGCATTGTTTTTGGATCAACCATTGAAAAGCTCGCAATTATGTTCTTTGAGAAGCTGTAAAGCTTTTCCTTGCAAAGAGTGCATGAATTTATTCCGCAGGCTCCAAAAGAAGGGCAGGAGTTCGAGTAGTTCATAAGATTTGCTATGAATCTCTCACCAAAGAATCCGTAGTGAAAAACGATCAGCCTAAGTTCTGACTGGAACATGAAAGATCTTCAGTTAAACTGAAGATTAACTTTGTCCCGAAAGATTTAGGAGCGATCTGACGATGTTCTCTCTTGCCCATTCCTTCTCGCTAACGGTTTCCATTAACAAAGCCTTCTCTGGGGGGTTTGGAAATACCGCATTTACGATCTCTTCAATGCTTTTACCCTCTTTGTAAAGCTCCTCAGCCTTTTCTTTAAGCTCTTCAAGGTAAGCCAAGTAATCCTCAACCGCTTCCCTGTTTGAAACTCCAACACCAGTGTATGCGAAGTCGAAATCGTAGCTAAGCACCTTCTCTATCGATTTAATGGTCTCCAAGAGCCTTTCTTCACGCATGCATACAATTTGCCCCCTTGTAACGACAAGATCACCGCAGAAGAGTTTTCTGTCTATGAGGAAGCTTACATGGTCAAAGCTGTGCCCGGGTGTTTCTATGACTTCGATCTCCTTAAAAGGCATCTCTTCTAAAGGCTCAGCAATCACGGGAGTAGGCTGTCCCCAGACGATCTTTCTATACTGCAAAACCTCTGGCGGGTCTCTAAGGATCTCAAGTGACCTTTTTGGAGCAAACACTTTCATAACTTTTTGAAGTTCTATTGCACCACCGCTGTGATCTTCGTGGTAATGTGTGATCATTAAAGCCTTTTTGTCCTTAAACACCTCAAAAACCTCTTTTGCTGTATGGGGGCATCCAGAATCGAACAGAAAGTCTTTATAGACATAGAAATATACCCAGTAGAGAACTCTCCCACCGCCAACGTCGGTTCCACATTTCACAACCCTTACACCTTCGTGTTCCGAAGGTATGAGCATATCCTTAGCATTCAAAAAAATATAAATAATTTTCGAAAATTGCCAGACAGTTTTTTAAATACAAGAGCCACCATATTTCATGATTCTGATCGAAAATGCAAAAGTGCTACGCAATGATAAGCTGATCTCCACAAATATTCTGATTGAAGAAAACAAGATCTCAGCAATAGGAGATGTGAAGAGTAAAAGCGATTACGTGATCGATGGAAGAGGGCTTGCAGTGATCCCGGGGCTTTTCAATTCACACACACATGCGGCGATGACTCTATTCAGAGGCTATGCTGACGACATGCCGTTGCAAGAGTGGCTTGAAAAGAAGATCTGGCCTGCTGAGGCAAAGCTGAATGAAGAAGTTGTTTACTGGGCTTCAAAGCTTGCATGCATTGAAATGCTGAAAAGCGGAACAACTTTTTTCCTTGACATGTATTTCTTCCCCCAAGCGACCGCAAGGGCGGTTGAAGAGACTGGAATTAGGGCATGCCTCTCTTCAGCTTTCTTTGATTTCTTTAGCAAGGATCTGCTCGAGGTCAATCTAAAAAGAGTCGAGAAGGAGCTTAAGGAGCTCAAGAACTTCAGAGTTCTAAGAGCTATAGCCCCGCATGCGGTTTACACGGTAAGCCTTGAAGGTTTGCAAAGGGCAATGGAAATTGCTGAGCGAGAGAACATATTCGTGCACTTCCACCTTGCAGAAACCGAGAAAGAAGTCTTGGAGTTCAAGAAAAAGCATGGAAAGGGAATTGTAAAGGCATTGGACGAAATTGGATTCCTTAGCCCGAGGCTAATTTCAGCACACTGCGTCTGGCTTGAAGGAAGCGAGATCGAGCTAATGGCGAAGCGTGGAGTTAATGCGGTGCACTGCCCTGCGAGCAACATGAAGCTTAGCGTGGGCAAAGCTTTGAATTATCCTGAAATGAAAAAAGCTGGGCTAAACGTGCTTCTTGGCACAGATGGGGCGGCGAGTAACAACTCCCTTGACATTCTTAGGGAAATGAAGTTCTCCGCTTTGCTTCAAAAATTCTACTACGGAGCGGACCTATTTAAGGCAGTAGATGCCTTTAGAATTGCCACAGAAAACGCTTCGAAGGCTTTTGGAATAAAAGCGGGCAAATTAGAGGTTGGCTGGCTTGCAGATCTTGTGCTGATCAATCTCAGCAAGGTCTCAATGAATCCATGCCACGACTTAGTAGCGAACCTTGTTTATTCTGCCTCAAGCGAATGCGTTGACACAGTGGTCGTGGATGGAAAAATCGTCGTAGAGAATGGCTATTTCGAAGGTAAGGAGAAAATTCTGGAGAGATTCTCAAAGACCGCCGAGAAATTCTTCGCTGGATTGGTTTAGAACATAAGATCTTCTTTTTTCTTCCCATTCAAGCCCCCTGAGTTTTTGCATTAGCTCCTCGGAGACTACGTATAGCTTCTGCTCTCTGGAAACGTCGTAGAAATCCGAAAGGCGAAGATTAAGCCAGTCAAATTCTTTAAATATGCTCTTCGAGACAACTCTGATCGTTTTATTTCCAACTCGCACTCTAATGCTTTTCTTCGGCAACTCCTTTCTGAGTCTCCACTTTGCCACTGTGATTGGCTGAACACTCCTTATTGCGGGTTCCAAGGCAAATCCGTCGAGCACAACCTTCAAAACGATCTCTGCGATGTGGTTAATCCTGTCCGGCACACCTATTATGTCGCCTCTTAGCTCAATTCTTCTCCGATCACATTTAATTCCCGCTCTTTCGAGCCCTTCTCCGACCAAAGCGGTAAGATCTCTGTTCTCTGCCTTGTCAACAATACCGCCAATGACGTAGCAATCCGCTCTTTTCTGATCAAACCGCTTATCTCCTTTTGGATCGAGCAGAACAACCTCTTGGATCCCTTTGCTCAGCAAGAAATCTTCAAGTCTTTCGCAGTAAACTCCAACGCCAAAGTCTTTACCAGCAACTATTAGTTTTTCATCCCACATAAACTCTCTAACAGTGCCTAAGGTTTTGGTGACTTGGAGAGCGATCTTCTTCTTCTCCTTTTCAGAGTGCAGATCGTAAAACCTGCAATCAACAGCCAAGAATGGAAAATCAGCCCCTCCGATCAGCTCTTTTTTACCAAAAACGAAATTACCACTTTTGCCGATATAGGCATCTGGTGGTTCTTGTAAGTATTTTCCATCGAGGCTAAAGGAGAACTCCAAGTCATCACCGCCCTCAAAAACACTCGCAGATCCATTTGCGACTGCAATAGCCATAGCCCTTACGGGATCATTCGAATAGAGGATCCTCTTGATCCTTGTTCCGATCTTCTTAATTCCATGTTCTCTGAGCTTCTCTACGAAGATCTCCCTGAGGCGCACAATATAGCTTCGAGAAGTATTAAAGAAGATTTGCCTCTTCGGATCCTAAAATTCCGATAGAAGAAAAAGCACGAAAAGTTTAACCTTTTGAAATATCAGATTCATTGTGCCTGTTACCGAGATCTCTGCAAAAATAGGCGGAATGAGCTGTGCAATGTGTGCGAAGACAATAGAAGAGACTCTAAAAAGGTTGCCCGGGGTGATTGAGGCAAACGTTAACTTAGCAACAGAAAAAGCAAGGATCGTTTTTGATCCCTCAAAGATCGGGATTGAAGATCTAAGAAATGAGATCGAAAAAATTGGCTACGAATTCATTGGAGTTGAAGAGACAACTGAAGATGAAAAAGAGCAATTAAGAAATGCTAAGAAAAATCTAGCCATAGCGTGGATCTCGGGAGTCTTTCTTTTTGTCTCCAAGGATCTTTTAGCTCTCGAAATCCAATTAGCAATTGCAAGCTTTGCAATAGCTTATGCTGGCAGAGAGGTCTTCAAGAAAGCATTTGGCTCTATTAAAAGAGGGACGCTCACAATGGAGGTTATGTATGCGATCGGAATAAGTTCAGCCTACATTTCGAGTATATTGGCAACTATAAGGCTAATTCCAAGGGATTTCAACTTCTACCCGGAGAGTGTAATCCTTATGAGCTTTCTGCTCCTTGGTAAATACTTGGAAGCAAGGGCAAAGAGTAGAACGGGAGAGGCAATTAAAAAACTTTTAGCAATTCAGGCAAAGGAAGCAAAAGTCATAAGAAATGGCGAAGAGCTAAAGATACCAATTTCCGATTTGAGCATTGGGGAAGTAGTTATCGTCAAACCGGGCGAAAGAATCCCTGTAGATGGAATTGTGGTTGGAGGAGAGAGCTATGTGGATGAATCGATGATCACGGGCGAGCCATTGCCAGTTTTCAAAAGAGCGGGAGACAGAGTTGTAGGTGGGACTGTCAACCAGAATTCAATACTCAAAATAAAGGCTGAAAAGGTCGGAGAAGAGAGCTTGCTTTCGCAGATCATAAGAATCACGGAGCTTGCTCAAAGCTCAAAGCCAGAAGTGCAGAGAATTGCAGACAGAGTTGTAGTTTACTTCATACCCGCTGTGTTGTCAATCGCAATCATTTGCTCCCTTTACTGGCTCTTGGCAGAGGGTTCACTTTTTGCTTTCACAACTCTGCTGAGCGTTATTGTGATAGCCTGTCCATGTGCCTTTGGCTTGGCAATTCCAACAGCTATAACGGTTGGACTTGGAAAAGGAGCGGAGAAAGGAATTTTAATAAGAAATGCGGAGGCTATTGAAGAAGCTACAAAAAGCAGAGTAATTTTGTTTGATAAAACTGGCACGCTGACTAAGGGAAAGCCAGAACTTGTGAAAGTCGTTAGCTATGGCTTGTCAGAAGAAGAATTGCTAAAACTTGCGGTCTCAGCGGAGAAGTTCTCAGATCATCCCATTGCGAGAGCAATAATGGATAAGGCTAAAGAATTAGGAATTGAACCATTGGAGCCAGAAGAATTCACAGTTTTTGCTGGAAAAGGCGTTTTAGCTAAAATTGATGGAAAAGAGGTTATTCTGGGCAATTCAGAATTTCTTAAAGAGAAGGGGATTAATGCAGAAGGAGATGGAGTATTTCTGGCAGTTGAAGGCAAAATTGCGGGGCAATTTGTGATCAAAGATGAATTAAAGGAGAACAGCGTTAAGACGATTGCAGAACTTAAGAGAATGGGTTTTAAGGTTGGAATCGTGAGTGGAGATCGAAAAAGCGTTGCTGAGGAGATTGGGAAAACTCTTGCGGTTGACTTCATTTTTGCAGAGGTTCTACCGACCGAGAAGTTTAAAGTCGTTAAAGATTTTCAGGAAAGGGGAAATGCGGTGATTTTTGTTGGAGATGGCATAAACGACGCTCCCGCATTGGCTCAGGCAAACGTTGGAATTGCAATCGGAAAAGCTGAAGACATAGCGGTTGAGGCGGGAGACATTGCTTTGCTAAAAGATGATCCGACAGAAGTCGTGAAGGCGATAAAGTTGTGCAGGAAAATTATGGCGAAGATCAGACAAAACCTCTTTTGGGCGGTTTTTTACAATGCAATACTCATTCCGTTTGCAGGTGGGCTTTCATTCCTTCTCTTCAGCATTCCTTTCCGTCCAGAGTGGTCTGCGGGAGCCATGGCTATGAGTAGCTTTAGCGTTGTGATGAATTCACTGAGCCTGAGAAGATTAAAGCTTTAGTTATAATTCGTATAGTAGCTTTAGATATCTATTTCTCTGCTCTTCGCTGTATTGCACGAGCCAAGTCATCCAGCAAAGCTCTATAGCTCTGTAATTGCATATTTTAGCAATTTTATAGACAACTTTTATGAATTCAAGATCGTCTTCAACCGCTTCAAGTCCCGCCTCAACGAGGATCCTGTTAATTACTCTCTTTACGATCTTGTCAGGCATAACCGTGTCAACACCGCCCATCATTCTCAAATACTGGTAGGTTATTAGCCCGACACCTTTAATTCTGCCAATGGGATCCATTTTCCAGTTTTCAAGGCTTGAATTTTTTGCCCACGTCCTTAGAGCACTCTTATCGTCACTGCTCAAACTGGAAAGAAATTCAGCGGTACGAATTGCCACGTTCCAAGATCTTGAGTTCCTCCATACTTTTTTCAGCTCTTCTATGTTAGAATTTGCCAAATCTCTGAGAGTTTTTACGTTATTGAATGCTTTTTTGAACTCCAAAACCTTCGGAACAACTGATTTGAAATAGTTAAGACCTATGGAGGTAAAAGAAGCATCTAAAACCATCAAAACGACGTTGCCATTATACCTCTCCGTCTTAAGACACCTATCGCAGTGGATCGAGATCTCAGGAACAGAATTCATATAGCGGTCTAAGATCTCCTTAAGCTTTCTTTCTTGCACGATCGAGCCTTGTTAAATGAATTAAAAATTTTCTGGCAAATTAAAAACCTCAGACTCTCCCTATCATCACCGATCAGATCGCCCATCAGTCATCATCGGCACTCTGATCTTAAGCCAAGGGTAAATAATCTTTGCCTTAGGTTAAAAATTGAATGGTGGATAAATTACCCCCTCTTCAGTAATTATGGCACTAACGAGCTCTAATGGTGTAAAATCAAATGCGGGATTGTAAACTTTCACGTCCTTAGGGGCTAAAAGTTTATCACCGCAGTAAATCAACTCCTCTGCCCCTCTTTCTTCAATAACCACATCTTCAGAAGTTCTGCTTAGATCAAACGTGCTCTTTGGTGCTGCTACATAGAATGGAATCCTGTGGTGTTTTGCTGTGATCGCAACTGTATAAGTCCCGATCTTGTTGAAAAAACCATCTCTCACAATTCTGTCCGCTCCCACAATGACCTTGTTTACAAATCCTTTTTTAATCACAATGCCGACCGCCGAGTCTGTGATCAGCGTCACATCAATACGATCTTTCATGAGCTCGTAGCACGTGAGCCTTGATCCTTGGTTAAGCGGTCTTGTTTCGCAAGCAAAAACTCTGATCTTTTTTCCCTCCTCAACTGCGGATCTTATTACTCCTAAAGCGGTCCCCCAGTCTACAGTGGCAAGCCTTCCAGTGTTGCAATATGTGAGCACCACGTCGCCATCTTCGAGCAATTTTGCCCCGTTTCCTCCAATCTTCTTGTTTCTCTCTATATCCTCTTCAGCAACTCTTTCTGCTTCTCTAAGCGCAATACTTCTGACCTCTTCAATGCTATTTCCTTCAAGAGCTCTTTTGAGCACTTTTTCAACTCCAACGGAAAGATTAACAGCAGTGGGTCTTGCTGAAGCGATCAACTTTGCTTTTTCAACTAAATATTGCCTAATTTCTTCCAAGCCTGAAAATTCCCTCTCAAAACTCGCAAGAGCGACACCATAAGCCCCAGCTGCTTCAAGAGCGGGAGCACCACGGATTGCAAGCCTTTTTATAGCTTCTACAAGTTCATCAACTCTTCTACAGGGGATTAATTCCTCTTTTTCCGGAAGCTTAGTCTGATCAATGAGCCACAAGCAATCTTTCCAGAAGATCGTTCGCATAATGAGATACTGGCTCTTTAAAATATTTATCTCTTAGTAAATTTTCCTTCTATTTCCCCCGTGTGGGCAGAGGTGTATGGAGATGTGTTTTATATTTGGAAATTTATCTTTTAACTCTTCTGCAAGCCCTTCAATCAGCTCATCAGCCTTTTTAACACTCATTTCTCCGTCCACAGTCACGTGCATGTCCAAATGGATCGTTCCCTCGTCTAAATAGATCGCTACCATATCATGAACTCCTTTAATACCCTTTTCCAAGCAGAAGTTCTCGATCTTGCGGTAGAACTCCTCTGGTGGCGACATTCCAATGAGAAGTTTTGCATTCTCTAAGAAGAGTCTGATAGAATTAAAAACTATTAGAAGGGCGATTATGATAGTTGCAATGCCGTCAGATAGGGGATAACCCCAAGAGATAGCAAGAATACCCAAGATCGCTGCAATGGTTGAAAGAGAATCGTTCAAGCTCTCAAACATTATGGTTCTGCTGATAACTCCTTTTTTTCTTTTGTATACAACCGTCCCAAGCAATAAGAGAGCTAAAACCGAAAATTCCGCAATTAAAGCTATTTCAAGGTTGGGGTAGTTTTTAATAGGGTTTATAATTTTGTTTAGCCCCTCTTTGAGCAGTTCGAAAGCCAAAATTGTAATGAAGGCAACGGAAATAGCTAAAGAAGCGACATTTTTTACTAAACCGTGACCCATTGGGTGCAACTTATCAGCTTTTATTTCTGAAACTTTAGAAGCGGTCGCTAACAGAAGAAGGAGCATAATGTCAACAACGGAGTGGAGCGCATCCGCAAAGATCGCAGTTACATTTGAAGAAAGGTAAGCGAAGATCTTGATCAGAAAGGTTGTTAAATAGATCGCAAGAATCAGTTTCATAGTCTTTTTGTAAATTCAGAGGGTAGCTTGAGCACACTTGCTAAACCTATGAGATTATTCTTCGAAATGTTTCCATCTGCAATTTCTTTAAGAACTTTTTTGGCATTAAATGCAATTCCAAGTCCCGCTTTCTCGATCATAAGCCTATCATTAGCCCCATCACCAACCGCAACAACTTTATCCGTGCTGATCCCTTCTTTTCTGGCTATTTCTTCTACTATTCTAGCTTTCTCTTCTGCATCGATTATTCGACCTTTAATGTTTCCTGTAAGCCTCCCGTCTAAGATCTCAAGCTCATTACCGAAGGCGTAATCCAACCCAAGCTCTTCTTTTATTCGATTTGTAAAGTATGTGAAACTACCGCTTACGACAGCAATTTTGTAGCCCGCCCTCTTTAAAGCGGAGATTAACTCCTTCGCCCCTTCAGTGAACTCAACCCTCGAATAGATCTTTTCAAGCACTTCGACTGGTAAACCCTTTAGGAGTTTAATTCTTTCTTGCAAAGCCTCTTTGAAACTCATTTCCCCATTCATAGCCTTTTTTGTCAATTCTTTGACTTCTTTCTCAACTCCCGCCTCTCTTGCTAGCTCGTCTATTATTTCAGCATCTATGAGAGTTGAATCGAGGTCGAAAACGATCAATCTTTTCTCCCTAACTGCGGATTCATATTCTTGGACAACAATATCGAGTCCAATTTTCTCCCCTTCTTTTAAAAGCTCTCTTTTTAGCTTTGAGAGATCCGCACTCCCGACGTCTACAATAAACTCTATTGAAATGAGCTTATCTCTTGCAGTTAAGCTTGTTCTCTCGATGTTGATTCCAAACTTCAGCAAGACCTCGGTTATATCTCTGACAATTCCAACTCTATCCTTTCCAAGGACATTTATGACGTATAGATTCTTTTCCTTCGATTTCTTCCTCTCAAAAGGACTTATAGTGATTTTAATACCAAGATCTGTTGATAACTTGACAAGTCTCTTCTCAACGCACTCAAGATCTCCCGCTTCAGCAACGATGAACATCGCAAAGATCCCTTGTAGAACAGTCTGTTCTATGTCCACTATGTTGGCATTGCAACTTGCCAATGCCTTTGAAACTGCATAAACGAGTCCCGGTTTGTCTTCACCATGGATTGAAAGGGCGATCAGCACATCCAAATTATTCTTCGATTTTTAAGAGTATTGCGAAAAATCTGTTGATCTCGTAAAGCGGAGCTTTAGATTTGCCGAAAACTCCACAACCTACTATAGGACTGATCAAACCTGAACCTTTAAGTTCGGAGATAAGAGCTCCGGGCTCCTTTCCATGCTTCATTGCTATGTCAACTAGATCTTCACAACAGATCAACAACCCCTTAGCGTTCTCAACAACTTCTCCAAAGATCCTGACAAATTCTTCTGGATCTTGTTCCCCTATTGCTTTAAAATATTCTAAAATCGCCTTTCTCCAATTTCTGTTGTTTTTAAAGTAAAATCGGACAATATATGGGATCTCCATTTCTGAACCGAAATTTCTATGTTTCCAGGCCAGAGATCCATTAATCGACTCCAAAGGAACTGCAAGTTTAAAAAAGTCCAAAGTGAGCATCTTTTCATCGTCAAGTTCTTTCAATGGTATTAGTCCCGTCTCGATATATTTCTCTACGATTTTTAGAATTTTTTCATCTGGAAAAGTCAATCCATTGCCATCAGAGCACGATAGGGACATACTTTCACACACTCTAAGCAACCAACGCACTTCTCGGGATCGATCCGAATAACTTTTCCACCATCTCTTACTATAGCATTCGGCACGGGACAGACTCGATCGCAACTTCTGCAACCTTTACAGCCCAGAACTGCGATCTGCAAGCAAATCACCCAGTAGTTTCTTGACTTTTTCATAGAACTCGTCTAAAAGATTTTCTATCTCCTTTGCAACGACCTCTTTAGGCACTGCCCTATAAATAAAGTAATAACCGCCTCCCGGTATTGTTTTCTTCTCTCTGTAAGCTAAGCCCGCAATTAGAAGTTTTTGAAGCGATTTATAAATGGAGCTCTCCTTTTTGCCCAGAGCTGAGCCAAGCTCTTCAATTCTTTCAATCCCTTGCAGAAGGGCAAAGTAAACTCTAACATCTTCAGAATTGAGACCAAAAAAACATTCAAAAATGCTATTACAGTCCATTGTTTTTGAGGCTTGCTTTAAAAAAATCATAAACTCAGTGTTTTCTCAATCTCAGCCTTTACCATGCTCTCGGGCATCGCTCCAACAAAACCTCCAACGATCTGTCCGTTTTTGAAGAATAGGACTGTGGGTATGCTTGATATTCCATATTCGAATGCAAGCTCTTGGTTCTCGTCTACGTTAAGCTTGTAAAACTCCACTTCTTTATACTCTTTTGAAAGCTTCTCAAGCACTGGACTCAAATAACGACAAGGCATACACCAGTCCGCGTAGAAGTCCACTACCACGAGTTTGTCGCTTCTGATCAAATTCAGGAATTCTTTTTCATCAATCTTCCTCATTTAGACCACCAAGTTAAATTAAACGTCGGGATTTATAAGTTTTTATCGGTTTTTACAAAACCGTAAAATCAGTCCGCGTAGATTGAGAGGATATCACCATCGCACAAGATATGGTCTAAACCAACTCTTTGCCCTTCAAATTTGACCGATCTCCCCCAAACTCTTGCATATCTAAATTTTTCAACAAAATCTTTGTGCAGTTTTCTGCAAACGTCTTCAACTCTCGCACCTCTTCTTAAAACCATGGGTTTCTCAGCTACCCTCTCTCCGGGAGGTTTGAGATAAATGTTTACGAAATCGAGTTTTTTGTAGATCTCTTCTTTCAACAAATCGAGATTTACTCCTTTTTCTGCAGAGATCTTGATACTCCCGCACTCAACGTCCATCAGATCGATCTTGTTCACAACTGTTACAGAGGGAATATAAACTCGATTTCCAGCCAGAACGTCTATAAGCTCATCTAAAGTTATTGGATCTCGAATTATGACTTCAGCGTTGTGAATTCTGTATTCTTTCATGATCTCATAAACGGTTTTCTCGTCAAGGGCTATTGGAGCTGTGGAGGTTATCTTTATCCCACCACGTTCTCTCTTCTTAATAATGATCTCAGGAGGCTTCTGATCAAGCCTTATACCCCCTTCATAAAGCTCTCTCTTGATTAGCTCAATTGTCTCCAGTCTGAAAACATCCGCAACAATAACTATGAGATCAGCAATTCTAACTGCAGAAATAACTTCTTTTCCTCTCCCCCTTCCACTTGAAGCACCCTCAACAAGTCCCGGCATGTCTATGACTTGGATAGTGGCATGTTTGTATTCCATAATCCCGGGCACAGGCTTCTTTGTTGTAAAATCGTAGTCCGCAACTTCGCTTTTAGCACCGGTTAGAGCATTCAAGAGTGTTGACTTTCCTACTGAGGGATAACCCACAAGAGCAACTGTCGCATCTCCCTCTTTTCTTATCGTAATCGCTTGTTGTCTTGCACTTCTTGCTTTTTCTTTTTCAAACTCCTCTTTTAGTCTTGCAAGCTTTGCTTTTAGCCTGCCAACATGGTGCTCCGTGGCTTTATTGTATGGAGTCTTTTTTATTTCTTCTTCAAGCTCTCTTATCTGCTGTGCAAGATCCATTAAAAGCTTGCAGTTCTTGGGAATTATAAAAGTTCCTCATTGTCCTAAGTTGTCGCTCACAACTGTAACGCCCCCCTTCATCGAAAAAGTCAGCTTTGCAACGTAGTTATGATATGCAATAAATGAATCCTCACTCTTTATGATCTCAATGAAGACATCGTGGAAAGTTAGAAGTTCGCTTGGCACCTTTCCAATCACAGCGGTGATCAAAACTCCCTTCTCGATCTCAATGAGAGCTTCAATTGCCTTCGAAATATCGTAGCCGTAGAGCAAGAGGAAATTAACTCCAAAAGAGATTACAATTCGATCTTCTGGTATAAAATTTTTGATGTCCTCGATCTCGTCTAAATTCAGCTTTTCTGTGCTTCGGAGGTAAATACAATCTTTTTCTGCAGATATAATTAGCGCGTCGCCTGATTTAGGGAACCCATACTTTTTTGCAAAGTGATTTAGACGCTCAACCGCAGCATCAGTCCACAATATCCAGAATACCTCTCCAAACTTCTCAGATAGCCAAGAAGAAACGGTATAGAAACTATATATGTCTGGGAAAGATATTAAGATCTTGTCCCCTTCCTCGGCGGTTTCAAGAATGCTCTGGATTATTTTCATAGATCTTGGCTAACTTCTTTGATAAATAAAATTTTCCTATACGATTAAAATTTCTTTTTTGTAATTACTTTTTCTTCGCTGATTAATACAAAGGGGAGATAAAGAGATATAAATCGCGAAGAGAATAGAAATCATGGAAGACATTCTTAAAAAGATTACGGATTACAAATGGGAGCTGAGTAAGGACTACAAGAAGGGAATGCGAGTTCCCGCTTACTTTTACATAAGCAGAAAGCTGATGAAGGATCTTGAAAAAGATGCGGTAGAGCAGGCAGCGAATGTTGCAACAATGCCCGGAGTAAAACTGGCATCGCTTGTAATGCCAGACGTCCATGTGGGATACGGATTTCCGATCGGTGGTGTAGCTGGCTTTGATATAGAAGAAGGTGTCATATCTCCCGGAGGTGTTGGATTCGACATAAATTGTGGTGTTCGCCTTCTCCGGAGCAATTTTAAAGTTGATCAGGTTAAACCGAGGATCAAGGAGCTTGTCGATGCATTATTTGTTGCGGTGCCCTCTGGAGTTGGTAGCGAGGGCAAGATCACGCTCAAAGACAAAGATCTTGATGAGATCTTCGTCTCTGGGGCAAAATGGGCTCTCGAAAATGGCTATGGGACCAAGGAAGACTTGGAAAGATGCGAAGAAAACGGAGCAATGCCCGGAGCAAGAGCGGAAGTTGTGAGCAGAAGGGCAAGGGATCGTGGAAGAACACAGCTCGGCACTCTCGGCAGTGGAAATCACTTTCTCGAAGTGCAATATGTGGAAAAAGTCTACAATCCAGAGGTTGCTAAGGTTTTTGGGCTTGAAGAGGGGACTGTGACTGTTATGATCCACTGTGGAAGCAGAGGCTTGGGGCATCAGGTTTGCACAGATTTTTTGGAGATCCTTGACAGAGCGGTTAAGAAGTATAACATCTCCCTGCCAGACAGACAGCTTGCATGTGCTCCAATCAAAAGCAAGGAAGGCGAAGACTACTTTGCGGGAATGGCTGCAAGTGCAAATTATGCATGGTGCAACAGACAGATCATTGCACACTGGGTAAGGGAAAGCTTTAGCAAAGTCTTCAAGATGAGCGAAGAAGATCTTGGACTCGAGATCGTTTACGATGTTGCTCACAACATTGCAAAGTTTGAGGAACACGTGGTCGACGGGAAAAAAGTGAAGGTTTGCGTCCATAGGAAGGGTGCAACGAGAGCGTTCTCCGCTGGAAGAAGCGAGGTGCCAGCTATTTATCGCAACGTCGGTCAGCCCGTATTAATTCCGGGAAGCATGGGCACTCCGAGCTATGTGCTTGTAGGCACTGAAAAAGCAATGGCTGAGACTTTTGGAAGCACTTGCCACGGCAGTGGGCGTGTTTGGAGTAGGGCTGAGGCTAAAAGAAGAATGAGGGACAATGTTGTCAGGCAGAATCTTGAAAAGAAGGGGATCTATGTTAGATCCGCAGAAAAAGGTTTGCTGTCCGAAGAGGCTCCTGAAGCTTACAAGATCAGTGATGAGGTAGTTGACGTGGTGCACAGAGCGGGAATTTCAACACTCGTCGCCAAGTTAATTCCGCTTGGAGTTACTAAAGGCTAATCTCCTGAAAAAGCTTTTTGGAAAATTTTTTAAGCTTTTAGCTCTTGCCTAATCGCATGAAGGTTTTAGGTATTGTTGGAAGCCCGAGGGCAGAAAGCAATACCGAGATTCTCGTGAAGAAGGTTTTGGAAGGAGCAAAATTGAAAGGAGCGGAGGTTGAAATTTTTAAAATAAACGACATGGAGATCAACTGGTGTCAGGGATGTTTTCATTGCCAGGTTTATGGTGAATGCAGGCAAAATGACGACATGCAAAGAATATATGACGCTATAAGATCTGCGGAGGCGGTTGTAATTGGAACGCCAATATACATGGGACACGTGAGCGCTCAAACAAAAACCCTTCTCGACAGACTCCTTGCACTGATAAATGTATTGAGGGGCGAATCCGCTTTAAAGGGAAAGAAGCTCGTTCTTGTGTATTCTCAGGGGAGAGGGAGTGATGGAGAGAATGTAATGAAAGAACTTGGAGTGAGACTGTCCCATTTGGGGATGAGCTTCGTCGGTATTGTGGGTGGAAACGGTCTTAACGAGCCAGGAGCTGTGAGAGATAGGGAAGATCTATTGATTTTGGCTCATAAACTTGGCACTCAGCTTGCTTAAAATTTTTTATTTTTTAGCTCAAAAATTTGAAATTTAGATCAGCATGTTCAGTCCTTCTACAAAAGCCTCGACGGAAGCCATCACTATGTCCGCTCTCGCCCCACGTGCTGTTACGATCTTGTTTCCACGCTTCAACTGCACTACAACATCCACAAGGGCATCAGTTCCACCTGTGATCGCATCTACATGATAACTCACAAGCTTTATGTCCGCATAATCCTTTATAGCTCTCCTGATCGCATTTATCGCCGCATCAACTGGACCAACGCCGATCGCCGCTTCGACCCTCTCCTCTCCATTGATCTTTAGCTTCACGCTTGCCATTGGAGTTGTGCTCTTCCCCGTTAGGATGGCAAGATCTTCGAGTTTAACCTTCTTTTCCCTGTTAACCTGCAAAACTGTCTCGGTAATCGTTCTCACGTCAGCATCTGTAACTCTCTTGCCCATGTCCCCAAGTTCTTTGATTCTTGCCAGAATTTCATCCATCTGCTCCTTTGTCGCTGAATATCCAAGTTCCTTAAGAATAGTTTCAACGCTCGCTCGTCCCGCATGCTTCCCAAGAACGATCACTCGCTTCCTTCCAACCATTTCTGGTGAGATCGGCTCATAAGTCCTCGCATCTTTTAGCAATGCGGATGTATGAATACCGCTTTCGTGAGTAAATGCATTATCGCCCACGATCGGCTTGTTCGGGGGAACAACTACTCTTGTGAATTTTTCCACAAGTTTTGAAATCGGGTAAAGTTTCTCGTTGTTTATACCGACTCTGAGCCCGTAGAGGTGCTCAAGAACAAGAGCTACTTCTTCAAGTGATGCATTACCCGCTCTTTCACCTATGCCATTTATTGTTGCATGAAACTCATTTGCTCCACTTTTTACTGCATAGACAGTATTTACTGTCGCTAAGCCAAAGTCGTCATGACAATGAATCGCTATTGGTGCCCTGAGCTTTTTCTTCAAATTCAGAACGATCTCAGAAGCTCTCTCAGGTGTGAGCACACCAACAGTGTCGCAAAATGTCAGTCTGTCCGCTTTTGCTTCTTCACCCTTCTTTAAAAGCTCTAAAACGAATTCAAGATCCGCTCTTGAAGCATCCTCCGCACCGAATTCAACGATCAAACCCCTCTCCTTTGCATATTCGATCGCCTCAATGCTTTTTTCGATCACGTATTCCTTGCTCTTTCCCGGAAACTTGGCTTGAATGTGAAACTCTGAAGAGGGGGCAACCATGAAGATCGAATTCGCATTAGCATCTGCTGCGGAGTCTATATCTTCCTTTCTGATCCTTGCAAAACTGCAGATCTCTGCCTTTAGTCCCCTATCTGCGATCGTCTTTATTGCTTTGAAATCCCCCTCAGAAGAAACCGCTGTTCCAGCCTCGATAATGTCAACTCCGAGAGCATCAAGTGCTTCTGCAATCATCACCTTCTGCTCCACGGTAAGCGAAACTCCCGGTGTTTGCTCACCATCTCTGAGCGTTGTGTCAAGCACGAGAACCTTCACGAGTAATCCCTAAGAGGCGAGATTAAAAAGATTGCCTAAAAGTCTCAGAAATTTCACTTTTGGATAAGACTTTCAAAAGCCACCCTAATCTGATCGTAGCATTCTTCAAGTGCTTGGGGAATGATCTGCACATCCGCAAGCACAGGCATGAAAGAAGTGTCTCCATTCCACCTTGGAACAACGTGAACATGGAGATGCTCAGCAATACCCGCTCCCGCAACTCTTCCAAGGTTAATGCCTACATTAAATCCATCTGGATTCATCGACCGTCTTATGGCCCTCATCGACAAGTTAACGAGCTTCATGATCTCAAGCACTTCCTCATCGCTCAGATCTTCTATTGATGGCACATGCCTTTTGGGACACACCATCACATGTCCGGGATTGTATGGGTTGCGGTTCATTATAACAAAGCTCTTTTCAGCAGTGTAAACAACAAGCATCTCTTTTTCAGCGCCCTTTACAGCGGAACAGAAAACACAATCCTTTGGCTTTGGAGCGAGAACGTATCTGATCCTCCAAGGTGCGAAAATTCTCTCCATAGCTTCAGTGAACATTGAAATTTAAAAGCTTTCTAAAATTTTTTCGAGCTTTCTGAACTCTGCCAGTAAATAACTTTTAACTCTCGCAACGACCACTTTTGGCTCTTCAGCTCCGTAAACGTAGCCAATCCACCCTCTTTCGACGAGCTTTCGATTTATTATTCCCTTTTTGTGCATATCTCTTAATCTCTCACGAACGAACCTCGTGGAAAGGTTGAGCTCCTTTGAGATCTCCTTAACGCTAAGCTCTGGTTTCTCAAGTAAAAGATAGTAGATCCTTAGATCTGAGGGCTTCAGATTCAAACTCTCAATAATTTTTGCTATCTCTCTTAGCATTTTCCACCTCTTATGTCGGAACTCTGGAGATCATAAGGTATATAAACATTGCGAATTTGTAATTACTATGCTCGACAAGATCAGCCTTTTCTCAAGTCTCGTTGGAAATCCTATAACAAGAAAGAGCATAAAGAGCTTCGCATGTTATTGCGAAGATTGTAAGAAGAATAGACTTGAAGTAGCCATTGAACTTTTCGTTGGAGCAAGAAAAGACGCTTGCTGGAAATGCAGACTTGCAGAAAAGATCGTCGAGCCGATTTTGATTAGAGGAGCTGAAACCTTCAATACAACTCCTGAAGAGCTTAAGGAGAAGTTTAAAGATGCTTACTGGCGGAAAGGGCTTGCAAACGTCATAAAGGGCATCGCAGAATTTGGAATTCGCAGACCATTTGTTCCCGGAGCGCCATTTCAGGTTGTATGGGACATAACCTATTCCTGCAATCTCCATTGTAAGCATTGCTATGCGACCGCAGGTAAACCATTAGAAGATGAGCTTACCACAGAAGAGGCATTGGAGACAATTGACAACCTCGATAGACTTGGAGTAACGATCATAGCCTTTTCTGGCGGTGAACCACTTGTGAGGAAAGATCTCTTCGAGCTAACGAGGTATGCATCAGAAAAAGGGATCTATGTAGCTTTAGCTACGAATGGAACGATGATCAGTGATGATATAGCAAAGAAAATGAAGGAAAATGGTGTTAATTATCTTCAAATCAGTCTTGACGGACTAAGAGAGACACACGACTCATTTAGAGGTATAAGAGGGGCGTTTGACAGAACCGTAGAGGGAATAAAGAATGCGGTAAAGAATGGTTTATTTGTTAACGTCTCCATGACAGTCACGAAGCTTAACTATGAAGAAGTCCCAGCAGTCATTGATCTATGCGAAAAGCTTGGAGTTAACTGGTTCATGCACTACAATTTTATTCCCACTGGGAGAGGTAGAGAGATCGTTGAACTGGATCTATCTCCAGAGCATAGGGAGAAGCTCCTCAAAATGCTCTACGAAAAGAATTTTAGTTCGAGGATTAGCTTGCTCTCTACCGCTCCTCAGTTTGCTCGTGTTGCTCTGCAGTGCAATGGCGGAATTATTCCGACGCATTTTTACAATTTAAATGCAGGTGATCGGTTTAGACAGCTTGCAGAGTTCATCGGCGGTTGTGGAGCGGGCAGATTCTATTTTGCAATAAAGGCTAACGGCGACATAACTCCCTGTGTCTTCTTCCCGCTTGTTGTTGGCAACGTAAGAGTTGACGACCTTGAAGAACTCTGGAGAAATAATGAGATCTTCGAGAGTCTGAGGGATAAGGACAAGCTTGAAGGCTGTGGAAATTGTGACTATCGTTATGTTTGCGGAGGTTGTAGAGCAAGAGCTTACAACTACTTTGGAGACTATTTCAAACCCGATCCGGGTTGTATAAGGAACAAAGCGGTTTGGGAGAAAGCAATTAAAGTATGATCACTCTAATTAATCCGAATGCAAACGTTGAGGTTGTAAAATTGCTCGAGATCTCAACTCCTCCAATTGGGTTGGGCTATCTTGCTTCAGTTCTCAGAGAAAATGGTTTTAAAGTAAGAATAATCGACGACCTTGTAGAGAAGCTCAATTTTGAGGAATTGCTGAGGAAAATAAAAAACTCCATGATCGTGGGCATAACCTCTACCACTCCGACTTTCAACTCCGCATTGAGTTATGCGAGGAAAATAAAGGAAGCCTTTCAGGATCTCTTCATTATATTTGGTGGTGTTCACGTATCATTCGAACCAGAAAAAGCTCTGAAAAATGATTATGTCGATGCAGTTTGTGTAGGTGAGGGGGAGGAAACAATTTTGGAGGTTGCTGAGAGGGTTGAAGATGGTAAAAGTTTGGAGGGAGTTAGAGGAGTGTATTATAAAGAGAATGGAAAGACCAAGAGAAATGAGCCAAGGAAGTTTATAGAAGATCTGGATTCATTGCCTTTTCCAGCCTATGACTTAGTGCCACTCGAGAAATACTCTGTTTTAGGCTATAAACTTGGGCAGTTCCCAATTATAAGTTCTCGTGGCTGTCCTTTCACGTGCAGATATTGCAGTTCCTCCTCATTTATGGGACATCGTTTTAGAGCAAGAAGTGCGAAAAACGTCGTAGATGAGATTGAATGGCTTGTTAACGACTTTAAAGCTAAGCAAATAGCTTTTGGAGACGACACTTTTACACTCAATCGAAAGAGAGTTGCTGAGATCTGCGAGGAGATAAAGAGAAGGGGTTTAGAGATCACTTGGAGTTGTTCTTCAAGGATCGACACGATCACTGAGGAATTGCTCAGGCTTATGAGATCCGCTGGTTGTGTTGCTATTTATTATGGAATTGAGTCTGCAAGCAAAAGGATCCTTGAATACTATCGTAAAAGGATCTCACTTGAGAGGGCAAAGGAAGTAATTAAGATGACAAAAAGAGCCAAGATCTCAGCGATCTGCTCCTTTATAGTTGGTGCTCCACTTGAAACGAGAGAAGATCTTAAGAATACGCTAAGGTTTGCTTTAAAGCTTGATCCTGACTACGCACAATTTTCAATTCTTACACCCTATCCCGGCACAGAGATCTATGAAGAGGCAAAGGAAAATAACTTGCTATTGAGTGAAAACTATGATGACTTCACTGCAGGAAAGCCCGTGCTTAAAACAGGTATGTCTCCGAAGGAGATTGCCAATTTTCTCAGAAATTGTTATATTCGTTTTTACCTTAGACCGAAATTTATTTTCAGAGAGATCAAGAAAGGCAATCTTGGAGTTATTTTGAAAGTCGTGAAAAAAGTGGTTCGTAGTAGCTTGTGAAAAATACAATGAATTGAAGAGCTAAGATCAAACCTAAAATAATTTTTTGAGTAGCAAAGACTTAAAGAAACAACAGAAAGAAAAAGAACACTTTGAGTTGTTCAAATTGTTGTTGTCTTAGAATAGCATTGCACCCCCTCTTTGAGAGAAAACTTTATATAATTAAAATGTAAAAACTCACACGTAGTTTGGGGTGATAAAATGAGTGAAAAACCGACTGCGGCATTTATTCTATCTCTTATAGGAGGGATATTGATATTGTTATCAGGGCTTGTTTTTGCAGTGTTTTATGGAATCTTGGGCACAGCTATGTCATTCGTTCCAGGAATTGGAGCACCTATTGGCGGACTTTTGATAGGTCTTGGAATCGTTGGGCTGGTCTTTGGAGTCTTGGTAATAGTAGGGGCATTGATGATCAACAGTGGAGAAAAAGGGAGAGTGACGACTGGTTCGATAATAGTCCTCGTATTCTCGATCCTGAGCCTATTCGTGGTCGGCGGAGGATTCATTATAGGATTCCTACTCGGACTGATCGGAAGCATAATTGGTCTCGCTTGGAAACCTACCGCACCATCTACGTAAAATTGTTATTTTTATATTTTTTGCTCATTTACAGCCTATACGTCTAAATCCAAGTTTTTAAAATTCCTCCAACGGCTGAAGTAAATATATTAGCCTATTTTAGCATTTGAATCAAAAAGAAACACTTTTGACCTTTCGGGGTTGTCTTAGGTGAGTCCTTTTGTTTGGATAGATCCACAACGTTTTTAAAATAGACTTGTTAGCCCTCTCAGGTGTCAGATTCGTAGAACCGAAAGAGGAAAAATATTACAAACTCAACCCTATGCAAAGTATCCTGAAATATACCATAAAGCAATTGGGCTGAACTTTGGAGAATTCATTAGAAGGACTTTAGAAAAAGAGAAGGATTCGGATTACATGAAGAAATGTGTAGAGATAACAAGGAACCTTTTGGATAAGTATGGAGCTCATTATTGGATTTCAAACTTGAAAGCTGGAATAGATCTAAAATACATCTTTCACAGCTAAAACAGTTTCTCTATCTATAACAATAGGAGCTCCAGAATTCTTCTGATTGATCAAATACTCCTCTGCTTTGACAATCAATCTCAAAAACTGTAAGGGCATTAGTTTTCCATTTAAAATCGGGTCGAGTAAATGACTCGGAAAAGCCTTTACTCCGTGAAGTGCGCCAATAATAGAACCTACTATCGCTCCTATAGTATCGCAGTCTTTACTGTTGCTTACGCTCTCCACAAGAGCTTCAAATGGCTTGTCTGCATAAAGCATTAGACTATACAAAACCATCGGTATTGTTTCCAGAAGATAAGCTCCAGAACCAGCTTTTTCGTCCAATTTTCTCAAACTCCACTTCTCTTTTAATGCTTCTGTTAAAACTTTTTCGATAAAATACCAAGCGGGACCTCTGTAGCCTTTATATTCCCCAAATCTCATGCTGTAATTAGATTTGTCTCCTTCGAGCTCCCTACCCACTTTTAAATATTCTTCAAGCCACCATTCTGGTTCTGGTGGATGGTTTATTTTCATAAGTTCCCAAAATATGCTTGTAAATGCAACCGCTGAAGAGATTGCCAACCTGTCGTTGTAAATTAGATAGGTGGTGACCACCGCATCGCTCCACAATTTCTTGGACTGTTCAACCAAATGAGGAATTATTACTGGCGATAGCTTCATAAGGGCTCCGTTTCCCGCACTTTTGACACCAGCCAAATACCATGGAACCTTCAGATCCTTGTAATTTCTTATAAAACTTTTAACTGTGTGTCCGATTCCTCTTATTCTCTCTCTTAAATACCTCTTGGCTAATGCTCTTGGATTGAACCAACTGAAGAGTTAAAGGAACTTAGGAGAAAACTTTACAACGCTTTGAAACCGACCATAAAGAGCAGGGAAGATTGAAAAATTCAATGAAAATGAAGACTTCTGGTTTCATTCAACAGTTGCATATCGAATCCCAGAAAAAAGGAGAATTTTTTGAAAAACAACATAGAGCAAAACCTAAGAAAAGAATTTTATTTTCCTGCACACGTTTTAAGGGTAACTTTGCTGAAAAAGGGAATGGTAAAAATTGGAAGTGAAGTATAAATCTATTTCGTGCGGATTGCAAACTTAAAGATAAAATTTTTAGGTAGCTGAGCAACGAAAATTATGAAAAGCAGAATTGCTGAGATTTTAAAGCTGAAGTATGAGCCCGTAACAATAATCTGGAGCGATGAAATGCCAGCCAATGCAAAACAGCCTAAGGAAGGACAATGGAGCTGTGTTATTTGGTTTTTAGCAAGGGCTTCGAAGGGTGAAGTGATTGCCTTTGATAGAGAGCATTTTGGATGCCAAGGCGGAGCTACTGGTTTGGGATTTGGAAACCAATACTACAACTTTCTTGGCGGTATCGAGGGATTTTGCAGATTCCTTTCGACGGGATTCGAGGACTGGAATAAGGAGCTTCTGGAAAATTTGAAAAGCATGCTTAGGAAGGAGCAATACGAGAAGATGCTTAAGGGCGAAAGGTATAAGAAGAGCCCAGAGCTTGTCAGAAAATTCGTTGAAAAAATCCCAGCAGTCGACGTTCCCAAGCGATACGTAGTCTTCAAGCCTTTGGGCAAGGTTGAAGAAGAGCCAGAGGTTGTTGTTTTCATTGCAAATCCTCATCAGCTTTCAGCTTTGGTCATTCTTGCAAACTATGCAAGAGAAGACAACGAGAACGTTGTTATCCCAATGGGCGCTGGTTGCCATCAGATCGGAATATTTGCTTACAGAGAAGCAAGATCTGAGAAACCAAGGGCAGTAGTTGGGCTTACCGATTTGGACGCGAGACTTAATGCGAGAGCATTGCTTGGAGACGATGTATTCACGTTTGCAGTGCCATACAAGATGTTCCTTGAGATGGAAGAGAACGTAAATGACAGCTTCCTTGAAGTTGGCACGTGGGTTAAGCTTTCTGAGTTTATTTGATATATTTTTAGGGGAAAATCAGAGAGTTATTTAAAGGAATAAAAAATTTTATTGCAATTCATGGATTCATCTCGTAAGCATCCTTCAGTGCATAAACCTCGCTGAGAACTTTTTCAAATCGCTCAGCATTCGCAACTGGCGACTTTATCATCTTCCTGCAGAACTCCTTCTGCCTCTCTGTAGCGCTTGGCTTTGCCATAAGCTCTACCGCAAACTTTGAGAAGTCCCTGACAAAGATTTCAAAGACCTGATCGAGCAGTTCATCGCTAACATCGTAAAGCCCTGCATAGACTTTCTTAGCCTCAATGATTAGCTGTCCATAGACAAGCAAGGTGAAAAGCTCGCCAAGAGTTGCTAAGAAGTCAAAATCCCTCATTTGCTCAGCACTCGGTGGAGCTTTGGCGATCAAATCTCTAAAGCAATCTATCTGCTCCTTAAAAACGTTCACATTCGGCAAATCAACTTCTGCGTAGATCTTCCGATAGTCGTGGAATCTTACTTTTTCAAGTCCTCCAGCGGTTCCTTGGTTGAATAAGAACTCGTCGTGCTTTGCAACATCCATCTTTGGCACTTCAGCGAACTCTGCAGGATTAAACAAGTAATTGTAGAGGAATTTCAGGATTAAAGCCATGTTCACATGCACAGTGCCTTCAAGCTTTGGTAAAGATCTGATGTATTTTGTAGCCATCTCAAAGTAGGTGTCCTTCTCAAAGCCCTTTGCAGCTATCACGTCCCAGAGAAGGTTTATCACTTCCTCACCTTCTCTTGTAACCTTCGACTTGACCAATGCGTTGTAAAGCAAGTAGCGACGATCGCTGAGTGATGCAACTCGCATGTAATCGCAAGCCCTTCTTGCAAAGAGCTTCATCGCAACGAGCCTGCAGTAAGCGTCGACAAAAAGCCTTTTGATGTGCGGAAAGTCCGTTACGTGGATCCCATAAAGAACTCGCTTTGAAGCATGGTTTAAAGCCTCGTAGAAAGCATGAGTGCAGATTCCAATTGAAGCCCAGCCAAGGTTAAACTTGCCAACGTTAACTGTGTTCAGCGCCGCATCCCAAGCTTCTTCACCTTTCTCGAGAATGTCTTCTTCGCTAACAGGATAATCGTGGATCAGGAAATCGCCTACAAACATTTGCGAAGCAACGATATTCTTTATCAGTTCGTAGTATCTCTCATCTCTACGCAACGCAAAGAAAACAAATCTTCGCTTGTCCATGTCATAAGGCAAGCTTCCGTCGGGCTCAGCGAACCTTGCAAAGGTCGATATTATGCTTGCCACGTTTGAGTTGCCGATGTAGTATTTTCTGCCATAAGCCTTCCAAGTTCCATCTGGTTGTGGAATAAGTTTAGTCTCAGTTGCATAAATATCAGCACCATGCTCTCGCTCTGAGAGACCAAAGGCAAAAACCCCGCCGTTCTTGAGCATTTCTGCAACTTCTTTCTTAATCTTCTCATTCTTGCTCATCCATATGGGCCCCAAGCCAAGAATTGTCACCTGCCAAGCATACCAGTAGGGGAGGCTATAAAATGCCAGAACTTCATTGTAATCGCAAATTTGCCAAGTGTCCCAGCGAGTTTCGCCATTGCTGAACTCTGGCGGAGTTAAAAAGGTGTAGAAGATCTTGTTCTGCTTCTGAAATTCGATAAAGTCATCATACCACGTCATCTTCCTGTCGTTCTCTTTAAGCTTCGCCTTTCCAATGCTCTCAAAGAATTCGATCGTCTTCAGGATCAGCTCTCTTGCCTTCTCGTCTAAATGTTCTCCTTTGAACTTCTTGGGGTTTAGAAGGATCATGCTCAAAAACTGACTGGTGAATTTATAAAGATAGCGAAAGACTAAAATTGTTTATTAGCATTCTTTGGAAATTTTTATCTTGTGCCCAATTTAAAGTTCTTTGCCCTCTTTTATAGCTTTATTCATAGCGGAGATCATCGAACCCATACTCTTGAGACCTTTCAGCGGAGTTCTAATAACTTTGTTTTGGAATACCTTCTTTGCGATTTCGACATATTCTCTTCCAGCAATCACTACGATTTCATCGTATTTCAGCTGAGAACTCTACTCCAGAAACTCTTAATGTCCTCATCGTTTTCAATTTTTGCCCCAAGTCTCTTTGTTAGTTCTCTAATCCTGTAGTCAACTGGAATCGGAGCTACAAAATTGAAATTGGAATTAGAACTCATCAGCAAGGCAATTCCGAGACATTTCCAAAGCTTTTCTGCAAGTTTGCTTGTTATAAAGCATTCTAATCTTCTCAGCTTTTGTTTTGCTAACCTTTCATGCATGTAGAATTCGCCAAGAACGGTCTTTAGATCTGATATCGAATTGAAACCCTTTAGCCTCAGATTTTTGCTATTTCTGACCAATAAACCTTCTCAGCCTTACCTTTTAACTTAAAATCGTTCAAACCTGCTGAGACCATCAAAACTGCAAATTTACCAAAATCCAAACGGAGAAATTCCTCCATAAACAACTATTCTGGCCCTCTTCGAACTATTTCGTTCCATATTTCAATGGGGATCTTTGAGAGAATTTCGGCAATCATATAAAAACATTTTAAAGCGAAATATTTGTCTTTACCCCTATGCAATTCCAGATCCCTTAGATTTTATGAGCTCTATTTTCACATTAAGTATTCAGAATTACAACCGCCAAGTTCAAGGCTGTTGCAAAGAGAATCCAGCAAAGATACGGGAGCATGAGAGCGGTGGCAAGCTTTGAATGCCTTAGAACCAGAGCCAATGTCGCAATCACTGCGATGTCAAGGGCTAAGATGTCAATTAAGCCAAGCAGTGGATTCTGAAGACCAAAGAAGAGCGGAGACCACAGAAAGTTTAGTGCAAGCTGTAAGAAGAAGAAAAACCTAAGCCTTGAGTTTTTCCAGAATCCATTTTGCCAGCAGACATACAAAGCCAAACCTATTAGAATGTAAAGCGTAGTCCATGCGGGAGCGAAAAGCCAGTCTGGTGGTGTGAAGAATGGCTTTTGAAGTGTAGGATACCAAGTTTTAACAGACTGCGAAGTGAAATATGAGCCAGCAATTCCTATAATGAGGACTATTGCGAGCGAGAGAAATAGGCGAACCGCATTCATGAAATGACTTAGTTAATAATTATATAAACTTTTCCAAGCCAGTCAACCCAGAAGCTCGAAGTAGATTTTCTCAATCTCGTTAACCACAGTATTCCAGTTGAACTTCTCCTCCACAGCCTTTCTGCCCATTTTTCCAAGCTTTGTTGCAAGCTGATCATTGCTGAGTAGCTCTTTTATCATTTCAACAAGCTCAGAGTTGTTTTTAAACGTCAAACCTCCATATGAAGCCACCTCCGCAACCCCGGGAGTATTTGCTCCAAGCACCGGCGTTGAGCATGCCATTGCTTCAAGCAAAACAATTCCAAACGATTCCATTCTTGAGAAAGATGGTAAAACAAGAACTCTTGCCTTCTGCATCCAATTAACCACCTCTCTTCTAGGGACTCTTCCGGTAAATACTGATTTTACATTTAACTTTTCAGCAAGTTTTTCAAAGCTTTTTCTGTCCTCTCCATCTCCCACAATCACAAGCCATGCATTGAGATCTTTTTGTACCTCTGCCATTGCCTCTATCAACGTATGGACACCTTTGTGGTAGGCAACAAGTCTACCAACGTAGAGCACAAGCGGATCTCTTTGCCCTGCATCAACTCCTGGCGTAAATTCCGTTGGATCAACTCCATTTGGAACTACTTTTACTTTATCCATAAATTTAGAAAGAATTGGAGATGTCTCTGCGTAGCTTTTCGTTGTTGCTATAATTGCATCAACTTTCTTCAGTAATTGGTCAATTATAGAATCGTTGATTTTTTCAACATTTCTTCCAATGAATCTTGGTATTGGAAATCCATATACCTTGTTTGGAATTACAACGTCGTTATGGTAGGTGATAACATGTGGTTTTCGCTCCTTTTTTGCAACTTTGTCCAATTTGCTGGCAAAGAACGGCGAGGGAACATGCGAATGATATATGTCTGCCTTAATATGTGGAAAAGTGATTGGAATTGGTGAATAGGGTATTTTTAAACATTTCGGCACAAGATCTGAGCCTACAGAAGAGACCACCACGACCTCATGACCTCTTTTTCTTAAATGATCCGCAAGGTTTTTTGTATGGATCTCTACTCCTCCGAGGCTTGGGGGATAGTAGGGAGTAGCGATCGCTATTCTTACCACAATTTGGCAGAGGCATCAGAGTTAAAAGCTTTAACCCTAACTTCAGGGTTGAAGTGCGGGGGAAGTAACTTCTTTATGCTCGATCCACTCTCTTAGCCAGCTCTTCAATCTGTCTATGGTTCTAACTTCCACATCGTATATATTGATGATCCCTACTAATTCACCCCTTCTTATATCTCCATTTTCAATTGGAAGGAATACCGCTTTTTCAACCTCCTTCTCCTCCTCCACCTTAGACATTCTTTTCTGGATCGTGTCCAGAACAACACCAAAAGGATGTCTCATGATCCCAAATGGAGAGACGATCGTATTCTTGGGTAACTTTAACTTTTTAAGCGAGATTATACAAGTTTCTCCCGCTTTAACTCTCTTATTTTCGTCTGCGATTAATAGCTCCCATCTTGCAATTGGAGATCTTCTGAAGCCATAGGGCTGTGCTTTTATGGCGGTTCTTATCACCCCTCGTCCACTTCTGTAAACCGTTGTAAAACTTCTTTCTTCTCCTTTTACTATAGCCTTTAAATCTTCCAAATCAACGAAATAAACAGCCAAAGCCCCAAGCATGTCGCCCTGCTCGATTTTTCCATCTTCCACGGGCAGAAATATAGCATGGCTCAATTTTCTCTCTTCTTCGATCCTCTTTGGCTTTCCACTCTGTATGACGTCCATAACTGATCCGTAAGCATTTCCCATGAAGCCTGTTGGTGTTACCACTGTGTTTGGAGGCAAGGTGATGCATTGGATCTTAACTTTTGTAACTTCATTTTTTCTTATGCTAATGCTCTCGTCTGCAATGACAGGCTCAAGCAATGCGATATGAACTCTTCTGTAAAGTATATCAAACATCTTATGGGTCTTTCGAACTAAATTTCCATTTTCTTTCCATGTAAGTCTCCCAGTTTTCTGTTCGCTTACGATCTCAAAGTTCTGTTGACCAAGTCCTAAAGTTTTGCCTACAAACCCGGTTCTAACAAAGAATACCTTTATGACCCCTATTAGATCACATCTCTTGACCACTCCGTCTTCCAAGGGAATAAAAACCGCCTGGCTTATGCATTTCTCTTCTTCAATAAGTGAAGGTCTGCCGTATTCTATAACGCTTATCGTAGTTCCAAGCGCATGGCGGGCTTCATTTAAACATCCAATCATAGTGTTAGGCGGTAGGGAGATCCTTTTGATTTCGACGATTGCGGGTTTACCCTTCTCAACTGGAGTGTCTTTTTCGGCAATTAGGGGCTTCATCTGAGTAAAAGGAGCCATTCTAAATTCTGAGGGTTTTAACTCTAACTCTATTTTTTCAATTTTGTCTCCGACAAGCCCTGTCCAGTATCTCATCTCAAGCTTCATATATAACTATTAAACGTTAAACTCTATAAACTTTTCTCACCTTTTCTCATTTGGGAAAAAACTAAATCCTTTCAGTTTAAATTATATTATGGATCGACCAATACTCCAAGTAGCATTAGATCTAGTAGAGCTAAAAAGGGCGATTGAGATTGCCCAAGAGTCTATCGAAGGCGGTGCGGATTGGCTGGAAGTTGGAACGCCTTTGATCAAGAGCGAAGGGATGAATGCGATCAGAGAGCTAAAGAAAACCTTTCGAGACCACAAGATCGTTGCGGACATGAAAACGATCGATACGGGCGCTGTCGAGGTTGAGATGGCGGCGAAGAGCGGGGCGGATATAGTGATCATTTTAGCTCTCTCAAATGATGCAACGATTGCTGAAGCAATTCGTGCGGGAAGAAAATATGGTTGTGAGATCATGGTAGATCTAATAAACCATCCAGATCCAGTAAAAAGAGCAAAAGAGCTCGAAGAAATGGGTGTAGATTATTTAAATGTTCATGTGGGTATAGATCAGCAAATGATTGGGATAGATCCGCTCGAAGTTCTTAAAAATATAGTCGGGAGTGTTCAAATTCCGATTGCAACCGCAGGCGGACTTGATGCAGAGAGAGCTTCGGTTTGTGTCTCTCTGGGAGCGAGGATCGTGATCGTGGGTAGCAACATAGTAAAGTCGAGAAACGTTGTAGAGTCTGCGAGAAAAGTAAGAGAGGCGATTGACAAGAAAGCGGGGACTTACGTTAAGAAAAGCATGGATGAAGAAACCCGAGAGTTGCTGATGAAAGTCTCTACGCCGAATGTTAGCGATGCGATGCATCGTGCAAGGGCGATGAGCGGAGTTTATCCACTTGTTCGCGGTAAAAAGATCGTAGGCAAAGCTGTGACTGTTAGCACAATGGACGGAGACTGGGCTAAGCCAGTTGAGTCTATAAATGTTGCGGGTGAGGGAGATGTGATCGTTATAAAATGCTCAGGCGACACAACCGCGGTCTGGGGAGAACTTGCGACAAGAAGCTGTCTCAATAGAAAAATCGCAGGGGTTATAATAGACGGTGCGGTTAGAGATGTTGATGACATAAGAGCTCTTGGCTTCCCGCTTTTTGCAAAGAGAGAAGTTCCAAACGCAGGTGAGCCCAAGGGTTTTGGTGAGATCAACGTTAGAATAATTTGCGGAGGCATCGAAGTCAATCCGGGGGACTGGATCATTGCTGACGACAATGGAGTGATGGTAATTCCCAAGCAGAGAGCCTATGAGGTTGCAAGAAGAGCTTTTGAAGTGAAGAAATCAGAGGACAGGATTAGAGGGGAAATAGAGGAGAAGGGCAGGACGCTTGCAGACGTGGTTGAGCTTTACAAATGGGAAAAGGTTCAGTAGACAATTGTCGAAACACTTATAGTCAATTAGTTAAATTTATAAGCTGAAAGGAAAATTAGTTTTGTGGAGCATAGAAGATTCGCTGAGCGAGTATGTGGAGAGATAGCATTAGCGGAGCATCATGGAGAGGCGATGAAAAAATGGAGGCAAATATTTTCGATCTCACAGAGCGAGCTTGCAAGAAAACTCGATATTTCTCCCTCTGTTATCAGTGATTATGAAGCGGGAAGAAGAAATCCGGGTGTAGCTTTTATAAAAAAATTCGTTCTGGCTCTTATAGAACTCGACTCCCAGAGGGTAAATCCGGTAATTTCTAAGTATCGAGATTTGCCGGAGCTTTCTTCTGCGATTATAGACATTGCGGAATACTTCCGTGGTGTGAGCGTTGAGG
Source organism: Archaeoglobales archaeon (assembly GCA_030055595.1). GTDB lineage: Archaea > Halobacteriota > Archaeoglobi > Archaeoglobales > Archaeoglobaceae > WYZ-LMO2. The sequence continues at coordinate 35,011 of JASFYH010000007.1, read as the reverse complement.
AATTCTGCTCAAAAATCGAAGGGGAAAGACTTAACAACTTTGAGAGACTTATAAATGGACATACTGTAATAGATAGCCTTAACGCCATTTTAATGTTCAATGCATACGATTTCTACAGGCTTTTTGGTTTTACAAGTGAGAGGGCACTTGTTTTCACGAAAATAACAAGTGGTAGATCGCCTTTGGTCGCTGTTAGGGTTTCAAGTTTAAAGCCCTCAACTGTTGTGCTTCATGGAATTTCAAAGGTAGATGAAATGGCAGTAAAAATTGCGGACGCGGAGAAAATTCCGCTCATCCGCACCGAGCTTGAGGTTGGGGAGCTAATTGGAAGATTAAGGAGGGATTTTCTGTGATCGGAATCGTCTCTTATGGGACTTATATTCCAAAGTATAGAATAAAGGTTGAGGAAATAGCGAGGATCTGGGGAGAAGATCCTGAGGCGATAAAAAGTGGTCTGGGTGTTAAGGAGAAATCTGTGCCTGATCTGGACGAGGACACAGCAACGATGGCTGTCGAAGCGGGCAGAGAAGCTTTAAGTAGAGCAGAAATTCTGCCAGAGAAAATTGGTGCGGTTTTTGTGGGCTCTGAAAGTCATCCTTACGCAGTTAAGCCAACCGCAACGATCGTAGGTGAGGCTTTAGGAATTGGAAACGGCTACTTCTGTGCAGATCTTGAGTTTGCATGCAAAGCAGCTACCGCTGGCATGCAGTTTTGCTTTGCAATGGTTAAAGCGGGAATGATTGACTACGGAATGTCAATAGGCTCCGACACCGCTCAGGCAAAGCCCGGTGATGCTCTTGAATACACCGCTGGGGCGGGAGCGGCAGCGATCGTAATCGGAAAAGATCCGATTGCGGAGATCGAAGCAACAGTTTCTTACACGAGCGACACACCGGACTTCTGGAGAAGAGATCTGCAGCCCTATCCAAGCCATGGCGGTAGATTTACGGGAGCTCCCGCTTATTTCAGGCATGTGACTTCTGCAGCGAAGAAATTGATGGAGATTTGCGGTTACAGCGAGAAGGATTTTGACTACGCGGTCTTTCACCAGCCGAATGCAAAGTTTCCCGCAAGAGTTGCGAATATGCTTGGTTTCAAAGAGGAAAATATTGCTCAGGGAATGCTTGTAAGAGCGATTGGAAACACTTATTCCGCATCCTCTTTACTTGGACTTTGCGGAATTTTAGATATAGCAAAGCCTGATCAGAGAGTTCTTCTCGTCTCATTTGGCTCTGGAGCGGGAAGCGACGCCTTTGCAATAAGGGTCACTGACAAGATCCTCGAATATCCCAGAAATGCCAAAGTCTGGGATAAGGCAAACAACGGAGTTTACTTGGACTATGCACTTTATTTGAAGCACAGGAGGATGATAAAATGAAAGTCGCAGTCATTGGAGTAGGATGCACTGAATTCGGGGAACTTTGGGACAAGAGTTTCAGAAGTATCTTTCTGGAAGCGGGAATAGAAGCTTTAAACGATTGTGGTCTTGAAGGCAAGGAGATTGGGGCAATTTACGTCGGAAATATGAGTGGAGGAAAGTTTATAGATCAAGAGCACATCGCTGCGTTAATTGCAGATCACGCTGGCTTGGCTGAATTCGGAATTCCGGCGGTTAGGGTAGAAAATGCGGATGCGAGCGGTGGCTCAGCATTTAGGCAGGCTTACATGGCGGTTGCTTCAGGAATGCACGAAGTTGTGATTGCAGCGGGAATTGAGAAGGTTACTGACTCTGTTGATCCTATGGGCATTCTTTCTACTTCTGTTGATCAGGAATGGGAGAGATTTGTTGGTGCAAATCTTCCCGCGCTTTATGCGATCATTGCAAGGCTTTATATGCATAAATTTGGCACAACTGAGGAGGACTTGGCAAGAATTGCGGTTAAAAATCATAAAAACGCTGTGCACAATCCAAAAGCTCAATTCAGAAAGGAGATCAAGATTGAAGACGTTCTTTCTTCTGAATTCGTTGCAGAACCCCTGAAGGTTTTAGATTGCGCTCCTTTGAGCGATGGAGCATCAGCGGTGATCTTGGCTAATGAGAACACTGCAAGAAAACTCTGTGACACTCCAGTCTTCATTGAAGCATGCACTCAGGCAAGCGATTACTTGGCTTTGCAGTGTCGCAGAGATCTTCTGACAATGAGAGCGGTTTCAAAAGCTTCAAGAGATGCTTACAGAATTGCAAAAATAGATCCGGAGCAAATAGGCGTAGCAGAAGTGCATGATTCATTCACGATTGCAGAGCTATTGGCTTACGAAGATCTTGGATTTGCAAAAAAGGGCGAAGGAGCGAAGCTTATAAGGGAAGGCGAGGTTGAAATTGGCGGAAAGATTCCCATAAATCCGTCCGGAGGTCTTAAAGCCTGTGGACATGCGGTGGGGGCAACCGGAATAAGACAAATTGTAGAATTGGTTTTGCAGTTGCGTGGAGAAGCTGGAAAGAGACAGGTTGATGCTGAAAAAGCCCTTGCTTTGAATGTTGGTGGCACGGGAGCGACTGCGGTAGTTACGATCCTTTCGAGGTGATCTTATGGTTCCGAGATTTTGGCGGAAGATCAAATACCGATACGATGTTGTTGGTAGCCACTGCGAGAACTGTGGAAGCCACTATTATCCGAAAAGAGAAATATGCCCGAGGTGCAGAAGGAGAGGTAAGCTAAGAGACGAGAGGTTTCCCGACGAGGGAATAATTTTGAGCTACACAGTTGTGAATGGCAAGATCATTGCGATGATCGGGCTAAACAACGGTGCAAAGACCCTTGCAGAAGTTTGTGCGGACAAGGTCGAGATTGGAATGAAAGTCAAAAAGGCATTCAGGAGATATGGAGAAGACGGTGAAGCGGGAATAATCTACTACGGGACAAAGTTTGTCCCAAGCGGTTAATTTTTTAAGGAGATAAAAATAAATGGGTAGATTTTTTAGTTTCAGTTCTTCTGCGGTAGTTGGACGGTCAGGATCTTCTACTTTAAATTCAGACACGTTCTCAGTTTACCACTTTCGTTGCTTTTCTCGCATACTATTATACCCCCTAAAAATTTTTCAAAACTATTGAACAATATTAAAATAAAACTATAAAAATCTTTCAAGATCTGAATTTTAAATTTACTCCTGATTCTGGTAAGCTTTCAAAACCGCATCCACGATCTTATCTCTTGCCTCTTTGCTTACTGGATGGAACAGATCTTGGTAGCTTCCATCCTTTCCTTTTTTACTGGGCATGCTAACCCAAAGCCCCTTTTCCCCCTCTATAACTTTCAAACCCTTCACAACGAATTCATTGTCCAAGCTTACAGAGGCATACGCCTTCACGTTTCCGTCTCCCTTCGACTTGTATATTCTAACTTCTGTAATTTCCGCCAATTCAAACCCTCCTTTTAAGTTTTCTTTTCCATTACTATGACAGTATATAAGCCTTTCCAATCAAAAATCCGTAAAATCACTAAAAAAGCTTAAAATTTAGGAAAGATCATGCGAATTTTTGAAGCGAAGCGTTTCTAATTACGCTTCTTATTTTCACAAAAATTAGAGCCAGAGCTCCGAAAGCTCTTTTGCTATTTTCAAACCCTCTTCCCTATCCTTAGCAGTAGTAATAATGTGAATTTCCTGATTTGAGGAACCATATGAAAGGATTGCCCTAATATTGCCTCTTTCATCAACTCTCGTGATCTTGAACCTCAGCCCGTGTCCAGTTCTTGCCCCTTTGTTTTCTATTCTGCCGAAAATTACTCTCTTTACACCACTATGTGACAGTATTTCTCCAATTAGCCTTAATCCTTCCCTGTCTCCAATTACAGTCTTGTGTCTTCCGCTGAATACCACAATACAAGTCTCGGACAAGATTTTAATTTTTACCCTAAAATCAACCCAAAAAAGCATTTCACAAAAATAAAAGGCATTACAAGACTCTTAAAAACTTAAGAATAGAAACCGCATAATACGTGTCCTCAAGAGTTGAAATTCCTCCGTAAACACTCCTTCTGAAACCGCCGTTGTAATTCTGAAGATTTTCAACGAATTCTGCGGTTTCAAAATCCTTAAAATATTCGTCGCAGACCGCAAAACAGCTTAAAGCGTAAAAAGTGTCTTCCAAGCACTAAAAAACCCGCTATCATCTCTTTCAGCAAAATTTTGAATTCTTATTAGGTAATCGCTGTAGTCTGGAACTTTAACTCCCAAATCATTAAGGGAGTTCAAAACAAAATATAGAGAATGCAAATCCTTGCTATTGTTGTTTCTCAGAAAATCCAACAGTTTCTCTTCTTTTGGGATTTCTGCATTAAGGATTTTAAGGATCCTAACCGCATAGAAAGTATCGGACAGATTTGAGGGTAAAGGCTTGCAGATCGTAAAGCCCCCATCTTCATTCTGTCTGCTTAGCACGAATTCAATTACCTTATCGAGATCCACAATTTCGATTTGCCTGCGGTGTTTATGACCGCTCACTCAAGGCTCAGCAAAAAATTTAAGCTTCATGCCAATTAAAATCTGATGGAAACAATAAACTCCAAGGACATGCGAATTCTCGATCTGAATTGCGAATACTTCGGCTTGAGCAGGCTTCAACTGATGGAAAATGCGGGAAAAGCGGTTGCTGAAGAGATCATGAAGAGAGTTAAAGGTGGAAAAGTTACAATTTTTGCGGGCAGTGGCAACAACGGTGGAGATGGATTTGTAACAGCAAGGCATCTCAAAGGCTTTGAAGTCGAGATCTACTTAGCGGGAGAACCAAAGACAGAGATTGCGATGAAGAACTTTGAAATTCTGCAGAAAGCAAACTACAAAATTCAAAAGATCTCTGAATGCGACGCTGAGATCGTTGTCGATGCATTGCTTGGCACAGGAATTGCGGGAAAGCCAAGAAGAGAGTATGCAAAGGCTATTGAGCTCATAAATAGCATGGAAGCCTTTAAAGTTGCTGTCGATGTTCCGAGCGGGCTAAATGCGGACACTGGCGAGTATGAGCTTGCGGTAAAGGCTGATCTAACGGTGACTTTTCACAAAATGAAGCCCGGAATTCTGAAAGCGAAGGAGATCTGCGGAGAAGTTGTGGTTAAGGACATTGGAATCCCTGAGCAATTTGAAAAGCTATGCGGAGTCGGAGATCTCGTCGCAACTTACAAAAGATTTGAAGAGGGGCACAAAGGAATGCACGGAAGGGTTGCAGTGATCGGTGGTGGCGACTACACTGGAGCGGTGGCATTTGCAAGTCTCTCCGCATATCATGCGGGAGCGGACATAGTGATAACCGCTGTTCCCGAGAGCATAAAAGGCGTGGTTGCAAGCTTCAGCCCTAATCTGATCGTCAGGGGATTAAGAGGAGATAAAATAACTCCGAAAAATCTGAAAGAAGCTGAGGAGATTGTTAAGAGATGTGATGTAGTGGTAATTGGAATGGGAGTCGGTGAGAATCCTGAATTCAAAGAATTCGTTGAAGAGCTATTAAAGAGCTGTAAAAAGGCGGTTCTTGATGCTGAAGGAATTACGGGGAATATTCCCGAAGGGGTTGAGTGCATATTAACTCCGCACAGAGGAGAGCTGAAAAAGAACTTCAACGCAGAGCCAAAGGATGTTCAGAAGGTTGCAAAAGAAATAGGAGCGGTTGTTCTGCTGAAAGGAAAGGAAGACGTGATTACAGATGGCTATCGCACAAAGGTGAACAGAACAGGAAATGCAGGGATGACCGTTGGTGGCACTGGAGATGTTCTTGCTGGAATTTGCGGTGCACTGCTTTGCCTTGACGACGCTTTTCATTCTGCATGTGCTGGAGCATTCATAAACGGCTTCGCTGGAGATCTATGCCTTGAGAAGTTCGGCTACAATTACACTTCCACGCATCTAATTGAAATGCTTCCAGAAGCTTTCAGGAGGTGTCTCAGCTGGAAATAGACGAGGTTGAGCTCACAAAAGAGCTGATAAAGATCGACACAAGAAATCCTCCGGGAGATACTTCTCAGGCGGTTGATTTTCTTGAGAAGCTTTTTTCTTCATTTAAGACTAAAAAATACGAGAATGAAGGAAAAGAGAGCCTATTAGTTGAGATTTCTAAAGGAGAAAAGACTCTAATGCTATCTTCCCATTTGGACACAGTTCCGTGTGGAGACGAGCTTTTGAATCCGATAACTGTGAATGGAAAGCTTTATGGGCGAGGTAGTTGCGACGCAAAGGGCTGTGTTGCGTCTATTTGCAGTGCGGTTCTCAAACTTGAGGATATCGGGGTTGGATTAAAGGTAGCTTTTACTGCAGATGAAGAAGTTGGTGGCAGGAATGGGCTCAAAAAGGTGTTTGAAGCTGAGAAATGCGATGCGGTTGTGATAGGAGAGCCAACAGGATGTAGCTCAATTAACGTTCTTCAGGCATGCGTTCTCGCATTAGACATAGAATTCGAAGGAAAAGACGGGCACACAGCAACGAGGGATGCAAGAGATGGAGCTATTTTTAAAGCCTCGAAGTTCATTACCGAAATTCCAGATCTTTTTAAGAGCCTAAAAGGCAACTATGAACCTTACAAAAACCTGTTCGAGGGGCTTGGAATCCCATTCGTTATAAAAACCTGGGAAGCGGTCTTTAATCCATCCATAATTAAGGGAGGCATTAAGAGGAATGTAGTCGCTCCAAAATGCGAGCTCTCTGCGGACATCAGATTTGCCCCCTGGATTAGCGTCGAAAAAGTTCTGCAAATTTTTAGCAGAGAGGGTTTGAATTTTAAAGTATCTGGATTTCTTCCCGCTTACGGAATTCTTGCGGATAGCGTTCCGCTCGAAAATGATCTAAGGCTTCTAAGGGCCATATTGGATGCAATTAGATCGGAAGCCCTTAACCCAAGAGCTGTCTTCAGCTTGGGAGTTGGCGATACAAGACATGTTAGAAAATTCGGAATTCCAGCATTTTACTTCGGTCCTGGAGGCGAAAATCTGCACAGCGAAGACGAATTCGTCTACATTTCAGAGCTTAGGCTTGCAACAAAAATATACAGGAAAATTATAGAGAATTTTAAAAAGTCTTGATCTCCCCTTTGACTATTTTGTCAGTAAGCTTCGTTATATTCCCGATCATCTCTTCCGCAATTTCTCTGACTCTGCGATCAAGTTTTTCAATCGTGTAACCTTTCTGCGGGATTATTTGAATGCTTAAAACCTTGGGATCGTTTATAGGCTTACCGATCTGGCTAAGAATTCTTACATACACCTCACGAATGCCTTCAACTTCTTCATAGCATCTATTTGCAATCATGTTGGAGAGCAGATTGTATAGCTTTCCAACATGGTTTATCGGGTTCTTTCCGCTCGTCGCTTCCATGCTCATCGGTCTTCCTGGAGTTATCAGACCATTGCATCTATTCCCTCTTCCAACGTTCCCGTCGTCGCCATTCTCCGCAGAAGTCCCAGTAACAGTAAGATAAACGCTATTCGTGGAGTAATCGTCCGCAGTATTCACAAAAACCTCAACCTCTCGAGAAGTATAATCTGCTGAAATTTCCTTTAGAAAGGCAGTAATTTCGCTCTTAACCGCATCGTATTCACTTAAATTATTCACAAATTGGTCAATCATCGCAACCGCAACGGTTAGCTTTATCTTATCCTTTTCTCTAAGCCCCATTACCTTTATGTCTTCTCCTATTGCGGGAACTTTCTTCCTTAATTCCTCGTAAATTCTTCTTTCTGCATTCAGAACCAATTTTTCGGTTTCTGAAAGAGGTGCAAAGCCTATACCAAATGAAGTGTCATTTGCAAGCGGAATCTCTTTTTTTCTCTTAAAAACATCCTGCAAATCCGCACTGCCCTCGCCAAGGCGAACATCGAATACGACATCGAGCTCTGGATCAAGATATCGCATCGCACTCTTCACGTATTTCTTTGCCGCATTTAAAGCAACTTTATCTGTTGGAATTGCCTCGTTCCCAACTTTCTTTGTTGCTCTTCCCACAAGGATTATGTAGATTGGCTCTATAACTTCTCCACCGCCAAATCTCGGGCTCGACTTTCCCGCAATGATTTGAGTCTCGTCGGTGTTGTGGTGCATCACTACCCCGAAACGCTTTAGGTATTCCTTGCAAAGCTCCCTGCTCATGCTTTCCGCAATCCCGTCTGCAAGGCTGTCAGGATGCCCTATTCCTTTTCTTTCAACTAATTCAACCTTTTGCTCTTCAGTTGGAGTATGGATGAGCTCTTCAACGACTATGTTTGGCATGAAATCACCAAATTGCCTGAACTCAAAGGAGATATAAATCTTACAGTCCTTCCACCCTTTATTTTCCAATAGCAAAAGGAAGAAGATTTATAATAAGACGAATAGGGATCACCGTGAAACTTGTGCGAAGATTGATCGAAGTCGGGGCGCTGAAGTTTGGGGATTTCATTCTCTCTTCGGGGAAAAAAAGCAACGTTTATGTGGATATAAAGCTTGCAGTAACTTATCCAGAGATCTTGGAAATGATTGGGTCAGAGATAGCGGAAATTCTCAAGAAATACGAAGTAGACAGAATAGCATGTATAGAGCTTGGTGGAGTTCCAATAGCTACTGCAGTATCCTTAAAAACCAAAAAACCGCTCGTTATCTTCAGGAAGGAGCTTAAGAATTATGGGCTGGGAGGAGACATGATCGGGGAAATAAGAGAGGGCGAAAGAATTGCGGTAGTCGAAGACGTGATCACAACCGGAAAGTCCGCTCTTTCGGTAGCTGAGAGGGTAAAGAAAAAAGGCGGAAAAGTTGTAACGCTCGTGGCGGTTGTAGACAGAGAGGAATCCGGAATGAAATTTGAAAGTGTTTTGAAACTGAGCGATCTAATAAAAGCGAAGGATCTCTTCGATCCCACCAAATCTTAAGTCTTCACTCTCTCTTCTCAGATCTTCAATGCTGACCTCGAAGTTATAGCTTAAAAGTGACTTGGCAATGAGATCCTTTGAAAAACCCGTAAGTTCCGCCAACCTCTCCACTCCCTCTCTCGTCCTGCTTTTATCATATTTTCCTAAGAAATCCTCAAATAGCTCTTTGTTTTTCTCGAGGAATTCATTGTTCACAGCAAGTGTGCAACAAACGAAATCTCCGAGCACGGAATCGAAGTATTCTACTTGCTCAGAGATCATAGAAAGATAAGGCTCCCAGACTGCAATTCCTCTCATATTCGGAAGTTCCAAGATCATCTCTTCCGCAGAATTGAAGAATCTGATCCTGTCTTCAATGCCTTTTGCTCTCATAAATTTCCTAAGAATTCTTTCCATCGTCGATAGCTCAGAACATCCAAACCCTTTACCGTTCGAAAGGGCAACACCACTGCCATTCATCGCCACCGCTCTGAAGATCATTATATTTTTCATCAAAACGCCAAAAAATGCTTGGGTAATGAAAGGACTTGCAACCACGTCGACAACCCCATGAACGAGATCTTTTGTAGCTTCGATGCCATTTCGGTAAACTCTGAAGATCGCTCCAACTTTTTCACCAGCAGAAACGACTCTTGCATATTCACTTGCTTTTAAAATTCCTATCCTCAACACTCCCTCAACTGGCTGGGGACAATACTTTGTGAGCCACACGCGATAGGACTTTGGTGAGATCTCCAGCCTTACGATCTCTCTTTTTTCTTCCAGAAGAGATAAGATCTCGGAAACTGTGGATTTCGATAGATTCAACTTCCGTGCTATGTGTCCCTGTAGCTCTCCCCTATCCTTTGCATTCTCTAAAAGAGAGACTATTTTATCTTCAGCCCTCATTTACAACATTTCTTATCCACTCTACAACTTTTTCAGTTCTTTCAAAGGCGGTGCCAAGATATTTTTCAGGTTTGAGAATTTCTACAAGTTCTTCTTTGGTGAGATGTTTCAGAAGCTCGTCATCTTTCAGGAGTTCATCTAAAAGAGAGCTTTGATTCGCGTAAGCTCTCATAGAAGCATTTCTTAGAAGCTCATGTGCCACTTGCCTGTCAGCACCTCTCTTGGTTAACTCGATCATAACCGCCTCACTCAAATTCAACCCTTTCTGTGATTCGAGATTTCTTCTAACGTTCTCCAAGTCAATAGCTATGCCCGAGATGACCTTAGTGAGCTTCGTTAGAATGTGATCAGTTAAAATTGTGGCTTCAAGCAGAGTTATTCTTTCTGCCGAGGAGTTTGTCAAATCTCTTTCCTCCCAGAGGATTGCAGACTGGTGCTGTGGTTCTACAAAGCCTCTAACAATTCTTGCAAGTCCACAAACGTTCTCGCTGTCGATCGGATTTCTCTTGTGAGGCATTGTAGAGCTTCCCACCTGCTTTGCATCAAATTTCTCCATTATTTCAGCGACTTCCGCTCTCTGCAGTAATCTTATATTAACAGCAATTTTCTCAAGTGTTGTAGCCAAATTTGCCAAAAACTCAATATATTCGCAGTAAATGTCCCTCGGGATGACTTGGGTCGATATGATCACTGGTTTCAGGTTTAGGAGCCTCATGACTTCATTTTCGATCTCAAAACCATCTTTGCCAAATCCCGCTTGTGTGCCAACCGCACCGCTCATTTTTCCAACAAGGAGCCTTTGCTTCATCTGCTTGAGTCTTATATAGTGCCTCGCAACTTCTGATGCCCATACTGCGAACCTGAAGCCGTAAGTAGTTGGCAGAGCAGCCTGTCCATGGGTTCTACCGAGGCAAACAACTTCTTTGAATTCAATAGCCTTTTCGGCTAAAAGCAGTGCTAATTTCTTTATTTTCTCTTCCAAGATCAGAACACTGTCTCTGAGCTGTGTTGCTGTGGCGGTGTCTATTATGTCGTTCGAAGTTGCTCCAAAGTGGATCCACCTGCATTCAGCAACCTCACTGATCGATCTAACCAAAGCCATTATATCGTGCCTGATCTCGTCCTCGATCTCTTTGACCCTCTCCGGCTTGATCTTGATCGCTTTTCTACGAACATTCTCAACTTCTTCTTTGCTCAGATACCCCTTTTTCGCAAGAGCTTTGAGGAGAGCAATCTCAACGCGGATCATTCTTTTGATCTTACTCTCTTCGCTCCAGATCCTCTTCATTTCTTTGGTTCCGTAGCGATACTCAATTGGATGGATCATAGCATTTACTGATCCCCTACCTTTAAAACTTTTTTACCTCTCGCACACGGGATGATTTTAAGCTTAGCATTCTCGAAGCTTAGATTAAAAACGACACCAAGAACTTTTTCAAGAAAAACCGCTAATGCTGAGACCTCGCTGTGGGGTTGTGTGCCAATTGAAATATTAAGATCGCAGAGCTCATAGACTTCCTTGGGCACTTTCTCAGCTCCGACCACAACAAGAACTTTTTGAGCTTTTTTGATCTCTTCCATTTTTTCTGGCAATGGAATACCATACATAGTTAAATGGACTTTTAACCCATCAAAACTGCGAAGCAATCTTCTCCATTCAGTAGTTTCGATGAAGAATTCCCCTCCCCAAATCTCCACGACTTTTCTAACGCTTTCAAACAGATTTTTATCGCTCCGAGTGAAGTAAATACCCTTAGCACCAAATGCTCGTGCGGTCAGTGCGACGTGAGTTGAGATCCGCTGATCTCTTCCAATTCGATGACCCAAGCGTAAAACGTAGATCTCCACAAAAATTCTTTACAGTTTAAAAATTTAGCGGATGGGTGTTAATGGGGAATGATGACATTTAAGACTAATTTGAATTAAAATGAGTATATTTAAGATAAACTTAGATATGTAAAATTCATTTTTTCTTATAGATGGCTTGTATGAAAAGTTATAAATAGTAGAATGGCAAAAATTCATCATGTTCGACTTTCATCGTTTACTCGAAGATTTGCCATTAGCGGTGGTCATTAGTGATGGTAGATCTGTTTTGTATAAAAATAAGCGTGCTAAGGAGATTGGATTAACACCAGAGTTAAAGAACGAGGAGAAAATTTTTATTGGTGATCGTCTATATAAGTTGTTTACTGCAAAATTTGAGAATTTCGAGATCGTATTCGCTATGGACTACACTCAGGAGCAGAGAAACATGGAGGTTCTTGGGGTTTATGAAAGATTTTTTAAAGAAGGGAAAGACTTCTTCTTTATTCTTGATCAAAAAGGTAGATTCATAGATGTAAATCCAACCTACGAAATTATGGGTTATCGAAGAGAGGAACTATTAGGGAGAAATTCGAGGGTTTTGGCATTTGAAGACCAAATAGAGGTTCTCAGAGAAAATTTTAGAAAAGTTCTGAATGGTGAAATTGTTAGATTCGTTTTTAAAGCAAAAAATACTAAGGGTGAGTTAAGATTTGTTGAAGTTACAGAGTGGCCCCGAATCGTCAGTGGAAAGGTAGTGGGTGGCGAAGGTGTGGCGAGAGACGTTACAGAGAGAGTCATACTGCAAGAAGAACTTGAGAGAACAAATCGGGCAATGCAGGTTTTAACACAGATCAACCAGCAGGTTTTTAGAGAAAGAGACGAGTATTCACTGTTCCAGAGGGTTTGTGAAATTCTAAAGAGCTTTGGGATCAGAGCCTTTGTTTGGCTTTATGAAAGTGGGAAATTGTTGGAAGCAACTCCTTTGGCTTCGGAATGCAGGATTAAGGATCGGATCGAATTTAAGTATGAGCTCTGCAGTTGCGAGAGATCGAAAGGAAAGACTCTTGTTATTCCGATGACATATGGGGGGAAAGTTCTCGGTGTTCTCGTATTCTGCTCTATTGGAGACCTAACGGAAAACGAATTGAAGGTTTTTTCACAGCTAAGCGAAGATCTTGGCTTTGCGATTGCACATTATAAAGCGGAGAGGGAAAGAAAGATCATGTCCAATTTGCTAATCGAAAACTTAAAGCAGTTTGAGAACTTGTCTGACAGACTTAGGAACCCCTTAGCAATTGCGATGGGTTATGTGGAGATAGCAAATGAGATCGGGGTGGATAGGGCAATTAAAGAAGTCGAAAAACAGTTAATAAGGATCATGGAAACTATAGAAGAGTTGAGATTTCAAGAGGTTTTGACGTTTTTGCTTACAAAAAGAGAAAAATAATTATTCTGTTTTTATATACACTGTTGCGGTTTTTGGAGCTTTTCCACCCTTTATGAAGTGGTAGTGAGCGTAAGTCATGACTTCTTCGTGGCTCAGCACCTCAGCATCAACAAGCTCTCCTATGAAAAGCGTGTGCGTGCCCACGTCGCAGTCACTCTTGACTTCCGCCTCGAAAATAGCTACGGAATGGTCAAGAACAAGCGGAACCCCCGTCTTTCCGATCTTAAACTTCACATCCTCAAATTTGTTTACATCTCTGCTACTTTTGAATCCAAATTTTCCGATAAACTGCAATGGTGTTTCTTTTTCGAGAACGCTAACTCCAAAGACTCCACTGCTTTTCACGAATTCGTGGGTGGCGTTCTTTTTATTCAAACAAACCGCAATTTTTGGTGGTTCTGAGGTTACCTGAAACACCGTATTAGCTATCTGTCCCGCAAAGCTTTTTTCTTTGACAGAGCTAACGATATAAAGCCCATAACTGATCTTGTATAGTGCTGAGAGATTCATTCTCCACCTCCAAATTTTCTCTTAGCTAACTCTCCATCGATCAGGAGAAGAATTTTGCTGTCGTCCTGAGCCAACCTGAGTTTTCCAGTAATCTCACCAAAACTTCTCTCTTCCTCAACTTGTTCTTTGACAAACCACTGGAGCATATTAAAGGTTGCATGATCTTTTTCAGCGATTGAAAGCTCGACAAGATCACTTATGAACTTACTAACCTTTTTCTCGTGATCAAGTCCGAACTCAAAGGCGTTCAATGGGGAGCTCCAGCTCTTAGGCGGTTCTTCAATTGCAAAAAGCTCAACTCTCCCTCCTCTGTCCGCAATATAATCGAGAAACTTCATCGCATGCATGAGCTCCTCTTGCCATTGCACTCTCATCCAGTTTGCAAAACCCCTCAAACCCAGAGATTCAAAATATGCTGACATTGAGAGATATAGATAGGCAGAATATAGCTCTCTGTTCAACTGCTGGTTCAAAGCCCTAACAACTTTCTCGCCAATTAAAGTCATTTTATCACCCCGCTTCTCTATAACTTAAAATGATTTAAATCTTACCAAGTTTTTCTGGCTTTGGAAAATCTAAATTGGTATTTATATCACGGTTTTTGCAATAAACGGTTCTATAAGCTCTCTAAGACTTTTTCTCGTGAAAGGTTTCTCTATTATACCTTTTGCCCCAACTTCAAGCAATTCTTTTCCTCTACTCCTTGCAAATGCGGTTAGTCCAATCACGATCGCATTCGGATCGATCTCCAAGATCTGTTTTGTAGCCTCCACACCATCCATTCCGGGCATGTTTATGTCCATTAACACCACTTCAGGCTTTATACTTTCATAGATCTTGACGCCCTCTAATCCATTTGTTGCTTCGATCACTTCATGGTCTTTAAGCATGATCTTGACGATCTCTCGAATGCTTTCATCATCATCCACAACCAGAATTCGAATCATGATAACTATTGTTGTTATTATGGTATAATAAGCTTTCTCTTACAGATCTGAAATTCAGAATGCAATCCCAGATCTAAGCGGACTTTCAAGAACTTCTTCTCCTCTTAGATAGAGCTGGTTCGGAAAGACCGCTTTGAAGCCCTCATAGGGTGTCCAATTACAAAGCGAGTGCAGTTTATCTGAGTTTATCTTTTTTACATCTCTCAGATCGAAAATAGCAAAGTTTGCAAATTTACCAACCTCTATTTCACCGTAATCATTAAAACCGAAAGTCTTTGCCGGGTTTACTGCGATCTTTTCCACCAGATCATTGAAACTGATCAAACTCCTTTTTGCAAGATAGACAAAAATGGGATAGGTCGTCTCAACTCCCGGAAATCCTGCTGAGCCCGTTTTTTTGTCCTCAATTGTGTGGGGAGCATGATCAGAAGCAAGGATCTGGATCTTTGAGAAATTTCTCAAAAGCCAATCTGCATCGTCTTTTTGCCTTAAAGGCGGATTTACGTTAACAAGTTCGCGAAGCCTGTTGTAGTCTCCTGTGCTCAAAAGCAAATGGTGTGGAGCGACTTCGAAGCTCCCCCTTTTTACTCTCTCTACCGCTTCCCGCGTTGAGAGATGGCAGAAGTGAAATTCGCCTATTTTTTCGCACTCCTCTACTGCTGTTATCTCAGCCTCCTTTTTTCTGAAAAGAAAATTTGGATTCCCGCTTTCTACAAATCTTGGATCTTCTGCGTGAATTGTGATCTTTTTATTGATTTTTGAAACCATTGTAAGAGTTTCGTAGCTTATTTCGAATTCTTTATTGTAGTTCTGAAGAAATACCTCCCCAATAGCAGGCAAAAAATATTTTTCTCTTATTTTTTCAACGATCTCATTTATTTTGTCCACGTTTTTATTTGTAAGAGCTAGGTTTAGTGTATAGTCCACATAGGTGCTTTTCTCAGCCAACTCCATTCTCCGAAAGTAGACTTCTGCACGATCTACAACTGGCTTTGTGTTTGGCTGATCCACAACAAGACAAATTCCACCATGCAGTGCAGAAAGGCTTCCACTCTCTATCGTTTCCTTTCTTTTCTCTTCAAAGTCTCTGAAATGAACATGCACATCGATTCCAGCGGGTAAAATTATCCCATCAACTTTTTTACCCTTTACAAGCTTCCCGATCTTTTTAATTCTCCCATTTTCGACCTCTATTCCCGCTTCAGTGAATTCCCCTTTGTAAAAGATTTTCCCGTAGATCATGTTTGCTCGCTTTGCCTCTTTAAAAGCTCCCTAAATCTTTCGACAGCCATTCTAACCCGATCCCGGTTTTTTCCAGAAAATTTAACGATTACATAGCCAAACTTTGGGTATGAGCCGATTTGAACATCGGGAAACTCGCTAACAACTCTGTTCAACTCATCAAGAATTCTAACCTCATACCCATCAACTCTTACCTGATCTTCGAAGTATTCAAGCTTCTCGAATTTCTTCAAGATCTTCTCGAATGTATTCTTCATCTCCTCTGGAACTCCCGGCATTACAGCGATGTTTTCTACGATGTAAGCGGGAGCAGCACCAACATCGTTCCAAATGATCTCAGCACCTTCTGGAACCGAAGAGATCTTCCGCAAAGCAAATTCGTTGTCGCTCATACTCTTAAGATAATCGTAAACTTCCTTGTTCACCGAAAGATTCCTTTTTAGAGCCTTAGCTATTCCCTCGTTAGTAACGTCGTCGTGCGTTGCTCCAAGTCCACCAGTAACCAAAACAAAGTCATAAAACTGCGAAGCTTCTTTCACTTCGTGAGCGATCTCCTCAACGTCATCAGGGATAACTATAACCCTCTTAACCTCGTGGCCGAGTTCAGTTAGCTTCTTTGCAATATAAGAAGCGTTCGTATTAACTGTATATCCTTTCAGCAGTTCATTGCCCACGCTTACTATTGCGAATTTCATAACTTTTCCCTTTTAAGCCTCTGAAACATCCTGCCCTGCAAGCCATGGAAGACTGCAAAGCCTTCTGCAAGCCTCTGATCAATTGCCTTTGTGTCAAACGATACCAGCTCCTCTGAATAAAGAGCAAATTCAGAATACCTTGCAATAGGCATCACGGATCCTTTATAAAGCCTCAGTTTCACCCATCCAGTTACTCTTTCCTGTGTTTTATCGACGAACGCATTTAGAGCTTCAAACAAAGGCTCGTTTGTAAGTCCATAGTAGACAAGCTCCGCCCATTCCTCTTCAACGATCTTCTTAAACTTTAGCTCTCTTCTGCTCAAAACGAGCTTTTCAAGATCCTTATGAGCGGTGATTAGAATAGTGGCTGCGGGGTGTTCATAATTCTCCCTTGCCTTGAGTCCGAGAACTCTGTCTTCGATCATATCAGTCCTTCCAACTCCATGCTTTCCACCAAGCTCGTTTAAAAGTCTCACAAGCTCAAAGCTCTCAAGTCTTTGATCGTTCACCGCTACGGGAATCCCTTTCTCGAAATCTATTTTAACTACCTCTGGCTTTTCAGGTGTCTTTTCTGGAGACTTAGTCCACTCATAGATCTCTTCAGGCGGAACAAAGGTTGGATCTTCAAGCTTTCCCCCCTCAATGCTTCTGCTCCATAGATTTTCGTCGACGCTGAATGGTTTCTCCTTTGTCGCTGGCACTTCGATTCCATGCTGTTTTGCATAGTCGATTTCCCATTCTCTCGTCAGATTAAGCTCCCTAACGGGTGCAACAACCCTGAAATTATACTGTCTGAACACGTTCTCAAATCTGAGCTGGTCATTGCCTTTTCCTGTGCAACCATGAGCTACCGCATCAGCTTTCTCCTTTATAGCAACTTCAGCAACTTTTTTGGCAATGATTGGTCTTGCAATTGCGGTTCCGAGCACATAACCTTCATAGTCTCCATTTGCCTTTACGAGGCGATAGATTGCCTCAATGAACTCCTTTCGTGCATCAACAGTATAGTGCTGATCTGCATATCTTTTTCCTCTCTCTTCCGCCCTCCTTAGTTCTGATTCAGGCAATCCAATGTCAACAGTAGCGGTTATAACTTCGTCAAAGCCATACTTTTCTCTTAGCAGGAAAATGCACACCGTTGTGTCGAGCCCACCAGAGTAGGCGAGAACGACTTTCATGAGGCTAATTCTGGCATCGAGATATATAAGCTTGTGAGGATCTCATAAGATTAAGAGAAAAATTTTTTTACCTTAAATACAAAAACTTGACAATGGAGATCGCTAGAATGTTTATAGGAGCTCAGGAGATGATTCTAATAATTTTAGTGGTCCTATTACTGTTTGGAGCAAGTAAAATTCCAGAACTTGCAAGAAGCCTTGGTAAAGGGGTTGCAGAGTTCAAAAAGGCTCAGAGAGAGGCAGAATTAGAACTAAGAGAGCTTGAAAAAGATGTAAAGCTCTCAAAGGAGGAGAAGAGAAGAAAGCTTGAGAAGATCGCAAGAGAACTTGGGATAAATCCCGAGGGCAAGAGCGAAGAAGAATTGTTAGAAGAGATCAACAAAACTATAACCAAGAAATCATAAATTCTTTATGTCAGTATTTGGATAGCATTTCGAGAAAGAAAGATCCCGCTTTGGGTTTAATTTAGGTGTCTGCACATTCTAAATTAGTAGGATAAGCTTATATAATAGCTAATTTCTACAATTCCTATGCAGAGCCAAAATTTTGTTTTGAAATTCCAAAAAGAGCTTTGCGAAACCTGTCCAACATACGACTGCCTTACAAGATGCCAATATCTGAACATTGACACAAAGACTGCAGAAAGAGAAATTAGAAAATTGCTCAACGGTGAAGATTCATTCGTTCTGCACGAATGCGTAACCTGCTACGCTTGTGAGGAATACTGCAAGCGTGGAAATCATCCATTTTACCTGATCACCGATCTACAGGAAAAGAAAGGAATTCTTCCCGCACCAAAGCCAATTGTTAAGCAATGGGTCAATCTTGGAATTCCTGATAAGAAGGACATTCCGCATTTTTATGGTGCTGAAGAACCAGTAATTTCTTTATGCCTTTTTCCAGATTTTGTTGACTCAATTAGTGGAAAGCTTTTCCAAGGCGTTTCTATTGTGCTTGGAAGGCACTTCTTCTGCAACCTTGTCTATTTGCACTTTGGAAAACCTTCTCTGATCAGGGAAAGACTGCCAAAGATCATAGAAAACATTGCAAGCCACGGCTTCAAGGAAGTTGTATTCTTCCACGACGAATGCTACTCAACTTTCACTTCTTATGCGGATGCTTATGACATTAAGGTTCCATTCCGTCCAGTCCATTTATTCGAGTATCTATACAACAGACTTAAGGAGCTAAAAGACGAAATAAAGCCTTTGAACGTTAGAATTGCATATCAGAGGAACTGCTCTACAAGATTAACGCCAGAAAAGGAGCATTACTTGGACAAGATCTTTGAGCTTTTGGGAGTTGAGAGGGTTGAGAGAAAATACGACAGAGAAAATGCACTTTGCTGTGGTGGGATAATACGGGCATTGCAGAAACTCGAACTATTTGTCGAAGTGCAAAAAAAGAATGTTGAAGACATGAAGAAAGCCAAGGCAGAGTATTGTGTCTTTAATTGCCCCGCATGTTACTCTTCTTTGGCAGAAAGGGTGAGAAAAGAGGGAATAAAGCCAATCATGCTTCACCAGCTTTGTAAATTAGCTCTCCGCGAAGAACCGAGGTGAGGGTATGGATAAGATCTATAAAGCTCTGGCTGAGATCGTTGGTGAGGAATTCGTTTCAAACCGAAAGGAAGAACTTTATATCTATTCTCGAGACTCTGGACTTTCGGAGCCACGTTTTCCAGATTACGTCGTAATGCCGAGGACTGTTGAGGAGGTTCAGAAGATCATACAGCTTGCAAACAAGGAGAAAATCCATGTTGTTCCAGCGGGAGCCTCGCTAAGCCTTTCAGGGCTCACGATTCCGCAAAAGGGTGGCATTGTGATCGACATGAGGAGAATGGACAGAATTTTGGAGCTAAACCGAAAAGGCAGGTATGTTGTGCTCGAAGCAGGGGTCACGCAAGGGAAGCTTCAGGCTTTTCTTGAAGAAAATGCTCCAGATCTCTGCCATTCTCTCCCAGAAGCACCTCCTTCAGCGACAGTAGTTGGAAATCTTGTAATTCATGGGCAGGGGAATTTGACGCAGGCTTACGGCTTCAACTCTTCAATGATCTCAGGACTTGAAGTTGTTCTACCAAATGGTGAGATCTGCAGAATTGGCTCATGCTCTCTGAGCCCTTACTGGTTCTCTATTGAGCCTTTGCCTTATTTGGCGGGGCTCTTCCTTGGGTGGTTTGGAACAACAGGTGTTATAACGAAGGTCGGTTTGAGACTATACCCAAAAAAGAAGCTAAGAGATGTTGAGCTATTCGTATTGGAGGATCCAAAGCTTGTCTCTGAGGTAATTTACCGCGTTACCCATACGGAGATGGCTGAAGACATCACAACTGTAGCCCAGCCCTATCCGCTCATGTTTCAGGGAACGATCATGATCGGCATTTATCTGACTGGCGACACCGAAGAGGAACTTGAATTCAAGCGGAGGCTAATTTGGAGCAGTTTGAGTGAGCTCATAAAAGCAAAAGAGGGTGGATTTATGGCATTAACCCCAGATATGAAAGTCGGATTCCTTGAAAAGCCCATGTCGAGCTTAACGAGGAGTGCGGACATACTAAAGGGTGGTGGATTCGTTTACTGTGGGGCAATAATACCCATAGAAAAATTCCCGGAGGCGTTAAAGAAACTTTTTGAGATCGCTGAGAGAAATGGGGTAACATTTGCTCACACGGGAAGAGTGATCGGTAGGGGGCACTGCATGATGTTCGCCTTCGCCTATCCATTCAACAGAGCGGATTTGGAGAGAATGGAGAAAGCTAAGAGAGCTCTTTTCGACTCATACGTTGCAACGCTTGAAATTGGAGGTGTTCCATGGAAGCCCGGAGCGGAAGAGCAGAAGTTGATCCTCGAGAGAATGGACAAAAATTCAGTTGAGCTTATAAAAAGGATCAGAGAACTTCTTGATCCAAACAAGATCATGAATCCCGGCAACTGGGAGGTGGAATTATGAGCATGGAATTGCACAGATGCTTCAGATGTGGCTGGTGCAAGCTACCGAGCGACTTTGTCGACTACAACTGTCCTTCGTATGCTAAATTCAGGTTCGAGAGCTTCTCTCCGGGAGGTAGATTGTGGCTGATAAGGGCTTGGTTAAACCGCGAATTGACATGGTCAGAGAATTTTGCAAAGATCCTTTTCTCATGCGTTGCATGCAAAAATTGTGCTGAGCAGTGCAAAATGAGGTTTAAGGACGAGATCGTTGACTGGATCACTTCTGCAAAGAGCTTGGCAATCGAGAAGGGCTTAGCACCGCCTAAGGTTAGAGATTTTCTTGAGAATATAGCCAAGCATGGAAATCCATGGGGTTTGCCAAGAGCTCAAAGAGCTTCATGGTTGGATCTGAATAAATTCGAGGGCGAGGAGGATCTTCTCTACATTGGTTGCGAATGTGCTTATGAGGAGAGGGGGCAAAAGATGGCTAAAAACGTTATAGAGCTTTTTAAGATCGCTGGACTCTCATTTGGCACTCTCGGCAACGAAGAGGAGTGTGATGGAAACGAAGCTTATATGCTCGGCGAATTGGGGCTGTTTCAGGAATTGGCTTCCAAGAACACACAGAAATTCAAAGAGCTCGGAGTTAAGAAAGTCATAACGATCTCACCGCATGCGTTCAATGCAATGAAGAAATACCCAAACAGAGATTTCGAGGTGCTCCATTTCACACAGCTTTTGCTCGAGCTAATTCAAAAAGGAAAGCTAAAACTTTCAGAGCTTGATCTCACGGTTACTTACCATGATCCCTGCTTCCTTGGTAGACACAATGGGATCTACTCAGAGCCAAGGAAAATTCTGAAAAGCATTCCGGGGTTAAAGCTTGTGGAGATGAAAAGAAACAAAGAGAATTCCTTCTGTTGTGGCGGTGGAAGCGGGAACTTCGTTTTCGATCTGCTTGGTGGCTCTGAAAGTCCCGCAAGGCTCAGGGTTAGAGAAGCTTTGAATACTGGGGCGGAAATTCTTGCGGTTGCTTGTCCAATCTGCAAAGCAATGTTTGAGGATGCTGTGAAAGACGAGGCTTCAGATCTTGAGGTTAAGGACATTGCTGAGATCTTGCTGAGATCCGCTGAGAGGATATGAACTTTTTATCTTTTTAAAATTAAAAAATTGAAGTCATTAGCAACATCAAAGCATTCTCCTAAGAGCGTCTTTAACCCAATTCACGAGTCTATATTTTACATTGAATTCGGTGGATAGCTCACGCCGGGGGTGGGATTTGAACCCACGCGCCCGTTAAGGCACCAGCTCTCAAGGCTGGCGCAGTCCCTCTCTGCAACCCCGGCTTTAAACGTAGTAGAATAAATTTATAAACATTTCCGATAGCAGTTAGGGGAGATGGAAACAGAGAGGATCAGAGAAATAGCCTTTGAAATTGCTAATAGAGCTAAAAGCCTCGAAGAAGCGTTGAAAATTAAAAAAGAGATGTCGAAAAATTTTAAGTTGGCAAAAATACCTTCAAATGTTGAAATTCTCCAATACGCAAGGGGGACTGAGCAGTATGAAAAGCTCAGGGAGATCTTGGCACTCAAGCCTGTCAGAAGTCTAAGCGGAATAGTAGTAATAGCGGTTATGAGCTCCCCCGCTCCGTGTCCCCATGGTAAATGCGTTCCCTGTCCCGGGGGTGTTGAATTTAACAGTCCGCAAAGTTATACTGGTTTTGAGCCCGCAGCACAGCGTGGAAGACAACATAACTATGATGCTTTTCAACAGGTAACCGCAAGGTTGAAAGAGCTGGCTGAAATTGGTCATGAAGTAGATAAGGCGGAGATCATCGTGATGGGCGGAACTTTCATCGCCCGCGAGAAGGAATATAAAGAGAAGTTCATCCTTGGAATTTTCAACGCTCTCAATTCTTTTAGCGGTAAGGCAAAAATAGAAAGCGGTTTGGATAAGGCTAAAAAGAGAAATGAAAGGGCAAAGGTAAGATGTGTTGGACTAACATTTGAAACCCGTCCAGATTATGCAAAGGAAGTGCATATAATAGAAATGTTGGGCTACGGAGCAACGAGAGTGGAATTGGGTGTTCAGAGTGTCTACAACGACATTTTAGAGAAAATAAAGAGAGGACACACGGTAGAGGACACAATAAATGCAACCAGATTGCTTAAAGATTCTGCCTTCAAGGTTTGCTACCATATCATGCCCGGACTTCCGGGTTCGGATTTTGATCGAGATTTAAGATGCTTTGAGGAAATTTTCTCAAATCCGAAATTCAGACCAGATTACCTCAAGATCTACCCAACGGTTGTTGTCAAAGGAACAAAACTGTTCGAGATGTATGAAAGAGGGGAATACAGACCATACCGCACAGAAGAAGTAGTAGAGCTAATAGCAAGAGCCAAGAAGAATTTTCCAGAATGGGTGAGAGTTCAGAGGATCCAGAGAGACATCCCAATAAACAAAGCTATTGGTCTAACCGCGGGAAACATAAGACAGCTTGTTCGAAATAGACTGAGTGAGTTGGGAGGAGAATGTAGATGTATAAGGTGCAGAGAGGTGGGGCATAAAAGAGTGGACGAGAGAGAATACAAAAAGGCTGAGCTCAAGATCACCGAATACAAAGCTTCGGAGGGAAAGGAATTTTTCATCGCTTATGAAATATCAGAATATGATGCAATAGTTGGATTTATCAGGCTTAGATTTCCTTCAGATCCGTTTATCAAAGAGATAAAGGATTGTGCACTGATCAGAGAGCTACATGTTTACGGAAAAGCTACACCCTTAGGAAAAACCGGTGCCTTTCAACACAGGGGTTTTGGAGAAAAACTTCTAAAAATTGCAGAAGAGATCGCAAAAGAAAAATTCGATAAGATCGCAGTGATAAGCGGAATCGGTGTGCGAGAATATTATAGAAAGTTTGGATATAGAAAAAAATTCGAGTTTATGGTAAAGAGGCTATAGCTCTACAACTTCTGCTTTGGGTATTCTTCTTTTCAGGGCAAAATCTTTGACCGCCACTATGATCTCGCAATACGGTGGGCAGTTCTTGGATATGTAAATCCTGCAAAAAGACTTCTTTGAGCAGTCCACAACTCTATAACTTCTATCTTTTGGATTAAATATAATAAGAGCTCTTGTATTTTTTAAAGAGACAGAGAGCTTTATAGTTTCGGAGATCATCATAAATTTGCCTTTTTGCATGGGGATATATTTTTTTCCAACTTTTATATAATTTGCGATTAGTAATTACCACTTTCTAATTACAAACTTTTGGAAAAGGTTAAATACAAGTCCATGACTAAGATAATTACAATAATAGTGGTGATGTATATGATCTCCGTTGAAGAATTGTTTGGAGTTAAGGCAAATATCGACCAACAAAAGTTTCTTAAGGTGATATCTAGGAACGGAGTAAGTGATATCCTTTTCTCTCTCCAGAGGGGTCCACAGAGATTCTCACAATTGATGTTTGAGACTAAACTCAACCCCGGAATTTTAGATAGACATCTGAAAGCCTTGCTGGATTTTAACTTGATCTACAAAAACTCAGAAACCTATGAGCTAACCGATACAGGAAAAAGATTGATCCTGATCCTTCAGCAACTCTTTAGAGTTTTAAAATAATTTTTTTTATCCCTAATCCTTAAATTCCCAGTCAAGGTTTCTAACTGATGCATGCTCCACTCATAAACTTTCTAACTCAGATCGCAATAGCTTCATCGCTCCTATTTATTCCCGTATTCGCGAAAGAGCTTGGAGCTTCAGACTTAGAAGTTGGACTTATAGCTTCTACTTATAGTTTTTCCACATTTATAGCTTCGAGCATCTTCGGGAGACTATCTGATTTTTATAACAGAAAGCTCATCCTCTTTTTAGGGCTAATGCTTTCTGCTTTTCTCTTCTTTGCCCAATGCTTGGTCACAACTTCAATAGAGTTGCTGATCTTAAGATCTCTAATCGGATTCTCAATCGGCATCTTTCCAGCTGCGCTTGTGAGCTACGCGTTCGAGAAGGGCAGAAATGTGGGGTATTTTTCAGCTTTCGGAAGCTTAGGCTGGGCATTCGGACAATTGATCGCAGGTATTATAATGGTATACTATGGAATTTTCACATTCGGAGCCATTCTTTTCTTCTTGGCATCTCTTATAGCTCTTAAAGAGGATATTCCAAAGCAGAGAATTGAAAGAGCGAAGGGTTCCATGAGGATCATAAAAGATAACTTCTCGATCTACTTTGCATTTTTAATTCGTCATGTGGGGGCAAGTGCGGTCTGGTTGATCTTTCCGATCTACCTTTCAGAACTTGGGATCTCGAAGTTTTGGATCGGGGCGATATACTTTATGAATTCATTTCTCCAATTCATTATAATGCAGAAGATAGAGAGATTTAATCCAGATCTACTTTTAAACATTGGCACAATATTTTCGGGACTTGCCTTTCTATTCTACTCATTTGCGACACAAGTTCATGAGTTTTTAATTATCCAAATTTTGATCGCATTGGGCTGGAGTGCGATGTATGTCGGTTCTTTAAGAATGGTTCTTGAAAGCAGTGTTGAAAGGAGTAGTTCCGCAGGATTCCTGAATTCTACGATCTATCTATCTACGATTATTGGATCTTTAATAGGTGGTTTCTTAGCAGATAATTTTGGTTACAAAAGCTGTCTATATTTCGGAGCAATTCTTAGTTTCTTAGCCTTGGCTTCGAGAATTAAAAAATAGAATTAATGCTCTGGAGCGAGTTTTGTTAGGATCTTCTGGTCTGTGATCACTCCAACAGGCTCTCCACGATCTGTAACTACGAGAATTCTAACGTTCTCGTCTCGCATTAGCCTTATTGCTTCCCTGATCTTTGTGTCTTTCTCTACAAGCACGATCTTTGGACGCATTACTTCTTCAACTTTTGCATCCATCTTGCCTTGAGCCACCGCTTTTGCAATGTGATCGAGGGTTAAAATACCGACAAATTTTCCCTCTTTCTTGGCGGGAACGCAGTATATGTCTCTCTCTGCAAGAAGTTTTGCACCCTCAACTACTCTTGCGTTTGCATCGATCGAAATGATCGGAGAAGACATGTGCTCTCCAACAGTGTCTTTTGGCAGAGCTACGATTTTGTCAATGTCAAGGATAATTGTATTTGCTGTATCATCTCTACCAACAACTCTTCCCTGAACCACGATCTCGTTCACAGGAGTCGGACCAACAACAATTCGATCCCCGGGAACGATCCTTCTAACATCACCCAAAAGTCTCACTCTCGCTTGGCAGACCTCTGGATTTGAGATCGATGGCAAATCGATCTCCTCCACAGACAATTCCTCCATAAGGGTATCATTAACCATCACTGGAACCGCAACGCTCTCTTCTGGCTTCGTTATCGATAGTAATTCATAAGCCTTTGATGTCGGTCTGTAGCCCCCCTTGGGACCAGGAACACCTTCAACAAGCCCTAAAGCTCTTAATGCCTGCATCTGATTCCTAACTGTGCCGGGATTTCTATTTATCAGCTCTGCGATCTCTTCACCCTTGATCGATCCGCCCGCCTTTTTCTTATACAGCGTTATCAACGCATACAGAATGTCCTTCTGTATTTGTGTCAGTTCAAGATCCATTTAACCACCTCCATAATTTTAATATTTAGCATTGTGCGTTTAAGATATTTATAATTTTCTCACTTTTTCAATTCAGCCAAAATAGCTTCAGGAGTCGAGACTCTCAATTGGAATGATTTTTTAAAATGATCCTTTTCTAATTTTTTAGGTCTTCATTAAAACCTGAGAGCTGCTGTAAATCTCTCGATCTCTTTTCCAGCATCGTCTCCAAACCGCTCGATCAGCCTTACGATCGCGCTTCCAACAACAACTCCATCCGCTCCCGCTTGGAATAACTCTGAAACGTGTTCCTTTTTTGAGACTCCAAATCCAACCGCTATTGGTTTTCTACAAACACTCTTAGCCCTTCTAAGTGCTTTGAACGCCAATTCAGAGATCTTATCCCTGACCCCAGTAACCCCGTAGGTGGAAACAAGATATATAAACTCGGAAAGCTCGTCAATGGCTCTAAGCCTCTCATCACTTGTGTTTGGTGCTGAAAGGAAAACATTTTTCATTCCCATGTCTCTGCAGACTTCAACGAATTCGTTTGCCTCGTCGAAAGGTAGATCAACGACAAGCATGGCATCAATGCCACATGAATATGCATTTTCGACGAATTTCTTTATTCCTGTTCTATAGATCGGGTTGTAGTAATTCATGAGCACGAGTTTCTTATGGCTTTGCTCTCTGAACTTCTTTGCGATCCAGAAAGCATCTCTTAGCCTGAAGCCATTGCTGATTGCGGTGAAGTAGGCTTTCTGAATCGCTGGTCCATCTGCTATTGGATCGCTGAAAGGAACTCCGAGTTCAAAAACGTCCGCATTAGCATAGAGCATGAATTCAAGCGTCTTCTCTTTGCTCGGATATCCAGCAGGAAAGAAAACAATTAAAGACTTGTCAATCATTTCAGCACCTCCATGACGATGCCGAGATCCTTGTCTCCTCTGCCAGATAAGTTTACAATCACAACCGAGCCCTTAAGACTCTCGTCCTTTTCAAGATAAGCCAATGCATGTGCACTTTCCAATGCGGGAATTATTCCTTCGAGCTTTGAGAGCTTCAGAAAAGCGTTTAAAGCTTCTTTGTCTGTAGCTATTGAATACTCAACTCTCCCGGAGTCCTTTAAATAGGCATGCTCAGGTCCCACGCCAGGATAATCAAGCCCAGCTGCGATGCTGTGCGTGTCCGCAATCATCCCCTCGGAGTCTTGAAGGAAATATGAAAGCATGCCATGAAGAACTCCTTTGCTACCAGCGGAAAGCGATGCTGAATGCCTTCCACTTTCAATCCCCTCTCCACCCGCTTCGACGCCGATCAGCCTGACTTTGTCTTTAAGGAAGGGATAAAAGATTCCCATCGCATTGCTTCCCCCGCCAACGCATGCAACTATTGCGTCAGGCAAACGTTGCTCAAGCTCAAGAATTTGCCTTCTTGCTTCTTTGCCTATTATGGACTGAAAGTCCCTTACAATTATGGGAAAAGGATGAGGACCGACAACTGAGCCAATGAGATAATGTGTTGTCTCAAAGCTTTCTGCCCAATCTCGCAGAGCTTCGTTAATAGCATCCTTTAGCGTTCTGCTTCCGCTCTCAACTGGCACAACCTCAGCGCCGAGGATCTTCATCCTGAAAACGTTCATCTTCTGCCTTTCGTAATCCAATGCTCCCATATAAATCCTGCATTTCAGCCCAAGGAGAGCGGAAGCCATTGCGGTTGCAACCCCATGCTGTCCCGCTCCAGTCTCTGCTATAATTCTGCTTTTGCCCATAAACTTTGCAAGCAAAGCCTGTGCCAAGGTGTTGTTGATCTTATGAGCTCCACCATGCAAAAGATCTTCTCTTTTCAGGTAAACCCTCATGCCAAGCTCTTTGCTTAGATTTTTTGCAAAGTAAAGTGGAGTAGGTCGACCCGCATAGCTTCTAAGGTAATAATCAAGTTCTTTTCTGAACTCCTCGTCATCTTTAAGCTCGTTGTAAGCTTTCTCAAGCTCTTCAAGAGGTGGAATCAAAACTTCTGGAACATATCTTCCGCCAAATTCACCAAATCTCATTTTTAGCCCTCCGAACAAATTCCCTAATCAGAATTTCGTCCTTAATTCCATTTTTTTCAACTCCAGAGGAAACGTCAACTCCAAAGGGCTTCACTTCTTCGATCGCCCTTCTCACATTCTCTGGATTGAGTCCTCCAGCGAGAATGACTGGATAAATTTCAGCGATCCTTTTACTTATACTCCAGTCATGCGTTTTTCCGCTTCCACAGCCCGAGTCGAGCAAGATCTCATGGGGCCTGTATTTCTCAATCTCTTGCAGGATCTCTTCATAACTGCGAACGATAAATGCCTTCATTGTGATAACGCTTCTCCTAAGGATTTCGAATTCTTCAACACTTAAATTTCCATGGACTTGGGCAAAATCACATTCCGTCTTTGCCAAGATCTCCTCCCAATCGCTTAGCTTTTCAGAAGTCGAAACAACAAAAATTGGAATGGAAGCGTTTTCAATAATTTCTTTTGCGGTCTCTAAGCCAACAGCCCTCCTTGAATTGCTTTTCACCACAACTCCTCCAAGATCAGCGTGTCTTTCAACGATCTCGAGCTCTTTCAAGCTACGAATTCCGCAGATCTTAACGATCATTGCAGATCCCCAAGAAGTTCCTGATCATTTTAACACCTTCTTCGGTCAAAACGCTCTCAGGATGGAACTGCACACCCTCTATTGTTCCTCTTCTGATCCCCATTATAACTCCGTCGTCGCTCATTGCAGTGACTTTGAAACCTTTCGGGACTTCAAGAATTGCTAAGGAATGGTATCTTCCAGCCAGAAATGGGTTCTTGACACCTTTAAATATCCCTTCTGAGTCGTGTTTAACTATGGAAGCTTTTCCATGGACGGGCTTAACTTTACCAACCTTTCCACCGAAGACCTCGGCAATGATCTGATGACCCAAACAAACCCCAAGCACTGGAACTCCTATTTCAAAGAGAAACTCGAGCTCCCTATCTGGCTTTCCCGGACCGGGAGAAATGACAATGCCATCAAAGCTTAATTTTTTAACCTCTCTTGCATTTTCTCTGCTCAAAACCTTCACCCTGTCAAAGAATGAGAGATATTCGACGAGATTGTAAACGAAAGAGTCGTAGCAATCGATCACGAGGATCATAGACCCACCGCCTTCAAAACCTTTGAGATCTTGTTCTCGGTCTCGTAATACTCTCTTTCTGGCTTTGAATCCGCAACAATTCCCGCTCCCGCCCTAATCCTGCAAAGCTTGTTGAACTCGATCATTCTTATTGCGATTGCCGTGTCAGAATTCTCAGAAAAGTAGCCAACCGCCCCACCATAGATCCCACGCCTTGATCTCTCAAGCTCGTCTATCAGCTCAACCGCCCTACGCTTTGGTGCTCCGGTGACTGTGCCAGCGGGAAATGCAGATCGCATGGCATCGAAATGCGTTGCATTTGGCTTAAGCTCTCCTACTACTTCGCTTTCTATGTGGATCACACTCGGATACGCAATTGCCTCCATAAATCTGCTCACCCTAACACTTCCCGCTCTGCAAACCCTTCTAACATCATTTCTTGCAAGATCTACAAGCATAACATGCTCCGCCCTCTCCTTTTCATCACTTAAAAGCTTCTGGATCGTTTTATCTTCTTCTCCAACAACTCTTTTCGCAGTCCCCGCGATCGGGTTGATCTTGAATATTCTTCCCTCAACTCTGCCCATTGTTTCTGGGGAGCTACCAATTAATGTCTTTTCAAATTCGAGAAGAAACATATAGGGACTTGGATTTAATTCTCTGAGCCTTAAGTAGATCTCAAACGGATCCAGATCGCTTTTAACCTCGTATTCTCTCGAAAGGACGATCTGGTAAACTTCCCCTTCTTCAATGTATTCCTTACCCTTTTCTACGATCTTCTCGAAGTATTCTTTGTCTTCAACTTTCTCAATGCTTGCTCCACCTTCTTTCATTTCTATGCTTGCTCTCTTGGCTCTTTCAACGATCTTTTCAGCATTTTCAACGTTGTAGCTGAAAAGCTTGCCGAGATAATGATCGTAAACGAAGTAGGAGTCATAGCAGTTGAAGATCGACTTTTCCTCAACTTTTTTGCCAACAAATCCGAGCACAGCATTGTAGGCAATGTAACCAACAAGCATCCCCTTCACGTGGATGCTCTTTAAAGCTTCAAAAGGGTCGCTGATCTCTGCAACTACCTCACCATCAACTCTGAGTTTTTGATCGATCTCAACAGTGTAGAGCGGATCGAAGGAGAGGTAAGTGTATCTTGCATTCCCCGTTTTTTCTGCAGATTCGAGCATAAATGGAGACTCCCGCTCTCTTATTACTGAGTATAGCTTTACTGGATCGACATATTCATGCTTTTGCATACGATCTCCTCCAGTTTTCTCAAAAATTCACCACTTTCAAGCTTTGAGTTGAAGATCTCCACGTTCTCTTTCAGATCTTCGTAGCCTAATGCATAAAGAGCGGTTGCAAAGTTGATCGCTATGAACTTTTTATCTTCTTCTAAGCCCTGATTTGCAAAAACCGCCTTTATACGATTTGCCGAATCTTCGCTGTCTCTGCATGGAATTATCTTTGCCTTGCTTAACCCAAAATCAGCTGGGATTAGCTTTATTCTCTCAACGCTTCCTTCAACAATATATGCAACTGTCTCTCCACCCGGATTGACCTCATCAAGCCCAGCACCATTGAAAACGAGCCCCTTCCTGCCAAGCAGGCTGAGGGTTTCTGCAACGTCTTGCAAAATTTTTTCGTTCGAAACTCCGATGATCTGTCGCTCTGGGTTTGCGGGATTTACTAAAGGCCCAAGGATATTAAAAATAGTTCTGATCCTCAGCTTTTTTCTAACTCCAACTACTTTAGCAAATGCTTTGTGATAAAGGGGGGCAAATAGAAATGCAAAATTGGTTTCGTTGATCATTCTTCTCGCAAATTCCTCTGGCTGTTCTATTTTGATGCCAAGTTTCTCAAGAACGTCTGCAGAACCACTTTTCGAGCTCACAGCTCTGTTGCCATGCTTTGCAACAGGTTTGAACACTGAAACCGCAATTGCCGCAGCTGTGCTCACGTTTATCGTGGCAGAGAGGTCTCCTCC
The DNA here is from genome assembly GCA_030055595.1 of Archaeoglobales archaeon. Lineage (GTDB taxonomy): Archaea > Halobacteriota > Archaeoglobi > Archaeoglobales > Archaeoglobaceae > WYZ-LMO2. The sequence goes on along the minus strand of JASFYH010000007.1, from coordinate 3,827 downwards.
AGTTCCGCAGGTGTCGAAGACTTTGCCAAGGTTGAGCTTAACTTTATCAAGAATTGCCTTGCTAAAACCAGCAAGGATCTCAGCATTGTAACCCTTGAGCTCAAGTCCAGCAAGGATTGCAGAAATTTCAATCTCGTCCAGTTCTGGAAGCTTTGAAGCAATCTCATATGCTTTTTCCATATCCAAATTCCCAAAAAGTGCCTCGATCATAATTTCGCCTCCACAAAAGTTCTGACGAATTGCTCAGTATTCTCAGCGAGCATGAAAGAAGTGCCAACAAGAATTGCATCAACAGCTTTTAAGACTTTTAGGTCTTCCAGTTTGCTTATTCCACTTCCGCTAATCTTGAATGCATTTATTTTTGGCGAAAGTCTGAATGTTCTGCTCAAGTCCACATCAGAAGGATTAAAAATATCCCTATTGTTTATCAAAACCGTTTTAGCGTTCTCTACAAATTTAAGATCTTCTTCGTCAAAAACCTCGACCACAGGCTCTAAACCATGCTCAAAGCATAGATCCGCAAACTCTGGAGTCTTTTCTTTCAGAATCCTTGCAATCAGAAGGAGTGCTCGAGCTTCAACTTCTGCGGTTCTTTCAACTTCAGTTTTGCTTTCTATGAAATCCTTTCTCAAAACTGGGAGCGTAGTCTCTTTGCATATTCTTTTTAGAGTTTCTATGTTCCCTCTAAATGAGCTTGCGGTTATATAGGAAATTCCTGAGCATCCCGCTCTCTCGTATGCCTTCAGAATTTCCAGAGGGTTTCTTCCTCTCAACAGATCTCCCTTTGTTGGTGAGAAAGTTTTTATTTCGCCTATCACCACATTTCTCCCTTTTTCCTCCCTCGTATACCTAAACCCAAAAGCAATCACCTAATCCCTTCATGAATGCTTATGCATTATAAGTGTATTTAAGCTTAACGCTCAGGAATTGAGAAGAGATAAATACTCTCTGTGAACTTAAATTCGTGGAGCTCTCCAGAATTCTGTGCTTTTTAATCCCAGCGATTCCAATAATCAGTATTTTTACAGCAATAACAGTCATTTTAGACTTTAATATTCCCGAAAACAGCATTAGAGAACTCGGAAGACTTAATACGACTGCAAATATGTTCAACTATTCTCTTATCCTTGCGGGAATTCTTGGAATATTTTTATCCTCTATGATCTACTTAAAAGTTTCAAACGCCTTAGGAAGGATAGCATTAAGCTTTCTAATCACCAGCTATGCCTTCACAACCCTAATAGGGGTTTTTCCGTTGGGAACTGAACTTCACAGCTCTCTTTGCTTGGGGTTATTGGTCTCGATTCTGCTAAGTATGAGTCTTTTAACTGGCTATCTGAACTCTACAAATACAAATTTAGCCATTTTTAATGCCATACTTTTGTTTTTAGGCTCGATTGCTTTAATTTATAGCATATTCTATGCAAAAAATATGATCGGGGCAGAAATTCTGGGACTTTTTTGCTTTACTATATGGCATTTCACGGTGTTGGTTCGACTTTCATAGATTTTTAAGATGCATAAAATTTAACTACTGAAAACAAAGGAGGACTATGTTTGATCTTGTGATAAAAAATGGACTGTGCCTGATAAACGGCAACTTTTTGAGATATAACATCGGAGTTGAGGGGAATAGAATAGCCTATGTAGGTAAAGAAGATATAAAAGGAGAAGAAAAGATAAACGCTGAAGGCTGTTTTGTGCTTCCAGGCTTGTTTAACGCTCATACACATTCCGCAATGACTTTACTTAGGGGATACGCTGAAGGGCTCCCACTTAAAGATTGGCTTGAAAAAGTCTGGGAAATGGAAGCCAAACTTGACGAAAAAGCGGTTTATTTGGGAGCGAAGCTCGCATGTGTTGAAATGCTGAAAAACGGTATAACATGCTTTGCGGACATGTATATCCACATGGATGGCGTAGCGAGAGCGGTTGAAGAAACTGGAATAAGAGCGGTTCTCGGCTATGGAATGGCGGATAGAGGAAATGATGATAGAGCAAAAGAGGAGCTGAGGATTGCAAAAGATTTCATCAAGAGATGGAATGGAAAAGAAAGAATAAAGTGCATTTTAACTCCGCATGCGGTTTACACATGCTCCAAAGATTTCCTTGCAAAGATCTCTGAAATTGCCAAAGAAAATGGATTTATAAAGCATATTCACGCTTCCGAGACTTTTTGGGAAGTGAAAGAGGCAAAAAGAAGATATGGAATGAGCCCTATTGAGCTTTTAGACTCAATTGGATTTCTTGACAGCAATACTGTTTTAGCCCATGGAGTCTGGCTTAGCGATAGCGACATGGAGTTAATATCGAAAAGCGGTTCGAGCGTTGCTCATTGTCCTTCAAGCAATCTCAAACTCTCTTCAGGAATAGCAAAAGTTGCTGAAATGCTTGAAAAGGGGATAAATGTCTGTCTTGGGACAGATGGTGCTGCGAGCAACAACATGCTGAATCTTTTCAATGAAATGCGGATCTCTGCATTGCTTCAGCAGTTGAGACGAAAATTCCTAAATCCTGCTAAATACTTGGAGATGGCTACGTGGAATGGTTATCGAGCTTACGGAATAGATAGTGGATCTGTTGAAAGAGGTATGCTGGCGGATCTCGTAATAATGGAGATCGGGCAGTCCCATCGTCCAATTTACGATCCAGTAAACTCCATAGTTTACTCCTCTCTCGGCTCTGAAGTTCGAGATGTGATTGTAGATGGTAGAATTGCGCTTGAAGATAGAAATCCTGTTTACGTTGATTTGGAGAAGTTGTGTGAGGAAGTTAGCTCGTTTGCATTTTTCCACTCATCATTATGAAAAAGTTTAATTACTTGGTTGATCAATAATAAAACAATGGCGAGATTTCCTATTGCATTGATCAAGAAAGAGGCAAAAGAAGAAAAAGGAGAGGAACCTGAAAAACTTGAGCCATACGAAGAAGAAGCGATAGAGAAAATCAGAGAGGTTAAGAAGGAGAAGGAGATACTTGAAACGAAAAAAGAAAGAAAGAGGCTGATAGGAAAAGTAGAAGAGTATAAAGTTGAAGAACTTGGAGAGCTGATCGAATTTAAACCTTTACAAGGTTGGAGAGTTGTTGAAGAATACTGGATCAGAGAACCCTATTGCAAAGTGTTTATAACATACAATGACGAAGAGCAAGACTATCTCTACGTAGTTGCGGAGCCAAAATTTACACCATATGAGCTCGAAGTCTATGGGCAAGTCTTTATGATCATTCGAGATGAGCTGGAGAAAATGGAGACTGTTGATGGTATTGGGAAAGAAGAAACTGTTAAGGAAGTCTACACAAGGATTCTAAAAGAGTTGAAGGTAGATCTTGATGAGAAGGGGTATTTCAAGATCCTCTACTACCTCTTCAGGGATCTTCTGGGCTATGGAAAGATCTCCGCTTTGATGAACGATAGAATGCTTGAAGATATCTCCTGCAACGGCTACAGAAAGCCGATCTACGTTTTCCACCGCTCATATACGAACTTGAGAACGAACGTAGCTTTTGAAGATGAAGATGAGCTTGACTCATTCGTGATCAACCTTGCACAGAAGTGCGGGAAACATTTGAGCGTAGCGGAGCCAATGGTTGACGCTACGATGCCTGACGGGAGCAGAATTCAGCTAACTCTTGGCAAAGAAGTTACAGACCACGGCTCGACTTTTACGATAAGAAAGTTCCGAGAAGAGCCAGTAACCCCCGTGGACTTAATAGCCTGGAAAACTTTTAGTGCTGAACAGATGTCCTATCTCTGGCTCTGCATAGAGAACAAGAAATCTCTGATCTTCGCGGGAGGCACTGCAAGCGGAAAGACAACGTCCATGAAC
>JASFYH010000006.1 GCA_030055595.1 Archaeoglobales archaeon | reverse complement strand
TCTGGGAGTAGAGTTGGGAATAGTTTCCGAGTATCAGACCTTCCGAGTTGATCCTTGCAAATATTCCAGTAGCTATCGAGCCCCAGAGTCCGCCAATACCATGAATAGCCCATGCATCAAGGCTTTCATCAATTCCGAGCTTTGTTCTAAGCAACATGGCAAAGTAACAACCAATTCCAGCGATGCTACCTATTACAATTGAAGACAGCACATCTACGTAGCCAGCAGCAGGAGTTATTGCAACAAGCCCCGCAATCGCTCCGCTGATCATCCCAAGGCTACCAGGTCTACCCTTTAGCCATGAGACAAACATCCAAGCCAAGGCTCCTGAAGCTGCAGATGTGTTTGTAACCAAGAAGGCATTAAGGGCTATCTCATTTGCTTGCAGAGCACTTCCAGCGTTGAAGCCGAACCAGCCAAACCAGAGCAAAGCACCGCCGAGCAGAGTCATCGGAACATTGTGAGGTTCTGTAATTACTACCTTCAAATTGCTTCTCCTTCCAATCACTAACGCCAAGGCTAAAGCGGAGAATCCTGAGCTTATGTGCACCACAGTGCCACCTGCAAAATCAAGAGCGCCGAGCTTTGCAAGCCATCCTCCGCCCCAGACCCAGTGAGCGATCGGATCATAAACCAGCGTAGTCCAAAGTAGGGCAAAGATCAGAAAGGAGGACAGCTTAATTCTCTCGACCATTGCAGAGACTACTATCGCTATTGTAAGCCCAGCAAAAACCATTTGGAATGCCACAAAACCAAGATCTACTAAATTCAAACTCTGAAGCCCCAAATACTCAAATCCGCCGATCAAACCAGCTTGATCGCCTCCAAAAGCAAGAGTGTAGCCAATGATCACCCATTGGACACTGACGAGCGCATAGGCTAAGTAGCAAAGTGTGATCGTTGAGATCACGTTCTTGCTCCTAACCATTCCGCCGTAGAACAATCCGAGCGCTGGTGTCATTAACATAACCATCGCAGTTGCGGTTATAAGCCAAGCAATATCTCCCCCGTCCATAGATCCAGAGCAAAGGGTGGATTTAAAAATCTTTTTAATAAGTGTTCTTAATTTCTCCTAAATAAAAATTTCTCGTGAAAATTTTAAATATTTTTTAGGAAATCGCTCGCTTTACGAAAGATTTTTAAATCTTAACTCTTCTTAATTTTTGTGAAGAACCCTGTAAGAGTAACGGTTGCATTGGATGAGAAGAGCCTAAAAATTATGAACGAGCTTAGAGGAGAATTTGAATCACAAAGCGAGCTAATAAGAGAAGTTTTGAAGTTTTACTACGAATTCAGAGAGCTTAAAAGTGTTAGAAGGGAAATAATACTGAGATACGTTGAGATGCTAAGAAATGGAGAACATGTTGTGCTCGATATAGATCACTTCATAGCACTGATGAAGTTTCTCGGTTCTCATCCTGAGAGGGAACAATTCTGGGAGATTCACAGAGACATAGCAAGAGCTCACGCTGATGAGTTTGCGGGAAAGGATCTTGAATATGTCCTCAGAAGGCTTGAAGCTTGTAATTTGTTCAGATTTACAGCAAAGGATGGGGAATATACGCTTGTGCTTAGCAGTGAACTCCTAAAGAATTTTGTAAAGAGCTTCTTAGAGATCGTTTTGCCATTTATAGGATACAATGTCGAGATTAAGGAAGAGTTCATGAAGCTGAGGGTCAAGCCTTTTTCTGTCAGTGATTAAAGAAAGTTTGTTTATGATAGCCTTAGGAATTTTTTAAAAATTTTTCAAAATTTTGACCATAAAATTGATTTTTTCTCAACTTTTAACCAGATTTACGAAAAAAATATATACTGAAGGTCTCAAAAACTGAAGGGTGATTAGATGGATTTAGTGGAGAATGCAAAAAATTTGCTCAAGGAAAATAGTGTAAAACAAGTTCTATGTGCATTTAGCGACGTTCGTGGCTATTTAATGACATTTTCAATTCCAGCAAGGGAATTCATAGAAGGGAGCGGTTTCGAAGGTATAGGCTTTGACGGCTCTTCCATTCGGGGATTCAAGAGCATTGAGCAGAGCGATATGCTCTGGATTCCTGATCCCCAGACCTTAAGAATAGTCCCATGGATCAACGATCCGGCGCAAAAGACTGCGATAATGTTTGGAGACGTTTACGAGGCTTGGGGTTCGAGTATTGCAAACTGCGATCCTCGAGGATACGTCGCAAAGAGGATGGAAAAGGAACTACAAAGTCAAGGAATGACCGCCATATTTGGTCCTGAGATTGAGTTTTTCGTTTTTAAAGGCGTTGATTTCAGAAACTTAGTATGGGATCTATGGGCTTCCCCAAATGGTGGAGCGGGGGACAGCTGGGGTGCGCCAAGGATTTTACCACTAAGTGATGAACTAACAAGCAGTTACATTATTCGACCCAAGGAAGGCTATTTCAGAGCCCCACCAGAGGATACGACCGTCGAGTATAGAAACGAGCTCGTCTACAATCTGGAACAGCTTGGTGTAATGGTTGAATACCACCACCACGAAGTGGCAACCCCTGGACAAGTGGAGCTCGATTTTAGACCAAAGCAACTAACCGCGGTTGGTGATGCCTTCTACTTATACAAGTTCTCTGCAAAAAACATTGCAAAGAAAAACGGTTTGATAGCGACTTTCATGCCTAAGCCAATCTATTTGGACAATGCAAGTGGGATGCACACTCACCAAAGCCTGTGGAAAGGAGAACCGTTCAAAGGCGAAGCTCTGTTTGCAGATCCCAACGACGAATTTATGCTGAGTCAGAAGGCTCGCTACTACATTGGCGGTCTGCTTGAGCATGCAAAGGCTTTAACCGCATTGTGCTGTCCAACGGTAAACAGCTATAAACGCCTTGTTCCAGGATTTGAAGCACCGATAAACATCTGCTGGAGCCCAAGAAATCGATCCGCCTTGGTTAGGGTGCCAATGTATCAGAAAAAGCCCTCCGCGATAAGACTTGAATACCGCGGTGTGGATCCAAGTTGCAATCCCTACTTAGCCATCTCAGCGCAACTCGCAGCGGGTCTTGATGGAATTAAGAAGAAAATAGATCCCGGCGATCCAGTAATGCTCGATGTTTACGAACTTTCGCCAACAGAGAAGAAGGAACTCGGTATAGGAGAGTTACCAACGACATTGAGGGATGCTTTAGATCACTTGGCGAGTGATGAGGTTTTGCAGAAAGTGCTGGGAAGCCATATATTCGATGCTTTCATGGAGCTAAAGATTGAGGAGTGGAACCAGTTCTGTCTATACATAACTCCATGGGAATACATGAAGTATTTTGATATTTGAAATATTATTTATATATTTAATTACTAACTCCCGGTTATCCTCAGCCCGAGAGTGCTTAACCTTTTTGGTCTAATTGGATTTTAGAAGCTTATTGGGGGTTTAATTTCTTTGTCTACAAAAACGAGCACGATCTTGACTTTCATGCCAATTTTTTCTTCAATTTTTCTCATTAGCTCATCATCGCAAAAATCCCTGATTTCACGATCGAAGACGTTGATATGGGGCTTTAAATTCAGCTCTATTCTCGTTTCATCGCCAATTGCAAAGATCTCGAGTAATCCGAGAGCTTTAAGCATTAAGATGTTCGTGTAAAGTGTGGAAAAGCTTGTTGTGGGGAACTCTTCTCTGACCTTTTCAAGGATCTCCGCAAGCGTAGGGTGTCTATTGCCGATCTCTGCAATTATTTCAATTAGCTTCAGCCTTTGAGGAGTCAATTTTAGGTTTGCGGACTTTAATGCTTCAATTGCTTTTTGCTTCCACACAAACTCACTTAGCTCAATTGTTTTTATAATTTTCTGATTAGAAATAATTTCTAAGTCGAAATATTTTTAAACAATAACAATTCATCATTTTAAAGGTGAAAGGATGGAAAAAAGAAAAAGATGGATCACTGACTGGTGGCCGGAAAGGCTTAACTTGAAAGTTTTAAGGCAGAACTGTCCAAGAAGCAACCCTTACGGCGAAAACTTCGACTATGCAAGGGAATTCGAAAGCCTTGATCTTGAAGCTGTGAAGAAGGATCTAAGGGAGCTCATGACAAAATCGCAAGACTGGTGGTCTGCGGATTTTGGGAATTATGGGCCACTTTTCATTCGCTTAGCTTGGCACAGCGCGGGAAGCTATCGTATATTCGATGGCAGAGGGGGAGCAAGGACTGGAGAAATAAGATTTCCGCCAAGGATCAACTGGCCCGACAACATAAATCTCGACAAGGCAATCCGTTTGCTTTGGCCAATAAAGCAGAAGTATGGTAGAAAGCTTTCTTGGGCTGATTTAATTGTCTTAGCTGGAAACGTTGCTCTGGAGTTGATGGGTGTAAAGACTATTGGCTTCGCTGGTGGTAGAGAAGATGCATGGGAGCCTGATGAAGGCACAGATTGGGGGCCAGAAATTGAAATGCTTTCTGGAAAGGGGCGATTTAAGGAAGGGGAGCTCGAAAAGCCATTTGCAGCTACGGAAATGGGTTTGATCTACGTTAACCCCGAGGGTCCAGAGGGAAATCCTGATCCAGTAGAGTCTGCAAAGCAGATCAGAGTTGCATTTTCGAGAATGGGGATGAACGATGAAGAAACCGTAGCCTTGATCGCAGGTGGGCATGCATTTGGCAAATGCCATGGAGCCGCTCCAAATACCTTTCTTGGTCCTGATCCGAGTTCTTCACCCATAGAACAGCAGGGCTTGGGATGGAAGTTCAACTACAAAACTGGAAAAGGTCTCGACACATTTACTTCAGGCTTTGAGCTCACATGGAGCCCTACGCCAACGAAATTCGGTATTCAGTATCTCCATCTTTTGTTCAAGCACGAATGGGAGATCACAAAGAGCCCGGCGGGAAAATATCAGTGGGTTGCGAAAAATGCTCCCGCAATAATTCCTGACGCTCATGATCCGAGCAAGAAGCATCCGCCAATGATGCTGACTTCTGATCTGGCTTTAAGATTCGATCCTGCGTATTCGAGAATTGCGAAGAGATTCCTTGAAAATCCTAAAGAATTCGAGGAAGCATTCGCAAAAGCCTGGTTTAAGCTGATCCACCGAGACATGGGGCCAAGAGATTGCTATCTCGGCAAAGACGTGCCGAAAGAAGTTTTTATCTGGCAGGATCCGTTGCCCGCAAGGGACTACGAGCTGATCAACAATAAAGATTTGGAAGAGCTGAAGAGCAGAATATTGAGCTTGGGATTTAGCGTTCAACAACTTATCTACGTCGCTTTGTCCTCAGCACTCACTTACAGAGACTCAGACAGAAAAGGCGGAACCAATGGGGCAAGGATAAGACTTTTACCGCAGAAGAACTGGGAAGTGAACAAACCTGAAGAGCTTGCAAAGATTATTGCAAAGCTTGAAAAGATCAAAGCTGAGTTCGATAATGAGCATGAAAGGGAAAACAAGAAAGTCTCTATAGCGGATTTGATAGTTATAGCTGGAAATACTGCGATTGAAGAAGCTGTAAAGAGAGCGGGATTAGAATTTAGAGTTCCATTTGCTCCGGGAAGAGTTGACGCTTTGCAGGAGAATGTCGACATTGAGTTTTGGTCAGCGATTGAGCCGATTGCGTGTGGTTTCAGAAATTACGCCCGCGAAGCTTCGATAAACAAAATAAAAAGGGTTGAAGAAATGCTTGTCGATAAGGCACAGCTTCTAAGGCTCACAGTTCCAGAGCTTGTAGTTCTCTTCTGGGGTATAAGGGCACTTGGAGCGGTCTATACAGATGGATTAGGAGTGCTTACAAAAAATCCCGGGGTTTTGAGCAACGAAGTCATTGTAAATTTGCTTGACATGGCTACAGAGTGGAAACCCGCAGACGAGTTCGGTTATCTCTACGAAGGCTACGAAAGAAAGAGCGGAGAGCTGAAATGGAGAGCAACAAGGTTTGATCTAATCTTCGGACATCATGAAGAGCTTAGAGCGGTTTGCGAAGTCTATGCAGCGTTGGATGGAAAAGAAAAGTTTGTGAAAGACTTCATTGCAGTCTGGACAAAGCTAATGCACATAGACCGCTACGATCTGTGGAAAAACAACAGGGAGCTTTACAGGAAACTAACTGCTGGGATTTTTTGAGACAAATAAAATTTTTAAATTTTTGATAGTGGACGTGTAATTCAGAATTCCAATTTATAGGAGAAAGTTTTTAAGTTGAGATTAGAGCAAATTTCATGGGCAAGACAGGGACGACAACTTGGGTCAAGATCAAGAAGAGAAACAGCAACGAGTATAGGCTCGTGCCTACGAAGTGGCAGAATTACAAAAAGCCGGGACCGAATCAGAAGTATACTTCAGAAGGAAAGAAGAGAAGAAGAATAAAGAGGGCTCAGAAGTCTATTCTGGGAGTTAGGAGCTAAGTTGCCATTTTAAAATTTTTGGTAAAGCAATTTAATATTCGACACCGCTTTTATTTGTGGAGGATCGGGAGCAGAAGATCACCGAACACATAGCGGAGTTGAGAAGAAGGGTTACTCGGATCGTTATTCTCCTTCTAATGATCCTACCAGTAATTTTCTACTTCTCTCCCGAGCTGATCAAAAGGTTCTGGCAAGAGTTATTGAATGAGGAAATGTTCGTTTATTCGCCTTTAGAGTGGCTCCTGCTTAGACTGGTCTTTTCTTTGATTCTCTCGATGATCGTTCTATATCCCTATGCTATTTTTGAGCTTTATTTATTCGCAAAACCAGGTCTATATGAGAGTGAAAGGAAGTTCCTGAAGTTCGCGATGGTCCCCAGCTACTTGCTCTTTCTCATTGGCTCCTATACTGCCTACAAATTTCTCGTCCCCATACTTTACAGCTTTTCCTACGGGAACCCATTTTATTCAGCAGAAAAAACAGCTTTAAATGCCATAAAACTCTCTTTTGCCTTCGGAATCATCTTACAGATACCTCTAGCAATTTTTCTCCTTGACAAGTTCAAAGTAGTCAGTTATCAGACCTTAAGAATGCTACGAATGCCCATTTATCTAATTTCACTGCTTTTGATCTTAAACTCTCCGACGGACTTTGGCGGTTTAACCCAAATTGCAATTTTAATATCATTTTTTATAATGTTTGAGTTGAGTATTCTAATTACGAGTATTAGTAAAAGATAAATAAGATCCGTTCGTCTTAGGATCATGCAAATAGTGATTGCGGGGGCGGGAGAAGTTGGTTATGAGTTAGCTAAGTCCCTTTCAGATAAAAATGATGTTTATGTGATTGAAAAGGATAAAGAGAAAGTAGATCGACTGAATGAGCTTGATGTTATTGCTATAAAGGGTAATGCTGCGAATTTGAATACGTTAAAAGAGGCAAAAGTAGAAAAAGCAGATCTTTTTCTTTCGCTTACTGGAAATGATGAAGTAAACATAATATCAAGCCTTTCAGCGAAGAAGATCAATCCAAAGCTGAGAGTTTTTGTTAGAGTCGAAAATCTGGAATATGCAGACAAACCAGTGAGTAGATACCACCCTTTGGGATTCGATGTGGTGGTTTGCCCCCCTTTAGTCTTGGCACAAGAAATTGTAGAACTCGTTGGAACCCCATTCGCGTCAGAGGTTGTAACTCTCAGTAGCGGGGAGATGGACATAATAGAGATCCAAATTGAGGAACAATCACCTGTTGTTGGCAAGAACTTTAAAGATTTGGACCTACCTTCTGGAGTTGTTTTAGCTTCAATACAAAGAAACGGTGACATAATACTTCCCAAAGAGGACTATCTGAAGGTTGGAGATAGAGTCGTGATTGTAGGAAATAAAGAAGAAGTTGAAAAGGTAAGAGAGCTTTTTGGACAGCCAATAGTGAGAAGAGCAACGATCTTTGGGACTAATGAAATAAGTTCATATATTGCAGAGAAACTTTCTAGGAACAAGGTTAGTGTAAAAGTGGTAGGTTCAAGCAAAAAAGCTTGTGAGGAGCTAAGTGAAAAACTTCGAGGCATAAGGGTTGCTTGCGGGGATTTCTTGGATCTCGACTTTCTTAGTAAAGAAGAAATAGGAAAGTCAAACGCGGTTGTGGCTTTGACGGATAATGATGAAAGGAATTTGTTGCTCTCTTTACTCTCCAAAAGCCTCGGAGCGGAAAAAGCCATTGTAAAGGTTGAACATGAGGAATATGCAAAGATCTTTGAAAAAGTTGGCATTGATCACGCCTTGAATCCAAAAAGGATGACGATCTTGGAAGTTCAAAAACTCCTTTTGATGGACAAAGTGGAGGTTAGAACAATAGCGGATCTTTCAGGAGCGGTGGTTATGGAACTCGTGGTTGAAAATGAGAAGTTAAATAATAAAAAACTCGCGGAGATCTCGCTTCCAAAAAATTCTGCGATCTGGGCGGTTATCAGGAATGAAAAATGTTTAACGCCATCTGAAGACCTTCATTTAGAACTCGGAGACCGATTGATAGTTAGAACGACGTGGGATAAGGTTAAGAAAGTAGGTGAGTTTTTCGGATGAACTATCGATATATAGAGAGCATAACTGGGCAAGTTTTAATGGTCTTTTCAGCTACATTTCTCTTTCCAGCAATTATCGCGGTCTCATGTGGAGAGAGGCTCGAATTCTTTATAATTCCCCTTCTTGTGTCTGTTTTCTTGAGCGCATTCTTTCTTTTTGACTCAAGAGGATATTCAAAAACAGAGATCGAGGATCGGGATGTTTACAGTGCGGTCGCCCTTATATGGCTACTTATACCCCTCATAAGTTCAATCCCCTTCGCTCTATGCGGAATTAGTCCCTTGGACTCGATCTTCGAAGCCATGTCGGGTTTTACTACTACTGGGGCGACCGTATTAACCCCCGAAAAGTTGCCAAACTCTGTTTTATTTTGGAGAAGTTTTATACAATGGCTTGGTGGAATAGGCATAGTTGTAGTTTTCCTGATCTTTCTCCCTCAGGCAAGAAAAAGCTCCGCACTATTTGAGGCAGAATATCCCGCGGTAGTTCTGCCTAAAATACGCCCAAAAATTAGAGATATGGCAATCTTAATTTTTAGATTGTATCTCTTGCTAACGATCTTGGAGATCGCAATTCTCTATGCCTTGGGATTGAACTTGTTCGAAGCGGTAACGCATAGTTTCACGTCTATATCGACTGCAGGTTTCTCAACGCATTCTGAGAGCATAGCTTATTTCAATGATGTCAGAGTTGAAGCGGTCTTAGCTCTCTTTTGCTTCATTGGCGGAACAAACTTTGCTCTGCTATACGCATTAACCCAACGCCAGATAAGGGCTATAGCAGATGTAGAGTTTAAGAATTATCTTGTGCTGGTCTCATTTGGCATTTTGATCTTGGCGATCCTTAATTCATCCCAACTTGATATCCTCGAATCGCTTCGCTACTCCGCATTTCAGGTGATTTCCTTGGCGACAACTACTGGTTATACAAGTTATGACTATGACACTTGGAGCGATTCAGCAAAAATTGTGCTATTGCTCTTGATGCTCATTGGCGGTTGTAGTGGTTCAACCTCTTCTGGGTTGAAGGTGATCAGAGTCGTGATCTTATTTAAATACGTGAGCTACCAGATCCTGAGGCTCGTGGATCCGAGGGGCGTGAGGGTTGTAAGATATGGAAACACAGTTATAAGTGAGAAACAGATGAATGAAGTCGTTTCTTTCTTCGTGATCTACGTTTTTGTTTTCGTGTTTTCTTCTTTGATCTTATCCTTTGCGGGTTACAACCTTGAAACGTCTCTATCAGCTACAATAGCAACGATCAGTAACGTTGGACCGGGAATGGGGCTAGCTGGAGCGGTCGAGACTTACGAGGATTTCAACCCCTTAGCCAAATTCGTCTTCATTATCAACATGTGGATCGGTCGTTTAGAGATCCTTCCAGTTTTTACGCTCATCTTTTCAACCTTACGTGGAGGAAAGTGGTGAGATCTTCTTTTGGAATGCTGATCTGCTCTCCAGATCTGAGATCCTTAACGGAAAACTCTTCCTTTCTGATTTCCTCTTCTCCTACTATGAGTGCAAAATCCGCATTTATGTCGTTTGCATAGCTGAGCTGTTTCTTCAGATTTCGCTCCATGACGTCAACGACCACAATGAATCCAGAATTTCTTAAATCTTCAGCTACTTCGAAAGCAATCTTTTCAAATCCTTTGAAGTATACTACTACAATCACGGCTTTTCTCTTAGTCTTGGCTTCAATGAGTTCACAGACTCTGTCAAAGCCAATCGCAAAGCCTGTTGCTGGTGTTCTAACACCACCAAAAAGCTGGGCAAGCTCATAGCTCCCTCCGCCGCAAATCTGCTTTTGGGCTCCAAGATCCTTTGCATAGAACTCGAAAACGATACCAGTGTAATAATCCAGTCCCCTTGCAACTCCCAAGTTTAGAGTATATTTTATGCCGAGTGAGTCGATTATGTCGAGCAATTTCTCGATATAGTGAAAATTGTAATCTGTAATCCTTTTTGCGTCTTCTATGATCTCTCTACCCCCTTTGAGGTTCATAATTGCCTTTATTTTATCCTTCAAGTCTTCTTCAACGCCAAGCTCATTCAGATAGCTTTCTAGTCCCTCTTCGTCTCTTTTATCAATTAGTCTCATAACTTTTGACGCTTTGTCTCCCAATAAGCTCAAAGCGGATCTTAAAATTCCAACATGACCTATATGAAGCTCATATTCTATGTTAAGGCTTTTTAGCATTTTATCCGCCAAGCTTATTACTTCTGCATCCGCAAGATAAGAATCTGAGCCTATGAGCTCAACTCCAAACTGCCAGAATTCTCTATATCTCCCTTTCTGTGGCCTCTCATAGCGGAAGCAATTTCCAAAATAGTAAAATCTAATTGGTCTCGGCAACGAACTGCAATCGTTTACAAAAAACCTCATGATAGGGGCGGTAAGCTCGGGGCGTAAAGCAAGTTCTCTTCCAGATTTATCCTCAAATACATACATCTCTTCCACAATTCCCTCGCCTGATTTAATTTTAAAAAGTTCTGAATGCTCAAAAGTGGGAGTTGCAACCTCTCTATAGCCATAAGATTCAACAATTTCTCTCAGTTTCTTCTCTACCGCTCTCCTTTTTTCCATTTCCTCTGGTAGAAAGTCTCTTGTCCCTCGAGGTCTCTCGATCTTCACAGCTGAAGTAAGAACTGGAATAAAAAACTTCTCGTAAAACTTAAATCTGTGCAGAGCTATTAAATTTATGGAATTCAGAAAGGAGATGGAGACTTCAAAGATCTTAATCGGAGGGAAAGTGGACGAGAGTATTGTTGAAATAAGATATGATCCCCTTACTCTTCAAACGAGCAGGATCGTGAAAAAACGAATTCCATTAGCATTAGGCGATTTTGAAGAAGAGATCATGAATTCAAAAAGCTCGTGTCCTTTTTGCAATGAGAGAATTGAGGAATTGGCTGCAAGGGATCCAGAAATTATGAATGGAAAACTCTGGAAAAGAGGAGAATGTATTGCCTTTTCGAACATTTTACCTTATTCGAAGTATTCTTTAATTTTAAGAATTGCTGATGCTCATTATTTACGCCTTTCAGAGTTCAAGTCATTTCATTTTTTTGATGCATTCAAGTTGATTCAGGATTACTTAAGAAAACTGCCAACCCAGAAGTTCTATATCTCCATAGGTATGAATTATTTGAAGTCTGCTGGCAGTAGTGTTATGCATCCCCACATACAGCTTGTAGTCTCTGAAAACTCAACGGATTTCTTTGCCAGACTTGACTGGAGTGCCTTTGAGTTCATGGAACTAAATAATAGAGATTTTTGGTCCGCACTTGTAGAGAAAGAAAAAGATGGAGAGAGATATATCGGAAGGACAAAAAAGACTGATTGGCTCTCTGCATTTGCTCCAAAAGGATTTTTACACATAATCGGAATTCCTGAAGAGAGAGAGTTTGCAGAAATGAGTGATGAACAGCTCTCAGGCTTTTCCGAAGGGATTGTAAAAATTCTGAAATTTTATGAAATCAAAGGATTCAATGCATTCAACTTCACGTTCTTCTGCGGTGATAAGCTTGGAAATCATTTCAGAACCAATTTTCATATCGTTGCTCGCACACCCTTCTCGAAGTATTACTGGAACGATGTATTCTTCTCCAAGCTATTCCATGATGAGAGCATAAGTTTCTTCACTCCTGAAGAGTATGCAAATGAGTTGAAGAGTTTATGGTGATCGAGTCCTATCTCTACGAAAAAGTTAATGGATTCGTGATCTGCAAGACCTGTTGGCACAACTGCAAGCTAAAGGATCAGCAGTGGGGAATTTGCAGGGTGAGAAAGAACGAAAATGGAAAGCTGATGGTTTACAACTACGGACTCGCATCTTCCATAGCACTGGATCCGATAGAAAAGAAACCTTTGCACAACTACAAACCCGGCTCGAAGGTTCTCTCATTCGGAAGTGTTAGTTGTAATTTCAGATGCGATCACTGTCAGAACTTTGAGATCTCATTTGCTGATCTCAGCTATCCCTACCTAAGGGAGCTAAAACCAGAAGAAGTTTTAAGGCTTTGTAAAGACAGAAAAGCGGATGGGATTGCTTGGACTTACAATGAACCAGCGATCTGGCATGAATTCGCTCTCGACGTGTCAAAAATAGCCAAAGAGAATGGGTATTTTATCGTTTATGTCACGAACGGCTACATGAGTCCTGAGGCTATAGAGCAGTTCAAATGGCTTGATGCTGCAAATGTGGACGTTAAGGCATTCAGCCAGCGCTTCTACAGCAAAATTTGCAAGGCAAAGCTTGAGAATGTGCTCAAAACTGTTGAATACATGCACAAAAAGGGAATTTTTGTTGAAATCACCTATTTAGTAATCCCCGGAGAGAATGACGGAAAGGAAGAGATAAAAGAGTTTGCTAACTGGGTTGTTTCAGTGGATAAAAGGATCCCAGTTCATTTTTCGAGATTTCACCCAGATTTCAAGATGACTGACAAAATTGCAACTCCTATTGCTACTTTGGAGCAAGCTTTTGAAATTGCAAAGGGTGCGGGAGTTGAATACGTCTATGTCGGCAACGTCTGGGGGCACAAATTTGAGAACACCTTTTGCCCAAATTGTGGTGAGCTTTTGATTGAAAGAAGAGGTTTTTACATCGGTAGAGTAAACTTGAAGGACACCAAATGTCCAAACTGTGGTTATAGACAGAACATCGTGCTTTGAGAGATTTTAAAAAAATCTTTAAGTCTCTCTGTAAATCTGCTTCGTGGAAGGCAAGGTTTACATAGTCGGTGCGGGTCCGGGGGATCCTGAACTGCTGACACTTAAAGCTTATAGATTGCTAAAAGAGGCGGATGTGATATTATACGACAGATTGGTAGGTGAAGAGATCACAAAGTTAGTTCAGAGTTTGGGAAAAACTGCTATTTACGTTGGAAAAGATGGGAAGGGCAAAGAAAGGCAGATCGAGATAAACAATCTGATGAAAAAGTTTGTAGAAGAGGGAAAAAAGGTTTTAAGGCTTAAAGGTGGAGATCCGACAGTTTTTGGAAGGCTATGGGAAGAGATCGAGTTTCTTAAAGCTAATAAAATTCCCTTTGAGGTCATTCCCGGGGTAAGCTCTGTAAACGGTGTTCCTGCGTGTGCGAAAATTCCTCTGACACATCCAAAATACGGAAGAGGGATCGTCGTTATTGGTGGAAAAGAAGTTGGGGATTATGAAGAAACTTTAAGAAATTCGACTTTGGTTGTTCTCATGAGCGGAATTTCTGCTTCTGAGATCTCGAGAAACCTGATCAAAAGTGGTTTTAAGGAAGAAACGAAGGTTGCAGTTATCCAAAGGGGTTCTTTGAAGGATCAAAAAGTCTTTGTCTCCACATTGGGCAAATTGTCGTCCTTAGAAAAATCCTTTGAAAGTCCCGCACTGATGGTTGTTGGAGACGTTGTCCACTTCGTGGAAAAGTATAATTGTCTTGAGATTTAAAATAATATAGATGGTGAGAAGGGCGAAGCTTGTCAACGACATTGTAGAATTAATCCCAATATTCCAACTGCTCTCTTCGGAATATCATAGGAAAGTATACTCCGCTTTGCTTGATAGCTGGTTAACGATTGACGAACTCAGGAAGAACTTTGGAGACAATTTTGAGGAAACCCTGAGGATCTTGAAGCATGCGGGAATGCTTGAAGTGAGATGGAGGATGCCCTCAGATCCCGCTGGAAAGCCCGAAAAGGAATATCATGTGAGCTATACCCATATTTCCGCTAATTTTTATGTCTCCCTAAAGGAATTCAACAGAATTTTGGAGATCATATTCATGTCTGATGACGAGATCGAGGAGCATGTGCAGAAGATCAAAAAAGAAGTCGAGCTTGGAAGAAACTCTGTAGGGCACATAATAAAGACGCTAAACTACGATCCGCTTTTTGTTCGAGCCATCGTAAAGAAATCGCTTAAGTTCAATCTTAAGGGACAGCTAATTGAGTTTGCAAAAGATGAAGAGATATAGTGCAAGGGAGATGCTGAACAAGCTGAGATGGCACCCTCAATATGATTTTTCACGAGTTTTAGTTGTTTATTTGGATCGCTTTCGAGGTTTTTTGGAATTTGGCGGTGATGAGATCCAAGAAATTGGGCATAAGTTCATTTACCTGAAAAGTGGAACCGCAATCCCACAGCATAGAATCGTGGAGATCAAATACGGAGGCGAGAGCATATGGAAAAGACGGTGATCTGCGTAGTCCATCTTAAGCCTCTTCCCGGTGCACCCTTGCATGAGAATTTAGATGAAGTGCTTGAAAATGCGATAAGAGACGCAAAAGCTATAGAAGAGGGTGGAGCTGATGCGGTAATTGTGGAAAATTACGGCGACAGACCGTTTCTAAAGTCCCCTACCAAGGAAACAGTTGCTTGCATGTCTGTGATAGCTTGGGAGATCAGGAGAACGACTAACTTGGCTCTGGGGATAAATGTTCTCAGAAACGATGCGATCTCTGCTTTGGCTATTGCAAAAGCTGTTAAAGCAGATTTTATAAGAGTGAACCAGCTATTCTTCCCTTCAGTTGCTCCAGAAGGCTTTCTTATTCCAGAAGCGGGCGAAGTTATGAGATATAGAAAATCGATCAACTGCAATGCGATGATCTTCGCAGATCTAAACGTAAAGCATGCGGTTCACTTTGCAAGTCTTGAGGATTACTTCTTAAATGCGGAAAGGAGCCTTGCAGATGCATTTATAATAACCGGAAGAGCTACGGGGTTGGAGGTAAATCTTAAGGATCTAAGACTTGCGAAAGAGTATCTGAGAGCTCCAATTCTTGCGGGAAGCGGTGTCAATGAAGAGAATGCGGAGAAAATTGCAGAATTCTGCGATGGAGTGATCGTAGGGAGCTATATAAAGAGGCATGGAAAAATTGATCCGGAAAGAGTTAGAAGGATCGTTAATGCCGTAAAATCTACTTGAAGAATGGCTTTCTTAGTTTTATAGTCTCAATTATTGCCTTTTTCAACTCGTCTCCATGTAATTCAGACAGATCAAAAGTTTCACCACTCATTAGACAGAGCTTTATTTTTCCGTCTGAAGTAACTCTAATGCGGTTGCAGTGCATGCAGAATTCAGTATTGTCTAATGGTTTTACGATCTCTACGACGCCAAAAGGTGTGAAAAATTGTTTTCTTTTGTGCAGATCCCTAATTTTAACAGTTGTTGCAATTTTTGCAAACTCCTCCTCGAATACTTCAGGATCCACGTATAGGTTTTTTGTAAAGGAATTGGGTATAAGCTCGATTAACTGGAGGATCACCTTTATTCTATCTCTATTGAATGAATTAGCGAATTCGAGCATTTTGAAAACCTCCAAATCATTTAATCCTCTCATTAGAACCATGTTCAGCTTGATTGGTGTCAAATCTGCCTCAACTGCACTCCTGATCCCTTCAAGAACCAGTTTAAGATCTCCACCATTTGTAATAAACTTGAAAATCTCAGGATTTAGTGTGTCGAGGCTTATATTAACTCTATCAAGACCGCTTTCCTTGAGATCGAATGCAAGACCCTTCAAAAGAATGCCGTTGGTGGTTAGCGAGATCTCATCGAATTCTGGCATCATCGAGATAATCTCGCAGATGTCCTTCCTAATCAAAGGTTCTCCACCTGTTAGTTTTAGTTTTTTAACTCCTAAATCATAGAAAGCCTTAGCAATCTCCGCAATTCTTTCAGGACTCATCTCCTTTCCCGGATTGTTTTCCCCTTCTTGATGGCAGTAGATACAGTTCAGATTGCATCTATTTGTTACAGCAATCCTTAGATTTTTTACAGTTCTCCCAAAAGGATCTGTGAGCATATCTCCTCCGCTTTTGCAAGGTCTTCTGGAGTGTTTATGTTGAAAAAAGAGATCAAAGACTTATCAAACTTTCTGAGCTCTTCTGCTGGATAAAATACAGTCCGCAATCTACTCAGGGGAATTATTATTCTCTTTTCCCCATTTTTTATTGCTTTTTCTATCTCTGGAACCGCATTTAGGGAATAGTAGGCAAGTAAAGGTTCAGTGTGCTCGTGTTTGGGTATCAAAGCATCGCAATTGCTTTTTTTTCCTAAATCAAAAATAAACTCCAAAAGTTCTTTTTTTACGAATGGCATATCTATTGCAACCACAACAGTGTCTCCATTGTGCTTTAAAGCGGAATGTATGCCCGCAAGAGCCCCGAAATCTGGATATATGTCGTAAACGCATTTGATCCCGTATTCTTTGGAATATCTGTCCGCCTGAAACCGATCTCTGCAAACAAAAATCGGGTTATAATCCGAATACCTGTTTATTGCGATCTCAATTAGCTTTTTGCCACAGATCTTAATTTCTGCTTTCTCCATTCCAAGTCTTGTGCCTTTGCCTCCCATTAGTATTGCAAGCTTCACAATGGAATTTAGTTACCTATTTATTACCCTTTTTCCAACTTTAGCCATGGATGTGCTTGAGGAACTCAGAAGCTTCAGGGAGAGAGATCTACCTTATTCAAGAGTTTTAAGCTCAATGTGCACAATTCCGCATGAATTGGCGGTTAAAGCTCATCAGCTTTTTATTGGAACAAATCTTGGAGATCCTGGCATTTTTCCCGGAACTGTGGAGCTTGAAAAAAAGCTAATAGCGATGCTCGGAGACCTGCTACACAATAAAAGCTGTGCGGGTTATATTTGCTCCGGTGGAACAGAAGCGAACATTCAGGGCATAAGAGCTGCAAGAAACGTAATGCGGAAGAGGGAACCGAACATAGTGATCCCAAAAACCGCTCATTTCTCCTTCGAAAAGATCTGCGACATCCTTTGTGTTGAAGTGAGGAGAGTTAGCGTTGACGAAGATTACAAGGTCGACTTGGCGGAGGTTGAAAGGCTTATAGACGAGAAAACAGTAGCGATCGTTGGAATCGCTGGCACGACGGAGCTTGGACAGATCGATCCGATCTTGGAGCTTTCAAAGTTAGCTGAAGAGAGGGAAATTCCGTTGCATATAGATGCGGCTTTTGGTGGTCTTGTTATACCCTTTATGGAAGATCCATATCCTTTTGACTTTGCAAACGAGGGTGTGACTTCGATCACGCTGGATCCGCACAAGATGGGGATGGCTACAATTCCCGCAGGAGGGATCCTTTTCAAAGATGAGATCTTTTTGAAAGCTTTGGAAGTCGAAACACCTTATCTAACCTCAAAAATGCAATTCACACTTACTGGCACCCGCCCCGGAACTGGCGTTGCATCAGCCTATGCGGTTCTCAAGAGCCTTGGCTTTGAAGGTATGAGGGAGATCGTTAGGAGATGCTTAAGAAACACGCGAATGCTTGTCGAGGAGATGGCTCAACTTGGGTTTGAGCCCGTAATTGAGCCCGTGATGAATGTCGTTGCGTTCAAAACCGATAAAGCGGAAGAGTTCAAGCAGGAGTTATACAGGCGAAAATGGGTTATCTCAACGATCAGGGAGCCGAGAGCAATAAGGTTTGTTGTTATGCCACATGTTACAGAAGAGGTTATAAAGAATTTCATTGCGGAATTCAGGAAGGTGATATGATGGAAGTTAGACTTGTTGTAGATGGTGAAGAGATCGAACTCAATCCTTTCGTGGTAAAAGTCATTGGGAAGGTTGTTGAAGCGTTAGCGACTTCTCTTAAAGGTGTTGAGGAAAACTGGAAGAGGATCGAGTTAGAAGTGGTGAAATGAGGAAGTGCATAAAGTTTGAAGCCTACGTTCCCGGAAAGAACATAGAAGAAGTAAAGGAAGCCTATGGACTTGAAAAAGTTGTAAAGCTTGCTTCAAACGAGAATCCATACGGAGCAAGCCCCAAGGCGATTGAAGTGGTTAGAAATTTCACTGAGTTGCACAGGTATCCTAATCCAGAATACAGAGAGCTAAGGAGAAAGCTTGAAGAATACACTGGCTGGAATGCGGAGAGGATCGTGATTGGTGCGGGTATCGATGGCATTCTTGAGACTTTATTCAAAATTTTAATCGATGAGGGCGATGAAGTTGTAATTCCTGTGCCTACTTTCCAATATTATGGCATCCTTGCGAGATTGCATTGCGCCCGAGAAGTTTTAGTGCAAAGAGACGAGAATTTTCAAATTACTGAGCGAATATTTGAATTTCTGAATCCGAGAACCAAGCTCGTAATTATTCCATTCCCGAACAATCCAACTGGCAATACCGAAGATTTAAGGCTTGTTGAGGAGATTGCGGAATCAACGAAAGGCATTGTGTTCATAGACGAAGCCTACGTTGAATTTGCGGATTCAAGGGTCGATTTAGATCTCGACAACATCGTGATTGCGAGAACAATGTCAAAAGCATTTGGACTGGCAAATCTCCGCATTGGATATGCAAGACTACCAGAATGGCTTGTTAATTACTACAGATCTGCTTCAACCCCGTTTCCTGTTTCAACTTTGGCTGAAAAAACCGCTATAGCTTCCCTCGAAGACATTGAATGGATGAAAGACTGTGTTGAGAAAATAAAAAGAGAGCGGGAAAGACTTTTCAAAGAGCTGAAGAAGCTTACAATAGCTTATCCCTCTCAAGCCAACTTTATATTTTTCAAGTCTAAAGAAGGGTTAGCCGAAGATATGATGAGAAAGGGAGTAATAATAAGGGATTGCAAAAGTTTTGGAGTCTCAGGATACCGTGTCACTGTTGGAAAGCCTGAAGAAAACGAATTCTTCTTAGAGAAGCTTAAGGAAGTTTTATGATCGCATTAACTGGGACACCGGGCTGTGGAAAGAGCAGTGTTGCAGAAGAACTGAAAAAGAGAGGCTACAACGTTATCTCGGTTAAAGAATTTGCCGAAATGCATAGTTGTGCCAGAGTTGAAGGAAAAGAAGTTGTTGTGGACATTGAAAAACTTTCGAAGTTTAAGTTTGATGGGATCATTGAAGGTCACTTGTCTCACCTTTTAAAGCCTGAAATTGCAATTGTTCTGCGTTGCAATCCAATTTTGATTAAGAAAAGGTTAATGGAGCGTGGCTGGAATTACAACAAGGTTATGGAAAACGTTGAGGCAGAGCTCATAGATGTGATCCTCGTAGAGGCTTTGCAGAACTGCGAGAGAGTTTACGAGATCGACACAACAGAGCTTAGCGTTGAAGAAGTTGCAAACATCGTTGAAGAAATTCTAAGAGGTAAAAATGAGAATTTTGAACCGGGAAAGGTAGATTGGATCTCCAAACTTGAAGATCGTATTGAGGAGGTTACGAGATATGGAGGGGTTTAATAAGATCGCTTGGGCGGAAAAGAACATGAAGGTGCTGGCAAAGATCAGAGAAGAAATGAAGAGGGAGAAGCCCTTAGAAGGTTTGAAGGTAGGAATGGCACTCCATGTTGAGGCAAAAACCGCTGTGCTTGTTAAAACCCTGATCGATGCGGGTGCGGAAGTTGCGATCACGGGTTGCAATCCGATGAGTTCCCAAGACGACGTGGCGGATGCGTTGAGGTCTCTTGGTATAAAGTGCTATGCAAAGCGAGGAATGAGCGTTGAAGAATACTACACCGCAATTTCAAAGGTGGCGGACTTCAAGCCAGACATAGTCGTTGACGACGGTGCGGATCTGATCTTTGAGCTACATAAACGGGAACAAAGAGTTAAAGGCGCAAGTGAAGAAACAACTACAGGAGTTCTAAGGCTAAGGGCTATGGAAAAAGAGGGGGCATTGCAGTTCCCAGTAATTGCGGTGAACGATGCTTTAACGAAGTTTCTTTTCGACAACCGCTATGGAACTGGACAGTCAACGGTAGACGGAATAATGAGAGCAACGAACATGCTCTTGGCTGGAAAAAGAGTTGTTGTTGCTGGCTATGGTTGGTGTGGGCGGGGAATTGCGATGCGATGCAGGGGAATGGGAGCCAATGTTATAGTTACAGAAGTTGACGAGGTCAGAGCATTGGAAGCTTTGATGGACGGCTTTACCGTTATGGACATGGACTCAGCAAGCGAAATCGGGGACGTTTTCATAACCGCTACGGGCAACAGAGACGTTGTAAGACTTGAGCATATTAGAAAGATGAAAGACGGGGCAATTCTGGCAAACGCTGGGCATTTCAATGTCGAAGTCGATGTGAACACTCTCGAAAAGGTTGCAAAGAATATTCGAGAAGTCAGGAAGAATGTCAAAGAATACGACTTGGGCAATAAAAAAGTCTATTTGCTTGCGGAAGGCAGGCTTGTGAATCTTGTCGCTGGAGACGGGCATCCGATAGAGGTTATGGACATGAGCTTCTCAGATCAGGCTTTAGCGGTCAGATACATTGCTGAGAACTGGGAGAAGCTCGAAAAGAGGGTTTACAGATTGCCAGAAGAGCTTGACAGAAAAGTTGCAAGGCTAAAGCTTGAAACTATGGGTGTTAAGATCGACAAGCTTACAGAGGAGCAGATAAAATACCTCAGCGACTGGAGGAGCGGGACATGATCTGGAGCTACAGAGCCATAAAGAATCCTTTGGCGAGAAGAAAATGGCTTTATTTTATCTCATCACTGGTCTTAGTGATATTTGGCTATGGTCTATACAGAATTATTACTGAAGGGAATGTCATTCGCATAGCTTTGCTCATGACACTCTTTTCTTTATTCATATTCCTTTACGCAATAATAACTCTCGGCAAACCCCGATACTACCTTTTAGACGAGGACTTAATAATTTACAAACCATTCAAGACCAAAATAAGCGATATTCGGGGATTCAAGGTTGATGAGGGCAATTTAGTCATAAAGCTGGATAAAAAAGGGATCCTTGGAGTTAAAACGCTCTACTTCGAGAGGATCGAGGATCTTAGAGAGGCTGAGAGGTGGCTAAGGAGGAGGCTCGACAAGTAGTTTTAACTATGGCGATTCGAATTTCATCTCTATTCACTTCTATTATTTGAATTTCTACCCCTTTCATAGTAATTCCATTCGATCCTTCTACCCTTGGCGGTTTTTTTCCCTTCTTGTGTAGGTTTTCTTACAATTATCAAATATTTGAATCCCCGTAAATAAAAATTAAATCTCCGCGCTCTGTTATGCCATAAGTCTGTGTGTGACGCCTGTCCTCGCCGAGCTACACAAATGATGTCTACAGGTTCAAAATATTTGCATAAAAGTTCATATACTCTGAATCCAACAGGTGTAAATTTGTTTTTAACCCATTGATCGCCGATTAACCAGCCCAATACCTTACCCGGCTTTAAAATCCTGTGACATTCTCTCATAACTTTTTCCAGCTCCTCATAGAATTTCTCAGACTCGGCGGAGATCTTGCCTATGCAATCTGGATGATCATTGTATCTGATGTTGTCTCCGTAGGGAGAGTCAATGAAGATCATATCAACTGAGTTGTCCTCTAAGGGGATTTTTCTTGCATCGTTTTGAATGATCTCCGATCTTGTAGGAGATATGTCGTAGCATATACATCTGCGTTTCTCCTCTCTGCAAACGTCAAGCGTCGTGCCACTTCCCGCCATAGGATCTACTACAAGATCTCCGGGTTCTGTATACCTCCATACCATATTATATATCACCAATGCTGGGGTAACACCCGGATATTTGTTATCCCCCTTCGGAGTGAGACCATAGCTTTGTCTTGGAAAATCCCAAAAGGTTGTGCTTTCGATAAGGGGTATTTCGTCTTCTATATCCCTTTCGTTAATATGCTCCTTTATTTTTTTCTTTTCTTGGAGAATTAAGCGAGTAGATTCAGCATTTTTATTTTCGAGCTCCAGAGTTGGTAAAGTGGACTCTGGAGCGAATAAATCTAAGAAATCCAACAACTTTTTACCGTATAAAGGGGTATTTCTTTTAACACCCAATCTTCTTAACTTTTCATTTGCGTCTTTTATTTCTATTGTTTCTCCTAAGATCTCGAACTTCACTTGGTATGGATATCTACCTTTCCAAGCATCTGGCATAATTTTAAACCCGCCTTCTGTGATCGCTCTGAAAACGCCATACATAACATCTTTGTCTGTGTTAACTAAAAAAAGTAGATCGCCTCTTCTAATTCTAATAACTACTGGACCATACACTCTTTCTGTGCCCAATAAAAGCTTTTCAAAGCATTCCGCTTCAGTTTTATTTGTGCAAGTGAAGATAAAACCTCGAGTCAATTTGTCCTTCTTCTCCATTAATCCCATACTCTCCATGTTACTTTCTGTCTTTGTGATCTTTCTTTCAAGCTCATTCATAACTAAAGCTCTCAACTAGCCTTTCAGGATCGTTTTCCATAAATTTTCGTATAGTCCTTTTATTTCCAACTTTCCAGATAGTTTTTCTCTGATTGGCTTCAGGTTCTCCCAGTCCTCATTGCTCAAAGGCACCTCTCCAACTTTGCCAAAGACTTCTTTAATCAATTCTTTCACCTTTTCTCCTCCTTTTTCGCTTTTAGACACAAAAAGCCAGATATCGTAGAATAGAGTCGTTTTAAAAGCCCTTGGGATCTCTGCAAGAAGCTCAACAAGAATGAAATCGTCCGTTTCAAATCCTGAGCGATAGTGGACCTTCTTTAATGTTGCAAGAAATATACCTGTGGGCAGAAAGAAGGCTAAAGCCAAACCTTTTATAAGCTGTGCAGTTGATATGTTAATTCCTTTTGATTCTCCAACTTTTTCGATTGCATTTTTTGCCTGATCTCTATCGAGTTCTGTTAATTGAACACCAAGCTTTTTAAAAATATCCAATGCGGGCTTTCTTGCTAAAAAACCCAATCCAAAGACCTTTGACGCTTTATCCAAGAACTTCTTACTTATGAATAAAACAAAAGGCTCTTCATTCATGTTTTAAGCTGTGAATTGCAATTTAAAAATTTTGTTTCACTTTGACACTTCGTAGAAGCATTTATATACTTTATATACTACCAGCATAGGGGTTTATTATGGAATACACAATAAAGATCGAAAACGTCGTTGCTTCGACGCAAATTGGAGAAAATATAGATCTAACAAAGATCGCAAAGGAGATCAAAGATTCTGAATACAAACCAAAGCAATTTCCCGGACTCGTTTTGAGAACAAATGAGCCAAAGGCAGCAGCTCTTGTTTTCAGAAGCGGTAAAATTGTTTGCACAGGTTCGAAGTCAGTTGAAGATGCAAGAAGGGCGGTTAAGCAGATCGTTAAAATGCTCAAGGGGATAGGCATATCTGTTATTGATGAGCCCGATGTTAAGGTTCAGAATATAGTCGCTTCTGCAGATCTTGGCACAGATCTAAATCTGAATGCAATAGCAGTAGGTTTGGGACTTGAAAATGTAGAATATGAACCTGAACAGTTTCCAGGACTTGTTTACAGGCTTACGGATCCAAGGGTGGTTGTGCTAATATTCGGTTCAGGAAAGATGGTTGTAACGGGCGGTAAGAGTCCCGAAGATGCACAAAAAGCAGTTGGAAAGATTTCAAGCGAGCTGAAGATGCTTGGATTGATGTAATGCATCCTTTGCTTAAGAAAAAAGGTTTTATCATAGACATAGACGGAGTTATTGGAAAAAGCGTTGAACCAATCGAAGAAGGTGTTAAAGGAGTTCAAAAACTTCTTGAGATTGGTAAGCGAGTTGTTTTTGTTTCAAATAACTCTACAAGGAGCAGGAGGATTCTCCTCGAGAGACTAAAATCCTTTGGTGTCTCTGCTGAGGAGAAGGATATAATTTCAGCGACACATGCAACTGCGAGTTTCATTGCAAAGGAGAAAAAAGGGGCAAAAGTTTTTACAACTGGCGAAACTGGACTGCAGGAGGAGTTGATAAATGCGAATCTTAAACTTGTAGACTACAGAGATGCAGAATACCTCGTAGTTGGTTCTAACAGAAATTTAGACTATGATCTGATGACAAGGGCTCTGAGATGTTGTTTTCTGGGAGTTAGATATATCGCCACTAACCCAGACAAGATCTTCCCTTCGGAGGACGGACCAACTCCCGGGACTGGGCTAATAATTGGAGCTCTTTATTGGATGACGGGTAGAATGCCGGATGTGATCGTTGGAAAACCCTCAAAGATCATAATGCTCGAAGCCCTCGAAAGACTCAATTTAAAAGTTGAAGACGTTGTTGTGGTAGGGGATCAGATCGAAGTGGATGTTGTTGCTGGAAAAAACATTGGTGCTGAGACGCTACTTGTTTTAACTGGTGTGACAAAAAAAGAAGATCTGAATGGAGCCAAAGTTCTTCCAGATTACGTTCTTCAATCCCTAAATGATCTATTTTTTAGTTAACTCTCTTTTTCGAGTAATTTTTTCATTTCATAGGTCGCAAGCTCTCTATATCTCAGTTCATCAAGGATCATTTCGATCTTATCAACGTGCTCAACTATTCGATCTATAAATTCCTCCTCAGAGACTTCATTTTTGATCTCCAAGTAGCCCTTAATCACCGCGAGTGGATTTCTTAATTTGTCCGCTAACTCCTCAAATTGTCTTAAATTCTCCACGATCACTTTCAAAGCCATTTCCTTTTCTTTCTCAATTTTTAGGAATTTTAGACGCATTGAAACATCATGGGAGATCGTGGAGATTATTCTAAGCTCTTCTTCTGTAAAGCTCTCATTTCTCAAAATAACCAATAAACTCCAGAGACCGTCTTCGTGGATTGGAATGAAAGTAAACCACTTATCATCTCTAAATTCCTGAAGAATGCAATCTAAATTCTTTTTCTCATTTAAAAATTCGAAATTCTTAAGTTTCAAAGAATCTGAAATTGGCTTAAAATCATTTTCGAGTAAATAAACACCAATTTCTGCGTTTAATTTTTCAAAACTTCTTTTTAAATTACTCAAGATCCTGAACTCTGAACTCTCATGGAGCAGCATGCCCTTGATCTCGCTTGCAACCCTCAAAAGATCGTTCATTCTTCTCAAAGCTTCTTCATCCTCTTTTAATTTTGTTATGTCCGCAATGTTGACCATTACTGCGGGCTTTCCTTTATACTTGATCCTCTTCGCAAGAACTTTCAGCCACTTCTCCGTCCCATCTTTGGTTCTAACCTTTATTTCATAGCTCTCTGGAACTTCTGATCCCCCCTCTCTTGCCCAATATCTCTGCTTTGTTATCTCTCTGAAGTCTGGAGAGATTATGTCATATGGATGAAACAGTTTGCTTAGCTCTTCTTGTGAGTATCCAAGCATCTCGTAAACTTTATTGTTGGCGTAAACGATCTTATTGTTCTGAATAATAAATATACCTGTATGGGAGCTTTCGACAAGTGTTCTGTAAAGAATTTCTCTTTCTTCAAGCTTCTTTTCAGACTCTCTTTTTTCAGTTAGATCATCAAAACTTACCAGAATCAATCCCCGATCTTTTTCGATCAGGTTTGCCACAACCCTTGCATATCTATTTACCCCGTCTTTTCTCAAAAATCTAGTGATTAGCTCTAAGCTTTCTCCATTTAAAAGCCTTTCAATCGCTCTTTTTACATTGTTAGCGAGCTTTTGATCAAACAAGATCTCAATACTCCGCCCTTCAAGTTCTTCTGCGGAGTATTTTGTGATCTCCTCCGCAGTTTTGTTCACAAAAACGATCTTGTCTCTTTCAAGCAAAAGAAAGCCTGAAATCGAGCAGTCTATTACCTTTCTATAAAATTCTTCTCTTTCTCTGAACCTCTTTTCAAGCCTCACTTTCTCCGTTATGTCCTTAGAGACAACGATCCCAAATTTGTAATTTTTAAATTCAATAAATCTGCCAGAAACATCGAGTAAGTATTCTTTCTTACCAATGATCGCTCTTAATTCTCCTCTGATGACCTTATTGCCCTTAAGCATATCTTCGAATAGCTTTATAGCTTTTTCAAGGTCTTCTGGATGAACGAAGGAGATTATAGGGACACCAATGATTTCCTCTTCCTTCATTCCTGAGGCTTGGATAAAGCTTCTGTTTACACTGAGAATCTTTCCTTCAGAGTCTATTATGCCCATAAAGTCTGGAAACGCATCCAAGATCGTTTTGTATGTTTCACTATTTTTTTCAAGCTCATTTAGAAATTCCCTGGCTTTTATTTCCTCCTTATGGGACATTTAGTCACCTCGAGTTTTATCCTTACCATAAGGACATTTCTAACTTGATTTTCGCGAGATCTAAGTTATTTCTGGGGAATTTTATAGTTCTATGGTAGCCCCGATCCTCTTCACCTGAGCGAATGTTGAAGCGTAAAAGATATAGAATTTAAACTTTTTTATCAAATATAATTCATTTTAAAATAATTTTTCCAATCTTTTAACCGCCTCCATGATCGTTTCCTTACTCCTTGTTAACGCAAATCTAACATAGCCTTCACCATTTGCACCAAAACCGATCCCGGGAGTTGCAACGATGCCCGCGAGATCTAAGATCCTTTTAACGAACTCTATACTGCTCTCACCGACTCTACACCACACGTAAAATGTCGCTTTTGGTTTTTTAACTTCAAAACCAAGGTTTTTAAGTCCATTTACAAGAACATCTCTCCTTTCTGTATAGATCTTGCAGTTCTCCTCAATAACTTTATCGTCACCTCTTAAAGCGGTGATTCCCGCTTCTTGCACCGCCTCGAAGACTCCGCTGTCAACATTCGTCTTAACTTTCAGTAAACCCTTTAAAATCTCCTCGTTTCCGCAGGCAAAGCCGATACGCCAGCCAGTCATGTTGTAAGTCTTCGAGAGAGAATTGAACTCGATCGTCACTTCCAAAGCATTTTTAAACTCTAAAAAACTCTTTGGTCGATAACCATCAAGTCCGATCTCTCCATAAGCGTAATCATGAGCTAAGATGATCTTGTTATCTATGCAAAAGTCGATCGCAGATCTTATAAATTCATCGTTTGCGACAGCTGATGTCGGATTGTTTGGGTAATTCAGAAATAGGATCTTAGTCTTTCTAATAACTTCTTCCGGCAATGATTCGAGTTCTGGAAGAAAATCGTTTTCAGCCTTTAGTGGTAGGTAAAAAGGCTTTCCCCCAGCCATTACTGTCGAGGCATAATACACAGGATAACCAGGATCAGGCACAAGAACAAAATCGCCTTCGTTTACAAAAGCCAGTGGAAGATGAGCAATCCCCTCTTTTGAACCGATAAGAGCTATTATTTCTCTTTGCGGATCTAATTTTACGCCTTTTCTTCTCTTATAAAACTCAGCAACACTTTCTCGGAACTCCAGCATGCCCTCGTAACTCGGATATTTCTGCCTTTCTACCTTTTCAACCGTCTTCTGCAATGCAGAAACAATGTGCTTCGGTGTCGGCAGGTCTGGATCTCCAATTCCAAGATCTATAATCTTAACCCCTTCCGAAATTTTCTTCTTCTTCATCGCATCTATTTCTGCGAAAAGATATGGCGGGATCTTCTTCATTCTATCAGAGACCTCAAACATAGACGCCAATATTCAGATCTGCTATATTTTCTTTTCTTTGTAAAAGCAAAAAATTTAAAATTACCTCACAAAAGTTAAGCTGTGTGGCTTAGATTGTGCTCTTCAGAAGATAAAACTGGATTGCTTGAGATGGCTTCTGAGCTTAGAAAAATGAGTGCCAAGGTTGAGATCAGGGAATTAGTTGAGTTTGAGCGGGAAGAACAATTCGTTTTGAAAGGAAAATTGAGTGAGATTAGAAGGTTCAAGGATCACAAAGAGTTGGAAAAGAAAATTGAAAAGTGGGAGAAAAGGATCAAGATTTTGAGAGAAGCACTTAAAGAGCAAAATATTAAATACGAGGATTTTTTAGAGAATTTTTTGAATCAGGAAGACCCTGAAGGTTTTGAATTTGCTAAAAGGTTTATGAATGGGCAGGTTGACGTTGAAGAGGTTGTGAACTCCGCGGGAAGATTTATAGAGTTTAAAACTACTCTCGAAGAAGTTGACTATTTTTTGCTGAAAAACGGTTTTGAAATTGGTGAAAATTTGAAGGGAAGTTTGCCAGAAGATCCTGAAGTTATTATAACTCTAAAAGAGCCTGTAGAAGGCAGTAAAAAGCTAATAACTGTAGAATACTTCCCCGTATGGGAGCTATACGTTGACGTTCTGAGCCTCATTGGTGAGGATGTAGAGAATGAGGAGATCGCCCCAATATTGGGCGTAATTTCGAACATTTTGGTAAACCTTGAAAAAATAGAAGATCTGGATAAGCTTATGGAGATGTGTAGTGGGATCATTGAGGATGAAGATCGTGAAGTGATGGTGAACTGCGGAGAAGTATTTGATCTAATAGTTAAGGCATTGGAAAAGTCCGGAATTGTTCGCATTTCAGGAAAGAAGATAAAAATGAGAAAAAGGCAGTGGTAAAAATGGAGGAAATAAGATTTTGCCCCTCTCATGGGTTTTACCGTGGAGAAACGTGCTCATGTGGTGTGAAAGGAGAAGTCGTGCTTAGCAAAGAAAGAGTCGAAAAGTTGGGCAAATTCGTCTCTGGCATTTTGAGACATTTTCCAGACAAATTTGATTTGGAGATCGACGAGAATGGTTGGGTTAGCTTTGAAGCATTGGTTAAGATCGTCCAAAGGAAATACCGCTGGGCGAATAGATGGGTGCTGAAGGCAATGGTCTATAGCGACGAAAAGAAAAGATATGAGCTGAAAGGCGACAAGATCAGGGCAAGATATGGGCACAGTATTGATGTAAAGCTCAATGATATGCCTGAAGCAAGTGAAGATGTTCTTTATTATGGGACAAGTGAGGAGGAGGCGAATAGGATGCTTGAGATCGGCATAAAGCCAGTAAATCAGACTTATGTTCACCTCTCTACTAAAATCGAAAGAAGTCTCGAAGTTGCGGGTTTGAGGACGAAGAAGCCAATAATTTTCGAAATAGACGCAAAACAGGCAAAAATCGATGGTATAAGGATCTTAAAAGCAAACGATTCAATTGCTCTTGCAAAAGAAATACCCGCCAAATACATTAAAAAAGTTCATCAATACTCTTCGTCGTAATAGAATTCCTCCTCTTCTTCTTCGTCCTCTTCTATTTCTTCCTCTTCCTCATAACTTTCGAGGTCTTCGAGGCTAAATTCCTCGTTTGTGTCCAATAGGAGCAATTTACCTTCTTGGTAGATCATTACACAGCCGCAGGATTTGCAGTTGATCTCTACGCCCTCATATAAGTCTGCAATTTCAACTTCTTCTCCGCAAGAAGGGCAGAAAATGATCTTCACCGCCATAGAGTAAGCTTAAGCTTTGCTTCAAATTTAAATTTTGCGCTTTAAACTCTTTGGAATTAAATCTTTGTGATCAGATCTTCACTAAAATCCGCTATAAGAAGCTTTGGAATTTTTCCGGAAATAGCTATGATCTCATCTTTTACGACAACCGCTCCTTTAATAAACGTCCTGTTTTTTGAATAGAATTCAGCCAATCTCTTTTCGATCTCATCCCTATTAGAACCCTCTATGATATTCCCCAGTGCTGTGGCAAACGCATCCGCAATGCAAGCATCATCTGCGACGATCGTGGCAGCATCAGCCCAACCAAAGCTAACAGAGGGACCAATCTTTCCGCTTGAGGTGCAAATCGCTATTTTGTCTGTGGGAGGAATCAAAAGTGCTATTTTTGAGGGATAGATCCCAACTTTTATCTCTCGATCCGTGTGAATGGCTATATCCCCTCCGTTATCAACCACCGCAACATTTGCTCCCGCTTCAACCATTTTATCCACAGCGAATTGTGCTATTGCTCCCGCAACAGAAGCCATAGGTCCGACGTTTGCAAGTTTCGCGGAATAGCACATTTTTCTCACGATCTCTCTTCCTGAGCAAGAACCGCAATTTAAAGGCTCATAACTAATTAAAAAATAAGGGTTAAGTGAGATATACTCCTCAATCTCGCTTCTTGCATCCAAGATCGCTTTTACTGCGATCTCATAGAAATCTTCGTTATCGGTTATAATTGTGGTGATCGTTTCTTTATATGAGAAATTGAACTTTTTCATGGTAAATTAGAGTGTTTCGAGGTTTTTAATTACCTCCTCAGCAAACTCCATAGTTCCGACGATCTTTCCTCCGATCTGTCGGTGCAGGTCGTATGTGACGGTTTTCTGTTGGATCGTCATTTCAACCGCTTTCTTGATCATTTCGCTTGCTTTTTTCCAGCCAAGCCATTCGAACATTAACGCTCCAGAGAGGATCTGTGCACTTGGATTAACTTTGTTTTGTCCCGCATATTTTGGAGCCGAGCCGTGAATAGGTTCAAAAACTGCAATCCCATCACCTATATCGCTTCCTGGTGCAATTCCGAGACCACCAACAAGTGCTGCAGCAGCATCGCTTAAGTAGTCTCCATTTAGATTTGGAAGAGCGATTACGTCGTATTCTTCACTTCTGAGTATTATTTGCTGGAACATGTTGTCTGCGAGCCGATCTTTGACTACTATTTTTCCTTCCGGATTTTTTCCTTCGAATTTGGAGATCAATTCATCTTCTGTTATACAAAATTCCCCGAATTCCTGTTTTGCAACCTCATAGCCCCAGTCTCTAAAAGCTCCCTCTGTAAATTTCATAATGTTACCCTTATGCACAAGGGTTATGCTCCTCCTTTTATTTTCGATCGCAAATTTAATTGCAAGTCTTACAAGTCTTTTTGTTGCAAACTCGCTAATGATCTTGATACCTATTCCTGAATCTCTCCTAATCTTCGTTCCAAACTCTTTCTCAAGTATCTCAATTAGTTTTAAAGTCTCTTTACCGCCTCTTTGCCATTCAATGCCCGCATATACATCTTCAGTGTTCTCCCTAAAGATCACAAAGTTGACTTTCTCAGGCTCTTTCACTGGACTTGGAACACCCCTGAGATAGTAGATCGGGCGGACGTTTGCATAAAGATCCAAGACTTGTCTGATCGTAACGTTGAGACTTCTATATCCCCCTCCCACTGGTGTTGTTAGGGGACCTTTGAGAGCAACTCTAAACTCCCTTATTGCGTTGAGCGTATCCTCAGGCAAATGATTTCCGTATAGCTTGTAGGCTTCTTCTCCCGCATAGATCTCGAACCATGTGATGCTTTTTCCAATCAATTCTGCAGCCCGCTCAAGAACTTTTATTGCCGCGGGCACAACATCCAATCCAATGCCATCTCCCTTGAAAAAAGGTATTATTGGATTATCTGGCACCATTAACTTTCCGGCAACAAATTCGATCTTCTCTCCCTCTTTAGGGGGCTTTAGCTTTTGAAACATACAGGAACTTTGAACCTTTGAATAAAAGCCTTTCACAAATGTTCATGCGACGTTGATTTGAGTAAACTTTTTAATCTTAAATTAACTTAAGGTATGCTCAATGTGTTAAATTTAGATGTAGAGTGGCTACGAGAGTGCTTGATGCTTGAAGACTTTAAAACATTTGTTATATTAGACAAATGCATAAAAATTGGATTTTTTGACATTCTTGAAAGTCCTAAAGCGGTTGAGGAGATCTCAAATTCGTTGAATCTAAATTCCAGGATCGTTAAAGCTATTTGCGAATTCTTTAAATCGAAAGGATTTCTGGAGGAGGAGGGGGGTAGATTTATGCCTTCTGAGATTTCAAGAACTTTTTTCAGTAGATCTTCACCCTTTTCTTTACTGGATCTCTTTGAAATGAAAGAAGAGGAGATCGAAAATTGGTTAAACATCGATAGAGCCCTAAAAGGAGAAATTTTAAGAAAAGAGAGTGAATTTTTCAAAAAAAGGATCATTTATCTTGCGAAGCTTGCACTTCTAAAAGATCTGAAGATCGTATTCAAAATCTCAGAATACGAGGAATTCAGAAATGCAGAAAAATTGCTCGATCTTGGTGGCGGACATGGGCTTTACGCTTACGCTTTTACATTGTTAAATGGAAAACTTGAAGCAACTGTTTTTGACCTCCCCGAAGTTGTAAGAACTGCAAGAGACTTTCTTAAACCATTTAGCCCTGAAAGGGTTCACTTTGTGGATGGTAACTTCTTTAAAGACGATCTTGGCTCTGGATACGATCTCGTGTTTTCATCATTCAATCCCGGTGGAAAGCGTGCGGAATTGATCCCCAAGATCCATAGAGCTCTTAAAATCGGAGGCATCTATGTTAACCGGCAGTATTTTCCTCGAGAATTTTTTACAATTGAAGACTTAGAATGGAATTTGTGGGGATTTGAAGGCTTGAAAAAGGGTTTCAAAGCATATACATTTGAAGGAGATCTGAGCTTTGAAGAGTATATAGATAAACTCGTGGAGAACGGTTTCCAGATCTTAGATCTTTTTGGTGAAACTTATAGGGTGATCGTGGCTAAAAAGCTCGATCAAAATATTTAAATTTTCTTGATTTCAAGTAAAGCAAATTTTATATGCAAATTCCTTTTTTCAATGGCTTCAATCGCAATGCTGGCGTAAGCTTTTTGTAAAAGAAGCGAACTTAATTCTGGTGGTTTAATGATTCTTGGAAGAACCGCTGAGACTGTGCTCAGGAAGAGATATCTGCTTAAAAATGAGGAAGGGGAAGTTATTGAGACTCCAGAGCAGATGTGCTGGAGGGTTGCAAATGCGGTTGCAAGTGCTGAAGAAAATTATGGTGGCAATTCTAAGCATTGGGCTAAGAAGTTTTTCGATCTAATCTGGAATCAGGAATTTATGCCTAATTCTCCAACCCTAATGAACGCTGGAACTCCACTTGGGCAACTCTCTGCGTGCTTCGTTTTGCCCGTTGAAGACAGCATAGATGGGATTTTTAAGGCTCTTTGGGATATGGCAAAAGTTCAGAAGAGCGGTGGTGGCACTGGATTCAGTTTTTCAAGGCTTCGCCCCAAGGGAGATCTTGTTAAGAGCACAATGGGTGTTGCAAGTGGTCCTGTTAGTTTCATGAAGATCTTCGACTCAGCTACTGAGCAGATCAAGCAAGGGGGGCGAAGAAGGGGCGCAAACATGGGAATTCTGCGTTGCGATCATCCTGACATTGAGGAATTCATAAAGGCAAAGTGGGAGGAGGGAGTGCTCAGAAACTTCAACATAAGCGTTGCAGTAACAGACAAATTCATCTCCGCTTTGAAGAAAGACGAGGAATATGAGCTTGTTAACCCAAGAACGGGGGAAGTTGCGAAGAAAGTTTCTGCGAGAAAGATCTTCAATCTCATTGTAGAGGGGGCATGGAGAAATGGAGAACCCGGGATCGTGTTTATCGACGAAGTAAATCGCCATAATCCGACTCCGCATGTCGGAATGATCGAATCTACGAATCCATGCGGAGAACAGCCTTTGCTTCCATATGAGTCCTGCAATCTCGGAAGTATAAATCTCGCAAAATTTGTCAAAGGCAAAGATTTTGACTGGGATAGGCTTAAAGAAGCGGTCTGGGCAACTACAAGATTTTTAGATGACGTGATAGATATAAATGGGTATCCAATTCCAGAGATCGAAAAAATGACAAAGGCGAACAGAAAGATTGGCTTGGGCGTGATGGGCTGGGCTGATGCACTGTTCATGCTCGGGATCCCTTACGACAGCGAAACTGCGATAGAATTGGCTGAGAAAGTCATGAAGTTCATTCAGAGCGAAAGCCACAAAGCTTCGCAAGCTTTAGCTGAGGAACGTGGAGTTTTTCCGAACTGGAAAGGTAGCGTGTGGGAGAAGAGGGGCATAAAGATGAGAAATGCCACAACCACCACGATTGCTCCCACTGGGACTATAAGCATAATAGCGAACTGTAGTAGTGGAATTGAGCCAGTATTTGCTTTAGCTTATAAGAGAGCAAACATTCTCGATGGAGAAGAATTTTTTGAGGTAAACACGATCTTTGAAGCATTTTTGAAAGAAAATAGACTATACAGCCAAGAATTGATCGAGAAAGTGGCGGAAACGGGTAGTATTCAAAAGCTCGATCTGCCTGAAGAAGCCAAGAGAGTTTTCAAATGTGCACTTGAAATAGCTCCGGAGTGGCATGTAAGGATGCAGGCAGCTTTTCAAAAGTATACCGACAATGCGGTCAGCAAGACGATCAATTTGCCAAATTCTGCAACTCGTTCGGACGTTGAAAAGGCATTTTTGCTCGCCTATGAGCTAAAATGCAAGGGTATAACCGTTTATAGAGATGGAAGCAGAGAAGAGCAGGTGCTAATGCTCAAGAAAGCTGAAAAGGAAAAGGAGAAGGTTCGAAGACCTTCAAAGTTCATAGAGCCACGTCCAAGACCGAGAGTCACTGAAGGGAGAACGATTGAAACCAAGACGGGCTGTGGATCGCTTTATGTTACGATCAATGAGGACAGCGAAGGAATTGCAGAGGTATTTGTTCAGCTTGGAAA
The DNA here is from genome assembly GCA_030055595.1 of Archaeoglobales archaeon. Lineage (GTDB taxonomy): Archaea > Halobacteriota > Archaeoglobi > Archaeoglobales > Archaeoglobaceae > WYZ-LMO2. Next base: position 37,266 of record JASFYH010000006.1, on the reverse strand, counting down.
AAGCGGTGGATGCTCAGCGTCTCAGACTGAAGCGATTGGAAGGCTTTTGAGTGTCTCATTGCGGAGCTGGATCAATCCAGAAGTGCTGATCAAACAGTTGAAGGGAATTCGCTGTCCCTCAATAGGCTTCGACAACGGCGAAATAATAACGAGCTGTGCGGACGGAGTTGCAAAGGTGCTTGAGAAGTGGCTTAAGGGGGAATACAGGAAGATCAAGTTTGAAGTTGAAGGAATAAAGCCTCTAACGGAGTTCGCGGGAGAGATCGTTGAGGAAGAAGGAAAGACGAAGATGATCGGTGGAGTTTGCCCTGAATGTGGCAATGTGCTTGAATACGGCGAAGGTTGTGCGACATGTAGATTTTGCGGTTTTACCAAGTGTGGATAGATCTTTCCCGAGTTCTATTTTTTGATCATACTTTTGGGAAATTATAGTCTTTAGAAAAACCCGATATCTTTATATATATCTTAATTGACAATAAGTGTTATGAACTTATATAATCAATTTGGGAATCAGGAGGAGCTGAATGAAATTCTCCTAAGGAAGTCTCTTGTCGGAAATTTTATAATTCAGGATGAAAAATTTGTATACTTCAACGAGTCAGTTGAAAATATAACCGGATACAACTTTGAGGAACTCTTGAATCTCAATCCATTCGAACTTGTTCATCAGGAAGACAGGGAAATTGTATATCAGAAATACATTGTGAGGGTGAATGGAATTGAAGACGATGAAACCTACAGCTTCAGGCTCATTAGGAAAGATGGAGATCTTCGGTGGATCACCGCGAGAGCTTTCGGTGTTATTTACAGAGGTAAACCGGCGGTTGCGGTTAATGCAATGGATACGACTCCCATGATCAAGCTGGGCGAGGAACTTAAGAAAAAGAATGAACTACTCAAACATCTTTCCAGTCTTCTAAGACACGATCTCCTCAACGACTTGACCATAATAAGCGCTGCACTTGAATTAAGAGACGAAGAACTACTCGAGAGAGCTTTGGAGAGAGTATCAAGTATGGAGGAAAAGATCTCAGACGTTAAAAAGCTTGAAGATGAGATGGGTGAACTAAAAACTCTGAACGTTGCAGATCTGGCTTATTCTGTAGTTGAGAAATATAAAAGAGATGCCAACATTAACTTTCACTCAGAAAAAGTTCTCGCGAGGGTAGATGAATCATTAAAATCCGCTATTGAGAATATCATAGGCAACGCAATAATCCACAACCCATCACACGTGGATATAGAAGTTGAGGTTTTCAGGGACCGTGAGGAATGTGTTATAAAGATCTCCGACAATGGTGTGGGTATAAGCGATGAATTGAAAGAGAAAATTTTTAAAGAGAGGGTCTCAACGAGAAAAGGGAGTGGATTAGGGCTTCTAATAACCAAGAGAATTGTAAATATTTTCGAAGGGAGCATCAGAGTTTACGATAACGCTCCGAAGGGCGTAGTATTCGAATTACGAATTCCATGTATACAACAGCAATAAGAATTATTGAATAAATAGCACTATTTGCTAAATTTGTTCAGCTAAATCATATTCTATTTTGTTATAAAAAATGCTGATATTAACTTTAAAAAAGCTTATATGTGATCTGAGAAAACTTGAAGTGGTGGTAAGATGGTTCTCGAATTTAGAAAGGGGGCAATGTTTGTAGATGAGCTAAGGAACGTTACTATAAAGATTGGAGAAATAACCGAGGAAGAGGAAGAATGGGCACCAATGGGTCCAACGCCGTTTCCACAGATCGAAACTCTCAGGGACTGGGATTTCACCTTACTAAAGCGCTACAAACCGTTCTACGCTCCTTATTGCGACATGTGTTGCCTTTGCACAATGGGCAAATGCGATCTGACTGAGAACAAGCGCGGAGCCTGTGGAATAAGCCTTGAAGCTCAGACTGGCAGAATTGTTGATATAGCGGTGGCAATAGGAACCGCATGCCATACTGGGCATGCAAGGCACATGCTTCACGATATAGAGCACACAACTAGAAAGAAGCTTGAAGAGATCCCTGTGGATCTTGGTCCAGAGATCAGCGAAGTTGCTCCGCTAACTCAGCTGATCACTGGAATAAAGCCGAAGACGCTCGCAGATCTGGAGAGAGCTTTGAATTATGTTGAGGAGCAAATAACTCAGGTAATGGATGCGGTGCACACGGGACAGGAAGGTAGTTATCTCGATTTTGAGTCAAAAGCTTTCCATCTCGGAATGATGGATGCTCTCGGCAAAGAAATTGCGGACATTGCACAGATCTGCGCATTTAATCTGCCAAAAGGGGAAAGCAATCAACCATTGATCGAGGTAGGTATGGGAACTCTCGACAGAAACAAAGCCATAGTGATCGTTATCGGTCATCACGCTCCTCCAGCGTTCAACATCGCAGACTACATAGAGCAGAACAAGCTTGGCGATGAAGTTGAGCTCGCTGGAATCTGCTGCACCGCTCACGACACGAGCAGATACTGGCCAAAGGCTAAGATCGCAGGCTCCTTGGGCAGACAGCTGAAAGTCGTTAGAGCAGGAATTGCGGACGTTATCGTTATAGATGAGCAGTGCATCAGAGCGGATATACTATACCATGCTGGAAAAATGGGAATTCCAGTGCTATGCACAAATGCAAAGGCGATGCATGGATTGCCCGACATGACAAAGAGAGATCCAAAGGAAGTGATCAAATACCTGCTCGATGGAAATCCTGGTGCAGTTGTGCTTGATCCGCTTAAAGTTGGCGAGATTGCGGTTGAGGTTGCAAGAGCGAGAAGGAAAAAGAGAGAAGACATAAAGCCAGTGCTTACCGAAGAGCAGTTCATGAATTATGCAAAATCCTGCACGCAATGTGGAACCTGCACGATTGCATGCCCAGAGAAGATTCGCATAGGCGAAGCGATGGAAGCTGCAGAGAAGGGCAACAGAAAAGAGCTCGAAGAGAAATGGGACGTCTGCATTGCCTGTGGAAGATGTGAACAGGTTTGCCCAAAGAAGATCCCGATCATAGACATGTATAACTACGCAGCATGGAACAGAATGCTGAACGAGAAGGGCAAGGTAAGAAGGGGCAGAGGTCCAGTCAGGGATTCAGAGATTCGCAACGTTGGAGCTCCAATTGTTCTCGGAACTATCCCTGGAGTTATTGCAATCGTTGGTTGTAGCAATTATCCGAATGGAACAAGGGATGCCTACACAATAATGAACGAATTTGCCTCACGCAATTTCATTGTCGTAACTACTGGATGCATGGCGATGGACGCTGGACTTTACAAGGATGAGGAAGGAAAGACTGTCTACGAGAAGTATCCCGACGATTTCAATGGCGGTTGCGTTGCAAACCTTGGCAGTTGTGTGAGCAACGCCCATATCCATGGAGCTGCGATAAAGGTTGCAAGGATCTTCGCAATGAGAAACATAAGGGCGAATTTTGAAGAAATCGCGGACTACATCCTCAACCGCGTAGGTGCTTGCGGAGTTGCTTGGGGTGCTTACAGCCAGAAGGCTGCAAGCATTGCTACTGGCGTTAATCGCCTTGGAGTGCCGGTAGTCGTTGGGCCTCATGGAAGCAAATACCGCAGAGCATTCCTTGGTCGCCCGTATAACGACGAGGACTGGATGGTCTACGATGTTAGGAGTGGTCAAAAAGTCCGTGTTGAGCCCGCTCCACAGGACTTGCTCGTCGCAGCAGAGACAGTTGAAGAGGCAATACCGCTGATTGCGAAGCTATGCTTCAGACCAAACGATACGGATAAGGGCAGAGCTATTAAGCTGACGCACTACATCGATCTGAGCCTGAAGTATTTGGGCAGAATGCCAGACGACTGGCATCTATACGTCAGAACAGAAAGCGATCTGCCGTTGGCGAAGAGAGAAGAACTTCTGAAGGAGCTTGAGGAGAAGCATGGCTGGAAGATCGACTGGAGCAGAAAGAAGATCCTCGAAGGGCCAATAAGGCCATACCATGCGGGATTCAACCCCACTGTTGTAGAGAGACTCTTCAAGCAGGGATTCTCAAGCCTTGCAAAGAAGTGAGGTGGTGAAAATGCCCAAGACGTATGAACAGCCATTTGATGCGGCAAACATTCCCGGACCAAAGATGGCAATGCTCCTTGAGAAGGGGAAGCCAGTTTCGATGGCAGTGAAGAAGGCAAAGCATCCGTTGCTGATCGTTGGTCCTGACATAACCCCCGCGATGATCGAAAGGGTGAAGAAGTTCGCTGAGAAAGGTGTGACGATTGTTGCAACTGGCAATGCGATAAGCAAGCTCGCTCAAGCGGGAATCAATGCGAAATACGCTGTTTTGCATGAGCTTACCCAGTTCTTGCTCGATCCGAACTGGAAAGGCTTTGACGGCAAAGGAAACTACGACGTTGTGCTCATGCTCGGCACGATCTACTATCATGGCTCGCAAATGCTTGCGGCGATCAAGAACTTTGCCCCGCACGTAAGGGCGATTGCCATAGACCGCTACTATCACCCGAATGCAGCGATGAGCTTTGGAAACCTCTGGAGGAAGGAAGAAGACTACTTGGCTTTGCTCGACGAGATCGTAGCGGATCTTTAAACTTTAATTTCTATTTTTAGCTTTTCTGCTTTATTGTATTCAACTTTAAAACCTCTCTTTTGACTGCTGAACACCATTATGCTTCGAATGAATGTCAAAAAATTTTTTCTTGAAGTAAAGTAAAATGGAAATTCTTAAATACAATTTAGCTTTACTCTAAATCAAACAAACTGGAGGTGGAAAAGTGCTTAAAAAAGAGCTTTTCTTGTTGCTCATGGTCTCAATGAGCTTTGTAGCTTCTGGTTACGAGTTGAGAGTTGAAGTGCTAATTAACGGCAACGCACTTGAGAATGTCACCGTTGCCATTTACAACGAGACCGGATCGATCGCTCAGAAGCTCACTTCCAGCGGTTCTGCAATTTTTGAGCTTTCTGAAGGAGGTTACACGGTCAATGCAAGTTATGAGCTATGTCACAACGAAACTTTCATAGAGCTGAATGAAAGCTCAAGAATTACAATAGAACTAAATTGCAAACTCGTTTTGATCGAAGTTTTTAACCATTTGAGAGATCCAATTGAGAATGCGTTGATAAAGGCTAAAGGAGTTGAAAAGCTCACAAATGAAGAAGGAAAGACGACTCTTAACACCACAGCTCTCGGCTTTGAGGTTTTAATTAGCAAAGAAGGCTATGTCGCGAAGTCGATCGAATTGGACAGGTATGAAATAGAGATCGCTTTGTTCAGGGATCTGATCACCTTCTGCCTTGGAAACAACGAGAACTACGAAACTTTAAAGGAGATCGAAAATGAAACGGCGCTTATAGAAGTCTTCCGAATAGGAGATGAGGTCGATTTTGCAAACAAAAGCCTTATATTTTTAGCAAATCTCAATGAAAGTCTTTCAAGTGAGATCGCAAACGCTACGAATGCGGTGATCGTTTCATTCAACTCATCAACTGGCTATAGCGATGAAAAGATCGCAAGATACTGGGTTTACGGTGGAAAAGAGAACTTGCTCAATCTTGTGAATTATTTGAGAGCTAAATTCTTCGATTTGCAAATTAGCTATGATCCTCCAAAGGCTCCCGAAAATAGGGCAAAGATCCTTTTCATCCTCGACAAAGACTCGAAGCAGGTTCCATTGATCCTGAATGCGAGTAAAGAGCCCTATGTTGAAAAGAACCTCGAAGTAAAAGTGCTTGGCTACTCCAACGTTGAGGATCTGAAAGAAGAAATAGAGAAGTTGGATCTGAACGATTTCAGCGTCTTCTTCCTTTACATGCTCGGCTATCCCGCTCAGGATCTCTTGAAGGATTACCTTTTACCTTTAAAGCAAAAAGCGAAGATCCTTGGCCTCGGCTTTACAGATCTGCACAGCATTACAAACGTTAATCTCAGCGAAACGGAGTATAGCAACATAACGCTTTACTGGAATTACGGAGGCTCGGAAAACTTCAAAAGGCTCATGATCTTCATTGGAGTTAAGCTATGCAATATAGCTGTTGAAGAATTTGGTCTAACTGAAGTTCCAAATCCGATCGAAATTCCGCCATACGGAATTTATCACCCAAGGGCTATTGGCAACGGCTATGGAGGAATGGGGATATTTTTAAGCTTTGAAGAATACATGAACTGGTATAAACACAATGGATTCAAGGAAAATGCTCCAGTCGTCGGAATTCACTACTACTACGTGAATGATCCCTCAACTTACCCTGTGATTGATGAGCTGATCTTTAAACTTGAAGAGCTTGGAGCTAATGTCGTCTTCTCCTCATTCACCTATCGCGATCAAAATTCAACGAAGTGGCTAATAAAAGAGGGTAAGGCGAGGGTTGATGTTCTAATAACGCTCACATCCTTTAGGCTTTGGAGCCATTCAGGCAGCGAGGATGTGGGATTAAAATACCTCCAAGAACTGAACGTTACGCCAATCAAGGCTATAATGGAGTATTACTACAACATAAGCGAATGGGAAAGCCTTCACGGCTTAAACCCGCAATCCATAGCTTGGCAAATCGCATTGCCAGAGCTTGATGGGCTTACAGAATTCATAATCGCTGGTGCGAAGAACAAGACGACGAAGGACTATGATCCGATCGACGAACAGATTGAATGGATTGCGAAAAGGGCTTTAAAATGGGCGGAGCTTCACAGAAAGCAAAATGGCGAGAAAAAAGTTGCAATAATTTACTACAACCATAACGGTGGCAAAGACAACATTGGTGCGAGCTATTTAGATGTTCCAGCAAGCCTCGAAATTTTGCTTAAAGCCATGAAAGAAAAAGGCTACACTCTCGAGACGAGCTTTGACAAGAAACTGCTTACGAAGCTATTGATAACTCAGGGAATTAACATAGGAAGCTGGAAGAAAGATGAGCTTGAGAATTTGACGAAAACCGCGGTTCTAATTCCGGCTGAGAAGTATTTGCAGTGGTTCAACGAGCTTCCAGATAACAAAAGGCGGGAAGTCATCAAGCATTGGGGAGAACCACCTGGAGAAGTGATGGTTTTTGAAAATGAAAGCGGTAAGTTCATCGTTATTCCACTAATCAATTTGGGTAACGTGATCTTAGCTCCCCAGCCTTCTCGAGGCTGGCTCGAGAATTCAACGATCCTATACCACGATAAATCGTTGCCCCCTCACCATCAATACATCGCATTCTACTTGTGGCTGAGCAAGGAATTTAAAGCAGACGCAATTGTTCACTTTGGCACACATGGAACTCAGGAATGGCTACCTGGAAAGGAGAGCGGTTTATCAGCAAAAGACTGCTGGCCTGCTTTGCTCATTCAAGATCTGCCAGTAGTTTATCCATACATAATGGACAACGTTGGCGAAGGGACACAGGCAAAGAGAAGGGGTCAGGCGGTGATAGTGGATCATCTAACCCCTCCATTGATCGAAAGCGATCTCTATGGCAACCTATCGCTTTTGCACGAGAAGATCCACCAGTATTTTGAGGCTCAAGACGAAGCTGTAAAGGCTGAGCTTAGAAAAACGATCGAAGAGCTTTACAAAGAATTGGAGCTTGAATTCCTTGGAAACATTTCAGAGTTAAGCAAGGAAGAATTCGAGAACTTCCTGCAAACGAAGCTTCACGAGCACTTGCACGAGCTTTCAAACACTGTAATGCCCTATGGTCTGCACATTCTTGGATTTGTCAGGAACGATGAAATCACGCTTGAATTCGTGAAGGCGATGCTTGGAAAGGATTTCAAGGAAAAGGTTAGCAAAGTCAAGCCAATTAATGAGCCTGAGGACGAGCAGATCTTAAACGATTTGCTCAGGGAAGTTCTCTTCAATGGAAGTAGCTTAGAAGAGGCTCAGCAGAAATTACTTGGCGGCGTAAATGAATCGATAAGTCAAGAACTCGAAAAAGCTTTGAAATACTACTACGATCTAATGAATTGCACGATCGAGGTTCCAAGGATCTTGCAGGCTTTGGATGGGCAATACATCCTACCAAGGATTGGGGGAGATCCAATAAGAAAGCCAGAAGCATTGCCAACTGGAAACAACTTCTACAGCTTTGATCCGAGAACAATTCCTACAAAAGAAGCTTGGAACGTCGCAGTAAAGCTCGTTGACGATTTGCTTAGAAAATACTATGAGGAGAAAGGAGAGTTTCCAGAAAGTATCGCTTATGTTCTCTGGGCTACTGAAACGATGCGCAACTATGGCGTCATGCAGGCAGCGGTACTTTACACGATGGGCGTTAAAATTGAGTGGGATTCAGCTGGGAGAGTGAAAGACGTTAGCCTGATTCCACTGAGCGATTTAAAGCTAAGGCTGTCTGATGGAAAAGAAATCCAAAGACCAAGAATAGATGTGGTCGTTGTGAGCTCCGGACTTCATAGGGACACCTTTTCCTCGCTTATGCTATTGCTCGACAAAGCGGTGAAGCTTTGCATCAACGCGAATGAAGATCCGAGCTTGAACTATGTTAGAAAGCACTACTTAGAGATAAAGGAAAACTTAAAGAGTAAAGGTTACAGCGAAGAAGAGGCTGAGAAGTTTGCAAAGCTTAGGATTTTCTCTGAAAGTCCTGGAAATTACGGAACTGGTTTGTCTGAAGCTGTAAAGGCAAGCAATACATGGCAAAGCGACGGAAAGCTTGCTGAGCTATTTTTGAGCAGAGTTGGATTTGGTTATGGGCAGGATTTCTGGGGAATTTCTGCAAAAGACGTATTCGCTGGAGCTCTAAAGAATGTAGATCTCGCTGTGCATTCAAGATCAACGAATATATTTGCAGCCTTGGACAATGACGACGTTTTCCAATACCTCGGTGGCATTGCTTTGGCTGTAAGGCATTTAACTGGTAGCGATCCCGAAACCTACATCTTCGACGTTCGCAACGTTAACGATCCGAAGGCTATAACGCTTAAAGAGTTCATTGCAAGCGAGATTTTGACGAGATACTTCAATCCGAAGTGGATCGAAGGAGTTATGGAGAACGACTACGCCGGAGCAAGGCTTATGGCTGAAATTGTGGAGAACCTCTGGGGCTGGGATGTGATGATGCCGAGCCTGATCTCAGACAAAACATGGCAGAACTTCTACGAAATCTATGTGAAAGACAAGTATGATCTCGGGCTGAAAGAATTCTTTGAAAAGAACAATCCTTATGCCTTGCAGTCCATAGTTGCGAGAATGCTTGAAGCGATAAGGAAAGATTACTGGAATGCCCCCGAAGAAGTTAAAGTTCAGCTCGCAAAGGAATTGGACAGACTGCAGAAGGAATACGGCTTCACTTGTTGCCATCACACTTGCGGGAACATAGAACTGCTCGATTTTAAAACGGGAATACTTAGTTCGCTGATCGAGCAAAAGGAGACAAAAGAAGAAAAGAAGGAAGTCGTCGAGCAAAAATCGAGTTATAGAAGCTCGGGGAGAGGGGTTTCCAAATCAACGGCTTTGACACCTTCTCAAACCTCACAGAGCGGAAACCAAACCGCTGGCGTTGGGTTTGAGCAATCAATTCCAAAGGCTGAGCAAAAGGAGCAGAATGAGGAAATTGCGGGATACAAGATGGAAGTAGCTGAAAAGCAGTTGCAAAGCTTTGAAGTCTCTGCAACTCCGTTTATTGCAATACTGATCGTCGTCTTAGCAGTTATCGTGTTCTATGTGGGAATGAGAAAGTAAGCCAACTATTTTTTATTTTTATAGCTCAACCACTTCTTGAAACTAAATACAAATCTGGACTTTTTAACTAATTTTAAGAATTTTATCTCAAATCAAAAACCTCCTTTTACATATATGTCAGCAAGTAGCAAAACTTATATACTGCTTGTGCTTATCTTTGACTGGTGAGAGCATGCTCGGCAGTTTAGCGACTCCAGTGATTGCTAATGGAATGGCAAATGTAGAGTTAAAAGAATTCGAGAATCCAAATACCTGGCAAACAAATTCTACGGTTAGAGCGATAACATTAAATTGTTTACTTGAAACAGACAAGTATACTCGTCTTTCTCAAATTCAAAGATCACTCTGTAATCGCCAACTCTTAGCCTATAAGTCTTCTCAAAGCCTTTAAGTTTCTTCACATCGAGGCGAACAAGCGGAAAGAATGCGAGCTTTGAGATTCTATCTTTTATGAGTTCTCTATCCACTGAACTCAGCGCTAACGAGAACATTTTAAACCCCAAAAGCAACAAAAACTGTGGCTCACAGCAATGATCATGTGCAACGAGTTGTGAAACTTGCAAAACTCATTGCAGAAAGAGAGGGGGCAAATCTGGAGATTGTTTTAAAGTCTGCAGAACTTCATGACTGTGCCAGAGACAAGGATAACCACGCAATTGAGTCTGCAAAGCTTGCAAGAGAAATTCTAAAAGTTCAGGGCTGTAGCGAGGATTTTGTTGAGGCGGTGGCTCATGCAATCGAAGCCCACTCTTTTTCAGCGGGAATTAAGCCAAGAACTCTTGAAGCAAAGGTTTTGAGCGACGCAGACAAACTCGACGCTCTCGGAGCAATCGGAGTTGCGAGAGCATTCATGGTTGCTGGTGAGAAAGGTCGGAACATAGAAGAGACGATAAAACATTTTGAAGAGAAGCTTTTGAAACTAAAAGACTTGCTTTACACCGAGACCGCGAGAAAATTGGCTGAAAGAAGGCACGAATTTTTGAAGCGGTTTTATGAGGAGATCAGGAAGGATTTAGAGTTTCGGGAGTGAAAAGATTAAAACTTTATACTTTCAACATATTTTCTGGTTTGATGAAAGCAGTGGAGATCTATGTGAGTGGTGTAGTCCAAGGGGTTGGCTTCCGATATTATACAACAAGGATCGCAAAAGAACTTGGTATAAGAGGTTTTGTCAAAAATTTGGCTGATGGTAGAGTTTATATTTACGCTGTAGGGGAAGAGAGTTCTTTGGAGAAGTTCATATCCAATGTCCGTTATGGACCCCCTCTTGCAATCGTCAGGGATGTGGAAGTAAAGAATGCGGAAATTAAAGAATTTGAGAGGTTTGAGGTGAGGAGATAATGCTCGCAAAAAGGATCATTCCTTGTTTAGATGTTACCTATAGAAACGGAAAAGCAATGGTTGTGAAGGGAGTAGAGTTCGTTAATTTGCGTGATGCGGGAGATCCTGTGGAACTGGCTAAGAGATACGACGCAGAAGGGGCGGATGAGCTTGTTTTTCTTGATATAACCGCCTCACCAGAGGGCAGAAAAACGATGGCGGATATCGTCGAAAGAACCGCTGAAAATGTATTCATTCCCTTTACAGTTGGAGGCGGAATAAGGAACATAGAGGACATAAACACACTTCTCTCTGCGGGGGCGGATAAAGTTTCTATAAATACCTCAGCGGTTAAAGATCCAGATCTCATTCGAAGATCAGCCCAGATCTTTGGTAGCCAGTGCATAGTTGTTGCGATCGATTGCAAGCGAAATTTCGAGCTCGATAAGGGCAAAAACATATTGGAGCTTGAGGATGATAGAAGGGCTTGGTATGAGGTTTATATCTATGGTGGGAGGCAAGCTACCGGCATAGATGCGTTATGGTGGGCTAAAAAGGTTGAGGAACTCGGAGCGGGCGAGATCTTGCTCACTTCGATGGATCGAGACGGGACTAAAGACGGATACGACATTCCGATCACGAGGGCTATGAGCGAGGAGCTCAGCATTCCGATCATAGCTTCTGGCGGAGCGGGAAAGCTTGAACATTTCTACGAGGGGTTTGTTAGGGGAAAAGCTGATGCATGTCTTGCTGCGGGCATATTCCACTACAGAGAACTCACGATTGCACAGGTTAAGGAGTATTTGTCCGCAAGAGGGGTGAAGGTTAGATGGAAATAAGTGAATTCCAGAGAATGATCGGCGAGATCTACTTTCACAGAGATCGGGAAAGAGGAGTTGAAAAGACGATGCTGTGGATCGTTGAAGAGGTTGGAGAACTTGCCGAAGCGGTTAGGAAAGGAGAAAATATAGGGGAAGAAATAGCGGACGTATTCGCATGGCTTGTGAGCTTGGCAAATCTTTGCGGTGTAGATCTCGAGAAGGAAAGTCTTAAAAAGTATCCTTACTTTTGCTCACGATGTAGAAAAAAGCCTTGTGAGTGTGATACGATATGAAATTCACGATCGCTAGCGAAGAAGACATAAAAACTGGATCTGTGACAGACAAATATTTTATATGGACTGAAAAGGTTTTGAAGGCGAAGAATGTCAATCCAAAAGTGGTGATGGAAGTTACGACTTCGGAGTGGGGTGTTTTTGCTGGTTTGAACGATGTATTAGCTCTTCTTGAGGGTGTTCCTGTTGATGTTTATGCTATGTCGGAAGGTTCTATTTTCTTTCCGCATCAGCCAGTTCTGACAGTTATTGGGAGATACTTGGATTTTGCAAGATTTGAAACCGCTCTACTTGGATTTCTATGCCATGCAAGTGGAATAGCCACCCAGGCTTTTAAATTTAAGCTCGCAGCAGGGGATAAGAAGATCTTCTCATTTGGGACCCGCAGAGCTCATCCTGCGATCTCCGCGATGATCGAAAGATCTGCGTTTATCGGTGGTGTGGACGGGGTTAGCAACTTTATTGCTGAAAAATATTTTGGCTTTGAAAGCGTCGGAACAATGCCACATGCCATGATCATCTGCTTTGGTGATCAGGTGTCTGCATGGAAATCCTTTGATGAGATCGTTGACGAAAAGGTGCCGAGAACTATGCTTGTCGACACCTATTTCGATGAGAAAACAGAGTCGATCATGGCGATCGAAAACGTTCGCAGGGTTGATGCTGTTCGTCTTGATACCCCCTCATCGAGAAAGGGAAACTTCAGAAAGATCGTTGAAGAAGTCAGATGGGAACTGAACATTCGTGGACGAAAAGATGTTAGGATCTTCTTAAGCGGTGGTCTGAAGCTTTCTGATGTGATCGCTTTGAGAGATCTTGCTGATGCATTTGGAGTCGGGACTTCAATCAGTGCTGCAAAGCCGATCGACTTCGCAATGGACATAGTAGAAAAGGACGGCATTTTTTGTGCAAAAAGAGGAAAAAGAAGCGGAATGAAGCAAGTTTATAGAGATTGGAACAAACTTGAAGATGAAATGAGACTATTTAAAGAAGCACCACCAGCGAACAAGGAGCCAATGCTTAGAAAAGTCATGGAAAAAGGAAAGATCCTTGAAAAGACCGATATAGTAAAAGCAAGAGAGCTTGTATTGAAACAAATGGAGCTGATAAGAGAATTGAAAAGAGAGAAAGAATTTATTGAAGATCAGTAAAGCTGAGAGATTACTCTCCAGATCTTTTCATCATTTCCGTTTCCTTTTACCTCAGTCTGTCTTTCGCTGAGCATCTCAGTATACTCGGTTTCTCTGAAGATCTCGTCGAGTTTTTCTTTGATTTTCTTTGAGATCGAGATAAATTCCTTAACTCTCTCAATGATCCCTCTTTCTTCAACAAATCTTGTGTGAATATTTCCCTTTGCGAATTCTTCATCGTAGAAAACCGCAAGATGAAATGGAATGTTTGTCTCAACCCCTTCGATTATGTATTCGTATAGAGCCCTTCTCATTCTTGCAATTGCTTCTTCTCTGCTTTCTCCAAAGGCAACGAGCTTTGAGATCATCGAGTCGTATTCCTCTGGGATCTTGTAGCCCTGATGAATTCCACTGTCAACTCTTATTCCCACTCCTCCGGGACTGCGATAGTGAAGGATCCTACCGGTAGTCGGGAAAAAGTTGATCGGATCTTCCGCATTTATTCTGCACTCGAAAGCATGTCCTCTGGGCTTAATGTCTTCTTGTTCATATCTGAGTTCTTCTCCTGAAGCTATTAAGATCTGGTTCTTTACTATATCGATGCCTGTAACGACTTCTGTAATCGTGTGCTCTACCTGCAGTCTCGAGTTTATTTCCAGAAAGTAGATCTTTCGATCCTCATACAGAAATTCGAAAGTGCCCGCATTAGTATAGCCTATACTCTTAGCACCCTTAACTGCTAATTCACCAAGCCTCCTCCTTTCTTCTTTGCTCAAAGCGGGTGAAGGGGTCTCTTCTATTAGCTTCTGATGTCTTCTCTGAATGCTACACTCCCTTTCGTAAAGGTGGATTACGTTACCATACTCATCTCCAAGGATCTGAACTTCTATATGCCTTGGCTTCGAAAGATACTTCTCTATGTAAACCGAAGAGTCTCTGAAATAGTTTTCTCCCAATTTTTTGGATCTGTAAAAAGCTTCTTCAAGTTCTTCAGGCTTTCTTGCAACAGAGATCCCAATCCCCCCTCCACCACCTGAGGCTTTTACCACCACGGGGTATCCGATCTTTTCTGCAAATTTCAAAGCTTCATCTAAGCTTTTCAGCTCTGAAGAGCCCGGAATGACTGGTAAACCGGCTTCTTGCATCTTCTCTCTTGATATGATCTTAGATCCAGCGATTCTCATGACTTCTGGAGATGGTCCGATGAAGTCTATACCGCTCTCGATGCATCTCTCAGCGAATTCCGCATTTTCAGCAAGGAATCCATAGCCCGGGTGAATTGCTTCAGCCTTTGCCTTCTTTGCGATCTCTATAATCCGATCAATGTTCAAATAACTGTTTTTTGCTTCCGCCCTCCCAATGTAGTATGCCTCGTCGGCGTATACTCGATGAAATGCTCTACGATCCGCTGAGCTATAAACCGCTACACTCTTTATCCCCAACTCTCTACACGCTCTCATCACTCTTACTGCTACCTCTCCTCTGTTAGCCACGAGAATTTTTTGGAACATCTAGTTTTAAGAAATAGGGAAGATTTTTAAATTTTTCTTCAAAAAAGAGCGATAAAATACAGAATTAGCCAAACTTTTGCCTCTAAATACGTATTTTCTTTGTATTTCTTTTGAAAAATTCTATAAGGTTTATTAATTTAACAACCGAAAACGATTTACATCATTCCTTCTAAGGGTAGGCGATGAGACTCATAAGGATCTTTGACACAACTCTGCGAGATGGAGAGCAAATGCCGGGGGTCTCTCTGCCACCGGTCTATAAAGTGCAGATCGCTAAGGCTCTCGACAGATTGGGAGTAGATGTTATCGAAGCGGGTTTTCCAGCGATCTCTAAGGGAGAATTTGATGCAGTAAAGGAAATTTCCGCACTGGATCTGAAAGCTGAAGTTTGTGGGCTTGCGAGAATTGTAAAAGAAGACATAGATTCGGCGATAAACGCGGGAGTGGATATGGTTCACGTTTTTACTCCGACTTCGAGAATACAAGTGGAGCACACTTTAAAGATCAGCAGGGAGGAGATCGTGAAGAGATCCGTTGAATGCGTGGAATACGTTAAAGCTCATGGACTTAAATGCATGTTCTCAGCAATGGATGCAACAAGAACCGAATTGGATTATCTATTACAGACCTACAAAGCTGTTGAAAAGGCGGGAGTGGACATCATTAATGTCCCTGATACGGTTGGTGTCGCAACACCCTTTAAATTTTACGAGCTCGTTAAAAAGCTCAAAGAGGAATTGAAAGTTTTAATAGACGTTCATTGTCACAACGACTTCGGTTTAGCCGTGGCAAATAGCTATTCCGCAGTTCTTGCGGGAGCGGATGAAGTTCAAGTTACAGTAAATGGAATAGGCGAAAGAGCGGGGAATGCAAGTTTAGAGCAGGTGGTGATGATCCTTCACTCAATTGAGGGGATCAAGACGAATATCAAGACAGAACTGCTCTTTGACACGTCAAAGCTTGTAGAGAGGCTAACAGGTGTGAAAATGCCACCTAACATGCCAATAATCGGGGAGAATGCATTTAGCCACGAGAGCGGAATTCATGCTCATGGAGTCATAAAAGAGTCCTCTACTTTTGAACCGGGCGTGCTAAAACCTGAAATGGTTGGACATCGCAGAAGGATCGTAATTGGAAAGCATGCGGGCAGATTCCAGCTCAAGAAGATCCTTGAAGATGCGGGTTATGTTGTAGATGATGATACTTTGAACAAGATCTTTGAGAAAGTCAAGGAAATGGGAGATCGTGGCAAAAGGGTGACGGATCGAGATCTTTTCACAATAACTGAGATAATACTTGGTGAACTGAAGAAAGAGGAGAAAGTAGTTTCCGTTGATGAGATCACGGTAATAACAGGAAACAAGATCACTCCAACTGCGGTGATAAATGCGGAAGTTTTTGGAGAAAAGAAAGTCGCTTCAGCGATCGGCGTTGGTCCGGTGGATGCTTCACTGAAGGCGGTTATGCAGTTAGTCGGCGGAGGTGTGCATATAAGGGAATTCAAGCTCGATGCGATCAGCGGTGGAAGTGATGCAATTGCAGAAGTTTATGTTACTGTTGAAGATGATAATGGAAACGTTTTCACTTCCAGAGGGGCAGCTCAGGACATAGTAATGGCTTCTTTCGATGCGGTGATCAATGCGGTAAACTATATGCTCCTAATGAGAAGAAGAAAGTGATATATGAAGTTCTCAAAAATGCATGGAAATGGGAATGACTTCGTCTTAATCGACGAATTTCATAGAATTTTGGTTCCCGAAGAAAAGAAGGCTAAATTTGCCAAGTGGATCTGCAATAGGAACTTTGCGGTTGGTGCGGACGGAGTTATTTTTGTCCAGCGATCAGAGGTTGCAGATGCTAAATTCAGATTTTTCAACCCTGATGGGAGCGAAGCGAAGATGTGCGGGAATGGAATTAGATGTTTTTCACGCTACTTAGTTGAAGAGGGCTATGCGGGTAGGAAGCTGAAAGCAGAAACACTTGCAGGTATCAAGGAGCTTGAAGTAAGCTTTGATGGAAAATGGTGGGTAAAAGTGGACATGGGTAAACCAGAGTTTGAGGCGGGGAAGATTCCGGCTAAGAAAAATATTTGGGGAGAGGAACTTGAAGTCGAAGGGAGGAAATTAAAAATTTACGCTGTAAATACAGGTGTTCCGCATGCCGTTATTTTTGTTGATGAGTTTGACTTCAACGTCGTAAGCATCGGAAGAAAGATCAGATTCCTTGAGGTTTTTCCCGAGGGCACCAATGTGAATTTTGCTAAATACGATGGATCGAGATTTTACGTAAGAACATACGAGAGAGGAGTTGAAAACGAAACGCTGAGCTGTGGAACTGGAAGCGTTGCAGTTGTTGCGGTTGCAAAGAGACTTGGAATTACGGATAAGGCGGAAGTTGTTACAAAAGGTGGAATTTTGAAAATTGAGATCGGTGAAAGTGCATTTATGACAGGCTCAGCTACAAGAGTTTTTGATGCTGAGCTCGTAGAGTATGAGATTTGAAGATCGCTTAGTGCTTTCAGCAATGGCGGGTATAAACAATGCAGAGTTTTGTAAAACCCAAAAAGCCTCTCTTGTGATTCTTGGCGGTTTTAACGCTGACAAAGGGGCTATGGAAGCGGGTAAGAAAGTCGCTGAGAGAGGTAGAAAGGAATTCATATTCGAGGATCCGCTTGAGGGAATTGAGAAAGAGCTCAGAAAGATCAAAGGAAGAAAATTTGCTGTAAATGTCCGCTCTTCAACTCTTGAGGGCTACATTGAGACCTCAAGGCTTGTGGAAAGCTATGGAGGTATTTTAGAAATAAATGCCCATTGTAGACAGCCGGAATTCATTTCAGCAAGATGTGGAGAATGGCTCCTCTTTAACCCTTATGAGCTTTTTAAAACTGTCGAAGAGGTTTCAAAGATCACAATAACTGCGGTCAAGATCCGTGGAGGTTATGAACTCGATTATGAAAAGCTATCCGCGAAACTCTTTGAAAAGGGTTGTGAAATTTTGCACGTTGATGCAATGACTCCTGGGGGAGGTTGCGATCTGTCGCTGATCCAGAAGGTCTCCAAGCACGGCTTTACAATCGGAAACAACTCCTTTGTAGACATAAGATCTGGCGAGAACATGATTAAAGCGGGAGCTAAAATGGTTTCTGCTGCGAGAGCGGTGCTCAAGGACAGAAATTTTTTTGAAAAGATGCTAAAAAGTGTGATTTTGTCAGAGCCCGTTGAGCTCAGTAGAGTTAATTTCATATAGCAGTTTATTTCCACCGATCTTATGATACGCGAGCTCGGGAGATTTGAGAGGATCAGTGCCCATTCGCACATCCGCGGGCTCGGACTTGATGAGAATTTAAGGGCTAAAGATGTTGCTGATGGTCTTGTGGGGCAAAAAAAGGCAAGAGAGGCTGCAGGAGTAATTGTAAAGCTTATAAAGTCTGGAAAAATGGCAGGCAGAGGAATTTTGCTTGCGGGTCCACCGGGCACCGGAAAAACCGCAATAGCGGTTGCTATAAGCAAGGAATTGGGCAAAGACCTTCCGTTCGTGCACGTTTCTGCAAGCGAATTTTACAGTGCGGAAATGAAGAAAACCGAAGCCTTGATCCAGAGCATGAGAAAAGCCATAGGAGTGCGTATAAGGGAGCGAAGGATCGTGCTTGAGGGAGAAGTTGTTGGCTTAGACTACAACATGGTTCCAAATCCTTACAACCCGACTCAAAAGATCCCTGAGTCCGCAAATTTGACGCTTGCGACAACTGACGAGAAGAGAAGCTTCAGCGTTGGCAGTAGAATTGCAATGCAGTTTGTTTCGCAAGGAATTGGGCTTGGAGACGTGATAATCTTAGACAAGGAGACTGGGAGAGTTAGCAAGCTCGGAAGAAGCGAGAAGGCTAAGAAGAAATACGACATCGGCGATGAAGATCTTGTGCCACTGCCGAGCGGTAAAGTTGAGAAAGAAAGGGAATTCACGTATGTGGTCACCCTTCATGATTTTGATGAGGCAAATGCAAGACGTGGGAGCATTTTCAGCCTATTCGGCGGTGGAAGCAGGGAGATCGACAACGAGGTTCGTCATGAAGTGGATGAGCAGGTGCGAAGGTTGATCGAGGAGGGCAGAGCGGAGCTATTGCCGGGAGTGATGTTCATAGACGAGACACATTTGATGGACATTGAGCTATTCGCCTTTATGAATCGGGCAATGGAGTCGGAGATGTCGCCGATCATAATCCTTGCTTCAAATCGGGGATTTTCAAGGATCAGAGGCACCGACATAGTCGCCCCTCATGGCATCCCTCTCGATCTTTTGGACAGATTGCTTATAATAACGACTGAGCCTTACACAAGGGATGAAATAAAAACTATAATCGACATAAGGGCGGTTGAGATGGGCGTAATCTTGGATGAGAAAGCAATCGAGAGGCTAACGGACATTGGCGAGAGAATGAGCCTCAGATATGCGGTGCAGTTATTGGCTCCAGCAAACGAGTTTGCAAAGCTGAGAAATTCTGGAAAGATTGATTTACAAGACATCGAGAGAGCGGAGAGTATATTCAGCGATGTGAGCCAGAGTTCGGCATATCTGAAGAAATGGGAAGAGAAGATGCTCGGAATGTAGTGCAGAGTAGAGAAAGCAAAAAAAATAAATATTCGATCTTCTTTGGGCATTTGGAGGTGAGCGTATGGCAAAAGTCACGGTTGATATGGACAAATGCTCGGGTTGTGGAGAATGCATCTCTGTATGCCCTGGAAGCGTTTTCGAGTTCAATGACGAGGGTAAAAGCAATCCAGTTCGCCCTGACGACTGTCAGGAGTGCTGTTCCTGTGTAGAAGTCTGCCCAGAGACAGCGATAAAGGTTGATGTTTGCGAATAAGTTTTTATTGCTATTTTTGTGATCTCTTCAAGTATTTCCTTTACTCCTTCTCCATTTTTTGCTGAAAAAGCCATTCTATCTCTGAGCTCATGCAGATCCGCCTTGCTGTAAACCTCAAGCATGGGTTTGCCAAAACTCTTCTTTATCTCTTCGAGAAGCGATAGTTGACTTTTTAGAGTGTATCCACAGGTTTCGGTGGGATCTATTATGAATAGAATTGCATCCGCAACGTGCTTCAGGCATAGAATCGACTTGCGCTCTATGGCACTTCTCTTAGCCAGCGGGCGATCAAGCAAACCGGGAGTGTCTATGAACTGCAGATCTTTTGTGTAGCCTATATAGATCTTTTTTGTTGTGAAGGGGTATTCTGCGATCTCAGGTTTAGCGGTTGAAACCAGAGAAACAAAGCTCGATTTTCCAACATTTGGATAGCCCGCAACTACAACAGTTGGCATATCCTGCAATGTTGGAATTTCTCTGATCTTGTTCTTCGCCTCATTAAGGAACCTAAGCTCTTTATCGATGTCTTCGATGATCGAGGCAATTCTACCGCAGGCACTTCTATAGATCGCAAGCGCATTTTTGCCTTTCCGGATGTTCGCGATACTCTTTGTTACGATCTTCTGGATCATGGAATTAGCCCATGAAAGTGAAGCCAATGACTTCTTTATTTCCTCTATTCCAACAATAAGATCTACCATTTCCCTGTAGAAGCTTGGCAAAGAGTTGTAATTTGGATGAGAGCTTATAATTCTCTCGAAGTAATCTTTAGAGACATTCGAGATTGTTGATAGCTTGTTTATAACTCTCTCGTTCACGTTGCTCCCGCTAACCTTTGAGCTTCTGCCAAAGATCTTGTCGAGTAGCTCCTCAGCGGTCAGAACGGTGGGGAGCTTTCTGAGAGATTCCACAGATTGAATTAGTCTGAAGTTATAATTAGTTTCCCATTCGAAAGATATTTATTTCTTCATGCTAAAACAATTTAAATGCGTCAAAGATTTGTGCTCGACACAACCGCGATCACAGATGCGGGAATGAGGGAGAAAGAGAGCTACGCTTCTCTTTGCGAATCTGCCAACGAGATTCTCGACCTAATTGCTCTTGCAAGGCTAAAACTTGAAATAAGCTGTTATATTCCCTATCCTTCAGTTTATTCAGAGCTTTCGAGCTTTTTGCGAAGAAACGAGTGCAATGAAAGCACATTTGTGAAGCTCGACACTTGGCTTGTAAAGAAGACACCGAACAGATATGAAGTAAAGATTCCCGCAGCGATCTTTTACGAATACATAATCTCAGTCAGGCAGAAAATGAACCGTGGCAGAAGACTCGCGGAGGACTTTATTCTTGAATCTTCTGCGATCTCAAGAGCTTCTGAGAAGCTTGAGGAAGACATAGGAAACCTCATTTCGAAATTCAGGGACAGATTTCGCACGGTGATGCGTCAGGGGTTGCTTGACAGTGCTCCAGATCTCGATGTTTTGCTTCTCGCAAAGGAGCTTGAAGCGGGCGTGGTTAGCAGTGATATAGGCATCAAGAAGTGGAGTGAAAGGCTTGGACTTAGATTTGTTGAAGCTTCAAAGTTTCCGAGGATGCTGAAAGAGTATCTTGCTCTTATGGGTGTAAAAGAAACAACTGTAGCTCCCATTGAAGATGAAACTGAGAGCGAGGAGTTTTGATAGAAAGGCAAAAAATAAAAACTTGGAAATTCACGAGAGTTGAGGTGGGGACATGCTGAGTGTGAATGAGATTGCACTTGAGATTGTTGAAACAATGCTCGATTATGAGGAAGAGCTCAGGATTCAATCAAAGAGACTTGAAAACGATGCTACAGTCGTAGACTGTGGAGTAAATGTGCCGGGAAGCTATGAGGCGGGAATACTATACACGCAGATCTGCATGGGTGGACTTGCGGATGTGAACATAGTTGTTGACACAATAAGGGATGTTCCGTTTGCATTCATAACAGAATACACAGATCATCCCGCAATTGCCTGTCTTGGTAGCCAGAAGGCGGGCTGGGCGGTTAAGGTTGAAAAATACTTCGCAATGGGAAGTGGTCCTGCGAGAGCGTTGGCTTTGAAGCCTAAGAAGACTTATGAGAAGATTGGCTACGAGGATGATGCGGATGTTGCGATCATTGCGCTTGAGGCAAACAAACTTCCAGACGAGAAAGTCATTGAGTTCATCGCAAAGGAATGCGATGTGGAGCCTGAAGATGTCTACGCGGTCGTTGCTCCAACCGCTTCAATCGTTGGGAGCGTTCAGATCTCGGGCAGAATTGTTGAGACCGCGATCTACAAGATGACAGAGATTGGCTACGATCCAAAGCTGATCGTGAGCGGAGCGGGGAGATGTCCAATTGCTCCAATTCTTGAGAACGATCTTAAGGCAATGGGGGCGACGAATGATAGCATGATGTATTACGGCAGTGTTTTCCTGACTGTCAAAAAGTATGACGAAATTCTTAAGAATGTGCCGAGCTGCACGAGCAAAGACTACGGAAAGCCGTTCTACGAGATCTTTAAGGCTGCGAACTACGATTTCTACAAGATCGATCCAAATCTGTTTGCTCCCGCTCAGATCGCAGTCAATGATCTCTCAACTGGCAAGACTTTCGTGCATGGCAAGCTGAATGCGGACGTGCTATTCCAGTCCTATCAGCTCGTTCTTTAATTTTTAATGAGATGGCAGGATCTTGAGGCTGAAGTGAAGAAGATCTGCGAAGAGCACCGCTTCAAGACTTCTTTTCACCATTTTTTCAAGGACGAACTTGGCAGAGCGGAAATTGACGTTGTTGCTGAAAGGGGCAACATTCTGCTATGTCTTGATGCAAAGCTTTACTCAGGGCACCGCTATAGAGTTTCTCAGCTTAAAAAAGAAGCTGAGAAGCATGCAGAGAGATGCAAAAGGTTTTCTAAGCTTGTTGGCAAAAGAGCGGTGCCAATCATTATCTCGTTCATTGACGACAACATTTATTTCCACGAGGGCTGTATAATCGTTCCATTTGGTTCTCTGAATTACTTTCTGGCGGAGATCTACTATTATTTAGCGGAATTTGGCTATCTTTAGGATCAAAATTTAAGAAAGAATTCGTGAACTTTCGTAGAGGAAAGCTCAGGATGGAATGCCAAGCCGAGAATATTGTTCTGTTTTACCGCAACAATTTTGTCTTCAAATTTCGCGAGCACTTCTACGTTTTTCCCAACACTTTCGATGATCGGAGCTCTTATGAAGATCGCATCAATTTCTCCGACGTATTTCATATCAAGTTTTGTCTGAAAGCTTTCTCTTTGCCTTCCAAATGCATTTCGCTTTACCTTCACGTCAAGCAAACCCAAAAGCTTTGTCTTAGTTTTAGCAACTTGTTCATCGCCTTGTTTTGCCAGCACAATAAGCCCGGCACAGGTGCCCATGATCTTTCCATTACCTCTCGCAAACTCTAAGATCTCCTCTGCAATGGAGTTTGCAAAAATGAGTTTGCTGATCGTCGTGCTCTCCCCGCCGGGAATTATAAGAGCATCGCAATCAGGCACGATCCCGGTTTTTCTAATTGCTACTACTTCCCCCTCGATCTGAAGGTTTCTTAGAGCATTTTTCGTAGCCAATATGTGCTCTTCAACGTCTCCCTGAACCCCAATCACTCCGACCTTCATGCTCCGCGTGTCTGCAAAAGCTCCCCTTCGCTCAATTTTGAGACTTCCAACCCTCTCATAGCCTCTCCAAGCTCCTTGGAAACTTCTGCAACGATCTCTGGCTGATCGTAATGCTCTACCGCTTCAACTATGGCTCTTGCGAACTTTGCGGGATTCGAAGACTTGAAAATTCCGGAGCCTACAAAAACCCCATCCGCACCAAGCTTCATCATGAGTGCAGCGTCCGCAGGAGTTGCTATACCACCTGCTGCAAAATTAACCACAGGCAATCTGCCAATTTCTCTTATTTCGAGCAGGATCTCATGAATTCCCTCAACGATCTCATTCAGAGTTAAATTCTCATAAACTACTTCATTTTCGAGAACAACATTCATTTCTTCCTTTACCTGTTTAGAAAGTTCAGCATATCTTGATGCATACTTTAATGCAACCCCATAAACACTCTCTTCTGGGATCACCCTCAGCATGTAAATTGCCTGATCGATCAGTCTCATGTGCTTCACCGCTTCAACTACATTGCCAGTTCCGGCTTCCCCCTTTGTTCTGATCATCGCAGCCCCTTCCCAGATCCTTCGAACAGCTTCTCCAAGGCTTCTTGCTCCACAGACAAATGGGACAGTAAAATTCTTCTTGTATATATGGAAGAATGTATCAGCAGGCGTTAGAACTTCGCTTTCATCGATCATGTCAACTCCTAATGCTTCAAGAGCTCTTGCCTCAGCAATATGACCAATTCTGCATTTAGCCATGACTGGAATTGTTACCGCATCCATGATCTCTTGGATCTTCTTTGGATCCGCCATCCTTGCAACTCCTCCACTTGCCCTTATGTCTGCGGGAACTTTATGCAATGCCATTACCGCTACCGCTCCCGCTTCCTCAGCGATCACCGCTTGTTCTGCGTTTGTCACATCCATTATTACTCCTCCTTTCTGCATCTTGGCAAATCCCCTTTTTACGAGTTCAGTGCCAAATCTGAGCTTTTCAAGGTCGAACTTCATCACTTTTTTTCTGAGCTCGATGCATATAAAACTACTCTCCGAGAAAAGAACAATTGATAGTTATATAAAAAGGTATTTAAATAAGTTTTAGAAGATCGTTTCGTGCATGATCCGATCTACACCGCACTGTCGGGAGTGAGTAAACTTGAAACTCATCCCGGAATTCTGAGTATATATAAATACGACTTTTTAGCCATTCCAAAACGATTGTTGAGATTTGTAAAAACCCCAATTTGCGTTGTTCAGCCCAAGAATGATGAAGAAGTCGTGAAAATTCTTGAGATCTCTGAAAGATTCGGAATTCCAGTGATAACGCGTGGAACTGGAACTTCTGGCTATGGCGGATGCGTTCCCTTAGAAAGATGCATTATAGTTGACATGAAGAATTTCAATAGGGTCGTAATTCAAGACCATACTGCAGTCGTGGAAAGTGGAGCCATTTGGTTAGACGTGGAGAGTTATGCGAACAAATTCGGAAAAGCTCTCAGGGTATATCCTACGAGTGCCACAGTTTCAACGGTTGGTGGCTGGATCGCTCAAAATGGATATGGAATTGGAAGTTTGAAGTTCGGAAGCATTGGGGAGAACGTAGAGTGGTTAGAAGTTGCGGACTATAATGGGATAAAGCTCATTAAGGGAGATAAGCTTAAATATTACATAGGAGCATTTGGAACGACCGGCATAATTCTTAGGGCTTGTATAAGGTTGAGAGAAGCCACACCTATAAGAAGCTCCACATTTGAATGCAGTTTTGAAGAAGCTCTGAGAAAAATAGATGGTGCCTATCATGCAAATTTTAAAGATCGTTGTCATATGAAATTTGAAAGGCTTGGGGATGGGGACGTTCTACTTGTTAGTTATGAGGGAGAGGGAGAAAGTTCAGAACTCGGAGAAATCCTATGGGGAAGAAGATTGAGACCGCTAAAAGCTTTAACAACAGATAAAATTTACTCCGAGGCTGTAGTTCCATATGAAAATGCATTTGAGTTTTATAAAAAGGCGAAAGAGATCTCTCTTGGTTTAGAGGCGATATTTGCTTCTAATTGCGTTATTTTCTTGGGTCTTTTTGGAAGAAATCTGAAACAGTATTTAAAGGCTTTAAAATTCGTAAAAATAGCTGAAAACCTTGGAGGTGGCGTTTACACAACGGGAATGCTATTTCCACACAAAAACAAAGCTAAAAGAGAACTCAAAGAATACAAGAATTCGGTAGATCCAGAGGGTTTGCTAAATCCAAATAAAGCTTTCCAGAATAATGCTTTTTCGAAGATCATGAAAATAGGGGAGAGATTCTTATGGACTGTATAAAATGCGGTCTTTGCAATGTATGTCCTGTTTTTAAAGTCGAAAAATTAGAGTCCGCTTCGCCAAGGGGCAAGCTGATCCTTTTGAGCGAGATTAAGAGGGGAGCAATAAAATTAGATGTAAGAATAACTAAAGAGCTATACAAATGTTCTGTTTGCGGGATCTGCAGTGAAGTCTGTCCTTCGAATTTAGATCTGGTGACTTTCTGGGAGAATGTTCGGGAAGAATTGGTAAATAAAAAGATCGCTCCATTACCGGTTCATAGAAAGGTGAGAGACATAACTTACAGGGAATTCAACCCCTATGGAGGAGACCAGCAAAAAAGAGCTGAGTGGCTCAATTTTAGTGTTGGAAAATCCAGAACTCTCTATTTTGCGGGATGCACAGCAAGTTTTAAAGCTCAGAACATTGCAAAGGCTACAGCAAATTCTCTAAGGAATTTAGGAGTTGAATTTACTGTAATGGGGGCACAAGAGTTCTGCTGTGGTTCCCCTTTCCTACGCACGGGACAAAAGGACATAGCAAAAATGCTATTCACAAAGAACATCAAGACTTGGCAAAGAGAGGGAATAGAAGAGATCATTACATCCTGTCCCGGTTGCTATAAGACTATTAAGGAGGATTATCCGAAATTTGCTGAAGAATCGAAAATTGAGTTCAACTTAGAGGTCAAGCACGTCTCTACTGTTTTTGCAGAGGAGATTAAAAAAACAGGCAGTATTGATCTTATTGCTACTTATCACGATCCATGCCATCTTGGTAGGCATATGGGTATCTATGAGGCTCCAAGAGATGTTATAAGAAGATCTGGGATTAAACTGGTAGAAATGGAGAGAATTCGGGAATTTTCGCTTTGTTGTGGTGCAGGGGGAGGTTTAAGGACACAGTTTAAGGAGATAGCCATAGCAATTGCTGAAGAAAGGATAAAAGAAGCACTAGCTACTGGAACAAACGTGATCATAACTTCATGCCCATTTTGTGAATACAATCTCTCAAGAGTTGGTGGGAGCAGAGTCAGGATTTTGGATTTGTCTGAGATAGCAGAAAAGATAATCTCTCCCTGAGCGTTTGTTTTCTGCCATTGTAGTAGGCTTCGAGTATAGAACTCTTTTCAGGGGTTTTTAGGAAATTTATAACGATTCCAACTTGATCAGCTGTATGGGCATCGCTCCCTCCTATACCTGTCTTGCTGAATCTCTTTGCATATCTCTTCGCGAGGAAATTAAAGTAGCTCTTTGCGTTAAAGATCTCGACGCAGTCAACAAATTTGAAATTACCCACTTTCATACTTCCTTTGCGAAGAAAATCAAAAGGATGTGCAAGCACCGTGATGCCACCCTCTCTTTTAACGATCTCGCAAGTCTCCCTCATATCAAGTCCACTTTCAACGTCCTTTAAGATCCCATATGCAAGGAGATGCCCACTTCTCGTTGAGATCTCGATCCCCGGGATCACGATCAGAGGCAGTTTTTCCGTGGAAACAAACTCGATCGCACTAAGAGATCCGTCGATCGTGTCGTGATCCGTTATAGAGATCACGTCGATCTTCTTCTCAACCGCAGTCTTTAAAATTCTCTCCACGCTGTCTTTTCCGTCACTGAAGTTGGAGTGAACATGAAGCTCCGCTTTCAGCATTTTTACCATCTTACTTCTACTTCTTCTATTCTGAAATTAGATCTTACATGGGACTCATCTATGGATGTTCTATAGTCGTGTTTTAGCATTAAAAGTCCGGTATAAGCGATCATAGCTCCATTGTCCCCCATCAGCTCTGAAGGTGGAACATATAGCCTCGCCCCTCGATCTTCACACATTTTATCAATCATCTCTTGGAGTCTCTTATTCACTCCAACTCCTCCGACTAAGAGCACCTCGTTGTATCCAAGATATGCAAGAGCTCTTTCAGTTACTTCAGTTAACATCGCAAATGCGGTTTCCTGAAAGCTGAAGGCAATGTCTTCAATTTTAGCCTTGTTTTTTAACTTCTGTGCAGCTGTAACCATTCCGCTGAATGAAAAGTCCATTCCTTTAACAACGTAGGGCAATGGATAATATTTTTTGCCCTCCTTTGCAAGCTTCTCGATCTTTGGACCTCCAGGGTGTGAGAGCCCAAAACTTCTCGCAAGCTTGTCGAGAGCGTTTCCGATGCCTATGTCGAGTGTCTCGCCAAAAACCCTATAACGATTACCCCTTCTTGCAATGATCTGACTATTACCCCCGCTAACATAAAGTGCAACAGGATTTTCTGCTTTGGTTTTCCACCTTCCGACTTCAACATGAGCGAGGCAGTGATTCACGCCTATTAGTGGTTTATTAAGCTTCAGTGATAAGAGCCTGCTGGCGGTTGCAACAACTCTCAGGCACGGTCCCAATCCCGGACCTTGAGAAAAAGCGATCGCATCGATCTTTTCCTTCGGAAATCTTTCAAAAATAGCCTTTATGAGAGAAGGCATTTTTTCTGCATGATGTTGAGAAGCTTCTCTTGGATGAATTCCCCCTTCCTTGGGGGAATAGGGATCATTTACAATTGCAACTACTTCTTCCTCGTTTACAATAGCTACGCTGAGGTTCCAAGCGGTTCCCTCGATGCCAAGAACATTCATTTCTTTTTGAACTCAGTATAGCCACATTTTCCGCAAGTAAAGCGATCTTTGTGTTCTGCTAAGAAAACCCCTTCACCACATCGAGGGCAGAACTTTCTCTTTCTTACAAGTTTCTCTCCTTTTATCTCATAAAATCCACTTACGACTTCCACCATGCTAACCCTCCTGTTTTGGTTGTTCTTCCTTTGCTTCAACTTCTTTCTTCTCTTCTCTTAGCTCTGGGAAGTTTCTTTCAATTATATGTCTCTCTTCAATTGTCTTTAAAGCTTCTGGAGAATCATAGATCTTCACATAGACCTTTGCTTCCCTCTTTCCAAATTCAGTCTTTATGTGATCCAGAACAATTCTACTCGGCTCAGAATTCATAATACTCGCTACTTTCTCTCTGATTTCCGCTCTTGAAGGCGTTCTACCGTTAAAGGCAACTTTAAGGTGCACTTCTTTTCTTTTCAGCAGTGGATTGTATCTCTCGGATTCAACTCGGATCTCCAATCAGATCACCCCCAATTTTCTCAGTTCTTCACTCCTCTCAACTATTTCCATCTGTTTAAGAAGTTTGAGTATTAGAAGCTTTTTCTCCTGATCAATCGTGAATGCTACTACACCCTCTTTTGGCTGTCCGTAGAGAATAAGCGATCTCTCGGGTAAAAGAATCCCAAGGGGCATTACAGCAAGATCTTCTTCACCAATAACAAAGATCAAACTCTTTCCCCCCTCTTTAGCTTTTTTCACAGCTATTTCAATGGCTCTGACGAGCTCGGGAGTGATGAATGCGGGGGGATTTTTAACTTCAACTCTTTCATATTCTTCCGGAACTTCAAGTTCTAAGTTTCTCTCTCTAAGCGTTTTACCATCTATTATTACAATATGTGGAAGAATTCTGACCTTAAAGGCACAGTAAGCTACAAAATCGCCAACAACAGCCAAGATTTTCGAATTTTTTATCTCCTCAACCTTCTCAAGAACTCTCTCTCCATCTCTATATAGCTTTCCATATGGTTTTGCGAGTTCAGCGCGTAGTTTCTCGGGCAGTCTTAGCATTAGTCTACCCTCAAAGCATACTTCCCTGGATTTTTTATCCCGAGATTTTTTGCGATCTCACTTTTTTCTGGATCAATGACGATCAGGTAGCCATACCATTCCTTTGTCAGATCAGACGATCCGCAGTTTTTGCAAATTATAGCGTCCACATTCACATATTTACAGTTTCTACAAGCCAACTCAGCCAACTTTTTCACCTCTTGTTTTAGCGATCTCTTCTTCGAGCCATTTCAGAGCTCCGAGCCATGGTTGACGCATAGTAAGTCCAATTCTACTTTTTTCTGGTTCTCTTTCTTTAAGACTGAGTGAAACGATCCTTGCCCTGACCAACTCACCTTCAGTAATCGCTCTCTTTGTCTCCTTTCCAACAAGTCTCTTGTTCTTCTCATCAAAAACCATATAGTCGTCTGTGATCTGGCTTGTATGCAAAAGAGCGTCAAATGGTCCTATGGAGACGAAGCAACCGAACTCGACGACTTCTACAACCTCCCCTTCGACAACTTCTTGGAGAGTTGGTTTAAAGCAGATCGCATTGAAAACAACGTCAAAGTAGATCGCTCCATCCCCTTCTATAATTCGTCCCTCCCCGATCTCCTCAATACTTTCAATTCCTATGATCATTCCATACTCTCTATCCAATCTACCCTCAAACTGCTCCCAGAGTAGTGATTCAATCGTCTCCTCCAAATTTTCTCCGATTTTAGCAGGAGGGACTCGAACGGTGTCTCGTAACTTTATTCGGGCATACATAACGCAAAAGCTAATTACTGCGGAAATATAAATTTAACTTCTCTAAAACTCTGCTTTTGAAATCCGAGGACAAGTAGTCAAGAACGGTGCCTTTTGCTGAGAAGATCTCCATGTGTCTCACGATCGGTTCAAATTCTCCACCCGCAATAGCGTTTGCAATCACTCCCGCTCCTTGAGCGGATTGTTTTCCCTTTCCAAAGCCCTTAAGGATCTCTGTATTGTAGTGTTCACTGATCACTTTTTCAAGATCCTTTGCAAATTTACCCGATAGAATGCAGTATTCCGCCCTCTCGATGCCAACTTCCACCGCTTTCAGTCCCTTTAGGACAAATTCAGATAGAATGTCAAGTTCTTTTCCACCGCACTCTTCAACAAAACTTCTAATCCCTCCACTGAAGATCATTTTTTTCGGAAAGCTTTCAACCAGATAAGCCAATTCCGCATCCATCGAACCAATTGAGGTATAACCCGGAAAGCCTGAAGTCCCTCCAATGCTGTCAACGATCTTTCCATTTTTAACCGCGATGAAGGAAGAAAAACCATAACCAATTTCGGCGAGTATAAAGCACTGTCTCTCAATTGGAATTTCTTCTGAAAGTTGTAAAACCGCCAAAACCGCTGAACAAAGTTTATCATAGGTCCCAATGTCGATCTTGTTGAACTTTCTCCAATTTGGCACAGTTGGCAAGTGGATTATTCCTGGGATCGTGTAAAAATTCAGATCTCTCTCTCTGATCATTTCAATTATTGATCTTAGTCCAATGCTCTTCTCAGCGTCGAGATTTAAGGTCATGAGAAACAATTCATAATCTTTCAACTGAGAAAACCTTTTTATCGGGATCCCATAGCCCGAAAGCCCCGCATAAATGTCCGCTTCGTAAGACTCAATTGCTTCTACAACAGAACTTGGGTCTTCTCTGACCTTCTCGCTTTTAAAACTCTCGCTAAAGAAATCTCCATTTTTAATTACAAATATATCGTAGGAGTTAGTGCCCGCATCAACTCCTGCTGATCTTACCATGGATTACCCTCCAGAAGGCTCTTTATTTTGTCAGTCGTTGCCCTCATCACCCTCTCAAATTTTGCCTCGATCTTGTCATTTCTTTTCTTCCTTTCGATCTCCCGAAAAGTTATGCCAAGTAGTTTCAAATGCATCTTGAATAGCTCTAGAACTTCTTCAGAAGAAAATGTTAGGTTTAGCTCTTCTGTAACTTCTTTACCTTCTTTCACCTTTTTGATACTCTCAACTGCAGAATCAAGTATAGCCTTCCCAAGCCTATATGCTCTATTATCGATGTTGTCTTGGAATTCGAAAGTTTGGAAAGCCTCCCTAACAATTCTCGCGAGCATGAAATCCCTTCCATATTCTTCAAAGTTCTTGAAAGCGTAGCTCAGATCTCCACAATTCGAAAAACTGGTCGTGTATTTTAACGGAGGCAAATTCATTTCGAGGTCTTTGAAAACAACCCCCTCTCTACTCTTGTCATTTAGCTCCTCTAAAACTCTTTTTATGTTCTCAATGTCCTCCGCAGAAGTCTTAAGCAGAATATTCACCATTCTCAGATCGTATCTTTCTGCTATTTCTTCTTTCTCATGGATACTTAGGGCTTTATTCGTTTTACTTTCCCTGATATCAAAAAGGAAGAATTCTAAACCCTCAATCCCGTAATAATCTGGAACATATGGTGAAGCTTTGCCAAGAGCTTCACAACAAAGCATGTGCTCGGGATATTCTTCAAAGAAGTCCTTTGGTATTTTTTCCCTCGCTTTTTCTGTTGTGTAGGGGCATATTAACCCTCTGCGAGTTATGGCATAGATCTCATCTCCGATCTTGCCAATTCGAACATTGTAACCATTCATTTTTTCTTCAAGGGCTATTTTCGTGCTCCCAAAATGCTTCTTTAGTCCAGATTCCAAGTAGAGGATTCTCTTGATCTTGGGAAAACCTCTAAAAACTCTCAAGCGGTCTTTTCCCTTTACAATTACCGTGCCTTCTTCATAAATTCCAAATTTCTTTTCAATTCTAACCGCATCGACTACGTCACTAAAAAATGGATGCTTTACAAAAGCTATTCTCAGAATTCCCCTTTCCTCTAACCTCTCAGTAGAAAATTTTGAGAGATTAAGGGCTTCAGAAACGAAATTCATGAATGCTGATAGAGAAAATTAACCAAATCTCTTTCCGTTAGAATTCCCTCCAATTTTCCGTTCTCCACTATTAAAACCGCTCCATGTCCTTTTTCGATCAACTCGGCTACTATTTGCGAGATCATTGCATCTTTCGGAAACATTGGGATCTCTTTATACATGAGCAGATCGTTGTTTCCAAGGATCGCTGTCACGGGCTTTTTTATAGCCTCGCTTATGTCTCCAATTTCAAGCATTTTGAAAGCCTCTCCTTTTCCAAAGTATGCAAGGATCTCTCTTGCGGTTATCAATCCCAATAGGATTCCGTCTTCGATTACAGGCAATCTTCTGAATCTTTTGCTGATCATGGTCTTCATTGCGGTCTCTATGGTGTCCTTCGGTCTGAGGGTGACAACATTTTTTGTCATGTAGTCTTCAGCCACACCATCCACGGTCTTTTTAGTCGCTAAATATTCCAGAATGTCTCTCTCAGTAATTATACCAACAACAACATCATCTTTATCCACAATTGGACATCCACCGACTTTCTTTTCAAACATAAGCTCCACAGCGCTCTCTAACGAGTCTTTTGACGAAAGACAAATCACATTTCTTTCCATGATCTCCTTGATTTCAGCATTAACCGCTGAAGCCAAATTCCCATTATAGCGATTTCTAACAATTCCGTGCTTTTTGCCACCACCAAAGAAGTTTATGAAGTCTGTTGCTGTTATAATCCCCTTCAACTTTTTCGTTCCCGCGTCGGTTATCGGAATTCTTCTGAAGTTCTTTTTTAGAATGAATTTCAGTGCATTCATTATCGTGGATGTCTGGGGCAGTGTTTGAACTTCTGCGGTTGCGATCTCCATTATATTCATCAATTTCACCTTTCACGTTCCGCACAGTATTCGCAAAGATTGAGTCCTTCTACCTCGTAGAGGGTATCTACATATCTTCCACATCTTTCGCAAATCCCTCCACTCATCTCTTCAGTAAACCCCGAAGAGTGTTCTGTGACAAGTGAGGCAAATTCACCAAGATCAAGTGATATGCCCAGAATATCGTTATCTGTTATTATACCGACAAGCTCCCCAGAATCGTTAACCACAGGTAGCCTTCTAATTCCTCTCTTTGTCATTATATTTGCTGCCTCTCGCACACTTGTTATTGGTTTGATCGTAATTAGGGGAGAGCTCATAACTTCTTTAACACTCACCGAAGATGGTGATTTATTCTTTGCAACCACCTTTGCAATCAGGTCTTTCTCGGTAACGATCCCCACGGGTTTGTTTCCGTCCATGATCACCGCACTTCCAACGCCGTATTCCACCATTTTCTTAGCGATCGAATGGATATTTTCATCTACGTTTGCCTTGCAGACATCTCTTGTCATTATTTCCTTCACTGGTATGTCTGAGTGCATGATCCTCACCTTTTTAAAGTTTGTTAGAGGGATTTTAAGTTTTTTGATATTGTAATCACACAAAAATAATTTATGCAATCTCAATACTAACTTCATGAGACTCTCGGGATTCTACAAGCTCAGCGTTGAGGAAAGATTGCGAAAAGTGGCAGAAATCGTAGGTTTGAGTCCAGAGGAGAGCGGTATGTTGATCTCTTCGGGGACTCTACCGATCGAGGTTGCTGATCGCATGATTGAAAATGTTATAGGCACTTTTGAGCTTCCGCTTGGAGTAGCAACTAACTTTCTGATCGACGGCAAAGACTATTTAATTCCGATGGTCATTGAAGAGCCGAGCGTGGTTGCTGCAGCGAGCAACGCGGCAAGAATGGCAAGAGAAGGCGGGGGATTTTTCACAGACTTCACTGCTCCAGTAATGATCGGGCAGATCCAGCTCGTTGACGTAAAAAATCCCGAAAGTGCAAGGTTTGAGATCCTTAGGAACAAGGCGGAGATCATTGAAAAGGCTAACGAGTGCGATCCGATCCTTGTAAAGCTTGGAGGAGGTTGCAAGGATCTTGAGGTTAGGATCATAGACTCCATCTACGGCAAGATGGTTGTTGTTCATTTGCTTGTCGATGTAAGGGATGCAATGGGGGCGAATGCGGTGAATACGATGTGTGAAAAGGTTGCCCCTATTGTTGGCAGACTATCGGGCGGTAGACCTCTCCTTCGAATACTTTCAAATCTTGCGGTTTACAGAATTGCGAGGGCAAAGGCTTTGTTTAAAAAAGAAGTCATTGGAGGCGAAGAAGTTGTCGATGGAGTTATGAAAGCCTACGCCTTTGCGGAAGCGGATCCCTTCAGATGTGCGACGCACAACAAGGGAATAATGAACGGCATTTCTGCTTTGATGATCGCAACGGGTAACGATTTCAGAGCAATAGAGGCGGGAGCTCATGGTTACTCAGCAATAAAGGGCTACAAACCTCTTACGAAATACGAGATCAATGATAACGGCGATCTTGTTGGAACGATCGAGATCCCGATCTCCGCGGGCATAATTGGCGGAGCTACGCAGGTGAATCCGCTGGCAAAGATCTGCCTTAAGATCCTTGGAGTCAAAAGCTCGGAAGAGCTCGCAAGAGTCTCCGCTGCTCTTGGATTAGCCCAGAACTTCGCAGCACTGCGAGCTTTGGCTACAGAAGGCATTCAGCGGGGTCATATGGAACTTCATGCAAGAAACATCGCAATAATGGCGGGTGCAAGGGGAAGCGAGATCGACAGAGTTGCGGAGATCATGGTTAAAGAAGGCAAGATTAGAATGGACTTTGCAAAAGAGATTCTTACGAAGCTAAGAGCTAAGGAAGGGTGATGTCTACGTCTCTGAGAGTTGAGCAGGTTATACTCATATCTGAAAGCTCTTTTTTCAACTTTTCTGAAGGTTTTCCGTGGTAGAAGAGCACATGCTCGGGTTTACAGTGCTCAACCATTGCAATTATTCCCCTATAGTCCATGTGATCGCTTATAACTATTCTTGGACGCCTGTAATACCTTTGGGCGGTTAAGATATAGCCGTCTTTGAGATTTCTCGGCGAAACTATGCGGGATCCAGAATTTCCGACTTCTATTCCAAGAGCAGAACAGATCTTCTTGATTTTATCTTCCGCTGTGAACTCATATCCTTCGCTGTTTAGAATTTCAGCAACTCTCTGTGCTTTTCCGATTGGGTAAGCACCAAGGGCTATATTGCTTTTTGCAACGCTCAAAAGCCTGTCTATTTCGTCCTCAAAGACAAAAGAAGGATGACCATAGGTTGCTTCGGTGATCAAAACTTTGCATCTCGGCAAACACTCCCAGTGCTTGACGTCCCCAGTTATTAATGCCCCAATCTCCTTAATATAGAAAGCGGTTGCTCCATGGATATGCTTCGTGGGATAAGTTTCGATTTTGAGCTCTCCAAGTCTGAAGGAGTCGCCAATTTTAAAAATTACTCCCGAAAATTCTTTATTGCTAACAGTCTTAAGGATCTTTGCGGTCTCAATACTTGCTATTGCCTTTGGGTTCTCAACATTTTTGTGGCCATAGTGGTCTGAGTGCGCATGGGTGATCAGATTAAAACCGTCTCCGGGAGTTGAGTCGACGTGAAGATCAATTCCTTTGAATCTGAGGGATAAATGCGGAAAGGATTTTCTTTTATAGACAAGAAAACCAAATCTCTCCGCAATATCTAAGGAATTCACGAAATTGTTTTTTCGGAATATTTATAACTCTTATCCAAGTTTCCAATCCGGTGGAGACCCTAACTTCAGTATTGCTTTTTCTTACTGGAATAATCGCAGGAACATTTGGAGGGTTCCTTGGTGTTGGTGGCGGTTTTATAATGCTCCCCGCTCTTTCTTTTCTCTTTGGTTATCCACTGGCAATCGCAATAGGCACTACGATTACCGCAATTATCTTTACCGCCATTTCTGGAGCCTTCGGGCATTTGAAAATGAGGAATGTTGATCTCAGGACTGCAAAGCTTGTCTCGATCAGTGGAGTGGCGGGAGCAATTACTGGCTCATTAGCTTTCTTTCCTCTATGCGATAAAGTTTGGCTTCTCAGCCTCCTTTTGGGAATTATATTTCTATTTACAAGCCTTAGAATGATCTACGAGGGTCTGAAAAGAGAGCTTCCAGGGATTAAAAATGAGGAAATTCCCGGCTCCAATAGAGCAAAAGTCTTAGTAGGATTATTTGTTGGATCGCTCGTCGGCATATTCGGAATAGGTGGCGGATTTGCTCTGGTTCCCAGCTTTGTTTACATTTTTGGTTCTACAATAAAGCTTGCGGTCGGGACTTCTTTGGCTTCATTTTTGAGTATGGCGATTGTGAGCTCAGTATTCAAACTCTATGAGGGATTTGTTGATCTAATGGCGGTGCTTTTTCTTGGCTTGGGAGCACTGTTCGGAGCACAAATGGGAGTAAGAATTTTAAGCTCCACTCCTTCTTGGCTCATTAGACTTATTTTTGGCTTTTTGTTTCTTTACATAGCTTTAAGGTTTGTTTTGAATGGAATTATCGGAGCTTTTTGATTTAAACTTGGACATTAAAAAACAAATTTGCCCGATTATGAGCTTTCCATGCTTGACATTCTCACGCCAATGAATTCTTAGTATTTGAGAATTCTTCGAAAGGTTTATTTAGTGTCATTTCGAATAATATTATTTGGTAAGATAGTCCTGCAAAACTGCTGAAGCAAATTTCGGTAGCTTTGTAGAGCTATTTTACCACAAAAATTTAAAAGGGGGTGTATATGAGAATTAAGTCAATAATAGGAATCTTAGCAGTGTTATTCTTAGTCTGGAGTATCTTTCCAGCATTCGCTGAGGATTTTACAAACGTAAGCGAGTGCATGAACATAACTCAAAGCGGGAATTACAGGCTTAATCAAAGCATTTCAGGGCTTTTAAGCGGTCAGAATTACTGCATAGGAATCTTTGCAGACGACGTTTTTTTAGATGGACAAGGATTTTCGATAACAGGTGATCAGAGCGGAGTGGGGATCCGCGTTCAAGCGAACAACGTTACGATAATTAATGTGAGCGTTTCGGGCTATTATTACGGCATCTACCTACAATCTTCAAATGACAGCATAATAAAAGACTGTTTAGTAGTATACAATACCGGTGATGGTCTTACTTTGGATGATTCCAACGATAGCACCATAGAGAACTGCACGATCTCAAACAACGAAATTACTGGCATATATTCCTATTCCTCGGAAAATAACACAATAAAGAATTGCACAATAGATAGCAACGG
>JASFYH010000005.1 GCA_030055595.1 Archaeoglobales archaeon | reverse complement strand
CTAAAACTTCAAAGATTTCAACTTGAGATCACTTAAAAAATCAAAAATTGGCGTTCGCATGTGCATACAGCGTAGCAAGCTTACGCTTGCATACGCATGTAGCACAGCACGCGTTTTCTTTTTAGCTTCAACAATTCAATTTAGCAAAAATAGAGGAGTAATTTGTTCAATTTAGAGAATTTTTAAAAATTTAAGATAGAATAAGTTTGCGTTCACCACTCCGTGGTATCTCTGCGAGTTGCTCACTTCGTAGCACGCATAAAGAAATTAAAGCTCTAAAACTTCCAGAAAATCAACCCTCTTGAAATCCTCGTCAAATGTTGCTATTTTCTTTATTCCGTAATGCTTGCAGGTTGCAGCGATTAAAGCGTCGTTTGGAAGTAAACCACATTCCTTCATTAAGCTCGCGGAGATCATTTCCACTTCTTTAGTTATCGGTAGCGAGTGCGCTAAGTTAAGGAATTCAAACAGTTTTTGAAGCTCTTTTTCGCTGGATTTGAGGATCTCCGGTTGACTTCTGATCTCATAACTCTTTTTGCCCGTCTTTAGCTTTATAAAAACATAAAGAACCTCGCTGTAAACGATTGTATTACGATACAACCTCTCTTTTCTTATCAGGGACTTAAATAATTTCTTGGCTTTTTCGTTCCCCTCTAAAACTTTGAGAAAAACAGAGGAATCAACAAAAACCCCATTCATTTTCCAACTCTTCGAGAGCTTTATTTGTGTCCTTTCCCTTCAGAATACCAAAAACGTCTTCTACTATGGAATCCGCATCTTCGAGTCTAATTTTTACCCTCTCTCCATTCTTCAAATTAACTTTCTCCAGAGGTTTGAATACTCCATTTTCGTAGATTGCTTCAATTATTTTTGGCATAGATTTAGTTAGTCTTGGCAATAGAAATAAGTTTCGATTAAGATTCTTCTTCTAAAACTTGAAATTTTAAACTTCGTTGAACTAGCTTAAACGAATAGCAGAACTTGGCGTTCCGCTACTTTATGCTCTATTTCGCCCCTCTTAGCAAGTGGTTAGTCAAGGAGTTATTTAGCAATCTGTAGAATTTGGAGAATTCTCTTGTTAGGATTTAGGTTTCTCATGTCTAAACAGGCAAAAAGCTTTCAAACCCTTATCGACTTCAAAAACTCAAGACTTCTCTCAAGATCTTTAGAATCTGCAAAGTTCATGCTGAACTTCATGTTCTTCCAGAAAATCTCCAAGAGAGCGAATTTCGGTTTTAGCTTTTCCATTAGCCATTTAAGTAAGTTGGCATCGAGTTCACCAGTGCCCAAAGGTAAATGGTCTGACATCGTAGCAAAGCTGAAGTCGTGAACATGCAAGGCGATTATTCTGCTTCCGTATTTCTCTGCAAAATTCCTTAGGGCTTCTCTGTAGTCCCGCCCAAGACGATGGGAGTCGATTGCAAAGTGTCCGATGTCGAGGGTTAGCTTAACGTCTCCAAGCACAAATTCCTCCATGAAAAACTGATCGTTTTCCAAGCAAACCTCGAAACCCGCATTCTTGCTGTATTCGACTGCGAAATTTATCGCCTTTTCAATGTTTCTGATCCCGTCTTTGCGAACTTCTGGAAAAATGAAAGTTGGTGAGAAGTGCATCGCATGGAAGTTGAAGTATAGAGTTTCAAATTTTCCAGCGAATCTCAAGCAATTTTCAAGCACCTTCATCGATGCTCTAAATACTTCATCCCTCGGACAAGCGAGAAGCATGTCAAGGGGAGCATGGAAAGCGGGTTGAACTCCATAATCCTTTAAAGTCTTCTCAAGTTCATCTGCCCTTTCTGGAAATGGATAATCAAGGGCTATTTCAAAGTAATCAAATCCCATATTAAGCAGTTCTTCAAATTTGGCTTCAAAAGGTCGATGCCCGAACCAGACAGAAGCACCTATTTTCATTTTTTCACCTATAGGGAGTATTTTTAAGGTTTTTATTTGTTTTGGTGTGAAAAAGAGCGTGTTGACGCAATGCCAGTTGACGAACGGGATTAGAATTTAAAAAATTTAAATTTCCAAAAAATTTACCTTCTTCTCAGCGCAATGAACAAAGCTAAGAACGCCACAATTGCAAGTAGGGCAATTATCGCATAAGTTTTGTAGCCTTCCTGAACCTTCTCGGCACTTAAATAATTTGCTTCAAGGGATTCGGGCAAATAGGAAAGCTTGTAAACATTGCCCTCTTTCTTAAACGGCAAATCGCTTTCAAATCCCGCTCCATCTTCCACGAAAACTTCTAAGTTTGTCTTGTTCATTGGAACGCCTATGGTTGGATTGAAGTTCACGCTTAACTTTTGCTTTCCTTCTTTCTCAAAGGTATAGTAGCCCACAATTCTCTGCTGTGCCTCAACAATTGTCTTGTTGAGCCTTATTGTCCCTTCAATCAAAACATCGTCACTGGAAACCGCAAGCGTTCCTTCACCGATGAGCACTATTCTGTCCCCTTCGGTTATTGCAGTCAGATTGCTTAGTTTTTCGAAGTATCCCGCTATGAACGCTCTCTGAAGCTGTGGATTTCTGAAAGCCAAGAAAGCTTCAAGAGCATAGCCAGATTTTGGAATTATCTCTACTTTTGCAATTCCGGGCATTTTTTCTCCGTCTCTTTCACCTCTGAGGCTGACTACAAGCTCTTCTATTCCTTCAGAATTGAAGGGCATTTTTTCAGGCTTTGTGGAATAGTTTCCAACGATTTCAACAAGTCCATTTTCGAGGAATCTTATGCTTACATTACCCTCTCCGTCTACTTGCGTCTTGTAAAGTCCACCGAAATAAGTTCTTTTCTCACCACTCACTTCTACAACGAAGTCTTCAGGCGGGTCGAGAATGTTCAGACTCCTCTCGTCAAGTCTTGTAGCTTCGAGATTGTAATAAGCCCACTCGCCAAGGTCTTTGAAGACCATAACCGCATCGACAACTTTTCCAATCCTTTCAGCCTGATCTTCTGTTAAACGCTTCGAATCTTTGAGATAATCAAGCAAAGCATCTTTGAAGTCATCAAAAGCGTCTTCGGGCGAATTCGGGTCTATCAATACTATGTAAACTTTCTCCAATCCCAAGCTTTTCGCAACCATTTTCAGAATTTCTCTGCCAAATGCCTTCTGGAGATCGTCATTGTTCCAGACCGCTTTTATGAAAGTAGTTGCGGTTGATGAGTCAATGTCGCCGTTGGCAATTCTCCTGAAGTATTCAGCATCCAGCCCATCTTCTGCAAGCTCTTGGGTGCTGATCTGGACTTTGTTTATCTCAATTGTCAATGGGATTGTGGACTCACTGCTTTCATAGGTGTTAACGAGCGAAAGAAGAATGTTCGTGAACGACATTACCGCATCTGCAAACTCTATGTCGATGGCTCCGCCCGTTGCTTCGTCGAGCAAAATACTAACAACCGCTTCGAGTGTCATCATTCCAAGCTTAAGCTCATTAGCCCAGAGACTCCATTTTATTCCAACATTTGCCTTCATGTGCGGAATCGTGGTATTTGGCTGTTTTGCCTTCTCAGCACTTGCCTCTACTGTGTATTCTGGCGGAATAACCTTATACCACTTGAAACCTTTGGGTGAGGGGTCATAAGATCCATCAAATTTGTATTCATAGTATACGTAGTCGTTATCATTCTTAAGTCTCAGATTTACAATGCCATTATTGATGCTGACAGAATGCACAAAGGCGTTAATGTCCCCATCAGCCATGTGGAAGCTTAGAGGTATGAATGTCTTTTCAAGTGCCTTAACTGAGAGATTGTAGCTGTTCACAGAAACTGTGTAATATCTGTGCGGGAGACTCTGCCCAGGTATCGAATAGTAAACCCCCACAGTGATTTTTTCCTTTCCACTGTAATCTATGGGCGGATAATAGCCCAAATCTGGTCGATCAAACCACCAGTCTATATGAGCATCATTAATCAACTTCTCACGATAATACTGATAGCTAATTCCTGAAGTGCCATTTGGATACAAATCACCGAAAAGTCTATTTGGTGTATCCCAAAATTGCGGTTTGTAGTAGTCTTCAGGGTTGAAAAAGCTCATTCCTGGCTCAAACACTGTGGTTCGAGTTATGAGGTCTGGATATAATCTACAATGTTCTGGAGGAATGTATTTACAGCTGTTGCATATAATCGTCTCCGTATGCTGGAAAAGCTGAATGTTCGCAGGCTCGTCACCTATGTTGTCAAACTCAAGAGAGAAGTGGTAGCCTTCTCCCGCTTCTATGATTCCATCGCCGTCGCCATCGTATAGAGCACTTGGATTGTTCGGGTCTCTTGGATAGCTGTAATTGTCGTAGTCTAAAATCCTTATAACTGGTCCCAGCTTGAAAGAGATGTTGTGCATTTTGCTGTCCGCAGTTATGTAGCTTGGCAAATCTTCAACTGTTACATTTATCGGTAACTTCTTGTTGCTCGGGAAAACGCTTGGATCCGAGGGCTTCCAACCATTAATGGGGTCGTATTTAGTAAGAAGAACGTAGAAAGTGTAGTTGCCAGTTTCATTAGGCTCAAGATATATAACCTTATTAATCTCACCTACGACACCATTCACGTAATCAGGAACATGGATTTTGATAATTCCAAAACCACCTTTAACACCTTGGTTTTTCACAGTCACGTAAACAAAACTACCTCTTTCATTTGTGGTATTGTAGTCCTCTCTTGAGCTAAAAATCTGTCCTGGATTCGGAACTCTATGCAAGGAGTAAATTCTCTCCGCAGTTGTTGAGCTAATATTAGTTATCGCAATTTTGGCATTCTTTACGAGAATCCGAGCATAGCCTAAAGCCTTGTCTCCGTCGGTGTCGATTACTTCGTAGAACAAATCGTAAATGCTGTTGTTTAGCCCGTATATGTTCACAACTATGTCTTTATCGACGCTCTTCGGATAAAGATATCCATATTGAGCGGTAAAGTTCTTAGCATAGAGTTCATGGATTTCTCCAGTTATAGTGTCAACCGCATAAATTCTTTCTCTGTAAAGCCCGCTGAACAGCGACAAGTTGGCGTTAGCGCTTGCATTCACGTGAACGCTCAAAACTCCACCGACTTCTTTTGAGAAACCGAATGCGGTAGAGTTCAATCCAACTATTGCAGATTTAAGGGCATTGCCTCCTCTTTCGGCGGAATCCCAAGAGACTTCGTTTAGACTTATGATTCCCTCGGTTAAATTGAGACCTTTTTCGCTATATGTTCTATTCAATAATATATTGCCCGCACTTCCTCCAATCTCAACAACGACATCCATTTCATTATTTGTGTAGAAGGAATTATCCATTATTTTCTTCAAGTTTGGAGAGTTGAACTTCAGTGCGTAATTGTTCCCGAAGAATCTGTTTCTCTCTAAGAACTCATTTCTGCAGGCAATATCCCTTATACCTTCTTCGCTAAACGCTATCGTGTTCTCAACAATACTAAGCTCTCGCACAGTGTTCGGGCAATTCAAGTAAATAGCGTAGGTATGTCCTGATATGTAGTTGTTCTTTACGAGCCCAGAGCTGTTTTCCGAGTAAATGCCTACGTTCGAAGCAAATACGCTCCATCTTGGCGGCATCGAATTCTGAACGCCGACGATTTTGTTGTTTAAAATACTCAAGTTTGAATTTAACGCAGAGATGCCGAATACAGAGTTCGCCAAAATGCTGTTAAAAATCAAAGTTACGTTTTCAGAGCTTTCAACTTTTACCCCATATCCTCCGCCTATTTCCGCAAGGTTGTAGTGGTTTGAAATCTTGTTGCCAGAGATTGTCAAATTGTTCGAAAACTTTACTTCTATTCCAGTTTTGCTATAGCTGAGATTGTTCAGAAGAATGCCAACATTGGAGGAGTTCTGAATTCTTATGTTCGCTTCTCTGTTCCATCTAATCGTGTTGTTGTAAATGACTCCGCTGGAGTTTAGCCAGAGAATTCCAGCCTGCCTTACATTTTCTATGATGCTATTTGTAATGTTGAACCCAACGCAATTGCGAATCTCTACACCAGTCCTTATTTGAGTTGAGTTGATCCGACTTGATGTCATATTAATAGCATAGAGCGAAGAATTTAGGAATTTGCTGTTATGGATTGTTGTGTTTGTCGAATTTCCAAGCTGAATACCATAATTGTTGTTGCTTAAGTTAAAATTGTGCATGCTTACGTTATTTGATTTTTCAATTGCAATCGCTACATTGTTTGAGTTAAATGAGCAGTTATCCAATCTAATGTTGTTAGACCTTTCAACAGAAATTCCAATGTTGTTTTCTATTGAATTAATCGCCTCTATTCTGCCATTTGTGACATTTTGCAGAAGAATTCCTGTCGTTAGCGTTTGCTTTCCACCGTAAACGGTGACGTTTCTAACAACAAAATACGCAGTCGTGTTTTCAATCCAGATTCCATGCGTTGAAATTGTA
Organism: Archaeoglobales archaeon; assembly: GCA_030055595.1. Lineage (GTDB taxonomy): Archaea > Halobacteriota > Archaeoglobi > Archaeoglobales > Archaeoglobaceae > WYZ-LMO2. The sequence continues at coordinate 70,828 of JASFYH010000005.1, read as the reverse complement.
TTTACTTCGAGATTTGCTATAACATATGGGTCATTTGCAGTCCCGCTTCCAGAAATTACGCCGTTCTCTTCCGTAAACTCGCTGTTCTTTGTTATGTGTATTCCCGTAGTTGCGAGCATTAGTGGCATATAGTCCCCATAGTGAGGCGTTAAGGTATCTCCAAGCCTGTCACCATTTAAATCCGCTCCCTTATAGTCGCTCCAGTAATTGCCACCGAGATAATCACCGCCAACTATGTTCTTCCCCGCAGTTTTTGTCGTGTTCCACTTGTTTGCCCGAATTGCTTGCTCTCCATAATAGCTGTAGTCGTAATAGGTCTGCTGAGTAGGAGCAAACCCAACGTTTATTGTGTAGTATCTGTATTCAAGTTGGTAAGAAGTTGTGTTAAATTCCATGGAGTAGCGTTCCTGGCTCTTAATGAAATTGTTGTAGAATGTATTCGATGAAAAATTCCCGCTTGATGCCTGAGAGAGTGTGAAGAGTATATAGACTCCATAAGCATTGTTGATAATTATGTTATCTCTGAACAGGTTATTGTCTGATTCCTGAATCTTAATTCCGTAATTCTGAGACGGGGCGGAAGGATAAGCGACTTCTGGACAGCTAAACTCATTTCCCCTTATTGTGTTGTTGTCAGATAGAAGCAGATATATACCACTGTCACCGTTGGAGTTTGCAGTATTGTTTATTAATTGGTTCTGATTTGAACTTTCGAAAATTATGCCGACCGAGTTATTGAAAGCGGAATTGTTTCTGAGAACATTGTTCGATGAAGATACCAATTTTATTCCTGCAAGGCTGTTGAAGCCCGCTAAATTCATCTCTACCGTATTCTGTGAGGATGATTGTAGATAAATACCAGTGCTATCAGATTGAACCGAATTTCGACTTGCGTTATTCTCAACGAGTCTGTTGCCTGTTGATGAGTCCAGAAAGATTCCATATTTTCTGTTTAAGCTCGCGTCATTCTCTATGATTAGATTCGAGCTTGAAGAGATTAAATGAATGCCATATAGCAGATTTTCGATATCGTTTCTTTCGATTGAATTGTTGCTGGACTTATTTAGCTTTATTCCTGAATAGACTGTGTTATCAAACATATTTCGCGATACCAAAGTTTTTATCTGGTTAGCAATCAGATTATTATTCGAAGAGTTGAGCAGATAAATTCCCGCTTCTGAATATCCAGATACCGTAAGATCGCAACTTCGAATCTCGTTGTTAATCGAGTCCACAAGCATTATTCCAGTCGAGGGTAAACCATAGGTCATTGAGGGGTTGCTGAAAATACCTTCGAGAACTCCATTTCTGACGTTTTTAAGGAGCACTGCGGGAGCATTGGAATAGACTTCGCAGTTCCTTAGCAAGAAGTGTGCGGTTGTGTTCTCAATCTGTATCACGGGAGTGTTGTTGTCAAGGAAAAGGGAGTAGCCTTCGATTAAGTAAGGTTCTTCAGCGGTTCCACTGCCGTAGAGAACACCGTTTTCAGCAGTGAAGTTCTGGTTGCCGACGATGTATATTCTGGATAAATTCTTTGCAAGCGGGTAGCTATCTTTGGTGTAGCTTCCCGAAATTGTATATGGAGTGTCGCCGAACCCGTCTTTATTACTATCACGCCCAATATAATCGCTCCAGAAATTGCCTCCAAGATTTGTTCCATTTATTATGTTTCTCCCAGCCACAGGCTGAATGTTCCAGATGTTATTGACGCTGTTATCAAGCAGAGTGTTATTTATGTTGCTTATGTAGTTGTTGTAAATCGTGTTCTGCCCTGAATTTTGCATTGAAATCCCAAATTCGTTGTTCAAAATGTAGTTGCTCGAAATCGTGTTTCTCTGCGAATTCCTTAGCCCTATTCCGACAACGTTGCCTTTTAGTTCATTCTTCGCTATGGTGCAGTTCTGTGCATTCTCAATAGAAACGCCTATGGGGGCATTGGTGATAACAAAGCCTTCGATTTTAACCCCATTGCTTTTAATGGTGAAAACCGCCTTCGAAGCGTTGGACGGAACAATTACGACATCTCCAAGGGATAAGTTCGAATCGGGCTTTATGGTAATAGGAGTCTGTATTTCCACATTGTCATAGTATTTCCCTTTCAGTTTCACAATGATTTCATCGCCAGTGCTTGCATTGGCTACCGCCAAACTTATGCTCGGATAAACTTCCTTGGTTCTGTTGTTCATTATTGGTAGCTTCAGAAGTGGTAAAGGATCCTCGTTGTGTTCATCAATCACATAGGGCGTGTCGCCAATTCCATCGCCGTCTCTGTCCTCGTAGTTACTATAATCGCTCCAGTAGTTCCCAGCAACGTAAATACCGCCAACGATGTTCTTGCCAGCAGTCTTAGCTACATTCCAGTAGTTTTTCTCTTGGTTCTTTGCAAAAGCATTGAGGTTGTTGCTGAGATAGTTGTTGTAAATCCTATTCCACCACGAGTCTTCAAGATTTATGCCTATTCCATTTCCAGAAATCCAGTTCCCGCTGATTTCGTTCTCGTTTGATTTTACGATTATTAGTGCGTTCTTGCAATTCTCTATGCTGTTTCCAGCGATTGTGTTGTTTGAAATCACGCTTTGCTTCTCAGGTTCAACGTAGTGTCCTTCAATAGATATGCCATATTCTGCCTTTAAAATGCTATTGTTCACTATCTTGCTATTCCCAGAATTCAAAATGCCTATGCCCGTGTTGAAATCGTGTATTGTATTATTCGCAATAACACAATTAAGAGCGTTCTCGATTATAATTCCGCTATTAGCTTTTTCAGCTTCTCCGATTATTTCAAAGCCTTCAATCCAAACATCGTTAACAAGAATTCTGACTGCAAACTCGTCTGAAGAGAAAATACTTGGTTTTTCTCCGCTCTTCTCTTCTCCAATTATTTTAAGCGATTTTCGAACCTCTATAGGCTCGTATGGAGCATCTTTTGCCCTAACCAAGAGCGTATGCCCGTCAAGAGTGCTTTCATTATCTATGGCTTCTCTAATGCTCTCGAAAACGTGTTTCGTGTTCAGATTCACCACGTTACCCTCGGGCAAAGGAGCTGGCGTCGGAGTTGGTGTCGGTAATGGAGCACCGCCTCCACCACCACTGGAAGAAGAGCGAACCCTGAAGTTAACAAGCCCAGCATCGCCAAGATTTCCTGCCAAGTCTTCTGCATAGAGTCTGAATGAGTATGATTTGCCTGAAGAGACGCTAATTGTTTTTTCAAAACTCGTTCCATTGCCCTCAATTGTTTCATTGACACCATTCCATTCGAGAATCCATCTCAGCACAGCTTCATTTGAATTTGCAGAGATCGTGATTGAGTGAGTTGAAGAACTTAAAATGGAGTTGTTTTCAGGTGTCGGAGATTGATAGGAGATTAAGGGTGCCTTGGTATCTATTTTAAGCGTTCTGATTGCTGTTGTGTTTGAGTTGCCAAATAAATCATAAGCGATTACATAGTAGCTGTATTCTCCATCTGTAAGTCCTGTAACGTTGTAATACCACAAGATGCCAGAACCAAGCATGGCGTAGGAATTGCCTTGCCAATAAAGCGTGGCATTTTCAAGAGCTTCGTCAGACCCAATGCTTACATTTACCCAAGTTATGTTCTGTATAAGCTCATCTGAAGTAGGGCTAATGAAATAAAGCTTTGGAGGAGTTAAATCGACTATATCGAAGCTGTAAATCTCAGAAACATTTTCATTCCCGCTTTCATCTTTTGCCCAAATGTAGAATTCGTATTTTCCAGCTTTCGAGTAAGTTGAGTTGTAGTAATAATATTCTCCAGAGAAGAGCATTTTTTCAGTCAAAAGGGTTCCGTCTGGCTCAGTGATGTTTACAAATACAGAAGAAACCGCAATATTATCTTGAACGTAACATGCGATCTCCACATAGCCTCCTTGTTCCTGAATCGTTGGATTAGCGGTTACTTTGTAGATTACTGGGGGTTCTTTATCTTTCTCTGACACAATCCACGTCCAAATAATTGTTGCACTTCCATTTTTGTTCTCAAAAACAGCTGTGACTCTCCATTCTCCAGCGACAGCTGAGCTGTTTGTATATGAAGAACTCGTAACACTTTGCTGACTGAAAACATTCTCCTCGTTGATAAACCAAGAAACATCTACAACCTGATCCAAAACAACTGTGAATGTTCTTGAATTTCCTTCAGAATCGTAAACAGGGCTTTCTTCAGGGCTGTAGCTTATAATCGCTGGCTCCTTAACGACTTCAATGCTAATAATTGGACTCGAATTTGAATTTCCCGCTCTGTCGGTTGCGATGACTTTCAAGCCAAATAATCCTGTTTTATCAAAGGCAATTGTGAAGTTGCTCCAGTCGTCAGAAGGCTCAAGCGAGACTTCGCTGATTTTCTGCCAGCTTCCGCTTTCGTTGCTCTCAAGCCATGCGGTATCAAGGGTGTTGTCATACCACCGAACCGAAACTTCTACGCTCTCGCCAATGTGCACAAGTCCTGTGCTCAGTATGATCTCGATATATTGAGGCTCTAATGTGTCTATCGTTATTTTTCTTGTTTCAGTAGCGTTATAGTTGCCCGATAAGTCGTAGGCGGTAGTGTAGTAGCTGTATTCTCCATCAGCAAGTCCAATAAATTCATAATACCAAAGATTTCCTGAGCCAGCCATTTCATAATCATTTCCGTTCCACCAGAGCGTTGCATTCTCAAGTTCCTCGTTGGATTGAATCGTTACGTTCAGCGTGGAATGGTTGTAGTATATTCCATCTGCGGGTGGATTAAGGAAGTATATCTGAGGCGGGGTTGTGTCCCCTATGATCGTGAAAGAGTAAATAGCGGATGAATTTTCGTGCCCCAAGCTGTCGATAGCCCAAATGTAGAAATAATATGTTCCGGGCTTTGAATAGCTCTGGTTTAAGGCATAAATAGAGTCTCCAATATCATTAATTTGATAGCTCAAAGACTGCGAGTCAGGATCGGTTATGTTGGCACGGACATCTTCAATCTGAGAGAGGTCCCCAACTCTGCAAATGATCTCAACATATCCTCCCGCTACTTGTGTAGAAGGATTTGCTGAAATATGGCTTATTGCGGGTCCTGAAAGATCAACGAAAAAGTCAACCCAAACGAAGCCGATGTTCCCAGCGGAGTCACTTGCATAGACAACTATGTAATGCTGTCCTTCGTTCAGGACTTCTATTGTAGTGTTTGGTGTAAAAGAGACGTTTTCAGATCCGTCAAGAGAATAAAGCCAAGATACAACTTCTTCATTTGCAGAAACGTTGAGCCAGATCGTTGTTGTGGTATAGTAACTCCAAGGCTGAGGTGAAGTTACAATGATCTCGGGCGGTTCAAGATCTCCGCTTGTGATTGTGAAGGTAAAAATCTCGGAAACGTTTTCATTCTCGTTGTAATCGATTGCTATAATGTAGTATTGGTAAATTCCCGCCTTAGAATAGCTCTGATTCAGGTAATAAAGCCCACCGTAGTAATCACCATCTTCGCCTTCTCCACCTTCTCCTCCATCTCCTACTTTGTTCATTATGAGCTCTGAAGACTGCCCTTCTGGGTCTGTGATATTTACTTTTACAAGCCAGACTCCAGAACAGTAATCGTAAACATTTGCGGTGACATTAACATAGCCCCCAAGGATTTGAACTGAGGGGTTGGCTGAGACGTCGCTTATTAAAGGTAGATCTTCAACCCAGAAGTAAACGGTCTTTGAGCCAATGTTTCCAGAAGTGTCTTGGGCGTAAAAGGTAATCCAATGATAACCGTAGTTCACAGAAATTGTTGTGTTTGGAGTGAAGGAGACGTTAGCTGAGCTGTCGAGAGAGTAAAGCCATTCAGCGATTTCTCTGTCCGCAGAAACGTTAAGCCAAATTTCATTTGTGTAATAGGTTGTCCAGTTTTCTGGTGAGTCCACGGTTATTTCTGGCGGAGGTTCTGCGTAAACAACAGAGATTTCAATGTCGTCAAAGAATATGTTCTCAACTCCTCCACTTGCATCGAAGCCACCGATCTCAAGATAGAACCTATTCGAATTTGCAAGAACACTTGTGGCTACTTCTCCTATTTTTGCACCGTTCTCATAGTATTCAAGCTTGTTTTTTGTGAGCAAAATAGTGAAGTCAACGTAATTCCTTGGAATTTCTCTGTTTGTTTCCTGAAATTGTCCGGAAGTGTAGTAGAACCTTATATGCTCATGCTTATAATTTGTCCAAGTTGCATAACTAACCCCCACATAGGCATTTGTGTTTGCATCATGCAAAAAGCATCGGACTTCTGCAGTGTCGGGGTTTGTGAATTTCCATTTGCCGTTAATCGTTATGGTCTGCCAGTTCTCTATGTTAAGTGCGGTCGAGCAAAGAAGGCTGTAACCGTATACTCCAGAAGCACTAACAGAGAACTGTGCTTCCTGATTTGCTTCTTGGAATGAGCTACCACCTACCACGTAGGCAGTCCATTTACTCGTATCAAGGACGTTATCGTTGAAATCGTCCGAGAAAACTACGTTCTCTTGGGCGATTGTGCTGAAGCTCAAAAGTGCGAGTAAGATCGTTGCAATTAAGAGAACTTTCAACCCAAAATTTTTTATATTAAGCATATATTATTACCTCGTAAGTGCATAAATTCATTGAACTCTGGATTATATTAAATTTTCTATGATGTAATTTCTATGCTCTACTGTCTATTATTTTCCAAATTGCTCCATTCTAAACTTTTCTGGAAAATAGGAGCGTTTAGATAATTTAAAGATCGCAAAGAAATCCAGAAAACCGAATTAATAGTAATTAATTGTATTCGCAGGGTATTCAGATCTTATATTTAAACAGAATTTATTCTAAATAGTCTTCGGGGACTTATGAAAAGACTCTATAATGAATTTGCAAACTTTATCAGCGAGTATGTCGAATTTACCAAAGTAAAAATGGTCTGTGTCTAAAATTACAAAATCTTTGGGCTCGCTAATACTCGAAAATAACTTGAAGCTATCTGCCAAGGAAATAAACTGATCTCTTCTTGCAATTGCGAAAAACTTTGGTTTATTGCAGTCCCTAAACTCTATGGAGTCTATTGAAGGCAATGCGGATATGTAGACCGCAAGATCACATTCTTCAGCAACATTAGAGGCGACAACACCACCAAAAGAGTATCCAACGATCGCGATCTTTTCATACTTTCTTTTTAGAAACTCTAAACATATTTTTGCGTCCTCTATTTCGCCAATTCCTTTTCTGTAAGCTCTGTAGTCAAATCTGAGACTTGAAATACTCGCTTCGGAAAGTTTTTTTGTGATCCTCTCGAGTCTTTCATCAAATCTGTTTCCACCCATTAACGGGTGTGGGGGGCATAAAAGGACCGCATTGCTACCCAGATCCTCGTAGGTGGCTTTAATCGATTTTATTTCGATATTCATTGCTAAAAATTCGACTAAAATTTTATAAGCTTTTTGCAGATCCTTTTTTAATGATCAGTTGCCCCGCGGTATGGACGGAGTTTTTTGAGAAGTATTACTCAGAAGAGATCAACAACCTTGCGTTTCGTATAAAAAGCGGAGGAGATAAAAAAGCGATCTACGTTAATTTTATTCGAGATCTCTCTTTATTCCAGGAAGGAAGATTGGGTGAGGAGCTGATAGAGGCTCCTGACGAGGTTATAGCTCACGCAGAAAAAGGATTAGCCCAATCTACAAATATCTATGGTGTCTCTCTCGAAGGTTGCAAGCCACGTTTCTACTCCTTGCCAATAACAAAGAAAGTCATGATCAGGGATCTTAGAAGTTCGCACATTTCGAAATTCGTAGCGATTGAGGGAATTGTCAGGAAGGTTACAGAAGTTAGACCAAGAGTTATATCAGCAGCTTTCAAATGTTTAAATTGTAGAAACATTATTTACGTTTCACAGGAAGATTCAACACTTCGATATCCTTATGAATGCAGGTGTGGAAGCAAAAGGTTTCATTTTATTCCAGAAAAGAGCATATCAATTGACAGTCAAAGGGTAAAGATCCAGGAGTATCCCGAAAATCTAAGAGGTGGAGAACAGCCACAGAGTATCGATGTGGTCCTCGAAGGAGATCTTACCGGGGTGATCAATCCGGGAGACAGAGTCATTGTAAACGGCGTTGTAAGGGCAAAACCGAGAGGGATTCAGCAAAAAATGCTCACTCATATGGATCTTTTCATTGAAGGAAATTCGATCGAGATGCTCCAGCAGGAGTATGAGGAGTTCGAGATCACCGAAAAGGACAAAGAGGAGATCTTAAAGCTTGCGAGCAGTGATGACATATACGAAAAAGTAGTTAAGACGATTGCCCCCTCCATTTACGGTCATGACGACATAAAGCTTGCTATCGCCTTACAGCTTTTTGGAGGAGTTGCAAAAAAGCTACCTGATGGGACTGAGATCAGGGGAGACGTGCATATCCTGCTTGTCGGCGATCCAGGTGTGGCTAAATCTCAGCTATTGAAATATGTTCACAGAATTGCTCCAAGAAGTGTTTACACTACCGGAAAAGGCACGACTTCTGCAGGTTTAACCGCTACCGCAGTGAGAGACGAGATCGATGGTAGATGGACACTGGAAGCGGGAGCATTGGTTTTGGCAGATAAAGGCGTGGCTTTAGTAGATGAGATCGACAAAATGCGAAAAGAGGATCGCTCCGCACTTCATGAGGCTTTAGAGCAACAGACTATAAGCGTTGCAAAGGCGGGAATAAATGCAATTCTTAAAGCAAGGTGTGCTCTTCTTGCAGCAGCAAATCCAAAACTTGGCAGGTTTGATCGCTACTCTCCGATAGCGGAGCAGATAGAGCTCTCTCCAACGCTTTTATCGAGGTTTGATCTGATCTTCGTCATGACCGACGAGCCGGGGGAGGAGAGAGACAAACAGCTTGCCAGTCATATTCTCGGTATGCATCAGCTTGGGGAGATGCTTGAGAAATTCAAAGGCAGTAATGTAAGAGAGGAGCTAAAGAGCAAAATTTCGAAAATTGAGCCTGCAATCGATCCAGAGCTCTTCAGAAAATATATTGCTCATTCAAGAAACATCTTTCCGGTTTTGAGCGAAGAAGCTAAGCAGAAAATTGAAGAATTCTACGTCTCTCTTCGCTCGAAAGTAAAGGAGAATTCACCGGTGCCAATCACTGCAAGACAGCTTGAAAGCATCGTCAGACTTGCTGAAGCCTCAGCAAGGATCAGATTAAGCGAAACTGTTTCTGCTGAAGACGTAGAGAGGGTTATTGGTGTCGTGCAGAGGTGTCTTGCCCAGATCGCAGTGGATCCTGAAACTGGAGACTGGGATATTGATTATGCTTATACCGGCACATCTAAGAAGCAGAGAGATCGGATCTTCACAATAAAGAAACTAATAGAGGAGCTTGAAGACCTGAATGAAAATGGTGCAGCGGAAGAGGAAATAGTAAATAGAGCCCGGGAAAAAGGTATAGAAGAGAGCAAAACAAGAGAGATTCTTTCCAAGCTTAAGATGATGGGCGAGGCATTTTGTCCAAAATACGGGTTCTATAGGATCGTGAGAAGAGGATGAAAAGTATATAAGTAATGAGGTGGTGCGGTGCATGATGAAGGTTTACAGATCCGGCATCGTCCCTTTGGACGTTCAGCTCGGAGGAGGAGTGCCAGGGGGAACCGTTTTAATAATTCTTGAAGAGCCAGGTGCGGGTGGCGAAGTGTTCTCTTACCACTTCGCTGTCGAAGGGGCAAACAATGGCGAAAACGTGCTATACATTGCAACTGACGACTCTGAAAAGGACATAAAAAAGTTCCTAAATCTATACTTTGAGAAGTTCAGAGAATTTACGATCCTTAGTTTCAAAGGTAAGCAAGAGGGTGATGCAAGGGGATATCTTCGAAAGACCATGTATGATCTTTTAACTGGAATAAAAACGATCCTAAAAAATGAAAAGTTTGACAGAGTTGTAATAAACAATATGACTTTCTTTTTCTCTAAATATTCTCAAGAGGACGTTATTTCACTCATTGAATTTCTTTCGAGTTTAGCAAAGGAGAACGAATCTGCGTTTCTCCTTCTAATGACGAAGGGTATGCTTGAAGAAAATCAGGAAACCGCAGTAAAACACTTTTGTGATGGTGTAATAGAGCTTAATCTGAGAGAATTTGAGAATGAGGTTCAGAGAAGACTAAAATTCATAAAATTTAAAGGTATCGTCGTTCCGAGGCTCATAATGAGATACGAGCTGACAGACAAAGGTGTGAAGATGGAATCGACGATGAGAGTTATATGAGGATCTTATTTGGGGAGCTGAAAGAACCTGTTTTCGGCGATTTTGCCTGCTTTATAAACTCTAAATACATTGTTGACGTCTCGATAGTAGATTTTGCTGTAAAAAAAGCTATAAAGAATTGGAATTCCGGTAAGAGGATTTCAAGATCGCTTGCAATGGAGATCCTGTTGTATTACTCTGCAACAAGGCAGATTAAGGTCGCCAAGGAGCTCGCCGGAACAAAAAGAGTCGTTGCAGTAGTCTTGGATGAAAATGAGTTCTCAAAGATCGATTTTAAAGAGAAAGAATTTTTTCCAGAGTTCGATCTGGAACTTGTAAAGAAAAATTACGAGATCTCAGAAGAAGAACTTAAGATCGTGGGTTTTGAAAAACTGCCTCTTTTGATAAGAGAAAGAATCGCTCTTTTTTCTGCTTTTGGTGAGTGAATGATCGGGAAGGCTTATGCAGCGGGCACGGTGCTAAATGCACTTGCAACTGGAATTGGGAGTGCTTTTGGAATTGATCTAATAACAAAAGCGAAAGTAAAGCCTGATTCGGTTAATGTGCTCATTGTGAATGGTGAGGAAAGAAGTGCAGAGATTTTAGGGAAGGTTTTGACTCATTTTGGAATAAAAGCTCAGGTTGTTGTGAAAACAGAGATACCTGAAAGGAGTGGTCTTGGAAGTAGCTCCGCCTTCATAAACGCAGTTTTGTGTGCTTTAATGAAAGAAAAAGGGCTATTTGCCCATGAGATTCTGAGGCTAAACGCAGAACTATCGTTGAAAGCGGGAATAAGCTATACGGGAGCATTTGACGATGCCTCAGCGTCGCTTCTTGGCGGTTTCGTTGTTTCTGAAAATTATCAAATGAAGCTTAGAAGCTGGTTCCATTGTAGAAAGAAAACTGCTGTGCTAATTCCCGAATTTAAAAGAGGAGATGTAGATTGGAATAAGATCAGAGCCGAGAGCCATAGACTCAAAAGTGCGTTGGAGAAGCTCGAGGATCTCCGTTTCTTCGAGGTTATGGTTGAGAATACCAAATTTTACTGTCAGATGATCGGATATCCTATTGAGATCGCTGAAAGACTTTGGAAAGAGGGAATTTGTTGTGGTCTTTCTGGAAATGGTCCTGCATTCGTTGCAATCGGTAGCAAAGAAGAAGTTTTGATCGCTAAGGAAGTATGGAGAGAATATGGGGAAGTTTTGGTGAGAAAAATTGCAGAGATGCCTGCGGAACACGTTGTAATAACATCTGAACTATTTATGCCCTGAATACGGTCTGTATGAGATTCGCTTGTTTAAATTAAAAAATTGGAAAGTTTAGAGAGTATCTATAGCAACTTTCTTTACAACTTTCTTTTCTACCTTGCTAACTCCTATTTCTCTTAAAGCTGATTTTTGTTCTGATTGCCCCTCGACAAGAGTTTCGTATTCTTCGCTACCCACGAGTAGTTTGTGCTTGATCCCAGTCATTATCGCCACAACTCTAACGAACCCCTCAAAATCCTTTGAAATTCTTGCTCCCCAGATCACATTGGCGGTATCGTCTAATTCAAAAGTAAGATTCCTTATGATCTCCTCCGCTTCCTTAAGTGTCAGGTCATTTCCTCCAGAAATATGAACGAGCGATCCAGTCGCTCCACGATAATCAACATCGAGCAAGGGATGTGACAAGCAATCTTTAACAACTGTTGAAGCTTTATCCTGAGCCTTTGCCTCACCAACGAGCATAACCGCAACTCCACCATGTCCCATTATCGCCTTGAGATCTGCAAAGTCAATGTTAACGAGTGAGGGTCTTGTGATCGTGTCTGTCAAGCCTTTAATCGTCTCAGCGATGAGCTGATCCATAACGCTAAAAGCAGCGTCGATTGGCAAGTTTGGATAGTATTCAACAAGTTTATTGTTGTCGAGCACAACAACGGTGTCGCAATTCTCTTTTAGATCTCTTAAACCTTGAATAGCCTTACCAATTCTTGCCCTTTCGACTTTGAAAGGCGTCTGGGCAAATCCGACAACGATTGCTCCTTGTTTCTTCGCAATTTCAGCAACAACTGGAGCGGAGCCAGTTCCAGTGCCACCACCCATTCCCGCACATACGAAGACCATATCCGCATCTACAAGAATTTCCTCAAGCACGCTTCTTGCAAGCTCCGCAGCTTTTCTTCCTACTTCGGGATATCCTCCCGCACCAAGTCCTCTTGTAAGACTTCTGCCAATCAATATTCTCTTATCTGCTTTTGTCATTAACAGGTGCTGTTTGTCTGTATTTATTGCAATCGTAGTCGCATCAAGTTCCATTTGCGAAAGTCTATTTATCGTATTGTTTCCGCAACCACCACATCCAACTACAAAAATCCGTGGCTTCTCAAAGAAGTCCTTCACTTCCTTAACCTTCTCCTCCCTTCTAATCCTATCCTGCTCCAAATACTGTTGGGCTTTACTAACTATACTTTTCATTTTTCACACACCTCCCAAACCAAATTTTAACTAAACCCCCTCATGCTGGAAGCCTTCTCGATCTGCTCCCTGTTCTCTTCGATGAACTTCTTTATTGCCGCCCTGATTGCCTCACTTACCGAGGTATATTCTCCAAGCTCAACTAAAACTTCGAGTTTGCTGTATTGGGCTTCCGTGAGCCTTATACTGATCTTTCTCGTTGCAGGCATGTTTCCACCGGAAATTTTGTCCCTCGATCGGCAGACAAATGGCTTCTTTTGTTCACCATTTGTCCGCTTCATGACATTTTTTGGGTGCATATTGTCCGACATTATAATATTTAAATTTTTCGGTGTCAATTGTGATAAAAGCGAAAGATATGAAAGAGAAGAAGATATATTTCCGTAAGAATATTGGCGTCCATGATCTCCGCACATGCTCCCGCCCTTGTTGACTACGTTTACTTCATAGATTCATTTCCAACTTCTGGAGGGCACGCAAGGATCCTAAGATCTGCAAGATCTCCCGGAGGAGCGGGAGCCAATGTTGTGCACGATCTTGCAACTCTTGGTCTGGAAACCGCACTTTTCACTACGATCGGAAATGATGAGGATGCAAGCTTTTTCATTAAGAATACGAAAGCCAAAGTTTTTGCCGAAGTAACAGACAAACAAACAGGCAAAGTTCTTGTTTTTGTGGATCAGAGTGGTGAGAGAACTTTTTTTGTTCAGCCAAATGCTGCGGGAAAGCCATTCGTAGAGGTAAAAGGTGGCGATTATCTATACGTAGATCCATTTCCAAGCGATTTCAGCTTTGAGGTTCAAAGAGGAGTTATGGAAAAATTTGGTGGTTTTGTAATTCTAAATCCGGGATTTTTATATACGAGCATGGGTTTTGAAGATCTTAGAGAGCTTTTAAAATTTACAGACATGCTTGTAATGTCTAAGGGGGAATTTGAGTCGCTAAGAGTGTCTCCTGAGGAATTGCTGAATTTTGTTGATTACCTGATCGTAACTCTTGGTAGTGAAGGTAGCGTTTGCTATACAAGTTCTGCAAAATTTTATGAGAGGGCATTTAAGGTGAAGGTAGTGGATACAACTGGGGCGGGAGATGCATTTTCTGCTGGTTTTCTCTATGGTTTTATAAATGATCTTCCATTGGAAGTCTGTTTGAAACTTGGGAACTTTTGTGGGGCTTACAACGTTGAGAGAGTGGGGGCAAGAGCATTTCCTGATCCTGGGCAAATTGAAAATTTTCTCGCAAATATTTTAAAATGAGCGAAGATTATTAATTGATGGATCTTAGGCTTATCGTTGAGAAACTTGGAGGCAAGAGAGTATATAAGGAAGATTGTGAGTTGTGTATAATTGGTTATACTGGAAAAAAGTGCCCATATCTGAGAAAGATTGGCAAAGAATATTACTGCGTTAGAGACGCAGCTAAGAAGGATCCGAGGCTTAGATTTTAAAAAAATTTATAATCTCTCGAAGTGCGGTGGTTCGATGAAGTGGAAGAAGTGGAAGCACATCACGAAGCTCGATCCTGATAGAAAAAATACTGAAGAACTGATCAAAGCGGTTGCTGAGAGTGGCACTGATGCGGTGATGGTTTCGGGAACGCAGAATGTTACTTATGAAAAAGCCAAAGCGCTTTTCAAAGCGGTCAAAGATCATTCTATCCCAACAGTTCTTGAACCCTCTTCGCCAGACAACGTTCTATATGAGGCGGACTATCTTTTCATTCCAGTCGTGCTAAATGCTGAAAGCGGTGAGTGGATCACTGGAAAGCATGCGGATTGGGTTGAGAGAAACTACGAAAAGCTTGAAGATTTCTCGAAGATCTTCGAAGAAGTGATATTCGAAGGATACATAGTTCTCAATCCTAATTCAGCGGTTGCAAGGGTTACAAATTCCAAATGCGACATTGATCCCAAGAAGTCTGCGAGCTACGCCTTTGTAGGCGAGAGAATGATGAAACTGCCCGTGATCTACATTGAATACAGCGGAACTTATGGTGATCCTAAGGTTGTGAAAGAAGTAAAGAGTGTTCTAAGGACTTCAAGGCTTTTCTATGGCGGTGGTATTGATTCAAAGTCTAAGGCACTTGAAATGAGCGGTTATGCGGACACAATAATCGTTGGAAACGTTATTTACGAGAAGGGGATAAATGCCTTCCTTGAAACGATTCCTTAAGGCATACTGGGAGCTCTTAAGGCTTGAACATGGAATAATGTATGGTTTAGGTGTGCTTATCGGTATCTTTTTGGGCGGTGGAGCGGAATTTAATGTTCTACTCCTTGCTTTTCTGACTGCGGTTTTCCTTGAGGCGTCAGCATTCGCCTTGAACGACTTCTTGGACTATGAAGTGGATGTGGCAAACAAGAGACTTGACAGACCGCTTGTTCGTGGAGATCTCAGCAAAAAAACTGCATTGGCATTGTCGATAATATTTTTCCCTCTCGGGCTTTTTTCAGCCTTTCTTATCTCTATAAAGGCTCTGTTGTTTGTGCTTGTTGTAACGATTTTGGCTTATGCTTACAACGCTAAATTAAAGGAATTTGGGCTAATTGGAAATGCCTATGTTGCCTTTACGATGTCCGCTCCGTTTATTTTCGGAGGGGTAATTTCGGAGTTCAATCAAGCTGTGCTTTTATTATCGCTAATAGCCTTCCTTTCGGGACTTGGAAGAGAGATCATGAAGGGCATCGAAGATATTGAGGGAGATGCTCTGAGAGACGTGAAAAGCGTGGCAAGAGTTCATGGAATTGAAACTGCGGTGAAATTGTCCTCATTATTATTTATTTTGGCTGTTATTCTCAGCTTTTTTCCTCCAATACTAATTGCGGAGTATTATGACCTGAAATATGGTATCCCAGTGGCAATCACTGACTTTATTCTAATTTCTGTGGCTCTAAGACTATACAGGAGTCCAGATAGAATTTCCAAATTCAGAAAAGAGACGCTTTTAGCAATGCTTCTCGGACTAATAGGATTCTTAGCGGGAACATTCTGAGATAAGTTTTTAACCCCTCAGAAGGTTTTAAGGCTATGTTTAAAGAGATCGAGGAAAAGTGGCAAAAAGCATGGGAAAAAGCTCATGTTTTTGAGGCTGAGCCAAGTGAGAAGGAGAAGTTTTTCTTAACTGTTCCTTATCCTTACCTAAATGGGAATTTGCACGCTGGACACACAAGGACTTTCACGATTGGCGATGCCTATGCGAGATACATGAGGATGAAAGGCTACAACGTTCTTTTTCCTCTCGGATTCCATGTTACTGGAACCCCGATCATTGGATTGGCTGAACTTATAGAAAAGCGTGATCCGAGAACTTTAGACGTTTATACGAAGTTCCACGATGTTCCGAAAGAAGAACTTTTAAAGCTTACAACCCCCGAGAGAATTGTTGAATACTTCGCAAAAGAGGCTCTTAGTGCTTTAAAAAGAATTGGCTATTCAATAGACTGGCGTAGAACCTTTACAACTACAGATCCTCCTTACCAGAAGTTTATAGAATGGCAGTTCTGGAGACTAAAAGAGCTTGGACTGATCGAAAAGGGAAGCCATCCAGTTCGTTACTGTCCGCACGACCAAAATCCAGTAGAGGATCACGACATTCTTATGGGAGAAGAGGCGAGCATTGTCGAGTTCACTGTCATAAAATTCAGACTTGAAAATTCAGATCTTATTTTCCCATGCGCAACACTCCGCCCCGAGACCGTTTTTGGAGTGACAAACATCTGGCTCAAACCATCAAAATATGTTGTTGCAAAAGTCGGCAAAGAGAAATGGATTGTTAGCAGAGAAGCCTTTGAGAAACTGAAGTTCATGGATAGAGAAGTTGAGCTAATAAACGAAGTCGATGCAAAAGACTTCATCGGCAAAAATGTAATTGTCCCGATTGTTAATAGGGCTGTGCAAATTCTCCCCGCAAACTTTGTGGACATGGACAATGCCACAGGCGTAGTTATGAGCGTTCCCGCTCACGCCCCGTATGATTTTGTGGCATTGAAAGAGTTTGGAGCCAAGATCGAACCGATCGTGATCATAGCCTCTGGGAATAAAGATCTTCCAGCGAAAGAAGTTGTTGAAGAGCTTAAAATTAAAGATCAGAATGATCCAGAGCTTGAGAGGGCTACAAAGATCCTATACAAGCGAGAGTTTCACACCGGCGTGATGCTTGAGAACACCGGCAAATTTGCGGGAATGAAAGTTTCTGAGGCTAAAGATCAGGTGGAGTGGGAGTTAAAAGAGCTGGGGCTTGCAGATGTTTTTTATGAGTTCAGCGAAAAACCTGTGGTTTGTAGATGTGGAACAAAGTGTGTAGTTAAACTTGTTCAGGATCAGTGGTTCCTAAGATACTCTGATGAGCGCTGGAAGGCAAGAGTCTTGGATCATCTGGAAAGAATGACTATAATTCCAGATTACTACAAAGAAGAGTTCAGAAACAAGATCGAATGGCTAAAAGACAAAGCCTGTGCTCGCAGGAAAGGTCTTGGAACTCGAATACCTTGGGACAAGGAATGGCTGATCGAGAGCCTTTCGGACTCAACGATCTACATGTGCTACTATATTCTTGCAAAGTTCATAAATTCTGGACAGATTAGGGCTGAAAACATTACCAAGGAGTTTTTGGACTACGTTCTGCTTGGAAAGGGCAGTTTAGATCTTGCGAAGAGCTCAGGATTGAGCGAAGAGATCATCGAGAAAGTCAAGAAAGAATTTGAATACTGGTATCCAGTGGACTTACGAAGCAGTGGTAAAGACTTGGTTGCAAATCATTTGCTTTTTTACTTATTCCATCACGTTGCCCTATTCAACGAAAAGCAATGGCCAAGGGCTATTGCGGTAAACGGCTACGTTAGCCTCGAAGGGCAGAAGATGAGCAAGAGCAAGGGACCTTTGCTTACAATGAAAAAAGCTCTTGAAACTTATGGGGCGGATGTTACAAGGCTCTACATCTTGCATTCTGCAGAATACGACAGCGATGCGGACTGGAAAAGCAGGGAGATCGAGGGGCTTTCTGCTAATTTACAGAGATTCTTCAACGTCGTAAAAGAAAACTATTTGCAAGAGCCTAAGCAGATCACGAGACTCGATCGATGGTTGATCAGCAGGTTCCAGAAGGCTGTAAAGGAAGTGAGAGATGCGATGGACAAGCTTCAAACAAGGAAAGCGGTAAATTATGCCTTCTTCGAAATAATGAATGACGTTAGATGGTATCTGCGAAGGGGAGGTAAGAATCTTTCGCTAATACTGGATGACTGGATTAAACTGCTAACCCCATTTGCTCCGCACATCTGCGAAGAGCTTTGGCACATGAAGCATTCAACTTTCGTGAGCCTTGAGAGCTATCCAGAGTTTGATCCCGCAAAAGTTGACGAGAACGCGGAGAGATCGGAGCAATACATAGCAAAACTGCTTGAGGACATAAAAGAAGTTATGAAGTTCGTTGAGAAGCCTTCAGCAGTTTATATACATGTAGCTGAGGAGTGGAAGCAAAAGGCTCTCGAAATCGCAATTCAAAAGGGGATCAGCGAAGCTAATAAGTGGCTTTATGCTCAGGGCTTTGATAAGGTGGAGATCTCAAACTTTGCAAAGAAGTTCAAAAGCTCTGAGTTCATTCCGAACGAAAGAGAAGTATTAGAAGAAGCAATTGAATTCTTTGAAAGAGAGCTACAGATTAAAGTCTCTTTTGATTCAAGCAAGATCCCTGTTGAGAGAAAACGCATGGCAATGCCCGGAAAACCCGCCATCTTCATTGTTTAATTTCAAATTTTTAGCAACTTCTGCGGAAAATAATATATAGGTGCATAGTATATTTATTTACATGGCGGAGAAGGACAGTTTTGGTGGAGCGCTTTCGAGGTTAGTGATCTATGTTGTAATTGCGGTTTTGGTTCTTGGCATTCTGAACTGGTTTTTCTACTACCTCATACCCGACATAGTTGCTAAGAATCCAAGCTTGCACAGTTTAGCAATGATCGTGGACTTTGCACCGTATATATTCGTGATCGTTGCCCTTGTGATTGGCTGGCTGATCATTTCATCTATAGCTTCACTTTTCAGTGCAATACTTGAGCCAAAATATGGCATCTCGACCGCTTCTGCGGTCAAGAACATGATCAAGATCCTTGGACTTGGCGGTTTATTCGCTGCGATAGCTGGCGGTATTGCAGGTGGAACCGCTGGCGTAGCCTTGGGTGGCTTTATCGGCTTGGTAGTTGGCTTTGCGACTCAGCAAGTTCTTGGACAGGCAATAGCGGGGATGTTTTTACTGCTCGCGAGACCTTTCAAGATCGGCGATAACGTTGATCTCGCTGGAGAAACGGATCTTATTGTTAAGGAGATCGGAGCCCTATTCACGAAAGCTGAGAGAAAATCGGACTCCAACACGGTGCTAATCCCAAGCACGATGATCATAGGACAGAAGATCGTGATCAGGAGTGGAAAGTAAAAATCCCTATTTTATAGATCTTTATTTTTAAACGATCTTTTTATCCCAGGGAATCCGACAAATTTATATTTCTCAGAACTTTCTTGCAGAGATATGAGAATCGTAATGAAGTTTGGGGGAGTAAGTGTAAAAGATGGTAATGGGATCCTTCATTGCGCTAATCTGATCAAGAAATTTTCTGAAGGTAATGAAGTGGTTGTAGTCGTTTCTGCAATGTCCGGTGTTACTGATGCCCTACTCTCTGCAGCTATGAAGTGTAGTACTGAAGCAAGTGCGGGTTACATAAAGCTCTTCGTCGCAGAAATGATGAAGAAACACTATGAAGCGGTTGAAAAAGCTGTTTCGAGCGACGAAATAAAGAGTAGAGTAATTCAGGCTCTTGAAAGGCTGTTTGATGAGCTTGAAAAGGTTTTGCTTGGAATAAGTTATCTGGGGGAGTTAACAAAGAGAAGTGAAGATTATATCGTTTCATTTGGTGAGAGACTTGTTGCTCCAATTCTCTCCGCGTCGCTTTTATCTCTCGGAGTTGACTCTGTTGCTCTAACAGGAGGAGACGCGGGAATCATAACCGACAAGAGCTATGGTAGAGCAAAACCATTACCGGGGGTTTATGAACTCATAAGAACAAGGCTTGAGCCACTTTTGAAAATAAAGAAAACCGTGCCAGTTGTAACTGGTTTCATTGGCTTGACTGAAGAGGGAACCATAACTACTCTTGGGAGAGGGGGTAGTGACTACACAGCGACGATCATAGCTTCTGCGTTAAATGCTGATGAAGTATGGCTTTGGAAGGAGGTTGATGGAATAATGACATGTGATCCAAAGTTTGTGCCAAATGCAAAGTTCATACCGGAGATCTCATATCAAGAGGCGATGGAACTTTCGCATTTCGGAGCTAAGATCCTTCACCCATTAGCATTGATCCCGGTGATGAGGAAGGGCATCCCAGTTAGGATCAAGAATGTATTCAATCCGGAGGGGGTTGGAACTGTAATTGGGGCAAATACAAGAGAAAGTAAAGATATTGTAAAAGCTCTTAGTTTAATTCAGAATGCAGGGATCGTGAATGTTAGCGGTGCGGGGGCGGATTTTGCAGAGATCATGGCTGAAGTTTTCAAGATCCTTGCTGAGGAAAAAGTCAATGTGATCATGCTGTCTCAAAGCTCTTCCGAGCTGAATCTGTCGATCGTTGTGGACAAGAAAGATGTAGAAAAAGCCTACAAAGCGTTGAAGGTAATAGAGAACGGTGTTACTAAGGTATCTAAGATCGATAATGTAGCGATCGTAAGTGCGGTCGGGGCGGGCATGGCGGGAACTCCCGGGGTTGCTGGCAGGATCTTTTCAGCTTTAGGCAAAAATAAGATCAACGTGGTTATGATCAGCCAGAGTTGTTCTGAATACAACGTCTCGTTTGCGGTGAAGTCTGAAGATGGAATCAACGCTGTTAAAGTCATCCATGATGAATTCGGTCTCAACACTTAGAGATCTTGCTAAAAAAGCGGTGAATTTGCTTTCAAGGCACGATTTTGCGAGGATCTATACTCATTACGACGCTGACGGGATTTCAGCTGGAGCTATAATTTCGAAGGCTTTGCTAAGGGCTGGAAAAGACTTTCAGATAACTTTCTTGAAAGGTTTAAATGATTTTGAGCCAGAGGATGGAGAATTGCAGATCTTTGCAGATATGGGAAGCGGTTATAGCGAGTTGATGTCCAAGATCGATGCAGATCTAATCATTCTTGATCATCACAAGCCGAATGGGGAAATAAAGCCTAAAAAAGGGTTTGTTCACGTTAATCCTCACTTAGTTGGAATTGATGGCACTTACGAAGTATCTGCGAGTGGTATTGCTTATCTAATTGCGAAGGAGCTTGGCAATAATTTGGATCTAGCTTCAATGGCAATTTTGGGAGCAATTGGAGACAAACAGAAATTTTTTGGTATAAATGGAGAAATATTGCGAGACTCAGTCTCATCTGGCTATGCTGAAGTGAAACCTGGACTCTACTTGCCGTCCGGAAATTTGTTAAAAGCTTTAAAAATGAGCTTGGAGCCCTATTTAGATTTTTATGATAAAGAAGCAGAACTTTACGAATTTCTGAAAAAAATTGGGCTCGACGTGGAAAAAGAAGTAGATGATCTTAGTCTTAAAGAAGTGCAAAAGCTTGCAGACGCCATAGCACTGAGATTGCTTAAGATAGGTGCTTACGAAGGTGTTTTTGAGCAAGTGATTGGAAAAAAGATCTTTTTAAAAAATTTGCCAGTTAAGAATGCTATCTGTCTCGTGGATTTGATAAACTCCTGTGGCAGAGCGGGGGAGATGAGCACAGCATTGAGCATACTCTTTGGCGATGAAAAAGCTTTAAAAACTGGTTTGGAGATCAATGAGAAGTTTACAACCGAAATATTGGAGGAGCTTGTAAAAAGAAAAAAAGAAGTGAAAGAGGGTTTCTGCATTCGTTATCTTGTCATGGAGGATGCGGTTTCAACAAGTCCAATAGCCACAATTTTTTCTCGGTATCTCATGCCAGATAAACCTATAGTGGTGCTTAACATCAAAAAGGATGGAAAAGTTAAAGTTTCAGCAAGAGCTACTGAGAAAATAGCTCAAAAGCTCGATTTGGCGGAAGTTATGCGTTTGTCAGCGTTGCGGGTAAATGGAATCGGAGGCGGACATAGGGTTGCTGCGGGGGCAAACATTAATAAGGAAAAGATCGAGGAATTTTTGAAAGAGGTTGATCGGCTTTGCTGTGCTATGCTCGCTTAGAGATCGAAAACAAATATGCGGAGGAGATTGTAAAGGCACTTAAAGTCGACGACCCTCCTTGGTGTGATTGTAGAGCAGAGGAAGGTATGCTCGTTATAGAAATAAGAGCAAGAAAACCCAGCTCGCTTTTATATGCGATTGACGATTATCTGATGCACCTTAAAATGTGCGAGAGCATATGAGGTTATCCTTAGACGAATACATGCTCATAAGGAAAAATTTGAACAGGATCTCTGATTTTGGGAAATTCCAAATACCCCGGGGAATTTTGCATGCCATACTAATGCAGAAAAAAGTTGAGAGTGTTAAAAGGAAGTATCACTTATTTTCAGGCAGAACAAAGGAAATTCTTGAGTTCTGGGAGGAAAAGAAGAGATTACCGGAGTGGCTAACCCTAACCCCAGTTTTGAAGGTTAGATTGCTTTTAAAAGGTATGCAATTTACAACAAAGGAGATCAACAAATCGCTTAGAGATCCGACTAAACTCGACGGAGAACTTTCAAAGCTTGTTTACGAGGCAGTCTCGAGAGATTTTATTTATTCACCAATTGCGGCAAAGCTTCAGGGTGTTTTAGGTAAAATTGGAGAGAGGATCATTGAAGAAAAACTGAAGAGCTTAGGTATAAAATTTAAAACAGAAAAAGAACTTAGAATGCAAAAAACCCCCGACTTCTACTTTGAAGAACCTTTAGATCTTTTTGGTAACAAATTGAAGTGGATCGAGAGCAAAGCTCTTTTTGCAGATCTTAGAACTTATAACCTTTACTTTAGAAAGCAGATCTCAAAATATAAAGAGCTTTTTGGCGACGGTCTCGTAGTTTACTGGCGTGGTTCTCTTGCTGGGCTTCCCGTTAGCGATGGTTGTGAATTTGATGGTAAATTAAAGAGAAAACTTCTTGAAATGACACTGACCGCTTCTATGGATGAGGAAGCAGATGGGGAACCATTGAAGCTCGCTGAGAAATTTGTTGGCGAATATATCGATAATGATCTATTTCCATACAATGCTGAAGTCGTCAGGATCCTTGGAAATATGGGATTTAAGATCTTGATTAGGGAAGAATAGCCTTGCACGGCGAAAAATTTATAATTTAAAAATTCTTTGAATTCTTTATGAGCAAACTGGCTTCAGCAAAAACTTTTGGAGGTGTCGGTTCCATACTGATGCTTGTAGCCCCATTAATTCCAGCAATTGGAACCGCCTTGGCACTTGCAGGATTGGTATTAGTTTTTGTAGCTGTAAAATACATCTCTGACGAGATAAAGGATCAAGAAGTCTTTAAGAATTTTCTGATCTCCTTCATTTTCAGTGTAGTTGCTTTTATTATAGCGGGAGTGCTGTTAGTTGCGGGGATCTTTGGTTCTCTGGTAAATATAGCAAACCCCGTTTCAGCTTTAGCGACTTTCATAGGGTCCCTGATCTTGGCATTTATAGCTCTCTGGATCGTGCTAATTCTCAGTGCGGTCTTCCTTAGGCGAAGCTATAATTCTATTTCGGTAAAGACAAAAGTTGAAATGTTTGAAACGACCGCTACATTTTACCTGATCGGATCAGTTTTGATCATTGTCCTTATTGGATTAATAATTCTTTTCATAGCAATGGTCTTGCAGATCGTAGCTTTCTTCTCTTTGCCAGAAGCACTTGAAACTCCGACTCAAGAGATTCAGAAATAAGATCTAATTCTAATACTATTTTTAACCACTCTCAGCAAGTAGAAGAAGCGGGCTCATAATACTAAAAGTTTATATGGAACGAGGGTTAAAATTTTAAGATTGCAATATTTGGCTAAGTGCATTGCAATCGGAGGATAAAAAATGGGGAAGAATTCGATAATGGTTTGTGTAGTATTAATTGCGGGAATACTATTCTTAGGCTGTGCGGGACAACCACCCTCGCAAGAAACGCCAGCCGGAACAACTCCCGCAGTTAAAACGCCAAAAGCTGAAGAAAAGACCGATTGTCCCATAGGGACTTTTGTTAGGACTCAAGAAGGCGAATTTAGAGTAACGGGGATCGAAAGACATGTAGTTGCCGGAAAATCACTGGATCTGTGTTGTATGGAAGTAACAAGCGGAAGTGAGAAGGTAAAATTCTGTCACGATATGGTTGCAGTTGAACTGGGCATGTGGGGATACAGAAATAGTCTCTTGTGGACCACAGATGAAGATACTGGAAAGTTCTACAAAGCTGCTGAAGGATTTGAGAAGGATGGAAAATATTGTATCCAGTATTACGACGTCTATGGATCTTCTGAGGGATTAATGTGCATGTATAGGCAAGGGGATAAGACTTGCACAGTCTTTTATGACGAAAAAGGAGCACTACAGATGGAGTCCTGCGGTTAGATACCTCGCTGGACAAATAATTTTGAAATTAAAAAAATTTTTTAGCCCAAGCAAAACTTAATTTTATGATCAGTTTAAGCAAACTGGTAGGTGGAAGCTCTACGGTTTCCAAGAAGCTCACCTATGGAGATGAGGAGGTTTTTATTCCGAGAAAGCTTGTAGAATTTTCATCTGCGCTCATACCCATCGTTGTTTGGAATATTACTGATCGATGTAACCTGAAATGCGTTCATTGTTATGCAAAAACAGGATTTAGGGCTAAAGAGCTCTCGACAGAAGAATGTAAAAGGATCATAACTGAGCTTGCAGAATTTAAAGTTCCTTTGATCTTATTCAGTGGTGGAGAACCTCTGATGAGAGAAGACATTTTCGAAATCGCAGAATTTGCAAAAAAGAAAAATATAAAGGTTGTGCTCTCCACAAATGGGACGCTTATTGATAAAGATACCGCTGAAGAGCTGAAAGTGTTCGATTATGTGGGCATAAGTTTAGATGGTGTAAAGATCCATGATAAGTTTCGTGGAATGGATGGAGCTTTCGAAACCTCACTAAATGCTCTAAAAATTTCGAATGAGGTGGTTATGACTGGTGTGAGATTCACTTTAACAAAGTATAACTTCTTAGAGCTTCCCGAACTCTTAAATTTAGCGAGAGAAAACGAGATCTCGAGGTTCTGTCTTTACCATTTAGTCCCTTCCGGAAATGCGAGTTTTAAAGATGATGTGGACAATATAATACGGAAAAGGGTTATAGACTACATGATCTCTCAGGCAGAGAGAGAGGGAATGGAGATCCTTACTGTTGACAATCCCTCGGATGGGATCTATGTATATCAAAAAACCAAAGATGAGAGAGTGCTCGAGTTTCTGAAGTATAGGGGAGGGGATAATAGCGGAGTTAGACTTGTATGCATAGATCCTGAAGGGAATGTGCATCCAAATCAATTCTGGAGAGATTACAACGCGGGAAATCTGCTTAAGAGGAGTTTTAAAGAGATCTGGATTAAAGACCCGCTGTTCAAAATGCTTAGAGATAAAGGAAAATTCTTGCGAGATAGGTGCGGAATTTGTAAATACAAGGATCTTTGTGGGGGGCTCAGGATTAGAGCTTACAGAAGTGGAGATCTATGGGGTTGGGACCCGAGTTGCTACGTTTCTTATGCATGATAATGATGATTGTAATAACCCGATTTTTATATAAGGAAAAGGTTTATATACAATGACATACACATAAGATCATGAACCTGCCAGTGGATTGGAGTGAAATGGTCTCCTTAATAGCAGTGGCAGTAGCTCTGCTTGCGCTCCAGTTTGTTTTTTTAGCTTAATTTATTTAATGATCACTCCTTTTGAACACTTTTTGAGTAGAAGTGGTTTTAGTCTTAGCTTTGAGAGATCTCAAATCCCATAAGATCTTCTACGATCTCTACGTTCTCAAAAACTTCCTTTGCCTCATTAAGCAATAGATCTGGATCTTTCGAATATCTCGCACTTAAATGCGTCAAAACCAGCTTCTTCACATTTGCCCTTTTTGCCACCTCTCCCGCTTCTTTTGCTGTTGAGTGCCCGCTCTCTATTGCCCATTCTTTCATTTCCTCCGAGAAAGAAGCATCATGAATTAGCAGATCTGCATTCTTTGCAACTTCAACCGTTCTATGGCAGGGTCTGGTGTCGCCGGTATAGACAAGCTTTCTACCTCTCTTCAGATCTCCAAGAACCATTTCGGGAGTTATAAGCTTTCCATTCCAGTATATGCTCTCTCCGCTCTTTAGCCTTGCATAAAGCGGTCCCTGTGGAATTCCAAGGGCTTCAGCTTTGCTCTTATCGAATTTTCTCATATCATCCTCGATCAGTGCATAGCCTACGCTCGGGACTATGTGCTCAGTCTCAAAAACTACAATTTTAAATCCTCTAAAGCTTATCTTATCCCCATCTTTTACTTTTTTAACATTAATCGAGTAATCAAGTTTATCATAGCCGAAGATCTCAAACAAAGTCCTAAGCATTTCCGAATTGGGTGTATAAAAATTCAGCTCTTTCTTTCTGCCATTAAGCGACAGAGTCTCTATCAGACCAAATACGCCGATGAAGTGATCCGTGTGCATGTGGGTGATGAAAATGTTGTCAAGATTTCTGAAGCCCAATTTTGCCGAAATGATCTGCCTTTGCGTCCCTTCTCCGCAGTCAAATAGAAAACGGTAATTCGAATGCTGAACAAAAATCGCAGAAGTGTTTCGATCAGCAGAAGGAATCGTGCCAGCGGTGCCGAGAAAAACGACTTTGAAAAGCATTAAGACTCTAAAACGATCTCGATATTCACATCCCTCGGCACTTGGATCCTCATGATCTGTCTCAGCGTTCTTTCGTCTGCAGCTATGTCTATTAGCCTCTTGTGAACTCTCATCTCCCAGTGATCCCAAGTGTTGCTTCCCTCGCCGTCGGGAGCCTTTCTTGATGGCACAACCAACCTTTTGGTTGGCAGAGGAATTGGTCCGCTGATCTCAACACCGGTCTTCACTGCAATCTCCTTTATTTGGGCACAGATCCTGTCAAGATCGGTTGGATTCAAGCTTGAAAGCTTTATTCTTGCTTTTGGTCCTTTAATAGCCATAAAACCACCAAAAAAATAGATTTATTTTCTTGGGGTGAGATCGAGAACCATTCCCGCTCCCACAGTCATACCCATGTCTCTGATCGCAAATCTACCCAATGGAGGGATATCTTTGACTTTCTCGATTACCATGGGTCTTGTTGGCTCAAGTTTAACCACTGCAGCATCACCAGTCTTTATGAACTGTGGATTCTCCTCCTTTGCCTGTCCAGTTCTTGGATCGATCTTCTTGAGTAGCTGAACGAACTTACAAGCGACTTGAGCTGTGTGAGCGTGCACAACTGGAGTGTAACCAACTGTAATCGCAGTTGGATGCTGTAGAACCACTATTTGCGCTGTGAAGTCCTTAACTACTGTCGGTGGATTCGTAGGATGCCCAGCAACATCTCCACGCTTAAGATCCTTCTTTGCCACACCCCTCACGTTAAAGCCGATGTTGTCTCCTGGATAGGCTTCGGGAATTGCTTCGTGATGCATTTCAATGCTCTTTACTTCTCCGCTAACGCCCGCAGGTTCAAAAACGATCTTATCACCAGTCTTTAAGACGCCAGTTTCTACTCTACCGACGGGCACAGTTCCGACTCCGCTGATCGAGTAAACATCCTGAATTGGAATTCTCAAAGGCTTGTCTACGAGCTTTTCAGGTGGCTTCAGCAAGTTGAAAGCTTCAAGCAACGTGGGTCCATTATACCATGGCATCTTTGCACTCTTCTTTGTGATATTCTCTCCAAGATATGCTGACGCGGGAATGAAGGGAATCTCTTCAACTTTGTAGCCAACCATTCTCAGGATCTTCGAAAGTGCATCCTTTGCAGCATCGTATTCTTTCTTATCCCAATTTACCCTGTCCATTTTGTTTATAAGCACAATTAGCTGGTTAATGCCGAGTGTTCTTGCCAAGAATACGTGTTCTCTTGTCTGTGGCTGAACTTTGTCCACGACGTCCATCACAAGCACCGCTGCGTCTGCCTGCGAAGCACCAGTGATCATGTTCTTGATAAAGTCTCTATGCCCCGGGCAGTCAACGATCGTTATGTAGTATTTGTCAGTCTGGAACTTTCTGTGTGAAACGTCGATCGTTAGACCTCTCTCTCTTTCCTCTTTAAGACCGTCCATAACCCAAGCAAATTCGAAGGTCGCTTTACCCTTCTCTGTCGCCTCTTTTCTGTATTTCTCGATTATATGCTCTGGGATTTCGCCTACTTCGTAAAGCAGTCTTCCGACTGTTGTGCTCTTCCCGTGATCCACATGCCCTATGAAGGCAACATTGATGTGTTCCTTTTCCTTCGGCATACTCATCACCTACCGTTTTTTGATATAGCAAAATTTCAAGAGTGCATATAAAGCTTTCACATATTATATGAACATCCTCGCAATCCTTAGAGATTCGAGAATGCTCTCTTTAGCATTTCCTTCCACGATGTCCTCATGCCCGGGATATAGATTTACAACATCGAGCTTGGACAACTTTTCAATTGATTCTAAGAGCTGTCTTCCGTCTCCACCGGGAAGGTCGTATCTTCCAAAGCTCCCGTATGCAAATACAGTGTCGCCACTAAACAACCACTTCTTTTTTGGTTCGTAAAAGCAAACGCTCCCCGGAGAATGCCCTGGGGTGTGAATGACTTTGAGTGTCATCTTACCCAAATCGAATTCTTCACCACCCCTTAGCAGAAGATCAGGCTCAAAGGCTTTGAATTTCATACCAAATACCGAAACAAACCTTTGCAATCTCAAAAGCTTCATTTCCTCTTCATGAATTGCGATCTTTGCAATCCCCTTGAAGTCTCCCGCCACTGCAGCATGATCGTAGTGTGAGTGCGTAAGCAAGATATAATCAAGCTCCTTTGGCTCGATGTATCTCCTCAAAGCTTTAATAATAAATTCTGTGTCACCGCCCACGTCAATTAGAGCTTTTTTCTGATCTATGAGAAGATAACAGTTCGCAGCAAGCGGTGGAGTAACGATCCTGATCACTTTCATAAAAGTTCCATGTCCTCAATGTCAACGCTTTCAACACCCTCGATCTTGCTGATCTCTTCTATGAAGCGATCAGAGATCCCCTCGGCATCTGGCATGATTGCCAATACCATTAAAGCTTTCAAACCAAAGGCTATAGGTTTGATTGCAAGATCTTTAATCTCAACACCCTCAAAATTCAGTTTAACCACTTTATCCTTAATAGAATCTAAATTAACGTCTACATCAGTTGGCATTATCTTTAGCTTCAAGAACACCTTTCCCATATCCTCACCTCAAGGTCCGACGAATCCGCATGAACATTGATACTTATTTGAGAGCTTTCTACACCTCTTACAGCGATTTATCGTTTCTCCGCAGTTCGGACACGGAAATGAGACGTGCTCCGCACCGACAAGCACTGCACCACAGCTGATGCACCTTGCGATCTCCACTCAATCACCTCCTATGAATGTGCCTTTAGCTTTTCCTCTCAATATATAATTTTTTATCTCTTCTGGAGAGCAAACAAAAAGCGTTATATTATGTTTCTTCAGCAACGAAGGTGTAAAACGATCAATAATGTCCCCCGCCTCAAAAGGATCTACCCTTTCGAGGATCATGCGGTTCTTAATAACTCCACCCAATGCTGTAATCTTGATTACCTTCTTCTCTCCAATTTTGCTCGCAATCCAAACGGCGATCGCATCAGAGGTTACATCCCAAGAATGGGGGAGTTCGTCAAAATTTCTAAGCAGTCTGTATGGCAAAACAATAAATTTGCCTCTCCGCAAGAAGAATGAAAGATCCTCTGGCTCGACAATTTCAAAACCCGCCTTTTTTCCGAATTCAAGCATGTAATAGCCATAGAGGTTCATCGCTAACACCGCCATCCAGTGTGAGGCTTCATCATTCAGCTTCATTTCCTTGACCATGTCCGCAAAGATCCAGCCTCCGGGAATTATTTTAACGTCTTCAACTTTACTGAGAGCGTTGAAGACGATCTCCAGCTTGTCAGCTACACTTCCACCGACCTTGACGATCATAACTTTCTCATCTCGTAGAATTCCCACCATTTCCTTAGCTCATACTTACCAACGATTTCATAGCCTTCCAAGCATTTATAG
The DNA here is from genome assembly GCA_030055595.1 of Archaeoglobales archaeon. Classification (GTDB taxonomy): domain Archaea; phylum Halobacteriota; class Archaeoglobi; order Archaeoglobales; family Archaeoglobaceae; genus WYZ-LMO2. Next base: position 40,917 of record JASFYH010000005.1, on the reverse strand, counting down.
TCTCTATAGACGACAAAGACGTAATCATAACCCTGCGGGCAAGAAGCTGTGAAAAGCAAATTGCTCGAATACTGATCTACCTCATGCCTAAGGATCCATGGTAAAGGCCAGTAATGACCGTCTACCGCAAATACCGAAACCCTATTTCCTTCATGCAGTAGCTCCCTTATTCTATCCGCCATCTCCACCGCACCCCATTGAGTCTGGACGTAGATCAAAGGCTGATCTACGACGTTGTTAAAGTCAACATAGGTTACATGGAATGAAATAATGAGTGTAGCGGTTAAACCCAATAAATAAACCGCTTCAAACTCTCTTTTTTCAAAAACCTCCCTACCAACGAAAATTGCGCTAAGAAATGCAAGTGGTGTTGCAAGGTGAACGACGAGCCATGAGGTCTTGTATGACATCGCATTGTAGAAAATAAATGCTATGAGAACCCAGCAGATCGCATAGGTTTCCACTAAGCCCAAATTTCTGATTTTTCTGGCGATTGCTGGGATCGAAGCCAATGCCATGGCAAGAGGAAGGAATTCATATCTGAGCAGAATGTTAAAGAAGTAGTAGATCGGCTTGTCGTGAGGCGAGCTGACCCCTTGAGAAAGCCAATAGGGCAACGATCGGTCTATGAATCTCTGGATCCATTCAGTGCTGAACATAACCTCAACCCAGTCCTCGCCATGGATCGCATAGGCAAAGGCTGAAGAATACAAAAAGGAGCTGAATAGGATAAAAACAACTGCAGAGGGCAATAAAGGTTTTAAATACAGTTTGAAATCCTTTTTGCGAATTCTGTCAATAAATACGGCGAGCAAAAAGACCCCAAAATACTGAACCCAGTTTTCCTTTGCAGTAAAGACCACTGCAAGGAATATAGCGGTTGCAATAGCGTAATAGTCTTTTCGGGTCTCTCTATAACGCAAATAAAGATAAATGACTGCAATAAAAGAAGAAACTCCGATTAGATCATCTCTTGCGTAGCGAGAATAGTAAAGGATTGAGGGGGAGATCAGCAAAAAAAGGGCAAAAAGGTATGCGGACTTGCCAATATATCTTTCGAATTTCAAAGCAAAGAAAATTCCGAGAATGCTGAATAATGCAACGGGAAGTCTTGCAGAGAAATCGCTATCTCCAAAAGCCAGAAATGAAAGTGAGATCGCAAAATAAAGAAAAGGACCATGGAAAGCGGGATCGTATTTGTAGCTGGGAGATTCAATTACCTGCCTGTAGGCAAACCACGCATGCACGCTCTCGTCATGGTCCATTGGGCGGAGATCGAGGAAAGCAAACCTTGTTGCAAGTGTTACGAGCAGCAATATTATTAGCCAAGTCTTTTTCACATAAAAGATCTGAGCAACCAATTAAAAATTTTTTCTTTTTCAATGCAATAATGTTTTTAAGTCAGTGGCGGAATACAAAATAAGCCGGGGTTGCCGAGTCCGGCTAAGGCGGTAGACTCGAGATCTACTGCTCTCTTGAGCACGTGGGTTCAAATCCCACCCCCGGCGTTTTTTAAGCCACTTTAAATAAATCTGTAAAGCGGGAATCAGATATAGCAACCATAAGCTCGTTTGATCTTTCAGGTCTCCTCCTAAGCTTTATCTCCGCACCACTAAGCCCTTTTATCACTACACTATAGTGGCAACAAAATTATAAAGGTTTTGTTACTATAAAAGAGCATGGAAAAGATCAAGATCGAAGATCTCACCGTTCGATTTGGAAAGTTCGTTGCGGTAAGCAATCTGAATATGAAGGTCAGATCTGGTGAGATCCTCGGGCTTCTCGGTCCAAATGGGGCGGGGAAGACAACAACAATTAAAGCAATTCTCGGTTTCGTTCCCTATGAGGGAAAAGTGGAGATAAATGCCGAAAAAATTGGCTGGATGCCACAAAATGCTCCACTATATTTAAATCTAACCGTTGAGGAGAATTTAAGATTTTTTGCAGAAGCTTATGGTGTAAAGAATGCCAGGCAGAAGATAGAAGAGCTACTAAAGCTCGTGGAGCTTGAAAAATTCCGCAATAGGCTTGTAAGAAATCTAAGCGGAGGAATGAAGCAAAGATGTGCTTTTGCATGTGCAATGGTTCACGAGCCAGATCTGCTAATTCTCGATGAGCCAACCGCTGGAGTTGATCCGAAGCTTCGAAAGAGCTTTTGGGAATACTTTGAATCGCTGAACAAGGAGGGAAAGACGATTTTGATCACAACACACTACATGGACGAAGCTGAGAAATGTCAAAGAATAGTCCTTATGCGAGGAGGAGAAATTTTAGCAGAAGGGAGCCCAGAAGATATTAAAAGAAAAGCCTTGGGAGGAGAAATCGTCAAGGTAAAAGTAGCAAGAGCGGAAGATGCTTTTAAAAAGCTAAAAAGCGTTGGATTAAACGCTGAGTTAAAAGGAAACGAGCTCAGCGTGCTAGTTGACAACGCAAAAATCAGAGTTCCTGAGTTGTTCGAAATTCTTGGAAACGATATTTTGGAATTAGAAATTGAAAGAGAAACGCTCGAAAATGCATTTCTCAGGCTATTGGGTGGTTAAATGCCAATAAAAGTGGTAATTGTCAAAGAACTGAAGACCATAGTCAGAGAGAGAAGACTTTTTGCACTAATACTCATTCAGCCTATCCTACTTACTCTCATCTTTGGCTACGCCTTTTCAGGAGACATAAAGAATGTTCGCTTGGCAATTGTGGATGAATCCAACAGCAAAGCATCTAATGCTCTGATTTCGGCTTTGAGCCTTGGAGAAGCCTTCGACCTCGACTACTTCTTGGCTACGAAAAGCGAGGGTTTGGATTTAATAAAAAAGGGAGAAGTTGATGCAGTGATTTTCATTCCAAAAGATTTTGAGAGCGGATTGGCTAAGGGAAGGGCTGAAGTTGAAGTCTATGCTGATGAATCAAACTCTGCAGTGGCTAACGCTGTTGTGAACGGAATAAGGAATTTGGCTTACAGCATTTCAACGAAAACGTTCGGCGGTATAGAAGTTGAGCAGAGATTCGTTTTTTCAACGAAAACGAGACTCATCGACTTCGTAGCCCCAGCGCTCATCGGCGTGGTTACGCTAATGATCAGCCTAATACTTTCAGCAAGCTCGTTGGCGAGAGAGAAGGAAGAAGGGACTCTTGAATTATCTTTAAAGGCTTTGAACAGCAGAGATGTTATTCTTGGAAAATTCTTGGCAATTACTGCGATGATAACGCTCGACGTTTTAATCGTAATGTTTCTGATCCATAATCTATTTGGAGTTGAGGTTAAGGGTAGCTTTGCTTTACTCATTTTAACTCAGCTTCTCTTCCTTGCTGGCTCGGTGGGAATAGGTTTATCCATCTCTTCAATTTCAGCAACACAGCTTCAGGGAATTCAGGCAGTGATGATTTTCGGACTGATAAACATATTTCTCTCAGGCTTCTTCTACCCGCTCGAAAGTATGCCAGAAGCTGCAAGAATCTTCGCTCTCGTCATCCCTTTAACCTATGCAAACACAGCCTTCAGAGAGATAATGGTTAAAGGTAGCGGAGTTGAGCAAATTCTTCCAGAACTCGGAATTCTGGTTTTGTATACTCTCGTAAGCCTAACTCTCGCTGTAAATGTTCTAAAAAGAATGGGAGGTGGAATTGAATGAAAGCAATTCTTTTTGCTCTTTTCTTAGTTTTTCTGGTATTCGAAGTTGTCGCTCAGCCCGAACTTGAGGCTTATTCGACTACAAGCCACCTAAGTGCTGGGAAGATGAATGAATTGAAGGTTGTTTTGGTCAACCTCGCAAAGCCCGAAGAAATTGGATTCGGGACGATTGAAAAAGAGCTCTTTTACAACGCCTCACTAACAGCCTACAACCTCGAAATCAGGCTTGAAAGCAGAGACGCGGAGGTTAAGCTTGGAAAGATCTATATTCCAGCGCTTCCGCCAGCAAAGAGCGTTGATTTGAGCTTTCCTGTTTCGATTCCACAGAATGCAAGTGAGAAAATCAGCTTTACGCTATACGTTGACTACGAAAGACTTTGCAATATTTTAAACGAAAGCGGGAATTATAGATACGAATACTGCTCCGAATTCGAGGTATTCGAATTTCAGCTCGAGGTTATTGAGTCAGTTAAGCCCGAGTTCAGAGTTTCAGCCTTAACTTCCAAGCTCTATGAGGGGCAAGTAAACAGAATAACGCTTATGATCACAAACTCTGGCGTCGGAGAGGCAAGAGATTTAGAAATAAGGTTGCTCGGCTTTGAAAGTGTAACGCCCCAAGTTTTTTATTTGCCAACCCTAAGACCGCTGAATTCTTCAATGATCACATTTGAAGGCATTGCAAAGGCAGAGAACTTCACCTTGGCTATTAGCTACTTATACTACGATAACGGATGGAATAGAGGTTATGAAGAAATCCCAATCCCAATGAAGCTCGAAAAAATGAGCAAAGGTCTTGAGTTCGCCTTGAGCAAGTCTAAGTTCGAGAGAGACGAGAGCGGAATTTTGGAGCTTGCTGTGATGAACAACAATGCTTTCCCGATTTCTGGACTTAAGTTGAAAATTGAAGCGGATAGCTTTGAATTCGACGCAACAGAGTTTTTGTTGGGCTACCTCAACGCGGGAGAAGTCAGGAGAATTGCATTAAAATACAAGGTTAGCGAAAGTGCGAGTTTTGGCTTTAAAGAGCTCAGGTTAATTGCAGATTACAAAATCGTCGCTTCAGAACTATTAGCGAGTTCAGAAACAAAGACAATTCCCCTGCTAATCGAAGAAAATCCATTCTTTGAAGTCCATCGAAAGGTGATAATTTACCATGGGGAGAACGTTCTTAGGCTTGAGATTACCAACATCGGTGGAATTGCAAAAAACGTTCACTTCAAGCTAAATCCAAGCCCCGGAATAAGGCTGAAAACTCCTGAAGCCTATCTGGAGAGAATTGAAAGTAATAGCGTTTCTTCAGTGGCTTTTAGGGTTTATGTAGACGAAGACGTAATCCCGAACAACGAATACAGGATTGAGCTAAGCTACAAGGCAGACAATTATGAAGGCAAAGAAGTTTCTGGAAGTTTCTACGCTTATGTTACCGTGCTTGAGAAGAGCTGGCTTGAGAGATATTACGCTTACCTCGTATTTGCAATGCTCTTGGCTTTGATAATTGCTGTGAGGATCAAGAAAATGAGAGATTAATTTTTTAACAAAAAGATCTTTTGAACTCTCACTTGCTTTGAGTCACGGACTCGAAGAATTTGCTATTCCTAATTTTCTCTCCCAACTTCTCAGTAACCATTAAAAACGCTGGAACAACTGTTAAAGCTCCTAATAAGCTAAAGGAGATTGCAGTCAGGGCTAAAAATCCGAAATCTCTCATAATTGGGAAAGTAGACAATGTCATAGAACCAAAACCACCGATCATAGCCAATGCGGAAGTCGTCGTAGCCTTTCCTGTTCTCTCTATAGCTCTCCTTATAGCTTCGACTGGAGAGCTTCTCTCTCTTTCTTCGAGATATCTTTCAGTGATCATGATCGAGAAGTCTATTCCCAGACCAAGCACGATCGAGTTAAGAGCTATTGATAGCATTGTCTGCTTAACTCCAAATATAAACATTACAGCATTCATCACAGCAATTACAACGCTTATAGAGATTAGAGGAACTACCGCCTTCCTAAAGGATCTGTAGATCCCTATGAGCAAGATCAAAATAGCTCCGTAAGCTACAAGAGTCATAACCGTTTGACTTTCAACCATGATCGAACCGATCTCAGTGGCTATAACCGCCTGCCCAGTGACGTAATAATCTCCATCCCAGCCGAAAAACTCTAAGCTCCTCATTATAGACTCTTTGGTGCTTTTGAATTCCTCAAAACTGTCTGCTGATGAGTAGAGATGAACCGCTATAGTGCTCCCGGAGACGTATCTGTTAAGCATATTCTCCGGAATTTTCTCAAGGCTACCGTAAGCATCAAGCAAGGTTCCTGCAGACTGATAGGAATAGATAAATTCCTCATTACTCGTTATATAGCTTGCTATTTCATCTGCTTTTTTGATAATACCTGAATCAACTCCATCAGTCTCTAATACGACTATGTAGGTCGTTTGCCCCCCCACAAGTTCTTCTAGTTCGTTGAATTTTTGAATTGCGGGCATGTTCTGGGGGATGTATTTGTTGTAATTTGTCTCGAGCTCAACCATTGGGGCGACGTAGAAGCCAAAAATGCACATAACGATCGCAAAAATAAGGATCCCATAGGGTCTTGTTGCGGTTAATTTTGAAACGAAAGACAGCCCAACTTCGAGTTTTCCTTTCTTTTCTTCCTCGATCTTTTCAGTTGTCTTGGATCTTCTCCTATTTTCAAGGATCTTTAGAAGGGCGGGAAGAAAAGTTATGCTCAGAATATAGGCGATGATCAGACCAAGAGACGCTATGATCCCGAACCATGCCATAGCTGGGACACCCGCAGAAAGCATCGACATGAAACCGACAACAGTTGTAAGCAAGGCGAGAATCAACGCTCTTCCAGTCCTCTCGATCGAGAGCCTTAGAGCGGTATCAACTCCATGTTTCTTAATCTCTTCTTCAAAACGATTTTGGATCTGAACCGCATACTCTATAGACAACCCAATGAGCATCGGTAAAGCTCCGTTTGTGTGCTCGGATAGAGGAATTCCAAGGCGGGGCATCAGCCCATAGATGATTATAACTCCTGAGATTGAAATTAAGAGCGGGATAAAAGCGTGCGATTTCCTTCTGACAACCCCGCTAAAAGCGATGAATAGCAAAAGAACCATAAAGCAGATCGAAGCGATCATCGTAATTCCAAGGCTCTTTAGGATCTCGCTTTTGATCTGGTATCCAAGCACCGGCGTTCCCGTGACCTCAAGCCTGTATCCCGTGGGGATCTCCATTAACTTTATACTCTTCTCAATATTCTTAGCAACCTCTTCCTGCTTTTTAGAATCCATCGGAGCAACTTGAACCATAATCAGCGCAAGAGTGGGCTTTGGAACTAAGTTTGAGATGTAATTTTCAGTTATGTCCTTTAAAAGTGCTTCATCAGTCGGAATAAACCCCAGAAAATCTTTTAGAATTGAGGCGGGTGAAGTAACGCTTTCTACACCTTCAATCTTGCTCAGTTCTTCTCCGATTGTAAGCATTAGCTGAAAAGTGTCGTAATTAACAACTTCATCCCCCTTTATCATAATAAAAACCGCTCCAGTTGCTCTGATAAAGTTCTTCTCATAGAGCTTGTATTGCTGATAAACCTTGTTGTCTTTGCTAAAGAAGGATTCGGTGCCCGAGGTCATCTCAACGCTCATTGCAGAAATTAGTGACAAGATTATGACTATGGCGGTAAATATGAAAACGATCCCAGGTTTTTCTAAAATAATATTTAAAAGTTTCATCTTCTCTTTCTAAAGTAATAGATCGCTCCCGCAAGTATTAGGGCTAAAACGATCAGGTAGAGCGTATAGTTTACCGCTGGGGGTTCGACTTCTATAACCGCTTTTGAGGGTTTACTTATAACCCACTCGCCATTTTCTGCTCTATATTTAACTTCAAGATTTAGAGCATATGACTTCGGAGTTGCATCACGATCCACGGAAAGCTTAAAGCTCGCGTTTGTTACCTCTCCGGGTCTTAGATCTCCTATGAAAGCTGTGTCGTCTGTTGAGGAGAACGGAGAAACGATTATAAGTCTTGCGGTTGCGTCTCTAACTTCAGCATTTCCATTATTTCTTATTGCAAATGTGATCATCGCCTCTTCTCCCGCTCTTGCTTTTACCTTTTCAAGTATTCTAAATTCGATCTCTGGCTTTACCTCGATGCCGATCCTTATCGCGTCACTTTCAACGTATTCATTGCCTGCTTTAAACTTTAGGTATAGTTCTGCAGGGTATTTTGTCGCTTCAGCTTCGCTCGAAGCTTTAAGCTTGAAAACTGTCTGGAATTCCTCCCCGCTCCTAAGATCGCCGATGTAGCATTCACTGCTGAGTGCGGATAGCGGAGAGCTAACGACGATCCTTGCGGAAACCTTATTCAGATCGGTGTTTGACTTCATTTTGATGATCACTTCTCCTTTTGAATTCACAAAAATTCTGCTCTCCACTGAGGTTACAATGATCTCGGGTTTTGATAACACTTCAATGCCAAATGAAACTGGATCACTTTCTTTCAAGTTCCCATAGTCGTCAATGTAGCTCAATTTAATTTTTGCAGGATATACACCTCCAGAAGAGACATCAAGAGAAATGTAAAATTTTGCCGTCGCAGCCTCTCCCGGCTTTAGATCACCAATGAAGTAGCTGGGCTGGGAAGTGGAAGTTGATGAAGAAGCGGTAAGAGCAGAACTGGACGTCATGAAAGGTAGCATCGAGGTTGGCAGTGAAGCCATGCCTTGCGTCGTTGTTTGTTGCGACTTCGGAAGTTCAATTGTAGCATATGCATTCTTGGCGATCTTCTTGCCAACGTTTTTTATCACCACTTCGATGTTCCCTTTGCCTCCAGCGATCAGCTTGTCTTTTTTAACTTCTTTTATCTCGATCAGAACGTCTTTTTCTTCTATTTGAATTTTTATCGGAATCTCTTTCATTTCGCTAACGTATTCAAGTTCATACTCATTAACGAAGAGGTCATACTTGTAAGTTGTGGTATTTGTTATCGTAATGCCAGAACTTGAATTCGAGATCGTATCAGTTCTGCCAGTTATAACAGGGTAGGGAGAGTAAGGAATAAGCCTTCTAAGGCTGTCAATTCTCTCGTAGTTTACTTTGAGCTTTAGTTCTGTTTCATTATCACCAATAATCTCTACATAGAATTGAAGAGAGACTGTTTGCAATGGTGGTAAAGCGGGGAGCTTGATCTTTCCTGTATTCACTTTTATCGCTTCACTACCAATAACTTCGACTTCTACGTTGTAGGCTGTGAAAAGCATTTCTTCGCGGGAGCTGAAAAACATGGCTTCTTGAAGACTGTTATATTGCACTTCTTCTCTAACCGCGGGATTGTAGATCGTAATTACAAGAATTTTCTCGCCCTTACCTATGAAATTGGAATTTATCGGAGTGGTAATCCCCTTTTGCGGATCTATATAGCTAACACTCACAACTTCGACATTTGGCTCTCTTTCGTAGCTCAAAGAGGACACTGGAATCAATCCCACAACAAGTAGTAAGATGACCGCAATAGCGGATCTCATTTTTTCACCTGTCGTAGCTATCGTAACGAAAGGTATTTAAACTTTGCGTTTTAGCCCTTTTGGGATGGGCATAGTCGAAGTCTTAAAATCCTTCGGGCTAAGTGATTACGAGGCAAAGGCTTTAGCCACTTTAATCTCAAAAGGAGCCCTTAACGCGAGAGAGATTGCTGAATTTAGCGGGATACCGAGAACCTCTGTTTATGACGTTATGAACAATCTCAAATCGAAAGGCTTCGTCGAGGAGTTTGGAAAGCCTGTGAAATTCAAAGCTATTGGCAAAGATGAGATCCTCTCTACATTTACAAGAAAAACCGCTGAAAACCTCGAATTGCTTCGTGAAGAGATCTCGAAATTGAAAGTAGAGGAAGTTGAGATTGTGAGACTTTACAGAGGTAAAACGGTTCTTGAAAAACTTGGAGAGCTCGTGACTTCTGCGAATAGGGAAATAATAGCTCTTGTGTCATTTTTAAAGCCAGAATTAAAGGATATTTTATCTAAAGCAAATTGCAGGCTCATAATAATTTCCGAAAATGCGGACGAAGTCAAAGGAGAGACTTACAAGCTGGAGTATAAAGGTGAAAAAGTGGCCAAGGATATTTCTCATGGACTATTTGTTTTTGACGACTCGAAGTTCTTTGCGATCTTTCTAAACGATGTCTCGATCGGTGTTGTTGGAGAGAGCTATAGCCTTGTGCAGTTTGCAAAGCTCATGATCGAGCCTTTATTGAGAGAGTTGAAAGATAAAACTACTCGATCTTCATAATTTTCGCTATAAAAAATCCCGCACACCTGTGCTTGTGCGGATAAAGCCTTTTAGCTTTACTAACATCTGTTTTTGTCAAATTAAGAGCTTTTTCGCCATATTCAATGTCTGAAAGCCGGGCGTTTCTTTTTTCCAGAAGATATTCCACAACGAATTCATTTTCTTCAGGTGTCAGAGAGCAGGTTGAATAAACAAGCACTCCGTTAGGCTTTAAAGAGTCAAAAGCACTGATTATCAGCTCTCTCTGCAATGAAGAGCAGAATAATATGTCTTCTTTTCCTCTGTCTGTTTTTCGAGTCTCGTCCTTAAAAATTATTCCCTCTCCGGTGCATGGGGCATCAAGCAAAACTTTGTCAGCCTTTATTCCAAGCTTAGGAAGATCTCTGCCGTCAATGTTTAAAATTGCGACATTCATCGCCCCCATCCTATTTACGTTATCGATCAGAGCCTGCAAACGTTCTTTTTGGGGCTCAACAGCCAAAATAACTCCTCTATTTTTCATTAACATCGCTAAAAAAGTCGTTTTACCGCCAGGAGAGGCAGAGAGATCTACAACCACTTCACCGGGCTTCGGATCAAGAACAAGCGGAGGAATGCATGAGCTTTTATCCATTACATAGTAGTAACCCATCAGATACTCAGGCGTTGCTCCGATCGAGTATTTCTCCTCCAAAACTTCGTAGCAAAATGGCACTTCAGTCTTTTCAAGCTTAAAACCCCTCTCATTCAGCCTTTTTACCAGCTCAGTCTCAGAGCTCTTTATTGTATTCACTCTTATATACTTTGGAATTCCCCTCTCGAAAGCTTCAGCGAGCTTTATAGCTTCGTCTCCAAAGAATTGGAGCCATCTGCGAATTATGAACTCATCGTAGCCATATTTCCGGGCGATCTCCTTCGCTTTTGTGGTTGAGGGGAAGTCAAGAACACTCATACGATCCTCGATTTTCCCGGAGGCAAAAACTTTGCAATCTCGTCAGGCTTTGCGATTGCCTTAACAAGGTAAGCATTTTCTCCCGCCTTCTCAGCCAAAATTTTTGCTATTTCAACGCTCAACTCCTCTGGCTTCTTATCGCCAATTTCAAGCTCAACGTAGTAGTCTGCGTATTTCTTAACCGCACTAACTGGACCGCCTACTACACGCATTTTCTCCATATCCAAGCCAATGGCACATCTAAGCTCAACTGTCAAATAATTTCTCTCTCCGACGATGTAAAAGCTACCCTTCGGCAAATATTCGCCAGCTTTTGCAGATCTCATAACCTGCTCAGGCTTAACGTAATAAACCTCTCCTGAATGCTTTCCTTCCTTCCATAAGGCTGAGTAGATTGCAGAGAATTCCGCAGTCTCTTTTATGCTCGTTTCAGGAGCTTCCTGTCCTTTTTTCAGCACAATCACTGGCGCTCCAGGAGTTTGAGTGTGGAAGAACAGGTCTTTTGGCTCCATTCTCTTCGAGACTATTTCAGCATTCATCTTAGCATTTCTCCCGCCAATTGCAAGAAAGCCATCCGAGGTTATGAACCACCTATACTCTTCAAACCATTCCCTTTTTCTGCGAACACTAAAACCGATCTTAACACCTTTAGATTGAGCCTTTTGAATTTCCTCAAGTGTTTTCTCGATCGCAATTCTCAGTCCCTCCAGTTTCTCTTTTGCCTTTTTCGCCCTTTCATAGTAGATCTCGGCGTTTCCATGAACACTCTTGCTCAGATCGATCTCGAATTCTTTGCCAGCTAAACTTAGCAAAGCGGTTTTTCTCTCTGGATCAAGCTTTAAAAGCTCAGAAATTTTTTCGCCTCTCCTTAGCTTATCAATGATCTCTTCCATTTGCTGATAATTTGAATAAATAAGCTCTGCGATTTCTCTATTTTCGCCTATCTCTCTTTCGTATTCCTTAAGTGTCTCTTCCTGAATTTTTAGTCTATTTCTAAGCTTTTCGATCTCTTCGCTCTCCTGAATGCTCTCTATAGCGATCTTCGAATAAAAATCGTCCAAAGCCTCATTGAAGCTGTTGAAGAACTTCTTTTCCGAATTCTGGTAGTAAAGCAGATCCATTGGGACAACGTCGTAATATTTTCCATCCTTGAGCACGATCTGAGGTTTAGTCTCAAAATTTTTCAGCTTTTCAATCTCGTTAAACAAAAGCCTTTTTTCCTCTTCACTCAAATCAGAGAACCTCTTTTTCTTGTCTATTCCGGTTCTTAAACATACTTCCTCAGCATAAAGACCCCCAAGTCCGGAATTTGCAAGGTATCGAACCACTTCTCTGCTCTCATCCCGCCTTCTTTCAGAGCTCTGCGTCTTGAGCTCTTTCAAGGGCATTACAACCCGATCCTCTTCCATGAGTATTATATTGCCCTTGGAAAATAATTCTGCAACGATCCTCTTCATTTTCTCCCGCTCGAAATCGATCTCGAGGACTCGATCAAAGTCCTTTTGTTTTATCGACTTTATCCTCGCCCCTTCAAGGTGCTTCCGCAGTAGCATTGCAAATGGAGTTGGAAATTTCGGACTCTCTTTGGGAAACTTCGTAAGATGAGCTCTTTTTCCCGCTTCAATGATCAGATCAAACTTATCCCCGGCGTAGATCTTGATCCTGATCTCGTCTGGAGGATAATGATAGATCTTTTCAACTTTGCCCCCTACAAGCTTCTGAAGCTCCTGAACGCATGCCTTAAGATCGAAAGAGCTCATTTGCTTCATGATCTCAGCCATGGGATTACAGATTAAAAAACTGTGAGAGAAAAATTTAAAAAATTATTTCTTATGTTTCATTATGCCATTTGCTGAAAACGAGGGTTTGAAGATCTATTACGAATTCTCGGAAGGTAAATCTCCAGCACTTGTATTCGTTCACGGCTGGACCGCAAACATGAATTACTGGAAAGAGCAGAGAGCTTATTTTGAGGGCAAAAATGCAATTCTCCTAATTGACAACCGGGGTCATGGAAAATCTGACAAACCTAAAGACTACGAGTATTACAGGCTTGAAAAATTCGTCTCAGATCTTGATGCGGTTATTAATTCGCTAAAGCTGAGTGATTTTGTGCTCGTTGGACACTCCTTTGGCACGATGATCTCGATGAAATACTGCAGTGAACACCCTGATAAAGTTAAAGCTCTCGTATTGGTTGGAGGCGGAACAAGAATAAAGACTTTCCACAAATTCTTTTATCCAATTTCAAGATTTTTCTCAAAAATTAACTATAAAAGCTCTGTAAAGCTCGTTATAAACTTATCATTTGCCAAAGAAGCAGTGGAATTGAAAGAATGGGCGCTAAAGCAAGTGCTTGAAAACACTCCGCGTTACTCAGCAATGAACTGCTACAAGACTCTAACAAAAATAGATCTTAGAGAAGTTGCAAAGAAGATCGAGAAGCCTACACTGATCATTGTAGGCGAAAAAGATGCTTTACTTCCAGTAGAAAAATCGAAAGAGTTGCAAAAGCTGATCAGAAATTCGAAGGTTGTAGTTATTCCGAAAGCAGGACATTGTGTCCAGCTTGAAAAACCTGAGATCGTAAACAAGGAAATAGAGGAATTCTGTGCCAAATTTATGGGCTGAGATCGCATCGTAAAAACTTTATAATTTGTTTATCAATCAAAGCATGGATCTTGCGCGAGCGGTTGCAAAAGCTCTGACCGAGCTTGGCGTCAAGAGGATCTACGGCATAATCGGGACTTCTATTATAGACTTCATCGATGCTCTCTACGATTTTAAGCAGATCCGATATATCTCCTGCAGACACGAGCAAGTCTCTGCATCGATGGCAGATGCGGAAGGGCGACTTACCGGATTTCCGGGAGTTGCACTTGCTCACGCTTCCCCCGGAACTCTTAATTCAGCGATCAGCGTTGCAAATGCGTATAAAGATAGTTCTCCAATGGTTTTAATCGCGGGAAGTGTTAGTAGAGCGCTGAAAGGGAAAAATTCGATGTTGGAAGCAAATCAGTTTGAAGTGATGAAGCCAATCACCGTTGGCTGTTTCAGGATCGAAGATCCAAGCAAAGCTCTTGAAACGATTGAAAAAGCCTTTTCAACCGCTCTTATTGAATGCGGTCCCGTTTACGTTGAAGTGCCGGAGGATCTATGGAGAGAAGCCTCTCATTACTCCCCGCCCGTAATAAGGGTTTCGAGAAAAGTGGCGAGTGAAGAGGAGATCGAAAAAGCGGTTGAACTCATAAAGAAGTCCTCGAGACCACTGATCGTTGCGGGCTATGGATTGAACAGCCCCGAGGGTAGCAAAGCTTTGCTTGAGCTTATTGAAAAAACTGGAATTCCAGTAATCACAACTGGCAACGGCAGAGGAGCAATAAGCGAAGAACATGAGCTTTGCTTTGGAAGAGTTGGATTTGGTGGTGGAAGCCTGCATGCGGACAGAGCTTTGAAGAACTCTGACTGCGTGATCTGTCTTGGATGTCAGCTTTCGGATCTTACAACATACAGCTACAGAATGATGCCAAAAGGAGATATAATAGCGGTAACGCTTGACAAAGAAGCGGGAAGTAAGCTCAATTACTCTCTCATAAGCTACAGCGATGCAGTTGACTTTGCAAAAAGACTCGCCCAAAAGTTGGATTACAGAGCTGGCAAAGGCTGGATCGAAGAAATTGTAGGCTGGAAAAACACATGGGACGCTTTTTTAGATCAGCTATGTGAAATGCGGTATGAGGGATTTGCAAATCCGAATCTTTTCTTCAAGAAATTGAATGAAAAACTCGAAAAAGCGGTTGTTTGCGCTGGACAAGGTATGCACGTGCTGTATGCTCAGAATTATCTTAAGGCAAAATTCCCGAGAAGCTATCTTGCTGCGACAAACCATGGTGCCATGGGCTTTGGTTTTCCCGCTGTGATGACAGCAAAACTGCTTGGTTATGAGTCCATTGCGGTGTTGGGCGACGGGGAGTTTATGATGACCATTCAAGACCTCGAAACAGCGGTTAGAGAAAAAATTGCGGTTAAGATTGTTGTTGTAAACGATCACAGCTACAGAGTTCTTTATTTCAGGCAAAAACACCGAAAAGAAGGAAGAATTTATGGAACGCTACACAGCAATCCTGACTTTGCTAAATTAGCAGAAGTTTTTGGGGCTGAAGGAATTAGAGTTGAGAAGGACAGCGAAATCGATGAGGGAATAAAAGCGATGCTCGAAAGCGACAAGCCCTTTGTGCTTGATCTCGTTATAAGCCCAGACTCGTTTGCTCCTATAAACACCGAAGCGCTCAATGACTGAGCTTTGATCTCTGATAGGTGTAAATGATCCTTTGCACCGCTGTAAGGTGGCTAAGCACTGCGATGAATAAAAGACCCCAGTATATATAGCCAGAGACCATTGCAATGAATAGAATGATCATTCTCTCCCCTCTTTCAGCGATGCCGACATCGCATTTCTCCAGAAACTTCTCCGCCCTCGCCCTCGTATAGCTGACAAGCAGTGCACCGCTCATGGCAATGGCAACGATCAACCAATCGATGCCGTATAAGCCAAGGGCTATGAAGATCAGCACATCGACGTATCTGTCAAATACTGAGTCAAGGAAACCACCAAAATTAGTTGCCATTCTCTGAGTTCTTGCAACAAGCCCATCAAGCAGATCGAAAACTCCGCTGAGAAGAACAAAGATCGCTCCGAGGAGTATAATGCCATAAAAGATTGATATGAATGCAAAAAGACCCAGAATTAAGCCAATAAAAGTTATCTGATTTGGTGTTAGCATTTTACCAATGAATCTACCCACGGGAGCGAGTTTTTCGGTGACTTCAAGCTTGAATTTGCTGAGCATGTTAGCTTTTGTATTCAGTTGTTTAAAATTTTATCTTTCTGTTTAAAACCAATAAAGCTTATAAATTGCTCTCGAATGCGATCTATGGTCGTAGTTAGTTATCCTGAGGGAGGGTTTGCGAATATAGTTGGTCAACTTCTTGAACAGAAATTGAGCGATCCAAAGAAAGCGGAAATTGCCAAAAAAATGAGAGGAAAGATCTTCTTGGAGATCAGAGATCTGGGAGTTGGTGCAACGATTGAATTTATGGGTGAAAAAATCAAAATTTCAGATGAAAAACCACAAAAAGACTTTGCACTGATCTCAGTTGCAAATTACAATACTCTGGCTTTGCTTTCCTCCGCTGGAATGCTGAAACAGCTGAGGCTGATGCTCTCTGGAAAGCTAAAAATTAAAAAAATTGGTCTTGCAAGAAAATTTGGGGCGCTACTGAGCTAAATTTTATTTTTCTACAATTTCGATCTCAAATAGCTGAGACCATCGCTTTCCAGTGACAAAAAGTCTCTTATTTATTGGATCATATGCTATACCGTTAAGCACGTCGTCTGGCTTCTTTCTATCTTCATAAATCCCGCTTAAGTCGATCCACCCGACAACTTTTCCTATTTCCGGCTCAATAATTGCTATTCTGTCTTCCATCCATACATTGGCATAGATCCGCCCTTCAATGAATTCGAGCTCATTAAGACCACTAACAGGTTTGCGATCGTGAACTTCAACCTTTGCGACGATCTGAAATGTTTTCGGATCGAGAAAGTAGAGATTTGCGGATCCATCGCTCATGATCAGCCTTTGCCCATCAAAGGTCAATCCCCAGCCTTCCGTTGAATAGCTGAATTCACCTATAACCTCAAAGGTGTGTTTGTCGTAAATAAAGGCTCCATGTTCTCGCCAAGTCAGCTGAATAATTCTGTCACCGACAATCGCTATTCCCTCACCAAAACAATTTGGCGGAAGCTCTCGAAGTTGAACTACCTTTCCAGTTTCCAGTTCTACTTTGCGAAGCGTTGAAAAGCCGTATAACCCTGTGCTCTCATATAAGTAGCCCTCCTCATATACAAGCCCCTGAGTGAATGCATTTGGATCGTGGGGGTAAATTTTTACCACCCGATAGCTGTAAAGCCTCGGGCTTTCGCTTTGCTGTAAAATAATTGACGAAATAAGAATTGCCAAAGCCAATGCGATTAGCAAGAGAACCAATAATGCCCGAAACTTTCTCATAGCCACTCTACAATTCATTTTTTTGCTTAAATTTAAGCTTTGCCCTACCAAAGATCAAGAATTTTAAATCTTTGCAAGAAGCTTTTCTATGCAACTGAAAAAGTCAAGGGAACTATACGAGGAGGCAATTAAACTCATGCCGGGCGGAGTTAGCAGTCCAGTTAGAGCTTTTAAGCCACATCCGTTCTACGTGTATGAAGCTAAGGGTTCAAAGCTCATCGACGTTGATGGAAACGAGTTTATAGACTACTGCTTAGCCTACGGAGCTTTGATTTTAGGGCATGCAAATGCTGAAGTAAAGGAGGCTTTGAAAGAACAGCTTGATAAGGGCTGGCTTTATGGAACACCCATAGAACTTGAAGTAAGCTATGCAAAGCTCATAAAGAAATTTTACCCCTCAATAGAGATGCTCAGATTTGTTAACACGGGAAGCGAGGCGACAATGTCCGCTTTAAGGCTTGCAAGGGGTTTCACAGGCAAAGAAAAGATCGTAAAGATCGAGGGTAGCTTTCACGGATCGCATGAAGCGGTGCTTGTTAAGGCGGGTAGCGGGGCGACGACATTTGGAGTTCCAAATTCCGCGGGCGTTCCAAAGGACTTCGTGAAGAACACTTTGCAAGTGCCATTTAATGATGCTGAAAAGCTTTCTGAAGTGCTTGAGAAGAACAAGGACGTTGCTTGCGTTATAATGGAACCAGTTATGGGCAACTCTGCTCTAATAATTCCGGAAGGGGATTACTTAAAGGAAGTTAGGAAGATCACAAAGGAAAACGACGTCTTGCTGATCTTTGATGAGATCATAACGGGCTTCAGGCTTGCAATGGGTGGAGCACAGGAATGCTATGGAATAAAGCCCGATTTAACTACCTTAGGCAAAATAGCTGGTGGTGGATTTCCAATCGGGATCTATGGAGGGCGCAGAGAGATCATGGAAAGAGTCGCTCCTTCGGGAAACGTTTACCAAGCGGGAACCTTTAGCGGAAATCCCATGAGCTTATTGGCGGGCTATACAACGATTAGAGTGCTTGAAAGGGACAGAGTAGTCGAAAAAGTCTCTGAGAAAGCTAAAAAGCTCTGCAGTGGAATTCGGGATCTGCTGAGCGATAAAAGTGCGAATGTGGAAATTGCGCAGATCGCATCGATGTTCTGTATATATTTTGGAAAAACTCCAAGGGATTACATTGAAGCTCTAAAGCTTGACAAAGAAGCATATATGAAATTCTTCTGGAAATTGCTTGAGAATGGAGTCTTTTTGCCACCCTCACAGTTTGAAACATGCTTTATGAGCCTTGCACACAGCGATGAAGATATACAAAGAACAATCGAGGCAATTGGCGAAGCACTATGAAGTTGAGAATTGGGACGAGAGGGAGCAAGCTTGCTCTGGCTCAAACAAAGATCGTGGCTGAAAAATTGGAAAAAGAGGGTTATGAAGTTGAGATCAGGATCATAAAGACCGCAGGAGACATAATGAGAGATCGCCCACTCCACGAGTTCAAGGGCATGGGAGCATTTGTAAGAGCTATAGATCTAGCTCTTGCAAGGAAAGAGATCGATCTGGCGGTGCACAGCTACAAAGATGTGCCAAGCGAGAGAGTTGAAGGCACAAGGATCTCAGCGGTGCTTAAAAGGGATAGCCCTTGCGATGCTCTTATTGCAAACGGAAAGAGGTTGGAAGAGCTCGAGAGCGGGGCAAAAATTGGAACTTCAAGCCTAAGAAGGCGGGCTCAATTTTCAAGGCTCAGAAATGATGTTGTTTTTGAAAATCTACGCGGAAATCTCGACACAAGAATAAGAAAGCTTAAGGAGGGAATTTATGACGCCATAATTGTCGCAGAAGCGGGAATCCAGAGACTTGGCTTGAAAGTCGATTATCAGCGGTTCCCTCCAGATCTTATAGTCCCCCCACCAAATCAGGGAATAATAGCGATCGCCACGCGAGAGGGCGAAGATGAGCTTGTTTCTTTTTTAAACGATCAAGATACATGGCTTTGCGCACAGGTTGAGAGAAAAATAGCTAAAGAGCTTGGCTTCGGCTGCGCGGTTCCATTTGGGGTTTACTCAGAAGTTCTTGGTAGCAAAGTTAGAGTTGTTTGCGAAGTCCTCTCTGGAAACTATATAAAGATCGACGAGAAAATTCCAAAAGACTCCGCTTTAGAGTATGCTTTAGACATTGCAAGGAGGATAAAAAGTGAACGGTAAGGTTTACCTTGTCGGTGCTGGGCCTGGAAGTAAAGATCTGCTAACCTTGAGAGCTCTTGAAGTAATAAAGCAAGCGGACGTGATCTTATACGATGATCTCATTGGAGAAGTTGCGGAAATTTTGCAGGAAACCAAAGCAGAGCTAATAAGCGTTGGAAAAAGAAGAGGAGCCCATAAATTTGAGCAGGACGAGATAAACAAAATGCTTCTCGAATATGCCAAAGCGGGTAAAACTGTTGTTCGACTTAAGGGTGGAGATCCATTTGTCTTCGGCAGAGGCGGAGAAGAGGCGGAATTTTTGAAAAAGAATGGTGTTGCTTTTGAATACGTCCCGGGAATAAGCTCCGCTATCGCTGTCCCGGGAAAAGTCGGGATTCCGCTGACTCACAGAAATTACGATCCCGCGCTCATTTTTATTACAGGTCAAGAAAGCAAAGAAAGGCTAAACTGGAAGGCATTGGCTCAGTTGAATGCAACTATTGTAGTCCTAATGGGACTTTCGAATATTGAAAAGATCTGCAGTGCTCTAATTGAGAACGGAAAGGATCCAGAAACTCCTGTTGCGGTCATAGAAAAAGGTTTTTCGCCTGATGAGAGAGTGGTTGTTGGCAAGCTTAAGGACGTTGCTGAAAAAGTTAAATCGATGAGCGTTTCACCGCCAGCAGTGATCGTGATCGGGGGTGTTGTTGAGCTTAAAGATCCTTAGCTAAAGCTTTTTAACTGTTAACTCCAGAATTGACCGCCTTAGCCAGCAATTCTTTAGTCTCTCTTCTCACATTTTTCGTAGCTCTTCTAATTCAAATACGTTGCTTAGCTCAAAAAACTATTTTGCCGAGCTTGATATACCCAACAGCCAATCCTAACTTCTCAGCTTTCCTTCTTAGCTCTTTGTCGTTTGTAATGATACCGCAACCAAGTTTTTTGGCTATTTCAAGAATCCCCTCGTCTCCTCGACCACTTTTTACGATTTCAGCTTTTTCAATAAGCTTCAAAGCTATCCGAACTGCGGTCTTTTCCTCGCCTGAAAGCTTCTCTTCAAGTCTTTTAAGCTCATCAAAAACCGCAGTAGGAATTACGAGCTTAAAATTGGAAAGATCGAGTTTATTTTTTACTGCGTAGATTAAAGCATTTGTGTCAAAAATTACACAATTACTCCTGAACCGATCAGTCTCCATCTTCCGCCAACTCTTCTGCTTATTGCAACTCTCCAGCCCTCTTCAGCACAAACGGGTCTTCGCAAAGAAACCTCTACAACCGCATCTCTCACTGACTTGACTTCGCCGAGTGTGATTGAAGTTCCGACCGCAAGCATTAGGGGTTCATTTGTCTTTATCTTATCCACCACAAGATTTTCTTCAATACCAACAACAGTCTTGAATAGATTCGTTTCCATCGTAAAATCTTTTAGAACAGGGGGCAACTCGTTTGGAAGTCCAAGAACGTTTCCAACCATTGCATCAGCCTTTGTAAGGAAAGGATCAAGCTTTGTGGCAACTCCAATTAATCCTCCAGGTGTTGCCTCCTCGATTTGCTTGCCAGAAGCCATTATACTCTCAACAGTAGTAGTTATGGGTTCCCAATCTTTGTCCTTCTTTATTCCCGGGCAGATCTCGATTTCTTCTCCCACTTTGAGCTTTCCTCTCATCAAACTTCCACCGACAACACCGCCTATCAAGTTCTCTGGCTTCGTTTTTGGTTTGTTTACATCGAAACTCCTTGCGATCTGCATTAAAGGCGGTGATTTTAGATCTCTCTTGGGAGTTGGAATAGTCTCCTCTATTTTCTTGATTAATGCATCAATATTGATCTTCTGTTGGGCAGAAAGTGGGACTATGGGGGCTTTTTCAGCGATTGTTCCACTAACAAAAGCTTTTATTTCCTCATAACTCTCAAGAACCTTTTCCTTTGGGACTATATCGATCTTGTTCTGGGCTATGACGATCTTTTTAACACCAATAACCTCAAGAGCGGACAAATGTTCTCTTGTCTGTGGTCTGGGACATTTTTCATTCGCAGCGATCACCAGAACCGCTCCATCCATGATCGCCGCACCACTTAACATCGTAGCCATGAGCATTTCATGCCCAGGACTATCAACGAAGCTCACCGTTCGCAAAATCTCGGTTTCAACCCCGTGTACGGAACAAAACGGCTCAGTTGTGTAAGCATCAGGTTCTTCGCATTCTGGGCACTTTCTAAATGTGGCATCAGCATAACCAAGTTTGATAGAAATTCCCCTCTTGATTTCTTCACTGTGTCGATCAGTCCAGACACCGCTTAATGCCGCTACAAGCGTGGTTTTACCATGATCAACGTGACCAACGAGACCTATGTTTATTTCTGGTAATGGGATCTCTTCCATGAGGAAAGAATAATTGGTTTGTATTTAAGCTTTGGTGCAATTAGAGTGCCTGGGCAATCTTAGATTAAGTTCGATTTTATACTTTAGCCATACATTAAAAATGTTTGACACGCAAGCTTAAAATAATTTGAATGATAATATCAATGTTGTGAAAGCACTGACGAAAGGAGAAGAGTTGATGAGTGAATTGGTCTCAAGGGTCGCAGGTGAAATTGGAGCAATTTTATATTCACTTGGAATAGAAGGGGAGTTTACTGACGACCAACTTGCACTTGAGCTTGGAATAGAGATTAATGAAATTAGAAAAGCCTTATTTGCAATGTATGAGCTTGGAATTGCCGAATACCGAAGAAAAAAGGATGATGAGACTGGTTGGATGGAATACTACTGGAAGCTGAACTACGATAAAGCCAAAGTTGTTTTAAAAAGAGAACTTCAAAAAACAAAAGAGAAATTGTTGAGAAAACTTGAGAACGAGAGCAATGCGGTCTATTACATCTGTCCAAATATGTGTATAAAGGTCAGCTACGATGATGCAATCTCGATGAACTTCATTTGTCCAAGCTGTCAGAACCCTTTGGAGTTCTTGGACTGTAGCAAAGCGATCGCAAGAATTGAAGAGGAGATAAATAATATTGACGAAATATTATCAAGACTTTGAGATCTGTTTTATAATTTCTTCTCTGAGCTTTTTCGCAGCTCCTATGCTTGCTTCGATGATCTCTTCAAGCAGAGCTTCAGACAGTAGATAATCTCCGCTCTTTTGCATTGCAACAATATTGTCATTTCGATCAACACTCACAGTGAGCGTCGAGTTTCCAACGCTTAGTTCATCTCTTGAGGGATCGATCAGAAACTTGTCTCCGACCACCAAGGATGTGACAGAGATGGGGAGATCGTTTATTGGCAATTCGTAATCTTCACCCAATCCAAATCTGCTTGCTGGGATCTTAGTATTCATAAGTGCCGAAATTGAAGCTATTGCAGAAGCATCAAGCAAATTGCCGTCATCGTCAAGGGCATGGATATCCACAAAGACCATCCAAACGTTCTTTCCAACCTCAATGCAAAGCCTTGATAGATCTACCGCTTCACTCTCCCTGATTCCCCGATCTACAACCCTTGCAAGTTCCACTGAGGTCTCGTCTGGTGGTCCAGGCTCAAAGGTGGGAGAAGCGAGTGGAACAAGTTCCGCATTTACGATTATGATCCCCTTGTCTGGGGTATCCGGGAAAGGTTCTCCGGGTTGCATTTTGATTCCAACTACTACTTGAGTATTGCCAAGCTTAACTAAAGCAGATCCTTCCGCTTTTTCAATAACGCCTACTTTTACCTCGACTTTTCTGAATTCATCGAATTTTCTGCCATCTATCCTCTCCCCTTCTCTTAGCTTTGCCAGAACATAGTCCTTCTTTATGTCAACGAGTATATCTTCGGGCATTTTATTCCTCCTCCTCAACAAATTGTTTCATTATAGCTTCCCTTTGAAGATTGTAGATCTCCATCGCACCTTTTTTAGCTAAAGCTATTGCATCTTTGATCTCCGCTTTAGTCATTCTTCCATCCATCTGAAGCAGTGCAATTGATTCGATTTTCCCCCCTCTGATCAGGAAGGCAAAGGGCATATCAGCATCGCCAAAGTTGTCTTCTTCTTTCATTGGATCCAGAACCAGAGTTCCATCGACTTTTGCAACCGCTACAGAAGTCAGCATACCCTTAACCGGAATTCCCGCATCCACCAATGCAACACTCGCAGCATTTATGCAAGCGGTTCTGCTTCCCGCATCCGCTTGTAAAACTTCAACGAATATGTCCACAACGCTTCTTGGGAATAACTCTTTCATTATGATCGTCTCAAAAGCTTCTTTGCTGACCTTAGAGATCTCAACGCTTCTTCGATCTGGTCCGGGGCGTTTTCTTTCTTCAACGCTGAAAGGAGCCATGTTATAGCGATAACGCACCACAACTTTGCTTGGATCCTGAATATGCCTTGGAAAAGCTTCTCTTGGACCATAAACCGCTGCTACTACCTTGTTCTTCCCCATTTCTATATAACAAGAACCATCCGCTCTTTTAAGAACATCCACTTCAATCTTTATAGGTCTTAACTGGTCGGGAAGTCTTCCATCAAGCCTCTTTCCATCAACAATAAATTTATCAGGTCTGGACATCTTTTCTCCTCCTTATAAATTCCCCTACTCGATCTGTTAGTCCTTCCGTGTGTGCCCCCTCTTCGATCAGGTAAACAACTTCTTCAGCAATTGCAACTTTTCTACGATCTCCATTCAGCCAGATCAAACCATTCTGACCAACTACAATCTGAACCTCAAGCTCGGACTTTATGAGCTTGATCATGCTACCCTTCTTTCCTATAACTCTTGGGACCCTCGCGGGATTTATTGCAACTATTCTGCCAAACCTTATAGCTCTGCAGATCTTATCTTTCATGCTAATCGTAACTCTCATTCTCGGATCTATGCTCAAAACTTTTGCTATGATCGCATCCCCAATATCAAGCACATCATTCAGTTTCTTTCCAGGTTTAGTTTCAGGATTCTCTCCCAAAGGTAAAAAGGCTTGATATGGAGAATTTATGTCAACATTCCAACCGTTAGAAGCAACTTCTCTAACGATCCCGATGATCGTATCCCCCACTGAAGGACTATATTTACCTTTAAGCGGTATTACTCTGATAGAGTTATCCGCCTGCTCAAAGATACCAATGATCTTCGCATAAACTTTATCCCCTTCTACATAAGTCCCATAACCTGCTACCTTGGGATTCGTTGAAATCAAATCTCCCGGAAGGACGATCTTTCTCATCCTATCCTCCTCAAGATCTTCGTCAAGGCTTCACCTTTACTTATTCGCCCCAATAGATCCATTAACTCTCCATACATTCCGGAAGGAATTCTCATTACACAGATCCAGCTTCCATCTCTTTGCCACTCTTCTTTAGTAACACCACCAAAGTTATAAAGCGCTGAAATTGCCTTTCCCGTGTATTCTGGCGGGATTTTTATTGCAATCTCCATTTCTTCGAACTTCAATGGCAGGATTGGCTTTAAAGCCTTTATAATATCTTTTATTTGTGCCTCTACGGACTTGAATATATCCACATGGACTCTCGCCTCTTCAAGAGCCATCTCAATTCTTGCGGGCGGATGGGGAGCATTTGTTCTTGGATCGATCGAATTTCTACTAATGAAAGTTACGATCTGCTTTTTCTTTGCCTCAAGCATTTCTTTTCTCTGTTCTGCGGTGATCTGAACTTCACCTTCCGTTATTATGATCCTTGCAATCTCTCTTGGATTTACTGTCCCGAAAACCTTCTGAAGTTCTTCTGTAGAAGCTCTCTCCCCTTTTTTGGAGTTCTTAAATACCTCTTCAACTGCCAGAAGTTCTTCAAAGTCCACTTCCTTGCCCTCTTTTAGATCTCTCGCTAAATAGGGATCAACGAAAATCTCGTAGTCGCTTCCACCCTTTCTTATTCTCGCTATTACCGCCTTCTCGAGAGAGACCATACTCTTTTAGCCCTTCTTCATTTCTTCTTTAATCCTTTCATTAGCCTTTTCTACGTATTTTCTGAGCTCTTCTACCGTCATCTCTTTGTATAGCTTTTCATCCGTCTTTACGTAGCCTACTTCTATGTCATTAGCACTGATCTCACTTTCAATGCTTTTGCCGATTGCAACTAATGCCAAGATCAAAGCGTCCTCGAAATTAAGATCTTCCCGATATTCTTTCTCGAAGAATTCAACAACAACATTTCTACCCATTCCAATCGCTGTGGCTTTGTATTCGAGCAAAGCTCCACTCGGATCCGTCTCATATAACTTTGGGACTTTATCTACGCCAGCGATCAGTAAAGAGACTCCAAAAGGTCTAACACCGCCATATTGGGTGAACTGCTGTTTGAAATCGCAGATCTTCTTTGCAAGCTCTTTAACCGTTATGGGCTCTTCATAGGTTAATCTGTTTATTTGAGCCTCAATCCTTGCCCTCTCGATCAGAATTCTCGCATCAGCGACTAATCCGGAAGTCGCAGCACAGATATGCTCGTCTATTTTGTAAATTTTCTCGATCGTATCCGCTTCAAGCAATTTGCTTCCAACCCTTTTGTCTGCAACGAGAATAACACCCTCTCCAACCTTTATTCCAACTGCGGTTGCTCCGCGTTTTACCGCCTCTCTTGCATACTCCACTTGGAACAGTCTCCCATCAGGACTAAAGACTGTTATCGCCCTATCATACCCCATTTGTGGTAGATTCATGTTAACACCTCCAATTTTTTATTACAGCCTCGCAAGCTTCCGCTTATCCCTAAGGTGATTATACCAACGTTCTTTTCTCCTATCCGGTCAACTAACGTCATAGCTATCATAACCCTATCCAATGCTTCGAGATTGCACCTCACGATCCCTTTTTCTCCATCGAATTTCTCAAGCTTTAATCCGCACTCCACTGCGGAGACTTCACCGAACAAGTTGGTAAGATTTCTTACCATTGCATCAGCTATCGCTTTCTCCTCAACACTTTCTTCACTTATAAGCTTAAAGGCAATATATCTTTTTCTACTCCTCATCGAAGGTGGTAGTTTCACATTGTTAGATCGCTCACATTGGAAATAAATCTTTCAGTGATCGGAAGAAACTTTTTAATCCAAGCAGAAATTTTTCATGCTCAAAAGGCAAACGAAAGACTTTATCAACATTGATCCACTTCAAACTGGCGGAAGATTGACTGAAGAAGCAAAAGAAGCTTTGCTTGAATGGGGAGATGGCTACAGTGTTTGTGATTTCTGCACGGGAAGACTTGATGAGATCAGAAATCCTCCTGTTTATGATTTTGTTCATAAAGATCTCCCTGAATTTTTAGGATGCGACATTGCAAGGATCACAACTGGCGCGAGGGAAGGGATGTTTGCAGTTATGAATGCTCTCGCAAAGAAAGATACATGGATCGTTATGGATGGGAATGCACATTACTCGAGCTACGTTTCAGCTGAGAGAGCCAAGCTTAATGTTGCTGAAGTCCCAAACACTGGCTATCCTGAATATCTTATAAAAGCAGAGAAATTCGCTGAGGTTATTGAGGAAACAAAGAAAAAAGGAGAAGTCGTCTTAGCTATGATAACTTATCCTGACGGAAACTATGGCAATCTTCCAGACGTTAAAAAGATTGCAGAGATCTGCGAGTCTCAGGATCTTCCATTGCTAGTAAATGGTGCTTATGCGGTTGGCAGAATGCCATTAAAACTGAAAGAAATTGGAGCGGATTTCATTGTGGGAAGCGGACACAAATCCATGGCTTCGAGTGGCCCTATAGGGGTCCTTGGAATGAAAAAAGAATGGGAAGAGATCGTGCTTAAGAGATCAAGCAAACATAAAAACAAGGAGATTGAGTTGCTTGGGTGCACTGCAAGGGGAGCAAGCCTGATGACTCTCATGGCTTCCTTTCCTGCAGTGAAGAAGAGAGTAGAGAAGTGGGATGAAGAAGTTAAAAAAGCAAGAGAGTTCGCCTCAAAAATGGAGGAGCTTGGAATAATACAGCTTGGTGAAAAGCCACACAACCACGATCTAATGTTTTTTGAGGCTAAAATTCTTTATGAAATCTCGAAAAAGGCTAAAGATGGACGATTTTTCCTATACAAAGAACTAAAGAAGAGAAGAATCCATGGGATTAAGGCAGGACTGACAAAGCATTTCAAGCTTTCAACTTATGGCTTGAAGCAGGAAGAAGTGGATTACGTCCTTCAGGCTTTCAAAGAGATCATAGAAGCCTATGCTAAAACCTGAAACCGCTGAAAAGCTTGAAAAGCTAAAAAAGTTTGTTGGTTCATTCAAAAATGCTATGATAGCCTTCAGCGGTGGTGTTGACAGTGCAACGCTGACTGCGATCTGCAAGCAAGAGATTGAAGACGTTTTGGCGGTGACTATAAAGACAAAGGCTACTCCAAGCAGAGAAATTGAAAAAGCTAAAAGAATTGCTCAGGAATTGGGGGTTTCTCATGAGTTTCTCGAGCTGGACGTTCTCAAAATAAAGGAGTTTGTCGAAAATTCGAATGAAAGGTGTTATTACTGTAAAAAAATGATGCTAAAGGCACTTGTGAGCGTTGCAGAGAACAGAGGCTTCGAGGTCGTTTTTGAGGGCACCAATGCGAGCGATATTATGGGAGATAGACCAGGCTTTAGAGCGGTTCTTGAAGAAAAGAAAGTTACGAGCCCATGGATTAAGTTTGGAGTAGAAAAAGAAGAAATAAGGGAGATTGCAAGAGAAATGGGCTTCTCTTTCCACGATTTACCCTCTCTTGCTTGTCTTGCAACTCGAATCCCCTATGGATTAAGAATTTCTCCAGAAATTCTCGAAAGGATTGACAAGGCTGAAAACGAGAGCTTGGAAATTTTAGGAGTTAAAAATGTCAGAGTTAGGGATCTTAATGGCATAGCTGTGATTGAAGTTGAACAAAAAGAGTTAAATAAAGTTTTAGATTCTCAGAGGTTATTTGAGCTAAGAAAATGCCTGCATGAGCTTGGATTTCGCTCTGTTTTGCTTAATCTCGATGGCTATGGCGAGGGGAGTGCTAAAAATTACTCAGCTTTTAAGCTGTCGGAGTAGCAACACGAGAATGCCGAAGGCTAAGATTTCAGAAGCAAGGGAAAACAGAATTAGATAGCTTATCGAGAAATCGTAAAGAAAGCCCATCAAAGAGCTTCCCAAGAGAAATCCGATGCCGAAGCCTGTGTTAAGAATTCCGTAGGCGGTTGCTCTTTTACTCGCTCCAGTTATCTCAGCCACTCCCGCACGCATCACGGATTCTTGCATTCCTACAATGGCGCCGAAAAGAATTAAGCCTAAAATCGGATTTGCTTCTAAGGATAAAATGACGGAGATTGGAGTTAAAACTGGAACCAAAACAAGGCATTTCAGCCCTAATTTGTCGTAAGCTCTGCCGACTAAAAGCGCGGAGATCGCATCTACACCCATTGCCAAAGCATATAGCATTGGAATGAGCTCATCTGAAAATACGGAGTTCAGCTTGAAATGATATGCCAAAAGCTGGAAATTCACAAGTCCCGCAACAGCAAGGATCGTGAAGACTATGTAAAGCCAAAAGGCTTTGGTAAGCTTATCTTCACCTTTTTTCGGAATTTCTTCACCGACATAGCTCTGCTTTGCACTCACGAGAACTAAAAGCATCAGAATAGTTGGAATGAACAAAATTAGAAAACCCTCTCTGTAGCCGTAGCCCAAGAATAGGACAACAAAGAAAATAAATGGCCCAAGAACCGCACCAATTTGATCAATAGCTTCGTGAATCCCAAATCCTTTTCCTCTGCCAATCTTTGCTGTTGCAAATGAAATAAGTGTGTCGCGAGCGGGAGAGCGAAGAGCTTTTCCAAGTCTTTCCAGAATTATGAGCAGAAGAATGATCTCAAGCGAATTGGTGAGTGCAATCAGCGGAATTGAAAGGATTAAGGCATAGCCCGCAAAGGTAAAAGCCCAGTATCTTTTAGATCTGTCAGCAAAGTATCCCGCAAAGATCCTGAATCCATAGCTCAGGAATTCACCAATTCCGATAACAAGTCCGAGCATTAAAGCAGTGATCCCAAAGGTCGCAAGATAAGCGCCTATTACACTTCTTGCCCCCTCGTAGGTTGTATCCCCAAGCATGCTGACTATGCCCATTAGCAAAACAAATCTGAGAGCTTTTTCCACATTCTTTGGATACAAAAAAGATTTTAAATTTTGTGCTGGCTCTTATTGTGCAAAATCTCGATCCAAAGCTTTGCATTCTCTGCAGAGGTAGAATGCTTTGCAATCTTCCTTATTGCCCGATGCTCTCAGGCTACAGAATTAAGGTTGATTTTAACTTAAAAGAAATCTTCGGCTCATCTCCGCCAGCTTTGTTCGTTGGAAGAGCAAATTATCCAAAGGTTAGAGTTTGCCCAGCGGTGCCTCCAGTTGTGGGCGATACAACGCTTTACGACAAACCCGAGCTTTGGGGGGAAATGCCCATAGAGAAAATACTCGATTTTCGCTACTCCCTGATCCATGGGCAATTCATTGCAGACGTGAGAAACCCGAGATCAAGAGAAGCGGACATTCTGCAGGAAATAAGCCTCTACGAGAAACCAGTGGAGCTCGAAGTTATATTTGAGAAACCACCCACACCAAAGGTTTTATTCGATGATTCTACACCACCAATGGGTCCTTCCGCGCCAGCAAAAGACGTTCGAATCTGTAGCACTCCAAAAGCTCCGAGGGTAGTTGAAGAAGTCTATGAAAGCACTGATCTTGGAGCATTCGAAGCTATGAGGCTTTTGTATGAAGAAGGAATTGCAGTCTCTCATATTCAAAAATTGCTCTCCGCAGGAGCTCTCGGAGTAAGAAGGAAGCTCGTTCCGACAAGGTGGGCGATAACAGCGGTGGATGACTCGATTTCGAAGCAAATAATTGAATATTTAAAGCACTTTGAGAACTTGGACCACTACAGGGTTTTCGTTCTTAAAGAGAAGAGCAATCTTTTCATGGTGATCTTAACTCCACAAACATGGTGCTTTGAGTGGGGTGAAGCTTGGTTCCCGCAGACGACATGGAATTTCGGCAATGAGATGTTCATAGAGACGGACTGGGAAGATCATAGAGGCAGAAGGACTTACGCCTCGCTTGGTGGATGTTATTACGCTTCAAGACTCGCAACCACAGAGTATTTAAGGAAAATAGGGCGACAGGCGGGAGCAATAGTATGGAGAGAGATCTATCCGGGATTTAAGATTCCCATAGGCGTCTGGTTTGTCAGAGAAATGCTAAGAAAATGCTTTAATCAAAAATTCATTGAGTTCAACACACTCGAAGAGGCTTTGGATTATTTGAGGGGCTTTTCAAAGGCGGGAATTGACAACTGGGTTAAGAATTCAAAGTTAATAGATCACATTAGAGGTCAGAAAACGTTATGGAGCTTCTTATAGAGCGAAAAAGAGTTTCGAGTGCTCTCGGAAAGAGCAACCTTCCCGGATTGGATTACACACTCAATCCCTACATCGGCTGTTCCCATGGCTGTATATACTGCTATGCAAGGCTTTACTGTGAGCCGAGAATTGGCAAGAACTGGGGTAAGATCGTTGTTGTAAAGGAGAACATTGCTGAGATCCTTGCAAGGGAATTAAGAAGGAAGAAGAAAGGATTAGTCGGACTTAGCACGATCACTGATGCCTACCAACCCATTGAAGCTGAGACAAAACTGACAAGAGAATTATTGCGAATTCTTCTGGAGAACAACTTCAAAGTCAGCATTCAGACAAAAAGCTCTCTCGTTTTGCGTGATCTTGAGCTGTTGTGTGCGAAAAAAGGGCTGGTAGACGTTGGATTCACAATCACAACGCTTAACGAGAGAATCTCAAAAATTGTAGAGCCGGGAGCATCACCTCCAAGCGATAGGGTAAAGGCTTTAGAAAAGCTCTCTGCTGAGGGAATTAAAACATGGATCTTCTTAGGACCAATTATCCCAGAGATTAGCGAGGAAAGTTTTAATGGAATCGTTGAGATTGCAAAAGCAACAAATAGTTTACTCTATTACGACAAGTATAGAGTAAAACCCTATATGTCGGGTTTTGCAAAAGAACTTGCAGAGAAGGCTAAAAATACTGATTGGATAGGGATTGCGAATAGACTCAAGGAGCTTTGCAAAGCTAAGGGTGTCGAGTTTACCTCTGGATTTGGGGATCTAAAAATTTAGGAGAATGCCTTTTCTAGCGGTGGAACGAGCTGTTTTTTTCTGCTCATAACTTTTTCCAACCAAATGCTCTCTCCTTCAAGCTTTTTCCCAAATGCCTTCTCAACTACCTTTGGATCGTCTGTAACGATCAGCAACTCCGTTCCTTCCTTTATTATGTCTGTTAGCATAAAAAGAACGCTGTGATAACCTTCCTTTTTTTTGTTCATCAGTTCTTTGTAGATCTCCTCCTTTTTTCCCTCGATCAGCGAAAGATCCAGAAGTTCGATCTGCCCTATTCCGATCTTTTTGCCACTCATGTTGAAGTCCTTGAAATCCCTCATGAGTATTTCCTTTGCAGACATCCCTTCGACTTCTGAAAGTTTCGCTTTTACTTCAATACCGAATTTAACCATGTCTTCAACTCCAGCGATCTTCGCAAGTTCTTCAGCAACTTTTTTATCGAGCTCGGTTGTTGTTGCAGACTTGAAGATCACGGTGTCGCTGAGAATCGAAGCCAGCATGATCCCTGCAATGTTTTTTGGAATTTCTACCCCTGTTTTGTCGTAAAGAAGCTTTAAAACAGTCGCAGTGCACCCAACAGGTAGATTTACGAATAGAATCGGATTGGGGGTAGTTATATCTCCGAGTTTGTGGTGATCGACAATTGCAACGATCTCCGCCTTCTCCAGATTCTCAAGGCTCTGAGCTCTTTCAGAGTGATCAACAAGAGCTACTTTTTTGCCAGAAGCATCAGTGAGTTTCTCTGGAGCGTTTAAACCGAATCTCTCGAGGACGAATCTTGTCTCAGCATTCAGGTCTCCCTGAACCGCTGGCAAGGCGTTGAATTCGAGCTTGAGTTTGCTTGATAGTCCTTTTTCTTTCCACTTGTTCCAAAGGAATGCAAAAGAGATCGCAGAACACACACTATCGGTGTCTGGATTTTTATGTCCTACTACAAACATGTCGTCTGGCATGGTTTTAGGGAGTTCTAAGATTAAATAACATTTTCTAATTCATTGGACTTAACATAAGATCAAAAACAAATTTTAAAATTTTGGCTGTTTTAGTTGTGCTCATTTAAATCGAATTGATTGATTTTTTGTGGTAGAATTAACTGATCTGCGGACAAATTCATTATTTCCGAGGCATCAGAAAGCTTATATATCCACGTCCGAAAATGGAGGCGTGGAAGCAGAAAAGTTAGCAAGGATCTTAGATACAAATAGAGTAATTGTTGTTGGTGAGACACTTTCGGTTCTTGGGGTTCCTGAAGACTTCGCTGAAGAAGTCTGGAAGCTGATAGATCTCATAGTTCCAAGTGAAAATTGTTTGGGGTATGCTGTGGTGAATGGAGAAACGATCGTATTCCAGAAGGGGGCGAGAAAGATCATAGCATTTATTGACGAAGATCGAGTAATGGGTGCACTGAGGAGGCTGAGTGGAAATGACTGAATATGCGTATTTCGAAGAGATCGTTAAAGGAAATTCAGAAGAGCTCATCGATTACCTAAGAAAGATGAAAAAGTTCTTTGATGCGGGAGTCATAACAGAGATCGCCTTTACCTCTGAAAATAAATCACTTTTTGCGGTTCGAGAACCAGTTCCTTTGGCTGTAAAAGTGCAAGGAGACATTGGTGAAGCAAGATTTCACGCTTCGAAACTCTTAAAGGACTTGGGATACGTAAGTAAAGATGTTTATAACCTTGAAGAAATTTTCAAAATCATTGAGAGAATAGAAAAAATGCCGTTAGAAGAATTCCTTAGAGAGGTCAGAAGGTTGAGAGAGCAATTTTAGTCAAACCCTCTCAAGAAAGCTTTGACGTTTCTCCCAAGGACTTCATGGTTGTATCCGCCTTCAAGAACCGCGAATCTTCTACCTTTGCATTTTTCTTCGGCAAGATCCCTGATGATCTTGCCAATTTCAGTGTAATCTTCTGTATCCAACAGTCCTCCCCAGTCATCTCTGTGCCTATCAAAGCCAGCTGAAACCGCGATGACGTCGTATTCGTATTTTTCAAGGAATTCCAAGATCCCTTCTATGTTTCTTCCACTCATGTGGTAGTATCTTACTCTTGGCTCATCCCTGAAAGTATTTGCGGTTCCATCACCATAGTGCAGATCGAAGTCCACAATTACCGCTCTTGAGATCTTCTTCCCTAACAATAACTTTTTAACCGCTATTGCGACATTATTGAAGTAGCAAAATCCCCAAGCACTGTCGGGGCTTGCATGGTGTCCTGGGGGTCTTATTAGGGCAAAACTTGGCTCTCCGAATGCGATCTCTGCTGAGAGCAATGCTCCACCGACAGCAAGCATCGCAAGTTCAAAAACATCTCGATCTCTTTTTACCTCTTCGAAGTGCCTTCTTGTGTGAACGAGTAATACATCTACTTCTTCTGCTGGTTTTGGTTCAACGAAAGCGTAATTATTCAGCTCTTTTACAATAGCTTCCATTCTTCCCGGTTCTGCAGCGGGTTCATGGCTGTAAACTCTATAGAACTCAGGAGAGAAAACTACCTTCATAGCAAAATGTTGACTTCAAAATTTTAAATCTTTTTTGTATCAGATCCCAAGATCTAAGTTAAATTTTTGTCTGATCTACTCTTTAACTCTTGTTTTTCTGTTTGTTTTGGGCGATCTCTCCTTAGCTCGTTCATCTCTTTATAAGATGTCCATTTTGTATTACACTTGGGGCACTTAGGCGGATCAAAAACTTTAAAAATTAATACGTGCGTCAAGTCAACATGGAGATCAGAGGTTTGGCAACCGCGGTCTTTTTAGTTTTATTGACTTTGATAATCGGATGCCTTGGTTCAGGAGTTTCCGGCACATATGAGTGCACGAAATCTGGGAGTGGATTCCCAACTTTCTCAAAAGGAGATACAATTGAATTTAAATCGAATGGAGAAGCGATCTTCAGATCTCATCTTGGTGGTCCCTCAATTGTGGGGGAATACGATGTAAGTGGAGATAGGATCTCCATAAAAGTCAGCATTCTCGGGACAAAAATAAGCCTTGGGGGGAAAGTGGAGGGAAACAAAATTAGAATGGATGATGGCGCGATATTAGAAAAACAGTAGTTTTTATACAAGAAGATCACTCTGAATTTTTCTCTATTGTCCCCCGAAAAGAGCATTAGAAGACAAAGCATACTTTCGGATTCGAGATCTTAGCTTCTATAACCGCACCGCTACTTGCTACTTTAATGAAACACTTAGGTGAAACTCGCAGAAAGCTTTCCAAGAAAAATTTAAAATCTTCTGCGAAAAAAGGAGAAGGATGATCGCTTCAGCCCCGGGTAAGATCATACTCTTCGGTGAGCATGCGGTTGTCTATGGAAGGCATGCTCTCGTGTCTGCGATAGATCTCCGCTGTAGAGTTGAAGCTAAGAAATGTAGTGAATTTAGAGTAATTTCTCCACTTGGTGCAACTGGATTGGATCTCAAAGTCCACCCCTACATTACTTTTGCGATTAAAAGGTTTTGCGATTTCAGAAAGATCGAAGGAGCAGAGATCATCGTAAAAAGCGAAATTCCGATCGCATCAGGGCTTGGAAGTTCTGCAGCTGTTACTGTTGCAACACTTAAAGCCTTAAGTTATGAATTTGGAGTTGAGTTGGACAATGAGGAGATCTTTGAGACTGCTAAGAAAGTTGAAATAGACGTCCAAGGGAGAGCAAGTGGAATTGATCCCTTTATCTCTACATTTGGCGGAAGTTGGATTTTTCCAGAAAGAAAAAAGGTTGAATTGCCATTTCAGTTCTTTTTGATAAGACTATGGGAGAGATCGACTAAGGCAATGGTTGAAAAAGTTGCAAATTTGAGACAAAGATATACTGAAGCGGTGGATAAGATCTTTGATGCGATCGACTTGATCGCTTTAAAGGCTCCTAATTGCGGATTAGAGGAATTTGAGGAACTGATCTACATGAATCAGTCTCTTTTGAGAGCAATAGGGGTTAGCTCTCCCGAGATCGATGAAATAGTCTCGAAGCTCGAAAAAGATGGTTTTAAGGTGAAGCTGACCGGAGCCGGCGGTGGAGGATGTATTTTTGGGATATTTCAAAATAAAAAACCAGATGGAAGCATCTTAGTTAGACCAGAGTTAGAGGGGGTCAGAATTGAAGATTCTTAAAGTGGGAGGCTCTGTAATAACTCACAAGGAAAAATTTGAGAGCTTTAACGAGTTAGCAATTGAAGACGTATGCACTGCAATCGCAGAAAATTATCGTGATCTAATCCTCATTCACGGAGCGGGCTCTTTTGGGCATCCACATGTTAAAAAATTTGGTTTAAAGGATCCAATTTCAGTAGCTAAAATACATGATGCTTGCGTTAGACTGAACGAGAGGTTTTGCAAAAAGCTTATTGAATTCAATGTCCCTGCGGTCGGAATTCATCCTTTTACATGTGACTTTTCGATAGTTTCTAAACTCTTGGAGAAGGGATTTCTTCCGGTGCTTCATGGAGATGTTAATTCAAATTTCGAGATCGTTTCAGGCGACGATCTTGTTGTGGAACTTGCGGAGAAGTTCAAAGCAGAGAGAATAGGTTTTGCAACCAACGTTGAAGGAATATTTGTGAATGGCAAAATAACTGAAAAATTTACTCGTGAAATGAAAGCGGACTCTATTGGCGAGATTGATGCTACCGGGAATATGGGAAGAAAGATCGGAAGAGTTTTTGGGATGAAACATCTATGCAGAGTTTTTATATTCAAAGGTAGCGGGGAAAATATTAAAAAGTTTCTAAAAGGTGAGGAACTGGGAACAGAGGTGATCTTGTGAAAACTGAGAGGAGAAAACTGGATCACATAAAGATCTGCTTGACCGAAGAGGTTGAGACGGGCTATAGTGGATTGGAAGACGTGATGCTCATACATCAGGCAATTCCTGAAATCGATTTTTCAGAGATAGATTCTTCAGTTTACTTTGGAAAAAAGAAATTATCCTTTCCTTTTCTAATTGCCTCAATTACAGGGGGACATGAGGAGACTGAAAGAATTAACGAGAATATTGCCATTGCAGTTGAGGAGACAGGTATTGGAATGGGTGTTGGGAGTCAAAGAGCCGGGCTTGAAAA
This sequence comes from Archaeoglobales archaeon, assembly GCA_030055595.1. Lineage (GTDB taxonomy): Archaea > Halobacteriota > Archaeoglobi > Archaeoglobales > Archaeoglobaceae > WYZ-LMO2. Next base: position 4,629 of record JASFYH010000005.1, on the reverse strand, counting down.
TGAAAAGGTCGTAAAGACGTTTTCTATTGTCCGAGAAAAGGCTCCGAAGGCTTTTATATACGCAAATATTGGTGCCCCGCAGATCATTAAGGATCTTGAGATCGTTGACAAAGTCATTGAGATGATCGATGCGGATGCGGTTGCGATCCATCTTAACTACTTACAAGAAGCGATCCAGAACGAAGGAGACAAAAATGCTAAGGGCTGTCTTGAAGCGATCAAAGAGGTCTGTAAGAGTGTTAAAGTTCCCGTAATCGTAAAGGAAACAGGAGCGGGAATAAGCAAAGAAGTGGCTATTAGATTAAGAGAAGCGGGAGTTTTTGCAATTGATGTCGGTGGTAAGGGAGGAACATCTTTTAGCATAGTAGAAGCTTATAGAAGTGAGGATGAAATTCTAAGAGAAGTTGGATTCGATTTTGCGAACTGGGGCATTCCTACTGCTTTTTCAATAGTGGATTGTGCAAAGATCTTACCCACAATTGCCACAGGGGGAATAAGAAGCGGTTTAGATATAGCAAAGAGCTTAGCTCTTGGAGCCAAAATTGCAAGCTCTGCCTTGCCTTTTTTAGTTTCGGCAAATATTAGTGCCAGTGCTGTAAAGAACCGGATCCAGAGGTTTATGCGAGGTTTTAAAACTGCAATGTTTTTGACAAATTGCAGAAAAGCTGAAGATTTAGAAAGAAGACCTTTGTTTGTTTCTGGGAAGCTTGCTGAGTGGTTAAGATTTAGGGAGATAGATCTGAAGTCTTTTTGTGAGGGGAGAAAATGAAAGAGATTCAGGAAAGGGCTAAAATTGTAAATGAAGCTATAAAAAACTATCTACCAGAAAAAGAATTTGAACTGTATAAAGCTGCAAGGCACTTGATCAAGGCGGGTGGGAAAAGATTGCGACCAATAATCGCGATGATGGTGACAGAAGCACTGGGAGAGGACTATCGAAGGATCATGCCCGCAATAGTTGCCCTTGAAGCAATACACAACTTCACGCTGATCCACGACGATATCATGGATCGGGACGAGATGAGAAGAAATGTAAAGACAGTCCATACTTTATTTGGGGAAGCCACAGCGATTCTTGCGGGAGACACGTTATTTGCAGAGGCTTTTAGTCTGCTATCAAAATGCGAGGTTCCGGGGGAGAATGTAAGAAAGGCGGTAGAACTTGTGGCGGATGTGTGCGTAAAGATCTGCGAGGGGCAATATATGGACATGAGTTTTGAGAGCAAGATGGTAAAAGAGTCGGAGTATCTTGAAATGGTTAAACTGAAAACTGGAGTTTTACTTGCTGCTTCTTCGTCTCTCCCAGCAGTTTTGTTCGGGAAGCAGGAATGTTTCAACCCACTTTGGGATTATGGAATATTTGCAGGAATTGGATTTCAGATCCATGACGACGTTCTCGACCTGATGGGAAAGAACATCGGAAAGGACTGGGGTAGCGATATAGTTAAAGGAAAAAAGACTTTGGTAGTTATAAAAGCCTTTGAGCAAGGAATTGAACTTGAAACCTTTGGAAAGCAGAAAGCTAACGTAGAAGAGATTAAAAAAGATGTTGAGAAGCTTTTAGAATGCGGTGCAATAGAGTATGCAAGAAGAAAGGCTTACGATTATATAGAGCTTGCAAAAAAGAATTTGGGATGTTTAAAGAATACTGAGAGGAAAAAGGAGCTTGAGAACTTGACAGATTTCCTTGTTAAGAGGGGCAATTGACACAGAAAAATTTTTAATCTTCTTTGGCTATAAAGAGATGCCCGTCAGCCATGCGTCCCATGAAAGAAGATGAATGGGATCCCACACGACGGGCTACAGATGATTGCTATGGAAACCCTTGATGATCTAACTAAGGAGATTTTGAATTGCAAAAGATGTTCATTGCACTTGACGAAGACAAAATACGTTCCCGGAGTAGGCAATAGTAGAGCGGGGATCGTTTTTGTCGGCGAAGCTCCGGGGAGGGAAGAAGATCTTAAAGGAGAGCCTTTTGTCGGAAGTGCCGGGAAATTTCTGACGGAAATGCTCTCTTTAATAGGATTAACAAGGGAAGAAGTATACATATGCAACGTTCTAAAGTGCAGACCACCAAACAATCGTGATCCGCTACCCGAGGAAGTCGAGATCTGTGGGGAGTATCTTATTAGACAGCTAAACATTCTCAAACCTGATCTTATAGTCTGTCTCGGCAGACATTCAGCAAAGTTCATCTTTGAGTTCTTTGGTCTTCAGTTCACATCGATCACAAAGCTCTGCGGAAAGGTTTTTGAAGTTGAGGAGTGGAACAAAAAAGTCAAAATTGTGCCATTATTTCACCCAGCTGCGGTTTTATACAGAGCACAGCTTAGAGAGGATTATGAGAAGCATTTCAGGCTAATAGGGGAGTTATGCAAAAAGGAAAGGAAGCAGAGAACTCTATTCGACTTTTGATCTATCTTTTAGTTAGCCTTACAAAATTTCTGAGAATTTCCAAGCCGAGATCTCCGCTTTTCTCGGGATGGAATTGCAATCCAAAGCTTTGGTTGAATTCTATAGCAGATGCAAATGTTATTCCGTAATCAGTTTCCGCTATTACGAATTTTTCGTCTGTCTTCAAGTAGAATGAATGGACAAAGTAAACCATGCTTCCAAACTCAATACCCTCAAAAATTTCACTTTCTTTTTTTATTTTTAACTCGTTCCAACCCATGTGTGGGATCTTTCTCACAGAGCTTGGAAACCTAATGACTTCTCCGGGGATAAAACCCAATCCTTCGTGAACGCCACCTTCGTAGCTTCTTTCTGCAAACAATTGCATTCCTAAACAAATACCAAGCTTTGGGACTTCTGGAAATTCGTAATTGTAGCGTCTGATCCTTTCTATTGCTGGTTTGAAAGCTCCAACTCCGGGAAAGATGATCGATGAGGCATTATTTATTTCCTTAGGCTCTGAAGTGACCTTTGCATCTCCACCAACTTTTTTGATAGCATTTAAAATGCTTTTAAGGTTTCCAACCCCATAGTTGATGATTGCGATCATGCAATTCGCTCTAACCGAGGATTTAAAAAATTGAGGTAAAAGAGAGAAAATAATCTACTGAGTCTTGGTTTCTGCGGGCTGAGCTTCAGTTTTAGCGGGGGGCTTCCAAACAAGTGCTAAGATCCCTCCAATGAGTGCTATTATGTTCAGACCCGATAGGATCGAGAAAACCAAAACTATTATGCCTCCGTTTTTCACTTTGTTTGGCTCTCCGCTATTGATCATCATTGCGCCCCAGATGATCAACAACGAAAAGATCAGTGGAATCAGTGCCAGCATGCCACCAAAAATTGCTCCAAGAGGACCAAAGATACTGCCCGCAAATAAAATTCCAATCGCTGCTAAAAACCCCAAAATTCCACCGATCAGGGACAATATATACGCAGCAGTCGGTTTTTCTCCCGCCATATTAATCACCAACATTTCAATTTCATTTTACCATATAAGTTTTTCGCTGATTATTGATATAAATTGAAAAATTTTTGATAATTTTATTTCTTTGAGTGACGATCCAAGTTCTGCATACCGTCTTATATAACACTTATAAACTAAGGGCCATTCTCAGTCTTATGAATGAGAACTTAGAAGTTGCTCGGGAGATCTTCATAATTCCCGGTCGTAATTGGGGATCCTACCCTTCCTCGAACTGTCTCTATCTTAAAGATCTCTGCTTGATCGATGGTGGGGCTGAGAGTGCTTGGGAATTAAAGCCGGAAGTGATCGTAAACTCGCACTGGCATGAAGATCACATTTCGATGAATTCGGTTGCAAAGAAGATCTATGCTCACGAACTCGACGCTAAGGCAATCGAGAGTTACGAGGAATTTGAGAGAAGATATGCCCTTGGCGAGGTTGTAAAGCTTTTCTTAGCCTATTATCCAAAACTCGCGTTTCGGAAAGTAAATGAATTCATTGAAGAGGGTGAAGTCCTGAAGTTTGGCAATAAAGAGATCGAAGTTATTCACACCCCCGGGCACTCCGCTGGGCACTGTTGTTTTCTGCTCGAGGGCAAGATCCTTTACCTTGCGGACATCGATCTTACTTCTTTTGGTCCTTGGTATGGTTGTGTGGACTGCGATCTTCAAGAGTTTTTGGACTCGATCGATAAGCTGTTGAAAATTGCTAAAAGCGTTGAGATCGCTGTTCCATCACATGGAGAGCCAGTAAAAGGTGAAAACTTGCAGGAAAAGCTTTTAAAATACAGAGAAAAGATCTTCGAAAGGGAAAGAAAAATAATAGAGGCATTAAAGTCGGGAATCGATCCCGTTGGCAAAGGCATAATTTACAGAAAGCTACCAGAACCAGCGGAGATCTACAAAAATTTTGAAAAAATTATGATCGAGAAGCACTTGAAAAAGCTAAACCTTAAATCTCTTTCCTCTGCTGATAAGGATGGATCTTAACCTTGTAGTCGCAGAGCTTCTTGACCGCATCAACACTCGCTTCCCTGAATTCAGCATAGCCCTTGGCTTTAATAGCATCAGCGATTCTCTTCGCAATTTCGCTTCGCACTACAACGGTTGAGAATCCCGCTTCACTGCCTACACTTCCAACGCTCAAGTCACTCTCCACAGCAGAGAAGTCCTGACAGACTTTGCAACCTGAAGGAACTATGCTGTCAA
>JASFYH010000004.1 GCA_030055595.1 Archaeoglobales archaeon | reverse complement strand
AATTCGCATATCATCTATTTTAATCGTAACTCTCTCCCCTTCCTTCAGCTCGATCTTTTCCAGAGGTTTGAATACTCCGTCTTCATAAATTGCTTCGATGATCTTAGGCATAGATTTAGCTTGCTTTAAGAATAGAAATAGGTTTCGATTGGTTTATTGGCTAAAACTTCAAAGATTTCAACTTGAGATCACTTAAAAAATCAAAAATTGGCGTTCGCATGTGCATACAGCGTAGCAAGCTTACGCTTGCATACGCATGTAGCACAGCACGCGTTTTCTTTTTAGCTCCACCAATTCAATTTAGCAAAAATGGAGGAGTAGTTTGTTCAATTTAGAGAATTTTAACTTTAAACAATATTTTAGCTCGGATTTCCAATTCGCCAAAATCCGATTTATCTCCTTAGACTAAGGAGATTCAGGATTGGGATTAGATTTCTCAGCTATTGATAAATATTATCCTTTAAGCCAGAGCAGAAGCTCAACGAGTCGGTCAAGCAGTGGATTGAGAAAGTGGACGTCGTATGGGCTGAAGTAGGCTTTTGTGACGTCTGAAACAATGAAAATGATTGGAAGAATCGACAAAGAGCGGATCTCTGCTTTGTTTTTGAATTTCTCCGCGAGAAGGAAAGTCAAAGCCAATGCGGTAGAGACTGCAAGATAAGCAAAGCTTAGCAATTCGTGGATATTTAAAAGAGAAACGAGCGGAATTGCGGGGATTGCAAAGCAGAGAGCGATTATTGGCAGTGAGCGAATCTCTATTTCGAATTTAGCCTTTGCAAGAAAATAGGCAACTGGAATGTAGATCGGGAGCAAAAATCGGTAGTCGCGAACTCCTGTTTTGACAACGCCATCGCTTAGGAATGGAAGATAGATCAGAAAGCAGAGAATAGTGAAAAGAAGCAGGAATTTTTCAAAGTTCGAGAAGCTGAATTTCTTTGCCTTCAAAGCCTTTATTGCGGGAGGAATGAGGAATGCAATGACTGGGGAGTAGCTGAGAATGCCGAGAGTGTTGTTTTTTATGCCCGCAAAAGCATAGGGAATTAAGGAGACCGTTTCAACTGGATCTGAAGCTTCAATGTAGCTGACATTCGAGAATCTGTTTCCAATGATCTCAATAGGCAGGGGAAGGTTGAAGATCGCAAAGCCAAAGATCGCACATGGCAAATAACCCAATGCAATGCCTGAAATTGCATGGATCAGCTTTGATCTTTTGAAAATGAATAGAAAGAGAAGAATGGAAAAACACAAGATCGCCCCATCAATTGCCCTTGAAAAGAAACAGAGTCCAGCGATCGCTGATGCGAGGAGCAGATCTTTTGTATTTTCAAGTCTTAAAGATCTATCAAGGAAGTAAAAAGATGAAGCGGTTAGCATAAGCGAGATCGCATGAAGCTTTGCAGAAAGAGTCCAGTAAGCAACGGGGGTTGCGAAGACAAACGCAAAAACTGCGGAGATCGCAAATTTATCTTCAAATCTCTCTTTTAGCATTCTGTAAAGGATCTCAGCGGTGATTGCAATTGCGAAAACGTTTGTTAGCTTTAAAGCGTAAATTCCCGCCCAGTCCTCGAATCTGTAAATTGGCTTGAATAGCAAAAGCGTTGCAAGGAAAAAAGCGATTGCCAGGAGAACGTATTTTCTGTGTTGAATTGCGAGCAAAAGAAATCCCGCTGGAGCAATTAGAGCCAGAATCAAGTCTGGATAACCAAAGCTGTTGAGGAACAGAAGAGCCTTGTAAATCGGAAAGGCTAAGATCGGCAAAAGGTAGCTGAATGGTGCGTATTTCTCGCCATTGAATTCGAACCAAGGCGTGCCAACGTAAGCGAGGAGTTTTTCGATCTCAATGGCAAAACCTGATTCGATGCTTTGCACTTGCAAGATCACGAGCATTTCGTCGTTGAGATAAATGTGATTGCTAAGGAAAATCGAAAGAACTAAGAATACGAGAATTAAGAGTCGAGGCATTTAGATCGTCTTATTTATAAGCTCGAGCTTCGGGATTGCAAAGAATGACTAAATTCTTTTTACACGCTTTTAAGTTTGTTGAAAACTTTTAGGAGCTCTCTTGAACTCAAAAATATGTTATATATAAAAAATAAAAATAAATGGATTTAAAAATGTATTTTTAGATTGCACCTTCCCACACTATTTGTTTAACTCCGTCCACTTCGCATATCAAGCGATAGTTTCCGTAGGAAACTCCTTCAATAATGGTTACATCACCAACTTCATCAAGAGTGTCGGTTGACGAATCTTTTTCATTTCCTTGTAAATCATAAATTTTGCAGTTTGTTAATTTATCAGCACCGCCCATATCGGTTATTACAACGCTGATTGTATCAGTGTCTATCCTTTTTAGACTTAATCCTGGTGTCTTTGGCTTTGTCACAGTCCCACTCATGCCAAACACGAAGCTCGCTATCACCGCCGCGAGTATCACTGTAATTGCCACCATCAGGATCACGCCAATCACTGGCGAGACACCTTTCTCATCCTTTCTCATTTTTTCACCTCCTCACGTTCTTCACTATAATCATGATTATAACAAGTATATAACTTTTTCGCTTTTACACGTTGGAGTGAAAATTTTTCTACTTTGATTTTTGCTAACTCGGTTAATAAATCTTGTGGTTTTAAACATTAACTATTAGATTCAGGTAAGGTTTAGAAGCCTTACATCAGCCCCGCTTTCCTCAAAGCCTCTTCGATCCTTAAGATCCTTGCATTCAGCTCTTTCATGTTTTTTTCAAGGTAATCTCTGAGATCTGAGCGGAGAAGCTCAAGCTTGGCATTTGTTTCGTCAAGTCGTTCAGCGAGATCTTCCCTTGTTTGATCGATCTTACTCCCAAGCTCTTGTTTCGTCTCATCAAGCTTGTTGATCACCAGATCCTGTTTTTCAAGCATTTTGTCCTGCTTTTCGAGCATCAGATCCTGCTTTTCGAGCATCTTGTCTTGCTTCTCAAGCATCAGATCCTGTTTCTCAAGCATTAGATCCTGTTTTTCAAGCATCACATCCATTTTTTCAAGCATCTTGTCCTGCTTCTCAAGCATCAGATCCTGCTTTTCAAGCATCTTGTCTTGCTTTTCAAGCATCACATCCATTTTTTCAAGCATTTTGTCTTGTTTTTCAAGCATCAGATCCTGCTTTTCGAGCATCTTGTCTTGCTTCTCAAGCATCAGATCCTGTTTTTCAAGCATTAGATCCTGTTTTTCGAGCATGTTGAGCATTATTGGGATTGCCTTGCCCCAGTGCTCGATCTGAAATGCCTGCATACTTCTCTCGATCGGCGGAACGCTAAAGCGACATTCCAGAAATTCTACGGACTCAACAATTGCCTTTTCAGGCTTTTCAGCCTTTATTCTTTCCTTTAAAAGCTCTAAAATTTCTTCAGGAGCGTCAACCAAAATCATGACCGCTTCCTTTCCATTCGTAAATGTGTTAAAGACTGCAAATCTGTCGATTCCGTATTCTAAAGCCATATTTATGAGCTTTACCCTGTAGCCAACTCCGTGAACTTTGCCCTTTATTAGGATCTTGATAGCCATATAAAAACCCTTGGCATGGCATTTATAAGTGTTTCTATGAGATCGAAACTTCGGATCCTTAAAAAATAAAATAATTTTGGCTTACTTTTTTGTCTTTTTCTCTTTTTCAGTCTTGGCGGTTTTTTCTTCCTTCTTCTCTGCCTTCTTCTTTCCAGTTCCGCACTTCGTCATATTTAAAGATGGTATTAAATATTTAAAAATTTTACGTCCATGCTCTGCAAATGGACGTAGCGAAAGAGATTTAAATCTACTTGTAGCGAGGATCTAAGCTCCGGTGGTGTAGCCCGGTCAAACATCCAGGCCTTTCGAGCCTGAGCCCCGGGTTCAAATCCCGGCCGGAGCACTAATTACTGAAAAAGCATTAAGAATAGCCAATTTAGAAAAGTTTTTAAAATCACCGCATAACGCTGAGCATGTCTGCGGTTGAATTGACAATTCCAGAGGAGCCAAATCTTCTAATAGCGGTTGGACTCGGAATAATTCTCGCTCTCGTTTTGATCTTGCCCTTCCGAGTGAAAAAGGTCGAAGAGAATCTCGAGCCTTTCTTTCTTGTGATGGGCATAATTGCGGTTACGATCAGTGGACTTTGGAGCGAAAAACTAATCATTGAAGCTATTGAAGCTCCAGTAAGGATCACAGAAGCCTTTGGGATCCCTATAGGGATCTTTCAGGTTGTTCTGATCGTTGGACTGATCATACACTACTTCAACAAGCCGATCTATTCCGCACTACTTGCTATGATGAAGAAGATCGGAGTGCGAACATTTGCATTCATTTTCGTAGTTCTTTTTGGCTTGGCTTCAAGTCTGATCTCAGTGATCGTTTGTGCGGTGCTTTTAGCTGAAATAGCCCTTGTGATGCCTTTAGAGAGAAAGAAAAAAGTCGAGTTCATAGTCATCGCTTGTTTTGCGGTTGGTCTTGGTGCAGCATTGACACCAGTTGGGGAGCCCTTATCAACAATTGCGGTTAAAAAACTTGCGGGTGAACCATACCACGCGGACTTCCTGTTCCTTTTCAGGATCTTGGCTCACTATATAATTCCAGCAGTCGTTTTCCTCGGGATCTACGCAGCATTCAGGGTTGGAAAGCAGAGCGTTGAAAGTATTGGGCTTCCAGAATACACGGAGACGCTAAGAGGGGTAATAATTAGAGCTGTGAAGGTTTACACGTTTGTTGCAGCTCTTATTCTGCTGGGAGGTGGCTTTACACCGCTCATAGTCTGGTATATCTCGAAGATCCCTCCAGAAATTCTATACTGGGTTAACATAGTCTCAGCGGTGCTCGACAACGCTACATTGACTGCTGCGGAAATTGGTCCAGTGCTCACGCTCACGCAGATCCAGAGTGCTCTCATGGCTCTACTGATCTCTGGAGGTATGCTGATCCCGGGCAACATTCCGAACATAGTCTCCGCTGCGAGAATGAAGATCACTTCAAGCGAGTGGGCAAAAGTTGGTGTGCCACTTGGTTTGGTTTTAATGGGCGTTTACTACGTCCTGATCTTCTTCTTAGGACTTTAAAGCCTCTAAATTACTTTTTTAAAACTCACTTTTTTGCTTAGGCTAATTTTGTAGGAATTTTCAGCCTCCTCTGTTTGGCTCGATTTTACTTCAAGACTTTTTCTTTTTAATTAGAATGTTAGAGCGGATTTGATTAAGATCCCCCTCTTTTGCAGGCGTTTGATCTATTCCCCTCTTACTAACTCTATGATCCACATTGTTCGATAATTTTATTTAGAATATTCTAATCAAGTTAAATTATATAAATTTTTAAAGTTTATTTCAAATAATATAGCGTAAATACGTTTATTTTAAATTTTTTAATTAATTTTAAGAATTTTTAATTAAAATTTTATTTATAAAATTATTAAGTTTAATTTTAAGACTTAGTATTTAATTATCTAAAAACAATTATTACAAAAATTATGTAATAAAGCATTGCTCTTGAACAATTGGATCCGCGAAGTCAACGAGTTTTCGCGGTTAACCCCCCATATTTTCGTGAGAAGTGCCTTATTCCTATATTTTTTGGAATAAACGAGTTACCAGAATTGCAATTTTTAGGGGAGCCTAAAAGTTTTTATTACATTAATTCTGGAATATTTGTATTCAACAAAAAAATTTATCTATCTATTGTAATCCAAAATATAGTATATTATTTCTAACTTAACAAAAAATTTTAAAATTTATTTAAAAAATTTTATTATTAAATTTTACTAACAAAAAATTAAAAAATAATATTATGGATAGTTTAAACAAAAAATATTTTAAATGTATATTAAAATGGAATGTGAGTTATCTGAATTTTGTGGGCTCGAAGATCTAAAGCGGAAAAAGTATTTATTCAAGGGGAGAATTCGAAATGTGAATCCAAGAGCATTGTTTGAAGTGATCAAGCCAAAACAAACCTTACTACTCATGATCACGTTTTTGGTGAGTTTTCTCGTAGCGGGAGGAAGAGAAACTCTGCCCTTGTGCTTTACCGCAACATTTCTAACGATCTCTGGCACAACCGCTTTGAACATGTGGATCGATCGGGACATCGATGCACTCATGATGAGAACACGAAGCAGACCGATCCCCGCGGGAGAGCTAAGCCCAAGAGCTTGTGCGATCTATGGAGCGTTTCTCTTTGCCTCTGGCTTTCTTATTGCGTTATTCAACAGTATAGAATTTGCTCTCGTTCTTCTTTTGGGGCTTATCTTCGACATTCTCGTTTATACTCTTCTGCTCAAGAGAAAAAGCCCCTATTCGATCATCCTTGGAGGCTTTGCGGGAGCCATGCCCGCCTTAGCTGGCTGGGTTGCGGTTAAAGGCTTCACTCTGCCGGGATTTTTGATCGCTGGGATCGTGCTTCTCTGGATCCCCTCGCACATCTGGTTCATAGCGATGCATTACGAAGAGGACTACAGAAGGGCGGGAATTCCGATGTTTCCGCTTATTGCTGGCATTAAGAAAGCTTCATGGGCTATTGTTCTTGCAACATCGCTTATGCTTGTCTTGGCGGTCTCTTTGTATTTCTTGATCCCTCTACATGCCATTTATTTAGCAATTGCGATTCCAGCAGTCCTAATATTTCTTTTTAAAGCCATTAAGTTTGCAATTGCTCCAAAAAAAGAAAAAGCGAGGAGAATGTATAAGCTCGCAAGCATAACCCTCGGAGTGATCTTCTTAGCGTTGCTATTCGGTGCATTTTTATAACTGAAATGCCATGGGTTGTTGATGTGGAGCATTCTTAAAGCTTTGAGAGATAAACCAGAGATCCTATATGAGTCGCAGAAAAGACGGGGTTTGAGCTTGGAAGTTGTAGATCGTGCTATAGAGCTCGATAAAAAATGGAGAGAGAAGCTAAAAGAAACGAATATGCTTAGAAAGAAAAGAAACGAATTATCAAGGATTTTGAAGGATAAAAAAGATCAGAAGCTAATTGAAGAAGCTAAAAAGCTCAGTGAAGAGGTAAAAAAGGCAGAAGAAGAATTAGGCAGAATTGAAAAGGAAGTTGAGGCAATTTTGCTTTCAATCCCAAACATAGTCCATGAAACTGTGCCCATTGGCAAGGATGACAGCGAAAATGTCCCAATTCGCTACTGGGGAAAGGCAAAGGTTTACTTTGAAGACGTCGATGAGTTTGTTAAAAAAACAGAAGGCAAAGCGGAGTATGAGGTTGTCGACTTCAAGCCAGTAAGCCATGCAGACGCAGTAGAGCTTTTTGGCTGGGCAGATCTTGCAAGAGCGGGAAAAGTTGCGGGTTCGAGGTTTTATTACCTACTTGAGGATCTTCTTTGGCTTGACCTTGCATTAACGCTTTATGCAATGGATCTTCTTGCGAGCAGAGGCTTCAGACTCATATTCCCGCCTTTTATGCTTAAAAAGTCCGCCTATGAAGGCGTAACCGCTTTCAGCGACTTTGAAGATGTGATCTACAAGATCGAGGGCGAGGATCTGCACTTGATAGCGACAAGCGAGCATGCAATCGCTGCGATGCACATGAAGGAAACGCTTGAGGAGAGTGAGCTTCCTTTGCTCTACGCTGGCTTCAGTCCATGCTTTAGAAAGGAAGCGGGAGCTCACGGAAAGGACACGAAAGGAATTTTTAGGGTTCATCAGTTCAACAAAGTGGAGCAGTTCGTCTTTTGCCTTCCAGAGCAGAGCTGGGAGTGGCATGAAAAACTCTTGGAGAATGCGGAAAAGCTTTGGCAAGGCTTGGGAATTCCCTACAGAGTTGTGAACATCTGCACGGGAGATCTTGGCATAGTCGCAGCTAAGAAATACGATCTCGAAGCTTGGATGCCATCTCAGGCTACTTATAGAGAAATGGTCTCATGTAGCAACTGCACGGACTGGCAAAGCTATAGGCTTGACATAAGGTATGCTGAGAAGAGGGGTATGCCGAGCAAGGGCTTTGTGCACACGTTAAATTCAACAGCAATAGCCACAACAAGGGCAATAACTGCAATAATCGAAAACTACCAGCTTGAAGATGGCAGGATTGAGATTCCGAAGGTGCTAAGAAAGTATCTTGAAAATATACCCTCAGCGCCTAAGGATTATATAATGCCAAAAAGCTCTCGTAGGGTGTGAGAACTTCGCAGTCATTCTTTCGGATCAAAATGAGGTCTTCAACCCTGACACCACCAATTTTTCTGTAGTAAAGCCCGGGCTCAACAGTTACAACCATTCCGCTTTTTAGCTCAGCATCAACATCGCCTATTCTTGGCTCCTCATGAACTTCAAGTCCAACTCCATGACCTGTGGAATGTATAAATCCCTCACCCGCTTTAGTTTCGAAGCCATGACTTTTAAGACAGTCTTTGACTGCATTGTGCACGTCTTTTCCGTTGACACCCTCTTTGAGCATCGAGATTGCCTTTTTCTTTGCCTCGATTACTGCCTTAAGCATTTCCTCAATCTCTGGATTTTTTCGGATCAAGATCGTTCTTGTAAAGTCCGCGTAGTATCCAGTTCTTAAATTCCTCGGAAAGACGTCAACGAGAAGATGATCCTCGATCTTCCCCTTTCCGAGCTCATGGGGATCTGCTGAGAGTTTTCCTGAAGAGCATATAGTATCTTCAGCTATCAAACCTTGAAAGAACAGCTCTTTTTCAAGAAAAGATCGAGCAGAATCGCAGTTCATTGGCTTCTTTGATCTCAACTTCCTGTAAAGTTTATCAAAACTCCTAAGCAATATCAGGCAATTCTGCCTGATCTTTTCAATCTCATCCGCCCTCTTCACCGCTCTGAGCTTTAAGAAGGGATTCTCGACTGCTTCGACTTCAAAATGCTTCTGTAGCTCGAAGGCAAGAAAAGCGGGAAAGTCGGTGGGAATAAGAACTTTCTTAGCCCTCCCTTCTTTGAGCCTCTCAACGAGAATTTCTGCAATTGCTTTCCTTGGACTTTTAAGCTCTTTAAGCTTCTCTTCATAACCAAGCTTCTCGAAGCTTGCGATCTCTTTAACTCTGCTCTCCCTTAAAGCCCTTCCAAGCTCCATCTCTGGCAAAAGCAGAAGATCTGTGCCATCAACTCCGATCAGATAGAACATCGTCGAGGAGCTTTTGAACTTCGTAGCATAGCTAAAATTCACGCCCCCAGACTGCAGAACAAAAAAATCCGCCTTTTTCTCTTTGAGAAGCTCAATTACTGCCATATTAAGACCTTAGCCCATCCCTCCGCAACAACTTTGTCAGAAACCTTGCAAATTACCGCAACTTTAAACCTGTTCTTCTCCTTCTCAACGATCTCGCATTCCGCATTAACGAGATCTCCGATTTTAACTGGAGAGGTGTATTTAAAATTGGTCTCCAGCAAAACAACTGTTCCGGGAAGCATTGCCAGAGCTGTTGAGACAAGGCTTGTTGTGAGCATTCCATGAGCAACTCTACCGCCGAATCTTGTCTTCTTTGCAAATTCCTCGTCAAAGTGGATCGGATTCATATCACCAGAGATAAGTCCGAATAGCTGAACATCCGCTTCTGTGATCTTCTTTGCAAAATTGAACTTATATCCAACGTTTAACTCGCCAGAAAGCTTTTTGAATTCTTTGTAGTCTCCGCCAAGCTTTAAATATATGCCTTTAAGCTCGGAAAAACCCACCATGAAAAAAGTTATAAGGCAAATATAAAAGTCTTACCTCTTCGCCTTCTTCATCTTGAGCTTCTTCAACCTTATTATGTTCTCTCGATCCATTTCCTCAAGCTTAAATGCTATGAACCTTGCAAGCTCATTCATTCTTGGAATAACTCTGTATTCGAGAGCATTAACTCTACGCTTAGTCCTTTCGATCTCTTCGAGCAATCTTCTGATCGTGGTTTCGATCTCCGCAACTTCAAGAATCGAGTCAACGAGCTCTTCGTAGGCGGTAACCGCCTCATCAACTCTGACACTCGTGCTCAGGATCCCGTAAGGTTTCTCTATTGCCCTTCTTGCCACTTTCTCTCTTTTGATCACAGGCACGACTACGCCCATTATGCTTTTCCTTTTTAGCGTAAAACTCGGCGGGATCTGACAGCATGAAAGTGCTATTGAGCGCAATGCGGGAAATCCGTCTACCGCCATTGCAATCAAGAGCTTCTGCTGAGCCTTGTTGTAATTGTCGACCATCTTTTGAATTGCAACCTTTGCCTCCTCAAGCAGTTCTCTGAACTCCATTATCAAGCCGTCTCTTTTCATCTTCAGCAACGCGTGCCCGCGAACAGCCATTTTTATTCTTCTTCTGAGCTTTATTAGTTCCATTCTCGTCGGTTGAACTTCTGCCATCTCTATCCCTCACTGCTGAGCTTTAAGCTCCCTGTGTCTTCTTTTTGTAGGCGGGATGGTATTTCTCGATGTATTTTCTCTCGATCTTTGTCAGTTCTCTTTCTGGAAGCATGCTAAGCAATTCCCAGCCGAGATCGAGCGTCGTCTCAATGTCTCTGTCCTCGTATTTGCCCTGATTGACGAATCTGCGTTCAAATTCGTCTGCAAACTTCAGGAATAGGCGATCTCTTTCGCTCAAAGCCTCTTCGCCAACGATCGCAACTAAACCGCGCAGATCTACGCCTTCTGCATAGGCAGCATACATCTGATCGTTCCACTGCTTGTGATCGTCTCTCGTCATTCCCGCCCCGATTCCCTCTTTCATCAGCCTGCTAAGTGACGGGAGCACGTTAATGGGTGGGTAAATGCCCTTAGCGTGAAGCTCTCTGCTCAGAACGATCTGCCCCTCTGTGATATAGCCAGTAAGATCTGGGATCGGGTGAGTTATGTCGTCTGCGGGCATCGTAAGAATTGGGAACTGCGTAATTGTGCCCTTTCTCCCACGAATTCTCCCCGCTCTCTCGTAGATCGTTGCCAAGTCGGTATACATGTATCCCGGATACCCGCGCCTTCCCGGGACTTCTTCTCTTGCAGCGCTTATTTCTCGCAGAGCTTCGCAGTAGTTTGTCATGTCCGTTAGAATAACAAGGACGTGGTAGTCGTAAGTGTAGGCTAAATACTCCGCAGCGGTTAATGCCATTCTCGGAGTTATTATTCTCTCTATGGCGGGATCCTTTGCAAGATTTAGGAACACTACCGCCCTTTCAAGAGCTCCAGTCCTTTCGAATTCTTTCATGAACTGATATGCCTCCTCATAAGTTATGCCCATCGCAGCAAAAACTACAGCGAATTCTTCAGCCTGCCCACGAACCTTCGCTTGGCGAGCAATTTGCAAGGCTATGTCGTTGTGCGGTAAACCGCTACCACTGAAGATCGGAAGCTTCTGCCCACGAACGAGTGTGTTCATCCCGTCGATTGCAGAAATTCCAGTCTGAATGAACTCTCTCGGATACTTTCTTGCATAGGGATTTATAGCAGCACCAACGATTGGTATTCTCTCTTCAGGAATAATTGCTGGTCCTCCGTCAATTGGTTCTCCTGAACCGCTTAAGATTCTCCCAAGCAAGTCTTTGGAGCAATTCAGCTTTACTATGTCTCCTGTGAAACGAACGCTACAGCTTTTGTCAATGCCTCTTGTGCCCTCGAACATCTGCACAACCACAATATTCTTTGAAGTGTCGAGAACCTGACCTTTCCTTACTGAGCCATCTGGAAGAACAACATTCACGAGTTCACCATAAGCCACTGGCTTCGTTTTCTCTACAAAGATTAGAGGGCCCGCTACTTGGGTAATCGTCTTGTATTCCTCCATTTTCACACCCCCAGGCTTTTCTTCATTTTCTCCATCGCCTTGGTCATCGCGGTCTTGTAATCAGCCTCGAGCTTACTCCTCATGAACTCGTCAAAGCCTTCTACTTTTTCAATCTCTTCGTAAGTCTTTCCAGCTTCAAGAGCCTTGTAGAACCAGTCGTTCACCGTTTTAATTGCCTTGAGCATGTCATACTGCTTTCTAATATCGCAGTAGCTGTCGATCTCGTGATATGCATACTGGGACAGATAGAAATCCCTTATGATCCTCGCAACGAGCAATAATACACGCTGAGATTCTGGCAAGGCATCGCTTCCAACGAGCATCACGATCTCTTGCAGAGTAGCTTCTTCCTGCAGAACGCTCATAGCCCATGTGCGCAATTCGTTCCACTCGGGAGCAACATTTTTCTCATACCATTCGCCAAGAGTTCCAGTGTATAAGCTGTAGCTGATAAGCCAGTTTATTGCGGGGAAATGTCTTCTTCCAGCGAGCTTGGCATCGAGTCCCCAGAATGCTTTTACTATTCTCAACGTGTTCTGAGTTACTGGCTCACTAAAGTCTCCGCCAGGTGGTGAAACCGCTCCCACGACGCTTACACTTCCAATTTCTCCGCTCAAAGTCTTCACTCTTCCCGCTCTTTCATAGAATTCTGCAAGTCTCGAAGCAAGATACGCTGGATATCCTTCTTCGCCCGGCATTTCTTCGAGTCTTCCAGAAAGTTCTCTCATCGCTTCTGCCCATCGAGAAGTCGAGTCAGCCTGCAGAGCAACGTCGTAGCCCATGTCTCTGAAGTATTCAGCGATTGTGATTCCTGTGTAAACGCTTGCATCTCTTGCAGCGACTGGCATATTCGAGGTGTTTGCCACAAGCACGGTTCTCAGCATCAATGGCTTTCCAGTTCTCGGATCAATGAGCTCAGGGAATTCTTCAAGAACTTCTGTCATCTCATTGCCACGTTCTCCACAGCCGATGTAGACCACTATTCTTGCATCACTCCACTTTGCAAGCTGATGCTGTGTCACGGTTTTTCCACTTCCAAAAGGCCCCGGAATTGCTGCTGTGCCTCCTTTTGCAATCGGGAAGAAAGTATCAAGTATTCTTTGTCCAGTTAGCAAAGGCACAACTGGTGGTAGCTTTTCAATATATGGTCTTGGAATTCTTACTGGCCACTTGTGAGCCATCCTAAGCTCAGTTCCATCTTCAAGAACCGCAATGGTTTCATCAACCGTGAAGCTTCCAGAATAAACTTCCTTGACTTTGCCTCCTTTAACGTTCGGAGGCACAAGAATGCGGTGCTCAACAACTTCAGTCTCCTGAACTTTGCCAATGATCTGCCCCGCTTTAACTTCGTCACCTTTCTTGATCAAAGGCTGAAATTCCCATTTTTTCTTCTTGTCAATTCCCGGCGCCTCGATGCCTCTGCTTATGAAATCTCCACTTATTTCTTTGAGCGACGGCAGTGGTCTTTGCACTCCGTCGTAGATGTTCCCAATGAGCCCTGGACCAAGATCTACGCTTAATGGCAGTCCTGTGTTCACGACTTTTTCGCCCGGTCTCACTCCTGAGGTATCTTCGTAGACTTGGATCAGCACCTTGTCTCCCGCTAAGCCAACAACTTCACCCATCAGATTCTCTTCTCCAACCTTGCAGAGATCATACATCCTCGCTTTTAGCCTCTCAGCAACAACGAGAGGCCCCGAGATCCTATAGATTTCACCAACGCTTACTTCCATAGCTCAACACCTATCGCCTTTCTTATTTTTTCTTTAATCTCCTCAACTCCGCCCGTTGCACCGACAGCAATGAATGTCGGTTCAACTCTCTCGTCAAGTTCTTTTTTTAGAGCAACGGGCAATTTTTTCAAAAATTCCGACTTTATCGCAACTACACCAAGATCTTTTCTATTCAAAACATCCTCAACAGCCTTAACAATTTCCTCATCCTTGGAAACTTCATAAATGTCTGTAATGCCCGCGAGCATGAAGCCGGTGACAAAGTCCATATCACCAATTACCGCCATTTTCATATGATCACCATCTCCTTCTCTATTTCTTCATTTGGAATTCCATGCCATTTGCCCCAGCCAAGAATTCGAAGATCGTCTACTTCAACCTTTTTGAGAACTATATACTGCAGAACTGGTAGAACACTTAGTGGATAATTTCCCGCCCTTCTTGCTATCGCTTCGATCCAGATCTTGTCGAGCTCGATCTCCGCTCTACCCAAATCCTGTATAGTAGAGATTTTCCAGAACCAGAAACCCTCCAAAGACTTTATGATCTCTTCAAAAGACATAGTTGCAAGTTTTCTCGCCTCTTCTTCAGTGAGCTCATAGCCCCCCGGCACGATCCTCGCGATGATCTCCTCTGCGGTGTCCCCTTCCGCTTTAAGTCTAAGGATCGTCTTTATGTTTCTCAGATCGATCTCCATTCTTACGAAGTTCGTGAAAACCCTGCTCTCGAAGTCATTTGCCTTAACAGACAGCAAAGCCTTATAATACGCCTTCCAGAGCTCGTCTTCGATCAAATTCATCGGAGCGGATCCAATCTTTGAAAGTGCTTCGCTATAGATCGTGCCCTCAAGCTCCTTAATAAGCTCATTTAGTTCTTTTGAAAACATCGAGTGGAGAATTTCAAAGCTGAACTCTCCAGCAGGCACAAGAGTTTCTTCGACGATCTCCGCGGGTAAATTGGCATTTTTGCCTCTTATTATGTTTATCAGGTTCCATACATCCCATCTTCGCAAATACTGTCCAATCAATATTTTTGCGTCTCCGAAAGAGACTGTGTAGATCTTCCTGTAAGTTTTTGCGAGATTTGAGAATAGGGCGTAATCCAAAAGTTTTGGACCGCTGAACTTGTAAGCCATTTCATCGATCTCCTTTTTGTATTCTGTTTCCTCAAGGAATCTCATGACCTCATCAAATGACATGTTTAGTAATTTCCTGAAATCTTCTGGCTTCAGAAGTTTACTTTTCATCACCTTAGTCCTTGCAACAATGTAAGCGTAAGCTGCTTTAGTCCTTGAGATCATTTCTATCACCCAAAGAGAATCTTTGCCACCTCTGCAAGCTTTTTATCGTATAAACTGGAGAGTAGTTCATCGAAGGTTAGATTTACCCTTACATCTCCACTTGGCTCTTCTAATATTAAACCACCAAGAGCGGAGATATTTCCGGCAAGCTGGAGTTGTAGCTTAACCTTCTTTAAAATTTCTTTTACGATCTCCTCGTCCTCTTTCCTTACGTATAGGCGCATCCCGTCTTTTGCATTTTTCTCGATTAGAGACTTTAAGACCATTTTTCTGGTCTTTTCATCCATCTCACTTATCTTTTGCCTCAGTCTTCTAAATACCTCCTCAGTGATCTCTTTCTGCTTTGACAACTGCACTCTTTTGAGCTCAAGATTTAGACTTGAAATTTCTTGTCTTTTTAAAGCCTCTCCGTCTTTTTCCGCTTCTTCTCTTGCTCTCTTGAGAATCAACTCCGCTTCAGCTTTTGCATCTGCCAAGATCTTCTCTACTTCTCTCTTTGTTTCGTTTTCGATTCTTTTCACTTCTTCTTCTCCCTTTTTTGTGATCTCTTGAATTAGTGTGTCCAAAGGCATCTTTTCACCTTATTCAGTATGCAAACATCAGGATCAGGCTGATGACCAAGCCGAAGATCACGATCGTCTCTGGAATGACTGTAAACAGCAGACCCAAGCCTAAGAAACCTCTGTCCTCTGCAATTGCTCCAACCGCAGCAGCACCAATTCCGCTTTCACCCGCTCCCGCACCAATTCCAGCAAGTCCTACAGCCAAACCCGCTCCTATTGCTGCACAACCCTTTATGAATGCCTCGCTCTCGATTAAAGCGGTTTCAACCATTTTATTCACCTCCTTCTTCTATAAACTTTTTAACTCTTCCAAAGGGGGTATATTCCCTACCGCCCCCTTCAAAAAACTTGGTAAAGAATTCCACATAGTGCAATCGAAGAGATTGCAACCCGGGGTCGAGTATGCCTAAGAGGAAATTCACAAAGTGTCCTAAGAGCATTATTACTATTGCCAAAGGAAGTATTGCCATTCCGGGTTCAAAACCCGCCTTAAGTCCGAGATAGTTGAAAACAAAGGCAAGATAGACTGAAGAGAGACCAATTGCGAGCAGTCGTGCATAGCTAATGATCTGACCGAACCAGGTAAGCAGTTCGACCGCCATTATGACGCCAAAGATCCCCATTTTCGGAATTTCTGCCTTTAGGAATATTATAAACCAGATGATCACCAGAGGCAAAGCAAGGATGTAGAAGTAGTTAACTCCCGCCTCCCAGCCATTTACAAGTCCAGGAATCGGAAGCGGGACAGCCTTTGCCTCAGTAACGGTGTTTCCATTTAGGAAAAGATTCTTCGGAAAGATCTCACCAAAGCCCTCCGGTGGTGGAGACGTGAAAATCCCGAGGTTGTATGAGAAGCCGAAGATCGCACAGATCAGACCAAGAACTCCGAGGATCCAGCAACCCTTCTCGAGGATCGCTTCTTTTAAACCATGCTCCACAAATACATTGTAGAAGCCCATTGAGAACCCCCAGACCATTTTGAACATGCCGATCATTAGAACTATAAAGAGCAGAGCCTTTATGCCGAATTCCTCTATTCTATCAAAGATCGGATGTCCGTGATTGAATGCATAGAGCCCGGCAAGTAGATCGCCAAGGAAATGCACTTCTGAAGGTTTCATTTCGGGAGCAATGAATGGTCCAAAGAATTCGCCGTAGATAAAGCCAAAGAAGATCGAAGTGATACCGCAGGCAAGACCGATGTTAAGAAGCTTTTGCCATCCTTCTGTTTTGAATATTCTTTTCAGATAGAGGGCGGTTGCAACTATAAGTAAACCGTAACCCATATCGCCGAGCATCAAGCCGAAGAAGAGCGGGAAGAAGATCGCCATTAGAAGTGTTGGATCGATCTCTTTGTATCTCGGAATTGCATAGGTTTTAGAGAGAACTTCGAAATTCTTTGAAAATCCCGGATTGTTTAGTTTTGTTGGCGGAACTTCCTCTTTTTCAAAGCTAAGCTCTTCAACTATAATTCCTTTCCCATTAAGCATTTTTTTGAACTTTTCAAGCGAATTTGCGGGAATGTAGCCGACAAGAACAAAAGTATGCTTTGAAACAAGAGCCTTTAGGGGAAGTTCCGCCTTGTCTACTTCTGAAGATAGGTATTCCTCGATCGCCAAAATGATCTCAGACTCCTTTAATTTCAGCTCTTCTATTTCAATTTCGATCTTCTTTTTCTTCTCTAAAAGCTCTTCTTTCATCTTTGTAAGCTCTGAAATTCTTGTTTCATATTCTATGTCAGGCACGGGGATCTCTTTGTAGCCGAAGCCTTGTAGGATCCTATAGACTTCATTACTCTCCTCAGCCTTTACAAAAACAGCGATTACGAATTGATCCTCAAATTTCTTGATAACCAAATCGAAATTCGACGTGATCTTCCTGATCTCCTCTACAGGATCTGCTTTTACAAACCCTACAAAGCACTTCAATGTTTTGTATCCCTTTAAAAGCTTAGGCGGAATTTCGAGAACTTTCAACGGTTCTATTGTTGAAATTTCTGCATCTATGGATTTTAAGCCATCATTTATTCTTTTTAATTCGTCCAGCCTATTTCCTATTTCCCCTTGATATTCTGCAAGCTTTTGACTCAATTTATTCTCGATTTCCTCTTTTTTAAACTTTCTCTTTACCGAGATCTTCGTGGGATCGAGTTTCAGATAGGAGATATAGCTTCTGACCTGCAGTAAACTTTTGGAGATCTGACCAGCTCTTTCAGCGGGTGTTCCAAGCTTAAAATAATCTGTTTCAGGGAGAGATTCAACGTGAAGCAGATTCATTCTATGAAGGATCTCCGAGGCGAGATCGAGTTGCTCTTTGGCACCCACTAATGCAACCTTGACCATCTTTTCGGGTTTAAGCATGTTCCACCATCCTCAAGAATTCACTATATAAAACTTCTACCGCTTTCTCAACGTTCTCTCTCCCCCTCTTTTCAAACTCATTCACTTCTTTTAACTTCTTGCTCTTTATTTCTTCCTTCTCTTTTTCTAAAGCCTCCCTGATCTTCTTTAGAGTTTCTTCCCTCAATCTGTTAGCCTCTGCATTTGCATCTTCTAAGATCTTCTTTGCTTCGTTTTTTGCTTCAGAAATTGACTTTTTTCGCAGTTCTTCTGCTTTTTTTATCGCATCCTCAACTTTCGCTTCAGCCTCCTTAATTTGAATGAGAATTTCTGTTTTCTCCATGCTAACCACCCTTAACGAGCTTCAAAGCCATCTATCCGACAACCAAAGTATATTTAAGCTTTAGCTTTCCCCTACTTTAGAGCTGATTAATTATTCCAATTTTTGCAAAGCTTCGATTCCATCATTATTATGACTATAACAATTAATTTTTTTTATAGAAAATCTTATATACTTCCTCGCGCACAAGAATATGGGTGAAAAACATGGAATGGTTGATAATCGCATGTCTTGGAATATTCCTAGTGTCTGTGGCACAAGTATTTCTCTACAAGAGGTCCGAAAGAGGAGTTAAAAAGGTAAAGAAGGAAATTGAAAACCTCGAGATCGAAAAGACAAAATTCTTACCAGACTAAAGAGATCCCTAAATTTTTAGAGCATCATAGGTATTTTAACCCCTGTTCTAATTTGGTTCCATTTCGAGAGTGATAGTATAAGCCAAAGCGGGGAACTAATAAAGCTTTTGACTGCTGAGGCTCTTTCAGCTGAAATTATTACTTCCGACTCAGGACAGTTCAAAATCGCTAAAAAGTATGTTATGGCTGGGCTTGTATAAATTTAAAACGTTAAACTTTGTTTCCGTGCATTTAATCTCAAACAAAGAGCCACGGGCGGGATTTGAACCCGCGACCGCTTGCTTACCAAGCAAGCGCTCTCCCTGCTGAGCTACCGTGGCTTTTTTAAATTGAATGAGTTCTCAGATTTAAAAATTTTCTATATCGTATTTATCCGCCTCGCTATACGGAGTGGACATCAAAAGCCTTATACGCTGTGCGGTCTTCTTTCCAACCTTGGGAACTTCCATTAGCTCTTCTTCGCTTGCGGTTGCAATTCTTTCGATTGTCTGGAAGTGCTCAAGCAAGTTCTTTGCAATAACGCTCCCGACATTTGAGATTGCAGACACCAAATACTCTTGCTCTTCTTTAAGCGTTCTCTTCGTCTTTCCGTAGTGCTCAACGACTTCACGCCTTTTTTCCTCTTGTTCCCTTTTAGCTATTGCGATCATGAACTCTGCGGTTTCCCTTTCGTCTTTAGTGAAGATCATTGGTATTCCAAAGTCCGTCACGATCGCTGCAATGGCTCCCCTGATCGCATTCGGATGAACCGCTCTGCGGAACATGTTCTCCCCTTCGAGGACTATTACTGGTCTCGGGTAGGATTTGAGCTTTAAAATTTGTGGAAACAGCCTTTCCGAGATCAGGCTGTCGACAAAGTCATCAACAGTTTTTCTCTCTATAGCAACCCTATCACTAAGCACGTAGTCCGCAACTTCGAGATTCTTTACTTCAAGATTGGCTCCAAGTTCTCTCAGTATTTTAACAACTTCTGAGCGCATCTCTCTTGAATCTACCAAAATTCTAAGTCCAGTTCTCTCGAAGTCGGTCAATGTTGCCTGTTCTTTTAACTCACTTTTTTCGAGCATTAACTTCACTTCTCTGAGCTTTTCGAACATCGCCCTCTCTTTTCTAAGGCTTGTGTAATAGTAAACCTCATCTCTTGTTCCCTTAGCCATTAGAACCACAATCTTTCCTTTTCTGCCCCTTCCAGTTCTTCCTTTACGCTGTATGGCTCTTATTTCAGAGGGAATTGCCTCGTAGAAGACAACAAGATCCGTGGCGGGAATGTCAAGACCCTCTTCACCGATCGAAGTGGCAACGAGAACCTTGTAAATACCCTCTCGAAACTTTTGCAAAACCTCAACCTGTTCTTTCTGTTTCATTCCCTTATCATTCTCTCGATCTGCTTGACCCACGAACTTAACCGCTGGAGCGATCTTTGAGATCTCGGAAACAAGGAAATCTGCAGAATCACGGTAATTGGTGAATACCATTATTCTTGAGTCCTCCTTTTCGTCTAACTGCTTTTTGATGATCTCCTTAAGCTTTTCAATTTTCGGATGCTCAGTTGTGAGCCTCATAGCAAGGATCAGAGCGTCTCTAAAGCTCGGATCGCTTGCAATACTCTTTGAAGCCTTGCTACCGCCTCTCGATGAACTCTCTTTGAGAATCTTGTTCAGGTAGCTCTTAAAACTCTCAACGCTCTGAGTTTCGATCAATTCAACCGCATGAGATAGCTTCAGGATCTCTGCAAGAATTGAGCTCGCTTCAAAAAGCTCTGGTCTTTGCGTTCTTGCAATCTCACTCTGAATAAGCTCCTGAAGTTCGAGCAATTCTCTCTTGGTCGCTTTATCAGGGATCTCAATGCCCAGTTCTTTAATTCTTCTCAGTCTAACTTTAAGGCTTGTTTCGATCTTCTCTTTAAGCGCCATTATTTCCTTTGGAACCTCGACTTTGACCCACTCTATCTCTTTCTCGCTTACATAAGGCTGAACATCGTCATCATGCTCGCTTCTGAGCTCTATCGACTCGATGTGCAAGTTTTTCACAACTTCCATAATCCTCTCTGGGTCGCTTCCGGGTGAGGCGGTTAGAGCCAATACAAGAGGCTTTTTTGCCCTTCTGATATATTCTTCTGCGATGAAAACGTAGCTGTAGTTTCCGACCGCACGGTGAGCCTCATCAATTACAGTAATCACAACGTCTTCGATGCTAATTCTGCCAGCAATAATATCGTTCTCAACCACTTGTGGAGTTGCCACTACAACCTTTGCGGATTCCCATAGCTTTGCTCTCTTCTCTGGCTCGTCTTCACCGCTCATCGCAACTATTTTGTCTTCTTCGATCTTAAGCGTCCGTTTTAAGAAATTCGCATGTTGCTCTACCAGTGGTCTTGTTGGAGCGACAAAAAGCGCTTTACCATTCTCGTTTAAAAGTCTTGAGGCTATAACAAGAACCGCAATAGAAGTCTTTCCAAGTCCTGTGGGTATTATTACGAGTGTATTTTTAATTAAAGCGTTCATTGCAATTGTAATCTGATATAGCCTCCTTTCAAGTGTTCCTTCTCGGATCAATGGGTGAACGACGAACTCCACAATAGCCATTGGCATTTATCGAATAAATCATTTATCCTACCCAAAACTCCACTTCCGACTTGAACTGCTGGATTAATAAAAAAGTATAAATAGTCATAGGTTTAAATAAAGACATGCTTGGCTGGAGAGAAATGCTTAGAGAAGTCGTTCTCTCGATCGTAATGGTCTTCTCTGCAGCTGCTCTCGTCTATCAGTGGCTATCGATGTATAACAGGTTTGAACCTGTCCTCGTTTTCCTTGCTGCACTGCTCATGACGAGTTTAGCAATGCTACTGATTAGCGTGGAAATGAGAATGAGAGAAATGACTGAAGAATTTCAGAACGTTAAGAGAACAATCGTGATAAGCTCGGATGAACTTGAAAGCAGAATTTCAAGAACTATTAGACCCGATATAAGGGAACTGGGAGAAAGAATAGATGCACTACAGCGAAAGATCTTTAGATAACTATTTAAGCCATTCCGTTTTTTAAATTGCAGAGGTGTCGCTCTGAGTGAGGAGGAAGTAATAAGGGTTCGGCTTCCAGACAAAAGGAAAGGTGAAATGTTCGGAATTGTCTCTTCGATGCTTGGTGCTGGGCATATTAAAGTCAGATGTGAAGATGGTGTTGAGAGGCTTGGGAGAATTCCCGGAAAAATGAGAAAGAAAATTTGGATAAAAGAAGGGGACGTTGTTGTAGTTGTTCCTTGGCCATTTCAAAAAGACCGTGCGGATATAGTCTGGCGTTATACAAATCCGCAGGTAGAGTGGCTTGAAAGAAAAGGTTATTTGAAATTCTAAAAATAGTTTTAACGTTTTCCGAACTCTTTTGCAAGCTTCTGAATCTGTTCGCTGGTCAAAGGCTCCGCACAGCAGATCTGCATAACTTCTGATTCGCCACTTACAAAAGTCCAGTTGTATGGCTCAGGCTTTACTGGATTTGAGGGATTTCCTATGTAGGTTATATAATCGAATTTTAGAACCGATTTCCAGTCCTCTGGCAAAGGAACGACTCCACGGATTGTCGAAAGGCTCTTGTTGGTTTCGTTCCACTTCGTCATTACGATCTTGCCCGTCGCAAGATAATTCTTGATTACCTCGTTTCCATGGCATTCATCGCATTTCTTTGCTTCTTTACTTATCGAATGCGAATAGAACGGCTGTATCGTGACGAAAGTTCTGTTGTGGTATACTGCGGTCATGAAATTTGCGGGATACACTTTGCCTTTGTAATTCACGAGGATCTCGAAACCAGCAACAGGTCTGAAAGCCCTCTTCTGATGTTTCTCAGCGCTTTCAAGATGGCAGTTGTAGCACGTTATGACAGTTGTTTGATGGCAGGAAGTGCAGTAAACCTTTCCGTGCAGATTGTGCACCGCACTACCGTTGTATTGGTGGCAATCTGTGCATTCAACCATAGTCGCTCTTTTTAGCAATGTTGGGTAGTGATTTCCATCTCCCATAACATCTTCTTTGCTGTGGCAGTCCATACAGCCCATTCCTTTGTGGACATCGGTCAGATTAAGCACTGCAATCTCTGTTCTCTGCCTTGCATGGCATTCCAAACATCTTGAGTCGTTTACTTTGTCTCCCGGAGTTATATGGCAGTCGTAGCAGTCTGGGGTGTATGTTTCAGTCGAAATCGGATCACCATTCGCCTTTGTGTTTGCATGGCATTTTACACAGCCAAAGTCATCTATTGGTTTCCCAGTAATAAGCTCAGCTCCTCCGTGCTCTGCGGAGTAAAATGTTATCTTCCCCTGTCTTGTATAGTGTAGACTTGTGTTAAAATTCTTATACCAATCTGTTTTTTCTTCAACAACTGTTGGTGGCTGGGAACAGCCTATAAAAAGCATGATACCAGTTAGCAAGACTGTTATTGTTATTAAACTCCGAAACTTCATAATCTAAAATTGCCCACTCTCAATTATAAGCTTTTCCAAGTTTTGAATAACGTGGAAACCAAAAAGAAGATAAGCAAGGATCCTATCAAACAGACATGGATCTAATCAAGATCCTCAAAGAAAAAGATCCAAAGAGAGCTTTTGTTTTTGGTATGGGCGGTGGAGGAGATATAGTTAGCACCATTCCCGTTGCAAACTTCCTCAAGCTTTTCGACTTCGAAGTTATTCATGGGGGAGTTCTCTGGGATCGTCTTATTATTGATCCGAAACCAGGACCAAGGGCGATAGAGGAGCTTGAGAATATGGAAAAACTCAATGAAGTTTTGGCGTTCGTTAATGAGAACACGAGAACCAATTATGGAGTCAAACCAAATCTCGCAAGATCTGCAAAGTATTTAGGGAAAGTCGTTGCACTCGATATTACAAAGGGCGTTAAAAAACTTGGAAGAGGACTGGAAGAATTTATTTTAGAGAACAGAATAGGACTTGTGATCGGAGTTGACGCGGGAGGAGATGCCATAGCTATTGGTTACGAATCCGGAGTAAGAAGTCCACTTGCAGATGCCTTAAGCGTTGCCGTGCTGAACGAGATCGGTGGCATCGTCGCCGTCTCAGGGATTGGTGGCGATGGAGAGTTAAAATTTGAGGAACTAATGCTGAATATTTCGGGACTTTTTAGAAACGGCGGATTTCTCGGATGCTCTTCTATAACTGCAGAAGATTGCACGGAAATGCTTAAGCTCTGCGAAGAAGTTCTTACCGAGGCAAGTAAGATACCGATAATGGCTTATAATGGGGAACTGGGCTTGAAGAAGATAAGAAAGGGCAGAACTGTGCTTATAACACCGCTTTCCGCATTGATTTTTTACTTCAAAGCAGATGAGGTTTTTGAAATTAATGAGACTGCAAGACTAATAAGAGACGCTAAGAACCTCGAAGAGGCAAATAGGATCTTGAACAAAAATGGAATTACAACAGAGCTGGATTACGAAAGATCAGTCTCCAATATCGAAATCACTTAAGTCCACGATCTCCTCGTCGATCTCAAATCCAAGATCCTTTCTAACCTCTTTTTCCTCTTTCTCCTCCTTTTTTTCAGCTTCTTCGCTCTTCAATACTTTTTGCTCTTCCTTCAGTTTGTTTATAGCATTTATTACCGCATTTCGGAAATCCTCTAAATCAGGGTTATATTTCTCAAGCACGATCTTATCTTCTCCTTTTTCAATCGCTTTGATCCTTTTTAAAGTTGCCCTTGCGGTTTCAACGATCCAGTAGTCTCGCGTTTCAAAGTCTGAAGCATTTATATATTCAGGTCTTATTAGTGGGATCGCTCTCTCTCCTCTTTCAAGTAATTTCGCCTTTGCAGTAATTGCTACGATCTCTGGAGGGTTTAAGTCTGCTAAAGACTCAAGAGCCTCGGATTGGAATTTGCTCACAAATCCAAGAAATGAGCCTGTTGGATCCGAAACCCTTATTCGCCACATGTCTGAATCCGGCTTCACCTCCTCTTTTTCGAGTAGAACACCTACGATGAAAAGCCTGTTGCATCTGAGCCCAAGAGGAGTTAAAACATAGATCGCTTCCTTTTCCCCTTCTCCACCAACTTTAAACTTGGAGAGATTGAACTCTTTAGAAAAGACTCTTCTTGCAACTTCTCTCTTTGCGGTTCTGATCATGCTCCCGCCTCCTCAAGAGTCTTTTCAACTTCTTTTATTATTTCTGGTTTATAAAATTCAACTTTATTTGCGTTGAGCGTTCTAAACCTTAGCTCTCCGTTAACACGGAGATATCTTCCAAGAAGCTTTTTTTTCAACTCTAAGAGGACTACACTTCTATCCAAATGCTCTTCAGCGAGCTTTCTTGCCTCTTTAATACCAATTCCTGTTAGAGATCTAACGCACTCCTCTTTCAACGTGAGATCGTAAGTTTTCTCTCCATCATCAAGAACGCCTCTCAAACGCAGAACCTCATTAACCTCGACCTTTCCATGTTCAACGCAAACTCCCGCTTTTACAACTCTCCCACAGCTCTTGCAAGTCTGAAGCAATCCACTATTCTGCTGAATTGCAACGAGAGCTCCAATGACTTCAACCTCTTCGCCCCCCTCTTTAACTTCAATCTCTTCAGAGATCTCCTTTATATCGCTTGCACTAGTCACTTTTATGCTCTTAATTCCCATAAATTCATCTACTACGACTTTCTCGAAAAGATAGCTTTTCCCCTCTTCAAGTTTATTTTTATTAGCCTTTGACCAAACAACAAATCGCGCAGTTCCAGTCTCATCTCCAATAAGTCCTGTCTGAGCGATCGTTGGACTATTTGGTTCCCAAAGCTGGATCACTTTACATTTCAGACTAACCCATTGTTTCGGCTCTATTTCGGAGATCTTTACGATAGGGGACTTTAAATCGACTTTCGCAATGTTATAACTTTTTCTCAAACCGTTTATTATCGTCTTTCTTGCTTCCTCTTCTGGAACTTTGAATTCGAAAAGCAAAAGCTTTAACCTATTTTCGATCTCTTTTTTTGTGACACCATAACCTTTAAACCGTTCGTAGATCTCATTTACAATTGCTTGGAATCTGTCTTCAGCCATGAGTTCAATACTTTATCGGGATAAAAAAGCTTTTGTTCAGCAAGATTTAAAAGTAGTCAAATGAATTCTTCGTATGGAGCTTCTCTATCCCGTGGAAAGTGATATTGAGAAAGCGGTTAAGATCCTGAGAAGAGGGGGTATTGTAGCCTTTCCAACTGAAACTGTTTATGGGGTGGGCTGTGATGCGTTTAATGAAGAAGCGGTAGAGAGACTTTATGAGCTAAAGAAAAGACCGAAAGATAAACCGCTCATAGTGGGTGTTGGCAAAGTTGAGGAGATCTACGAGATCGCAGAAGTAAACGAAGTTGCAGAGAAGCTCATTAAGAACTTTTTTCCCGGTTCTCTCACGCTAATTCTTAAAAATAAGAAGATCCCATCAATAGTGACCGCAAATTCTGACAAGGTAGCGGTAAGAATGCCCTCTCACGAGATCCCATTAAAACTGACTAGAAAGCTGGATAAACCAATCGTAGTCCCTTCTGCAAACATCTCGGGAAGACCGAGCCCAACCAAATTCGAACATGTAATTTCTGATTTTGGGGAAAACCTCGATGCGATCATAGTGGGGGATTGCAATATTGGCATTGAATCTACAATTTTAGACGTTACTGTGACACCTCCAAAGCTTTTACGCCCCGGAGCGGTCAGCACCGATCTTTTAAGAAAACTTGTGGATCTAGAAGTCGGCAAAGATCTTTTCGGGCAGTATGAGATCTCTGTAGATCTATTTGTTTTCACTGGAAAAGGTGCAGAGGAGGAGATAAAGAAGTTTCTTAAGAGAAGAAAGAATGCTGTGGTTATTGCGAGGAAAAACATTTATGAGGGCAATGTTATAGAAGTTGGAGAGACTTTGGAGAGCTATGCCATGAATTTGTTCGATGCATTGAGAAAAGCTGAGAACATGGGAGCGGATGTGATCCTTGTTGAGGGAATTGAAGAAAAAGGGATTGGTGAGGCGATAATGCATAGGCTATACAGATCTGCGAGAAACGTTATTAGAGTTTGAGAAGCAAAAGCTTTAAATTGTTATCCTAATTCGCTTTTCATATGAAAGAACAGGCTGAAGTCAGACAACTTAGAGAAGGGGGCTATGTGGTGATCGATGAAGAACCTTGTGAGATCATCAGCATCTCTGTGAGCAAACCCGGAAAGCATGGGGCAGCAAAAGCAAGAATAGATGCTATTGGTATCTTTGATTCTCAAAAAAGGAGTATTGTCGAACCAGTTACAGCTAAGATCTACATTCCGATGGTTGAGAGGAAAAGAGCACAGGTGCTTAGTATAGCTAAGGATAACGCTCAATTGATGGATCTTAGCACATTCGAGACTTTTGAGCTCCCCATTCCTGATGATCTCAAGGAAAAGATCTCTGCTGGGAAAGAGGTAATATACATTGAATCTCTTGGTAAAAGAAAAATTGAAAGGATGGCTTAATGCATATAGACAACTATTTTTCGATCTCTAATTCAAAAATAAAAGATGCTGAATACGTTATATACGGCATTCCTTACGATGCAACGCAGTCATTCAAGCCGGGTTCGAGATTCGCTCCAAATGCTATAAGAGAGGCAAGCTGGAACCTTGAGTCCTATTCACAGTTTTTCTCCTTCGATCTGTCCCTTGCAAAGGTCTGCGACGCTGGAAACATAAACTGTGATGGTAGTTTCGAAGAAATAGGTGTTAGAGTGGAAGATCTGTTGAGTAAGATCTCTGGTGTTCCAATCGCTCTTGGTGGGGAGCACAGTGTGAGCTTTTTGACTACAAAAAAGTTCAAAAATTCTTGTTTTCTGGTATTTGATGCTCATTTTGATCTTCGTGATGAATTTGATGGAAATAGATTTAATCATGCGTGCACCACAAGAAGAGTTTTCGAGCAAGGCTTTGATGTCGTAATTGTAGGTGTGAGGAGCGGATGCAAAGAAGAAAGGGTCTTTGCAGATCGAAGTGGGATTGATTACCTCTTCTCATGGGAATTGAAAGATTTCCGGGATGTAGAAAGGTTGATTGAGGATTATAAGAGGATCTATTTATCCATTGATATGGATGCCTTTGATCCGTGCTTTGCTCCGGGAGTATCAACACCAGAACCGTTTGGAATTAGTCCAAGGATCTTATTAGATCTCTTTTCCGAGATCTCGAACAGAATAGTAGCTCTTGATTTTGTAGAAGTCGTTCCCGACGAGAACAAGATCACGCAGACACTTACAGCAAAGTTAATCTTCGAGTTCATTGCAGGAAATTGCTCGAAGCTTTAAATGATCCATAGTCGCTAACGAATTCTAAATTCTGGGATTCTATTTCGGATCGGAAAATTTTTAAACAAAAATCATATATAAACGCCATCATGGAGATCCTTTACTGGAAGGAGCTCGGAAAAGAGACTGTAAGTCTTAAGGTAAAAAAGGAGACAGTGAGGTATAGGCTTGCACCGTTTGTTCAGTGGAAAGTCTTAATTGCTGAGAATACGACGGAGGTAAAAAAAGGTTTGCCAGTGGTATTGAAGATCAAAGACGTTGAAATTCCAGAAAACACAATTCTCGCTCCCCTTTCGATCATGAGGCACGCCTTAGGGACAACTCTTGACGTTATTGAAAAAGGCATCTCGAAAGTTGAGAATGAGAAAAAAATAACTCATGCAATTTTCCTGCCCGTAGAGGATGGAATTGTGGAGGAAGGGGACATAGTCGGTGTTTTGAAGGTCTTCTTTGTGAAAACAGGAATGCTCGATAGAAGATTTGGCTTTTCTGCCTCAGATATAAAGATTAGAGAAGATATGGTTTCCGCAAATCTTGTGTATAAAGAAGGTGGAGAGTTAAAGAGAGAGAAAATTAAAACACGATTTTTTGGATATTTCAAGAGCTACATAGCAGAATGGGAGCCAGTGGTTTCAGCGGAGAATATTGATGTTAAAAAAGGAGAAGTAGAAAGAATTAAAATAAAAGAGATCGTTTTACAGCCAAATACTGTAGTTTCACCTTTGCATATCATGAGAAACACATTTGGAAGTGTTATCGAAGTAGCTCAAGAAGGGAAGCCTTCGAAAGTAGAGGAGGAAAAGAAGATCGTAGATGCGATCTTTCTTGCTGAGAGAGATGGGAAGATACAAAAAGGAGATCTGCTTGGTGTTTTGAACGTATACTATACCGCAATCGGCAACTTTGAGCCTAAAATGAATCCAAAGGAAGAAAAATTTGCGAGAATGGTCTATGAGAAGTCTGGAAGGATCTTTAGGAACGGGATGATCCTCAAACCATTCGCTTATAGGAGAAAACCGATCGCGAGATGGGAGCCGATCGTTGCAAATGAAGATCTTGCTGTAAAAAAAGGCAAGCTTGCTGAAATTGAGATCGAACCTGTAAAACTGGAGGAGAACACGATCCTTTACCCCTTATATATCATGAGACACGCTTACGGCACGATCGTTGATCTAATCGAAAAAGAGCCTGCAAAGGTTGAAAACCCGAAGATTATAAGAAAAGTCCTTTTCTTACCTGTATTTGATGGAGAGATCAAAAGAGGACAGTTGATCGGTGTTGTGAATGTCTACAATGTCGAGATCGAGTCTTACGAGATCCTTGGTAAGTGGCTTAGTGAGTGGGTTGAAGAAATGAAGAGGGCTCTTGGAGAGGTGACATAATGAGAGCGGTGGTTTTCACAAACAAGGAAGTTGATCTCGAGGGACTTGAGATCGAGGAAGTTTATGTGATCTTCGCTAAGAGTGCAAAGGGGAATATAACATTGTCTGAGAGGGGGGAAATGCTCAGCTTGGCACAGAGCAAATTACCGATCATTAAAAGAGCTGAAGAGATTATAGAAAAACTTGAAAAAAAGCACAATGTTATTGGAATGAGCGTAGTTTTTGGAGAATACGAAAAAGAGATCGATCGTGTTCTCGAAGCTCAGAAGCCAGATCTTGTGATCGCTGGGAGATACATGCCATTAACTGAGAAATTGTTCGCTTCGAATACTGCAATTCTGTTTTACCGTGGAAAAATTGTGTTAGATCGACTACTTTATGTCCATTCTGAAGGAGCAAAAGCTGAAAAAGCTATGGGCTGGCTAAAAAAGGGAAAAGAAGTTTTGCTCTTGGGTATAGTAGAACCCATGCTACCACCTGAAAGCCACGCGAAAAGAATGAAAGAGGCTCAGGAAAAGATCAAAAAGGAGCTGGAAGAAATTTCTACAGACTTAAATGCAAATAGAGTAGTTTTGGTTGGAAATATTGGCGAAGAGGTAAAAAGAATCTCAAGCGAGTTTGACGCAGATCTGATAATACTTGGCAAGAGTATAGGCAAGGATAAAGTGGAAGAGATCATAGAAAAAACCGAAGTTACCCTTCTTTTATTATAAAGGGGACAGAATATGAAGTTCGAAATTGTTAAGATCGAAGTCCCGAAGGATTGCAATGTGATCCTCGGCACCGCACACTTCATAAAGACTGTTGAAGACCTTTATGAGGCTCTTGTTAATTCTGTCCCGGGGATCAAGTTTGGTATTGCATTCTGCGAAGCTTCAGGACCTTGCTTGGTCAGGCACGAGGGAAACGATCCTGAACTTAGAGAAATTGCCTCAAAAAAAGCTCTTGAAATTGCATGTGGGCATAGCTTTATAATATTCATAAAAAACGCTTACCCTATAAACGTTCTAGGGAAGATCAAAGAGGTTCCAGAAGTTTGCACGATCTATGCAGCAACAGCAAACCCCTTAGAGGTGATCATAGTCGAGACAGAGCAAGGAAGAGGAATTATTGGGGTTGTTGATGGGTTTAAGAGCAAAGGAATAGAGAAGGAAGGAGACATAAGGGTCAGAAAGGAGTTTCTAAGGAAGATTGGCTATAAGTTGTAAAGAAATTTTAGAGAGCAGTAAAAAATATAACCCTCTTTTTCAAAATTAATTTGTGAAACTTGCATTATTGCTGGCGATCCTTTTTATAGCAAATGTAGGTGCGGTTGAGATTGGAGTTGTAAACATAGCGGGAGAAATAACAGAAGGCACATACATCACACTTGAAAATGCGTATAAAGAGGCAAAGAAGAAAAATCTTGAACTGATCTTGATCGAGATCGACACACCGGGGGGTTTGCTGTCGTCAACCCAGAAGATCGTGTCTTTATTCATGAACAGCGAGATCCCAATTGTTATATATGTAAACAAAGGATCTATGTGTGCTTCCGCTGGCACCGTGATCCTTCTTTCCGCACATATTGCGGGAATGGCAAATGGAACCGCAATCGGAGCTGCAACTCCTGTGACGAGCTCTGGAACAGCGGTGGAGAATAAGACAATAAATTATATCGCAAGCTATGTTAAAGATCTTGCTAATGCTCGTGGGAGAAATCCAGAAGTTGCGGAGCGTTTTGTTACTGAGGCTCTTAGCTTAACCGCAAAAGAAGCTTATGAGTTGAACGTTATTGATGTGCTTGCGGACAGCAGAGAAGAGTTATTGGCTAAGATCAATGGTATGAGAGTTGTAGTTGCAGATAAAGAGGTATTACTAAATACAACAAATTACAAACTTTTAGAAATTGAAAAACCGATCCAAGCGGTGCTTTACGATTTAATTTCAAATCCCCAGATCGCAGTAGTCCTACTACTCCTTGGAGTTTACCTACTGATCTTTGGCTTAACTTCTCCGGGGATGATGGCTGAAGTCGTCGGAGCAATTCTTTTGATCTTGGCTTTTGCGGGTCTTGGAGTTTTAAATGTGAATTATGCCGGGATCTTCTTAATACTTCTCGGGGTCATATTTCTGATCGCAGAGCTTTTAACTCCTACCTATGGAGCATTAGCGGTGGCGTCGGTAGTCACAATGACTCTCGGACTTTTGCTGATCTTCGAAGAGCCTATGATGCCTAAGGAATTTTACGATTTCTTTCCTAAGTTTGCTTTGGGAATAGGAATTGGGATTGCGGGTTTTATGACATTCATTTTAATAAAGATCATCAAAGTCAGGAGAAAGAGAAGCTCTGTGGGGGAAGTGATGGGATTGAGAGGAGAAGTAGTCGAATTCAAAAATGGAAAAGGATTTGCAAGAGTCAGAGGGGAGATCTGGAGAATAGAGTCCAAGGACAACCTTAAGATCGGAGACGAGATCGTCGTTCTGGATCGGGATGGACTTAATTTGAAGGTGAGAAAGGTTGAAGGAGCTGAAAGAGGAGACAGAGAAGTGGCTAAAGAGATTGAAAGTAAGGATCACACAATTAGAGGGGGATAAAAGATTTCTGGACAATATAAAAGCGTATGCAAGCGATGCGGAGTTCTTTCTTCTGAGAGCGGATTTGGTAAGAGCATTTGAATGCGTTATATGGGCGTGGGCATGGTTGGAAATAGGCTTGGAGCTCAAAAAGATCTATGAAATTGGGTCAACACATGCTGGTGAACAGAGCGATCATAGAGAGGATCGTTAAATATGCGGATCTGAAAAGCGATGACATAGTGCTCGAAATTGGTTGTGGAACTGGAAATTTGACCGAAACCCTTCTTAGAAAATGCAAGGTGATCGGAATCGAGAAGGATCTGAAATTCGTAAAATTGCTCAAAGAGAAATTTAAAGATGAGATCGAATCCAAGAGGTTCACTCTGATCTATGAGGACGCTCTCAGGATCGAGTTTCCAAGTTTTACAAAGCTTGTTTCAAACATTCCCTACGAGATCTCTTCTCCACTCATATTTAAACTTTTTAACTATGATTTCAGGCTCGCGGTGCTTATGCTTCAGCGAGAATTTGCAGAAAGGCTTATTAGCGAGGACAATCGGTTGGGGGTCATTTCAAAAGCGTATTGCACGGCGGAGTTGCTTGAGATTGTAGATAAGGATAACTTTAGGCCGATGCCCAAAGTAGACTCTGCGGTCGTAAGGATCAAACCTTCTCCCGCGATCAGAGTGAGAAACAGAAAACTATTCGAGCTCTTCATCACCTTTGCATTTTCTATGAAGAGAAAGAAGCTAAGCAAGATCGTGAATGAGTTTGAAAAAAGGTTTGGATATAAATTAGAGCTTGATAGAGAAATTGCAGAAAAACGCCCCGAGGAAATTGGAGCTTTGAACTTTGCGAGGATCGTGGATGATCTACGAACCCGCTGAAGACAGCGAACTTCTTCTTGAAGTTGCATTGAGAGAAGTAAACGAGAGAGATGAGGTTCTTGAGATCGGTGCGGGAAGTGGTTTTGTTGCGGAAAAGCTTTTGGGAAAGTGCAAATCTCTCTTGGTAACGGATATCTCTCCCTATGCTGTAAAAGAGCTTAAAAAGAAGGGTTTGGATGTTTTAAGGACTGACCTTGCTTCTGGAATAAAAAAGAAGTTCTCACTCGTCTTATTCAATCCCCCATATCTGGAATTGGAGGAGAAATTGAAGAGAGATCCATGGGCTGACATGGCTGTAAATGGTGGAAAAGAGGGTCTGGAGACCATTAAAAGATTTCTCGACACTCTACGCAATTTTATGTCACCCAAAGGAAGGGCAATTTTGATAGCTTCCTCGATCAATATGCCGAGAATTTTTGAGGAGATCGAGTCGAGAGGTTTTGAATACGAGATCGTTGCAGAGAAGAGACTTTTCTTCGAGAAGATCATTGCTATAAAGATCTCCGAACAAGAATAAGATCGATGATCCCCTCCTTTATTTTATTCCCTTTCAAAGTTTCGATCTTGCCACTTTCAACCTTTATAAGCTCTCCAACTTTTAGTTCTGGGTCTGGAGAGGAAATAACTTCATAAATTCCATCTGAGACACACGTTAGTCTTTTTATATCTCTTTCACATCCCCCGCATCTATAGTAGAGGATATTGCTAAGCCTGTCCGCTACGTCATCATTCATGTGGTGTTCAAGCTCACAGCCAAGTTTCTCTGCGATCCCTTCTTCAACACCTATAAACTTAAAAAAGCTTGAAGCAATACTATAATGCTTTTTTATTCTTTCAGCGATTTTTTCACCGCTTTTCGTTAAAACCGCTCCCTTGTATGGGTTGTATTCCACATATCCCATTTCTTTTAGCTTTGAAAGCATTTCAGTTACACTTGCGGGTTTTACTTTCAGGATCTTTGCCAGATCTCCAGTTTTTGCTACTTTACCGTTCTTCTGAAGGTCGTATATGGCTTCAAGATATTCTTCTGCTCTTTCCACGAAGATCATAGCATCGCGGAAAACTTAAATATTTTTGCCATTTGCTTCTCGCATGTATTCAGACATTTTCAATATGATCAGGAAGCACAACGAAATGATGAGAAACTCCATCCCACTAATCGCAAGCGAGAACTTGACTTCTGAGCTTGTAAGGAAGTGCTATCTTGCTGATTTTGGGCACAGATATGCGGAGGGGAAGGTGGGTGAGAGATATTATGCGGGGTG
This sequence comes from Archaeoglobales archaeon, assembly GCA_030055595.1. GTDB lineage: Archaea > Halobacteriota > Archaeoglobi > Archaeoglobales > Archaeoglobaceae > WYZ-LMO2. Next base: position 51,030 of record JASFYH010000004.1, on the reverse strand, counting down.
TAAGTTCATTGATGAAGTTGAAGCTCTCGCAATCGATCTAACTAAAAAGCTTTTTGATGCGGAGCATGTTAATTTACAGCCGATTTCGGGCGTTGTTGCAAATCTTGCAGCTTTTTATGCATTAACAAATCCCGGGGACATAGTTTTCAGTATTTCTGTTCCATGTGGGGGACACATAAGTCATGACAAGATCTCAGCTGCGGGATTGAGGGGTTTAAGGGTTGTATACTATCCTTTTGATGTAGAAACGATGAATTTAGATCTAAAAGCAACAGAAAAGCTTGCAAAAGACGTTAAACCAAAACTCTTTATACTGGGATCGAGTCTAATGCTCTTCAGGCAACCAGTAAAGGAAATTACAGAGATCGCAGAAAAGATCGACGCAAAAGTTATGTTCGACGCAAGCCATGTGCTTGGGCTAATTGCTGGCAAAGTTTTTCCAAACCCCCTCAAAGAGGGGGCGGACGTGCTTACCGCTTCAACGCACAAAACCTTTTTTGGGCCTCAAAGAGCTCTGATCATGAGCAAAGAAAGCTTAGCAAAAAAGATCGATCGAGCGGTTTTTCCGGGTGTGATAAGCAACCACCACCTTCACTCTTTAGCGGGATATGCGATAGCGGTAATGGAAATGATCGAATTTGGTGAAGAATATGCCAGACAAGTGGTTCGGAATGCAAAAACACTTGCAGGAGCTCTTTACGATAGGGGCTACAAAGTTCTTGGCGAAAAGTTTGGATTTACGGAAACTCACCAAATAGCCATAGATGTTCGAGCTTTTGGTGGTGGAGATCCAGTTTCAAGAAAGTTAGAAGCGGTGGGAATTGTGCTCAACAAAAACTTACTCCCTTGGGATCCGGTTGAGAATACAGCAAACCCCTCAGGAATCCGGATCGGAGTTCAGGAAGTAACAAGACTTGGAATGAAAGAGGAAGAGATGATCGCGATTGCGGAGTTCATTGATCTTGCTTTAAAAGAGAAGAAGAGTGTTGAAGAACTTAGAAAAGCAATTTCAGAGTTTAGAAAAGATTTTCAAACCGTGAAGTTCACGTTTGAGGAGTGTGATGCGTATTCAGCTCTATGATCGAAGATCTAAATCCACCACTCTTTGAGAGACTTTCTCAGATCGACGGCTCTAAGGATTTCTTCGAATTTCTCGAAAAACCTTTGAGAAAAAGTGTGAGAATAAATACGCTGAAAGCGAATTTGGAATTTGTGTTAAAAAGACTTTCTGGAGTTCTTGAAGAAAAAGTGCGGTGGTGTGAGGAAGGATATTACATAAATGTGGAGGAGCTTTCGAAGATCCCTGAGCATCAGCTTGGCGTCATTTTTTCCCAGTCCTCCGCTTCAATGATCCCACCAGTTTTGATGGAGATCGAGCCTAAAATGCTTGTGCTTGATCTCTGTGCTTCCCCGGGAGCTAAGACAACTCAAATTGCCCAGTATATGAAAAATGAAGGATGTATTGTAGCGAACGATGTAAAGCTTGAGAGAATAAACATGCTGATCTCAAACATACAGAAGTGTGGTGTGCTCATAGCAAAGGTAACGATGCTTGATGGAAGAAAATTTGCAAAATTTAAGAATAAATTCGATAGAGTCCTCGTAGACGCTCCGTGCAGTAATCTGGGAATGATCAGAAAAAATTTTTCATATGCAAAAGGCTGGAACCTGAAAATGAGTCTTGATCTTTCAAGACTGCAAAAGGAGTTGCTGAGGGCGGGGTATGAGTGTCTGAAACCCGGTGGTGTGCTCGTTTATTCAACATGCACGCTGGAACCACTGGAGAACGAAGAAGTTGTTGATCACATCTTGAGGAATTCTGAAGCAAATTTGGAAAGGATCGATCTACCCATTAAGGCTATTGGCGGATTTACAAAATTTAACGGGAGAGAGTATTTAAGGGAGGTGAAAAAATGTCTTCGAATTCACCCACAGATGAACGACACGGAAGCATTCTTTGTGGCAAAGATCACGAAATAAAAGCACTGATCAGGGAGCAGTTTGAAGCTGAAGTCGATCTTGATCTCTCTATTCAAGGAAAAGGCAAAATATATGCAAATAAAGAATGCAAATTTCCGCTTCTTAGTAAAAGCAAGGGCATATACTTTGGGAAGCTTGAAAAAGACGGTCTCAGGCTTTCAATAGAGGGGAGCTTTATTGTTGGCAAAACTGCAAAAAAAGGAGTTCTGGAGCTTGAAGAGAAAGAGGCTATGGATTGGTTAAGTGGGAAAGACTTGAAGCGGGATTATAAGGGCTACTGCATTCTTAAATGGGGAGAATACTTTCTTGGTTGTGGAAAGGGGAATGGAAAGATGATCAAAAACTACGTTCCAAAGGACAGGAGACTTAGAGCGGTTTCAGAGGAATTCAGCGATTAATGGAAGATGATCCGAAGGTCTCTCTGCAAGCCTTGGCTTGAGATCGACATCGCAGTAAACACACTTTTCAGCAAGGCTTTTGGTTGCGAGGATCGCGTCGACTCTCCACCCAAGCCCCTTCTCGATCGCTCCTTTGACACGATAATCATAGAATGAGTAGACTTTTTCATTCGGATGCATTTTCCTGAGCAGATCGACAAAGCCAAGATCCAGAATTTTCTTATAAGCTTTCCTTGCGTCTTCGTGGAAGCAAACATGGTTTTTAAGCTTCTCTGGGCTATGGACATCTATTGGCTCCGGAGCAACGTTCATGTCCCCGCAGATCAGAATTCGATCACTCAGATCAAACTTCTTGATCCATTCGTAAAACCTTTCGAGCCATTTGAGCTTGTAAACGTATTTCTCGCTATCTATGCTGTATCCCTGTGGCACATAGACGTTGATCAGCTTGAGATCTCCGAAATCCGCAAAGATCAGCCTGTCTTCATCTTCGCCGTTTAAACCAAAGCTTACCTTCAGAGGCTCCTTAAGCGAAGCAATTGCAACTCCGCTCTGCCCCCCTTTGCCCTTAAAAACGACATGATAGCCAAGCCTGATAAAATCCGCAGAAGGAAATTTCCTATCCTCAACCTTTGTTTCCTGCATGCAAAAGAAGTCTGGCTTGTTTTCTTTTAGCCAAGGAATTACGATATGAAGCCTTGAATTTATGGAATTCACGTTGAAAGTTGCAACTTTCATGCTCTTTATTTTGCATTTAAATTAAAAATCTTTTCTCAAAGCAAAACTCTTACAAAAATCCTTTACAGGACATTCATTGCATTTAGGATTCCTTGGAAAGCATAAAGTCTGTCCAAAACCAACAAATGCGGAATTTAACCTGTCCCAAAGCTCTACTGGGAAGATCTTCTTCAATCCCTCTTCCGTTTGCTCAGGTTTGCGGGTATTAACAAGTCCAAGCCTGTTGGCAATTCTGTGCACATGGGTATCGACTGCAATCGCTGGCTTCCCCATGTAAGCTAAGACTATGTTTGCGGTCTTTCTTCCAACTCCGGGCAATGCTAAAAGCTCTTCCATGGATTCTGGAAATTTTCTATTTTTAAGCAATTCCGCGATCTCCTTTATTCTCTTTGCTTTGACTCTGTAAAAGCCCACAGACTTTATTAGATTCTCGATCTCCTCAGCTTTCATATCTGCAAGCTCTTCGAGCGATTTAACCCTTGAGAAAAGCCTTTCAACCGCTCTTGATGTTTGCTCGTCTCTTGTTCTTGCACTCAAAACCGTTGCGATCAAGATCTGCCATGGCTCAAGCTTTACATTGTGCAGAAAGATCGGAGCATTTCTTTTCTTTGCCTCATTCTCCATGAGATCGAGTAGCTTCACGAGATCCATGCTGAAAATCGAATAAGTTTTTAAAAAGTTCTCCCAATTTGGGCTATGAAATTCGATTACGCTAAGGCGGGAGTGGACATAGGCAAAGCAGAGAGGGCGATAAGCTCCTTGACGAGCATAGTGAAATACGCAAGAAGGGGCTTCGGAGAACCTATTCTCGTGTCGCATTACGCTGGAGTTATCGACGTGGGTGAATACGGTGTTGCAATAACCACGGATGGCGTGGGAACAAAGATCCTTGTTGGAATTGCAATGAAAAAATTCGACACCCTCGGAATTGACTGCGTTGCTGCAAACGTGAACGATCTGCTTGCAATCGGTGCTGAGCCTTTGGCGATGGTTGATTACATTGCAATGCAGAAAATTGATGAAAACGTTGTTGCAGAGATCGCCAAAGGGCTTGAGGAGGGCTGTAGAATTGCGAACATTACGCTTGTGGGCGGAGAGACCGCAACTCTTCCAGAAATGATCAACGGCTTTGATCTTGCGGGAACCGCAATAGGGGTTGTTAGGAAAGATCGAATAATAACGGGCAGAGCGGTAAAGCCCGGCGACGTTATAATGGCTCTTCCGAGCTCCGGGATCCATTGCAATGGTCTTACCTTAGCAAGAAAAGTTATTGAGGCAAATGGATTGAATTATTTCGATAAATTAGGGAACAAGACAATCGGAGAGGAGTTATTAACGCCTACGAGGATCTACATGGAAATTCTCGAGATCTTGAAGAATTGCGAAGTCCATGGGCTTGCACACATAACAGGTGGAGCGTTCAGAAAGCTTAAAAGGCTTAGAAAGGACGTAAAATACGTAATAGACTCTCCGCTTGAACCTCAGGAGATCTTCAGGTTTATACAAAAGCTTGGAAATGTTGAGGAGCTTGAAATGTATCGCACATTCAACATGGGGATGGGTTTCCTTGTCATAGTTCCCGAAGAGCAGGTTAGCTGTGTTGAAAAATTCGGAGCAAGGAGGGTTGGCTACATTGAAGAGGGAGAAGGAGTCTTTGTCAAAGATCTCAGACTTGACTGAGCCAGAGATCCCTGAAGTTTCTGAAGAGGTCTGGAATGCGATCCGTAGGAGGATCAAGGAGTTCGAAAAGCTTGGCAATAATGGAGCAACGAAATTCGACTTCAGACCTTTTTTAGATCTTAAGCTTGAAGCAACCATAGAGAGTGAGCTTGCATTTTGCATTTCAACCGCGAATTCTTCAGCAAAAGCGGGCTTGAGATTTCAAAAGCTTTTAGAAGACAAAGAAGTCTCAATGCTTGAGACTGAAGAGATTGGAGAACTTTTGAAAATTGCTGGTGTGAGATTTAGCAGAAAGAAAGCAGTTTACATTGTGAATGCACTAAAAAAATTTCAAGAAATAAAGCTTCCTGAAGACGAGAAAGCGAGAGACTTACTCGTAAAAGAGATCTATGGCTTTGGATTCAAAGAAGCAAGCCATTTTCTCAGAAACACTGGCAGAAAGGAATTTGCAATTCTTGACAGGCATATTTTAAGGTGGCTCGGCGTGGAGCACAAATGCATGAGCAGAAAAGGATATCTCGAAGCAGAGAAGAGAATGCAGGAGATCGCATTTAAAAATAAGCTAAGCGTTGCGGAGCTCGATCTGCTTGTTTGGTTCTCAAAAACAAAAATGGTTTTAAAGTAGTCAGATCTTCAAGGCGAGCTCAAAAGCTTCCTGAGTTGCATCAATTGCCTTTCTTGGCTTTAAGCAATCTCCTATCTTATAGATCTCAGGGACTTTGTCTTTAAGCTGATCGTATAGCCCATCATTTGGCTTTGTTCCTACCGCAATCACCGCGGTGTCGCATTCGATCTCTTTTCTGCCTTTCGGAGTTTCAACCACAACCGCATTCTTTTTGATCTCCACCGCCTTTGTTTCAGTAAGCATCTCAACTCCTTTCTGGTTCAGATAGAGCAGAACAGTCCATCTTGTGCTAATTCCTATGTCCTGACCGATCTTCGGGAGCATCTCAATTAGCGTAACCTTGCATTTGTCCGCAAGCATTGCTGCGGTATCGCAACCAACACCGCCAGCTCCAATGATCACGACTTTTTTGCCAACTTTAGCCTTACCGCTTAGCACATCAAAGGCGGTTACAGCGTTCTCAACTCCCGGAATTGGCGGAATTAGCGGGCTTGCCCCGACCGCAATGATCACAACGTCGGGCTTTTCTGCAAGAACCTTTTCAGCTGTCGCGGTTGTGTTGTAGCGGATCTCGACGCCAAGCTTTGGAAGAATGTTCATGAAGTATTTTCCGAATTCAGCAAATTCATAAGCGAGAGGAGAACTTGAAGCGATGTTAAACTGACCTCCGAGCTTGTCTGTTTTCTCAAAAAGAACAACTCTGTGCCCTTTCATTGCAAGGAATTCTGCAGAAACACATCCACCAGGACCGCCACCTACAATGACGATCTTCTTTTTCTTTTCAGTCTTCAAGTTCCTGAGCTCTGCTTCTCTTCCCGCAGTGGGGTTTACAAGGCACGTAACTGGCATTCCCTGCATAACGTTATCCATACAGCCCTGATTGCAGGCGATGCAATACCTTATTTCATTTGCCCTCCCCTGCTTAGCCTTATTCGAAAATTCTGGATCTGCAAGCAGTGCTCTGAACATCGCAACCATGTCCGCTTTGCCCTCTTGCAAGATCTTCTCAGCTATGAAGGGATCGTTAATTCTGTGAGCTATGATCACGGGAACACTTACCGCTCTCTTGATCTCTTCGCTTAGGTATGCAAATCCTCCTCTTGGGACAAGCATTGTAGTTAGCGGTCTTCTCGACTCATGCCAACCCGCCATGACGTTGATCGCACAAACACCCGCATCTTCAAGGATCTTCGCAATGGTCTTCATTTCCTTAACAGTATTCCCTCCCTCAACAAACTCGTCGCCCGGAATTCTGATCAGGATTGGATAATTTCCACACTTCTCCTTGATCCTTTGAATGATCTCAACCGCAAACCTTGCACGGTTTTCTATGCTTCCTCCATACTCGTCCTTCCTTTTGTTTGTCGCAGGGCTAAAGAACTGTGAAATAAGATAACCCGCGGAACCTATTAATTCGACCGCATCAAATCCCGCCTTTTTCGCTCTCACCGCAGCGTCCGCAAATTCCTCCTCGATCTTCAGAATCTCTTCTTTTGTCAATTCCCTCGGAGTTCTCTTGCTGAATATTGGCGGGGGAATTGGCGATGGTGCAACGGGGGTTCTCTCTGGATCAAACGAGATCTCATATCTGCCAGGATGCCAGAGCTGAACCGCGCACTTCACATCATATTCGTGGAAAACCTTTGCAATTTCAGCAAGCTGAGGAATATAAGCATCATCGTGAATTGCCAAGCCACCGAAGAAATGTGGCTCGATCTTTGCGACACCAACTATTGCCAATCCGATGCCTCCTTTTGCACGCTCTCTGTAGAAATCGAGAAGTCTATCAGTAATCCCACCATCTGGTGTGTGATAGTTCAATTCCGCAGCGGGTAAAACGATGCGATTCTTTATTTTCATTCCCTCGATTTCGATTGGTTCAAAAAGCTTCATAGCAAGGAGCTTCTAACCGCATATAAAATCCTTTCGATTTCGGTCTAAAAAACTATAGCACTCAAATAAATCTGCCAAACAATCGGTTTAATAACGAAAGTGAGTATTTCTTAACAGCTAAATTGCCTTCTATTTCTATTTCGTCTTCCTTAACACCAAAGCTGTCCATTGCTAAACGAATGTGCTTTATGCTCCTTGGATTGAAACCCATTAGCCGTGCACAAATCACATCGCATGCAACCACATTGTCGCTTGCAACCATTACTCCGTGTTCCAGCGGAACTGTGCTAGATTCAGATTTGTTTCCACCGATTATTCCATCAACAATTGTTAGCTGTGGTCTTGTAAATTGAAGAAGATCGACAAGCTTTTGGCTTATTCTCGGATGCATGTAAATAGCGGGCTTCTTAAGAAAACCCATGTTGTTCTTTATTCCTAAGGTTACAATGGTTTTATGATGAACTTTAAGCTTTGGAACGCTAATGTATCTGTTTCTCGCTTCCAGCGCAGTTTTAGCCATCTTAACAGTCTTAAGAGCTTTTCCGTTGACCTCAACCTCGACAAATTCGTCTTCGTTCAGATTTATGCATTTAGCCAAGTTGTTTAAGCCGAAGGCTTCGAAACACTTCTTTGCAGTATATTTATAAAATCCACCTTCAATTATTGTTAACTCGTGCCCATGCTCTTTTGCGACCTTTAGTATTGCCTCTATTAACTTTGGGTGGGTAATGCAGCCAGTGCTTGGGTCTGTGAACTTCAGAAAATTCGGTTTCAGATAAGAGCAGTTTTTGAATCCAAAAACCTCATACACTTTTTCTACAAAGTCTCCAACCTTTTCGTAGCTTTCAACATTCCCGACAATAACTTTCGGCATAGTCGTGGAAAGATAAAAGATTATAAAATCCTTACCATACAACTCAGGAGCACTTTGTAAAATTTTTTAAATTGCTTTCCGTGGAATTACGTGGATCTCGGAATAATCTACAGCGGAAAATTCGGAGAGAGATTTGTTTGCAATCTTGCTTATCCCGACCTATGCCCAAAATTTGGTGCATGCGGGATCGAGAGTTGTGATTTCTGCAAGAAATATGACTTCTCTTCAAATATTTCATTCGTTCAATCACTTCCTGAGCCAAGTGCAATAGGATTATACGTTGAAGAGCCTGAAAATTACGTCCAGAAATTTTCTTGCGAAGTTCTTGTTGCTATAAACGTTCATCCTGACATTCTAATATCCTTGCCGAAAATTGGAGAATTCAAGGCTTTAATTGTTCCCGCGTGCGACCAAAAATGGTGCTCTCCGGGCTTAAGAAGGCAATTGAAGGAAAAGTGCGAGCAAGTTGGCATTCAATTTGACTCTCCAAAGCCCTTCTGCGCTTTAAATCCAGAGGGTAATATTTTAAAGGGATTCTGCGATTATTTCAGCATTGGACGTCCAGAATTCAAAGTAAAGCTTGATAGTAATGCAATTGAAAATGTAGAGGTTTTGCGAAGCGATCCATGTGGTTCCGCTTACTTTGTGGCTAAAAGAATGCGTGGTTTTGTTATAGATGAGCTTAGCGAGTTCTATAAGGAGATCCATCAGCATCAGTGTGCCTATCCATGTATGGCAAGCATGGAAAGAGATGTTGAGCTAATCGAAGCTCCATTTCATCTTGCGGGCTACATAATGGTTTACAACTTCAGCAAGGCGGTTGGAGTTGATGCAGGCAACTTTGTTCCAGAGCATTTTAAGAAAATTGTAATAACTTGAGCCTATGCAAGTGCCTGAGATTGTTAAAAGGATCTGGGAAAAATACAGGTTTGGCGAGAGTGTTAGAAGGCATTGCATAGCGGTTGCAGATTTAGCTTTGAAGATCGCTGAAAATGTAGACAAAAATGGTCACAGAGTGGACAAAGAGGCAATCCTCTTAGGCGCCCTTCTGCATGACATCGGCAGAGCAATAACTCATGATCCATTTCAGCATTTCTTGAAGTCCGCGGAGATCCTAAGAGCTGAAGGTATGGACGAAAAGATCGTAAAGATCGCTGAGAGACATTTCAGTGCGGGAATTACTGCTGAAGAGGCAAAAAAACTGGGATTGCCTGAAAAAGATTACCTGCCAGATAGCTTAGAGGAGAAGATCGTAAGCTTTGCGGACAACATAACCTTTGGAGCCAAGAACGTGGACTTTGAAAGCTTTATAAGGCGTCTGGACAAAATTGATTTGGAGAACCCAAGGCTTAGGTGGTTCACAGAAGCTACGAGAGTGAGAGCAAGAAAGATGAAAGAAGAAATCGAAAGACTGAGCGGAATGAAGTTTTAAAAGAGCAATTTTTTTGCAACACTTGCAAGCGATGGGTTGCTGATAATTGTTCTAAAGATCCTAAAAAGAACTTTTGGACTAAGAAACGTTGAGGGTCGATCCATGTGCACTTCCGAGAAATCGAATTCCTTTAACGCTCTGACGATCTTTTCGAGATCCCTGTTTTCCAGACTGTAAACCCTCCTCATTCTCTCTCCGAGCTTGATTTCTCTTCCAAGTTCTTTCATAAAGTCTTTGCGATACGCATTAAGATTTGGAAAGTTCTTTGCAAGCTTCTCAGCTGCAACAAGCAAATAGTAAAGCCCACCACCCGTGTGGGGTTTAACCATTCCCGCAGAGTCTCCAAGCAGGGCAACATTTTGCTTTACGAAATCAACAAGCTTTAGCGGGATCATGCCGGAGTTTAGTTCAATAATGCTCCCCTTAACCCGCTTAGAAACCGAGGGGTGTTTTTCTATTAAATTTTGAAGATATTGCTTTGCATTCTCTTTCGCAATGACACCAATCCTTGCGGTGTCTCCAAGTGGGATAGCATAGGCAAAAAAATCACTGTAAGCTTTGCCAAGGTAAATTTCGACGAAGTTTTGATCGATTGCTTCAAATCTCGTCTCGATCTGTATGGCGGTCATTATGGGTGGTCTTTCAAACTCGTAGGCTCTTGCAACCTCTGAGTTCACACCATCCGCTCCAATTATGTATTCCACGGAAACTTCTTTGCCATTAAGAATTGGCTTTTTATCTTTAAACTTCAGCTTTGATTTTATTGAGATTTCAGCAAAATTGGAGGCTTTCTCAAATAGTATTTCATCGAGAATCTTCCTTTCGATCACGTAAGCGTCGCCGAATGCTGGGAAAAAATTTCCTGAAGGGGAAAAGAAAAAGGCTCCTTTTATCTTGTTCTCAAGAGCTTTCTCGATCTTGCAGTATTTCTTGTAACTTTCAAAGCATTTATCGCTTATTAGTCCCGCACACTGCACGGGAAAGCCTGCACTTTGGTGCTCCTCCACTAAAAGAACTTCATAATTCTTTCCCAAGAGCATTGCGGAAAGGCTTCCAGCGGGTCCGCCTCCGACGATCAGAATCACAAAATGGATTGGAAAAAAGATATTTATCTTAATTTCTACGAGGTTACACGTGGAAGTCATTTACGAAAAACTCTGTCCAGTTTGTGGAGGAGATCTGAGCTGGAAAGAGATAGAATCCAGGTTTTGCGAGACTAAAAAAACCGAAACTTGCTTAACAGAAGAAATTGAACCTTTTTTAGATTTCTTTACAAAATGCGTTGGTGAACCAAGGGAGATCCAGAAGATGTGGGCAAAAAGAGTTTTGCGTGGAGAGAGTTTCGCTTTAACCGCTCCTACTGGTATTGGAAAGACCTCTTTTGGGCTTGCAATTTCGCTGTTTTTGGCAATGAATGGAAAAAGATGTTATATAATTTCTCCAACCTCTGTTTTGGTTAATCAAGCTGTGAAGAATTTGAGATCGTATGCTGAAAAAGCTGGTTTTGAATTAACTCTCAACGACAGGGGAAAATTTCCAATAGGATTTTATTACGCGGATCTTAAGGACAAGGAAGCTTTTTTCGAGAAAATTAATGAATTCAGGATTTTGATAACTACCGCTCAGTTTCTTGCCAAAAATTTCGAAAAAATAAGAGATTTAACGTTCGATTTTATATTTGTCGACGATGTCGACGCAATTCTCAAAACCTCGAAAAATGTGGAAAGGATCTTAAGCTTGCTTGGAATTGAAAAAGGTAAGAAAGGTTCGCTTGTAGTCTCTACCGCAACAGCAAAAGTTGGGAGAAAGGCGGAACTTTTCAGGAAGTTCCTTAACTTCAGCATAGGCTCTTCGCATTTTTATATAAGAAACATTGAAGACGTTGTCGTGGAAAAATTTGAAGATCTTGAGAGTATACTTGCCAAACTTGGATCAGGGGGAATAATGTATGCGAGGGGTGTTGAAGAGTGTGAGAAAATTTATGAAAGTCTTAGAAAGCGATTTAGAATTGGAATTGTAACCTCAAAAAATTCGAAGGATCTCGAGCTTTTTTCAAAGGGCGAGCTCGACTATCTTATAGGCACCGCACATTACTATGGGATCCTCGTGAGAGGTTTAGATCTGCCTGAGAGGATCAGATATGCTCTCTTTATTGGATGCCCCGTGCATAGAGTGAAAATTCAGGATCTTGACACCGCTCCGCTTTCGATCATTAAAGTGCTCACTCTAACCTTAAGAGAAGATAGAAGGTTGGAGAACTTCATTCCAAAGCTTAGATTTGTAGAAAAAATCGAAAAGGAACTTAGAAGTGCTTTAAAGGAAGTAATTTCAGAGAGTAAAATCAATGTTGAGGATCTCGTGGTTCGAAAAGGTGAAGTGATTTTTCCAGACATTAGAACCTATTTGCAAGCTTCGGGAAGAACTTCAAGGCTACATGCCAAGGGACTCACAAAGGGGGCAAGTTTCGTTTTTGAAGAAGACTCAGAAATTCTCAGAGCTTTTATCCGGAGAGCGGGATATTACGACATAAACTTTGCTCCTTTGTCCTCTGTAGATCTGGAAAAACTGAGAAAAGAGATAGAAGAGAGCAGAAAGAAAAAAGAGGAGGAATTTGAGCCAATTAAACCCGCTCTTCTAATCGTGGAGAGTCCTACCAAGGCTAAACAAATAGCGAGATTTTTTGGAAAGCCGAGCATAAGGTTTGTAAACTCAATTCCAATTTACGAAGTGCCGAGTGAGAAGTATCTCCTACTAATAACCGCCACTCTTGGGCACATAACTGATCTTGTAGCAAGAAGGGGTTATTACGGTGTTCTTACGACATTTGAGAAATTCATACCAATCTATGGGACAATAAAGAAGTGTAAAAAATGTGGAAATCAATTCGTTGATGAGGAAAAATGTCCGAAATGTAATTCGAATGATTTGGATGATTCGTTAAGCAGGATCTCCACTTTGAGAAAACTTTCGGGAGAAACAAATTTTGTGATCATTGGAACAGATCCCGATGCGGAAGGGGAGAAGATCGCTTGGGATCTTGGCAACCTTTTATGTGGAGAGATCAAGAGAGCGGAGTTTCATGAGATCACAAGAAGAGCGATAACAAACGCGCTGAATAACCTTAGAGATCTTAATGAAAACTTATTAAAGGCTCAGATCGTTCGAAGAATAGAGGACAGATGGATCGGCTTTGTTTTAAGCCAGAAAGTTCAGAATTACTTCAATAAGAAGCATTTATCCGCCGGTAGAGCTCAAACTCCCGCTTTAGGATGGATCATTGAGAGTTTCAGAGCTCAAAAGACTAAGAAAAGCTTAGCTTTTATTCCAGAACTTGAAATATATATAGATTTGGATAAAAAAGAGGTCGAAGTATGTGTTGAGCTTTTGGAAGACAAAATGGAGACTCGCATACCTATGCCTCCTTACACAACAAACTCGCTTTTATTCGATGCAAACACGATTCTAAAGATCTCAGCAAAGCAGGCAATGGAAATTGCACAAGAGCTATTCGAAAACGGACTTATAACTTATCACCGCACGGACTCAACAAGGGTTAGCGAATTCGGGATGAGAATTGCCAAGGAATATCTTGGCGAAGATTTTAGAGGTAGAGAATGGTTCTCTGAAGGAGCTCATGAGTGCATTCGACCAACAAGAGCTGTCGATAGGGCTACTTTGGAGAGACTGATCGAGGAAGGGGTTTTGGACATCGAAGGGTTCAGATGGCCTCATTTTGCCCTCTACGATCTGATCTTTCGAAGATTCATAGCTTCTCAATGTAATGATTACCAAGTTCGGGTAAAGAGATATCGAATTACCGCAAACGGAAAGTCATTCGAGGAGGAGAGAATTGTTGAGGCAAAAGGAAGAGCTTACGAACTTTACAAGTCGGTTTGGGTAAAAAAGGAACTCAAAGAAGGAAAATTTAAGGTTCAGGCAGAAATCCGAAAGATCCCGTCCATGCACCTTTTAACTCAGGCGGATCTCATAAATTTGATGAAGCAAAAAGGAATTGGAAGACCCTCTACATACGCTACGATCCTCGAGAAACTCTTCGCTCGACACTACATTATAGAGAAAAATGGAAGGCTCATTCCGACAAAAGATGGGATCACTGTTTACGATTTTCTGATCTCGAATTATGCACAATTCATTTCCGAGAGCAGAACCAGATCTTTGGAAGAAAAGATGGATATGATAGAGAGTGGAAAGCTGGGATCTCTTGAAGCTCTCAGGGAGCTATATGAGGAGATCAGGAAGATAAACTAATTTTGAGAGTTAGAAAAAATTTATATACTGTTGCTACAACACAGATCGATGCCAGCTAAACCATCGCAAACATTCGCATATAGTTTCGATTTTAGGTTTAGCTGGTGCTATAGGTTTAGATACTAAAGGAGGTGTTTTGCAGTGGCTCTGTCTGTGTATGGCTCTATGCTCTATAAATATAAGAGGTGTTTTATATGATTGGGAAATTAAGGAGATTGCGAAGAATACTGCGAAACGGAAGGACTTTAATTATGCCAATGGACCATGGAGTAAGCAAAGTTGAAAGCGGGCTAGAAAACGTTGAGGAAACATTGAGAGCAGTAAGCGATTATATAGATGCGGTAGTTCTTCACAAGGGAGTGGTGAAGCACTCAAGAATCATTGCTGAGCTGGAAATTGGATTGATCGTTCATCTAAGCGCCTCAACAAGTCTCAGTCAGGATCCGAATGACAAAAGGCTTGTTTCAAGCGTTGAAAATGCAATTGCCGTTGGAGCGGATGCGGTTAGCGTGCACGTGAACATTGGAAGCCAAACTGAAGGAAGGCAACTTGAGGAACTCGGACAGGTTTGCGAAGTTGCGGACAGCTATGGCATTCCAACGCTTGCGATGATCTATCCGAGAGGCAAAGTAGAGGTGAATACCGAAACCGTAACTCAGGCTGCGAGAGTTGGCTATGAGCTTGGAGCGGATCTTGTAAAGGTTCCATACGTTGAAAAATTCACTCAGGTGGTCAAATTCTGCAAGGTGCCAGTTGTAATTGCAGGTGGGAGCAAAGAAAGCGAATATGAGCTTCTCAGAAAAGTTGAGAGTGCACTGAAAAGTGGTGCATGCGGAGTTGCGGTGGGGAGAAACATTTTTAGCAGTCCCTCACCAAGAGATATTGCTAAGGCATTGCATCACATAATCCATGAAGGGATGAGCGTTGAAGAGGTAATGGAATATGAAGGAGATCTGGTTGCTGGCAGATGGAGATAACTGGGACGAAGTTAAAGCTGATTTAAGGAACGCGATCGAGCTTGGCTTTGATGGTGCAATAATCCAGCAGAAGTTCATCGAAAAGGCTAAAAAACTCGGAAAAATTGAGCTTCAGCCCTTGGAAGAGATCGTTGAAATAAAGTCCGCAAGAGATCAAGAATTGGCTTTAGGCAAGCGGACAGCAGTGCTAAAGTTCTCAGACTGGAAGGTGATTCCGCTTGAAAACATCGTAGCGATGAAAAAAGGAAAAGCAATCGTGATCGTGGACAGCATTGAAGATGCACGGCTCGCGTTGACAACACTTGAGAAGGGAGCGGATGGAATTGCAGTTAAAGGCAATCGAGAAACTCTTAGAAAATTCTACGAGCTTGTTAAGGCTGAAAAAGAGAAAATAGAGCTAAATAGGGCAAAGATAAAAGAAATAAAACCACTTGGACTTGGGGAAAGAGTTTGCATTGACACCGTTTCGATCATGTCAGTCGGCGAGGGCATGCTTGTTGGCAACAAAGCGGGATTCATGTTTCTCGTTGCAAGTGAAAGCGAAGAAAGTGAGTATGTGGCTTCAAGACCATTCAGAGTCAATGCGGGGAGTGTAAATGCCTATCTTAAGGTTGGAGATAAAACCAGATACCTCTCTGAGCTTAAAGCGGGGGACGAGGTTGAGGTTGTCAAGTTTGACGGCGAAGTTAGGAAGAGCCATGTCGGTAGAGTGAAGATCGAGCGAAGACCATTGCTTTTGATCGTTGCAGAAGCCAATGGAGTCGAAGGCAGTGTTATTCTGCAGAATGCGGAGACTATAAAGCTGATAAATCCCGAAGGGAAGCACGTGTCGGTTTCAGAACTCAAAGCAGGCGATGAAGTCCTTGTATGGGTTGGGGAGAAGGCAAGGCATTTTGGTGTAAAGGTCGAGGAGTTCGTGGTCGAAAAATGAGGCTTGTTGCGACTGTTTCGAACTCTCAGGAGTTAAATTTGGCAAAAGAGGCGGATCTGGTAGAGCTTAGGCTTGACTTGGGCGAATTTTCGGAGATTCCAGAAGGCAAATATATAATAACATGCAGAAGGAAAAAAGATGGCGGACTTTACGAGGGGGACGAGGAAAAAAGAATTGAAAAAATAAGGCTTTTTGCTAAGAAAACCGATGCGGAATTTGTGGATCTTGAATTCGACCTTCAAGATCGGTATTTTGATCACTTCGACTGCAAGATCATAGAGTCCTATCACAACTTCACCGAAACTCCGAATTACGAGTTCTTAAGACACTTGGTTGATAACAAAAGGGGAGACTATTTCAAGATCGCAACCCTTGGCAAGAGCATTGAAGACTGGCGAAAAATTGTTAAACTCCTTCTGGAGCATGAAAACGTTGTTGCTTTTCTTATGGGCGAGGATTTCAAATTCACGAGGATCTTTTCCGCATTTCTTGGCTCACCTTTAATTTACTGCTATGTTGGGACAAAAAAGGCTCCTGGACAAATCGAGCTTAGTGAAGCAATTCAGATTCTCAGCCTTTTAGGGGTGAGAAAGTGAAGATCCTGATCTATGGTGTTGGAGATCTTGGAGCTTTGTTAAAAGACTTCTTCTACTCGAAGGGATACTATGTGAAGGGCTATGACGTAGATCAAAGGAAAAGAGAGACTAATAGCATTTCCGAATTCGATGTAATCTTTGTATGCACTCCAATGGGTGAAATAAGGAATGCTTTGGCTCATATAAGGAGCGAAGCTAAAAAGAATGCGTTGCTTGTTGACGTTGCCTCCGTGAAAGGTGTTTCAATTCCAGAATTTGAAAAATCAGGCTTTGATTTTCTGAGCATTCACCCAATGTTTGGAAAAGACAGCGAAATGGCTCTCGCTAATATCATAGTGATCCATGAGTCTGGAAAAGAGGAAGAAAAAATTATATTGAATGAGTTTATAAAAAGTGGGGCGTTGATTAATAAAATGAACGCTGAAGAACACGATAAGAGCATGGCAAAAATTCAGGGGCTCACTCATTTTCTATTGCTGGCATTTGCTGATCTTTCCGAAGGCGTGAGCTATGGCACGCAGATCTACAACACTCTTAGAAAGCTATCCGCAAGGTTCCTTGCCCAGAACTGGGAGATGTGCTACCTGATCCAGAAAAATGCAGAAAAAGATCGAGAGGAATTTGTTAGCAAAATTTTAGCACTTAATGAAGCGATAAAAGATAAAGAGAAATTTAGAAGGATCTTTTTGAAATTAAGAGAGAAATCAGAAAGTGCTGAGAGCAGTGAACTATTGCTTGAGGTTTGCAAGATAACCAAGGACTTTAGCGAACTCGAAAAAATGAGGGGGGCGCTTAAAGTTATAGATTCATTGATCCTCCATCTCCTTGAGAGAAGGGTCGAAATTGCAAAAAAGATTGCAGACAAAAAGAAGGAGATTGACGAACCCGTCGAGGTAAAGGAGGTTGAGGAAGACAAGATCAGGCAATTGATCAAAAAGACCAACCTGAATCCATTGGCGGTCGAAGAGATCTTTGAAAAGATCATGAAGCTGACCAAGGAAGAAGAATACTCAATGCTTGGTATAAAGAAGACTGTTGCGGTTCTCGGACCAAAGGGAAGTTTCAGTGAGGAGCTTGCCCTTAAAGTTGTTGGTTCAAGGCTCCCGCTAAGGTATTGCTCAAACACAGACGAGATCATAAAGCTTGTCGAGAGCGGTGAAGTCGACTATGGGATCGTGCCAATCGAGAACTCTGTCAATGGAACTGTTTTGCCTGTGCTCGATGCACTCATGAGCCATGAAGTCGAGGTTTTTGGCGAGACTAAGCTTGAAGTAAATCACTGCCTTGTAGCAAAAAGAGAGCTCAAATTTGGGGACATAAGAGTCATTTACTCTCATCCGCAGGCTATAGCACAGTGTTTGGGTTTCATAAACAACTACTTGCCGAATGCAGAAATTAGATACACCTCTTCAACAAGCGACGCTATAAGGCTACTTGATGATTTCTCTGCAGCGATCGTTTCTGAGAACGCAGCAAAGCTTTACAAATTGGTTATTTTGAGAAAAGGGATTCAGGATCTTCGGGACAGGAACATTACAAGATTTTACATGATCAGGAGAAAAACAGGAAAAATGGAAGGAAAAATAACTTCGCTCTTCTTTGCAGTCGAGGACAAGCCCGGAGCATTGAAGAATGTTCTTGAAGTCTTTTATCGCAAGGGTTTCAATCTCAGAAAGCTTGAATCCCGACCCGCAAAGACAGGACTTGGAGACTATGTCTTCTTCGTTGAAGTCGAAGCACCGCTGAGTGAGGAAGATGCTAAGGATTTAAAGTTGTGCACGACATTCTATAAGATCATTGGCGTTTTTGACGAAATTGACAAGCTCGATGTTTACCAGCGTTCGTAATGCGTTAATTCCTCAATCGGATATCTGCTTCTCCTTGAAGGTTGCTCCGCGGGATAGCCAATTGGAATTATAGCCATCGGTCTGACGTGTGCTGGCAATCCCAAGATCTCTGAAACTCTTTTTTCATCAAAAGCTCCCACCCAGACCGCACCAAGGTTTAGTGCGGTGACTGCGAGCAAGATGTTCTCAACCGCTGCGGTAGCATCTTGCTCAGCGTAAAGCTTTCCCCTCTCGCCGTATACTCTCATGCTCCTTGGATAATTTGCACAGACTACCACAACAACTGGAGCCTGAGCAATAAACATCTGCCTAAGCGAAGCTTTAGCGAGCTCATTCTTTATATTCTGATCCCTGACAACAACAAAATCCCTCGCCTGCAAGTTCCCCGCAGAAGGTGCGGAATTTCCGGCTTCCAAGATCAGTCTGATCGTTTTCTCGTCAATTTCCTTAGGCTGAAACTTCCTAATTGAAACTCGCCTAAAGATCAGATCAAGTTCTTTCATATCCTTAGCTATTCCCGGGATTTAAAAATACTTTTCAAAATATGTAAAAATAAAATTACAGAATAATTTCAATTCCGAGCTTCTCCGCAAGCTCCTTGTAGCGGTTTCTTATTGTGACTTCAGTAACTCCAGCAACTTCCGCAACTTCTCTCTGCGTTCTTCTTTCGCCAAGCAGAATTGAAGCAACGTAAATCGCTGCAGCAGCCACCCCAGTGGGACCGCGACCACTCGTGAGTTCTCTCTCTTCCGCTTTCTTTATAACTTCAATTGCCTTCCTCTGCACATCTCCGCTGAGTCCCAGTGCAGCACAGAACCTCGGAACGTAGTCCGCGGGACTTGTGGGCATCAGCTTAATTCCAAGCTCCCTTGTTATGAAGCGATAAGTTCTTCCAATTTCTTTTCTGTCGACTCTCGAGTAAACTGCGATCTCTTCAAGAGTCCTTGGCACTCCCGCCTGCCTGCATGCACAGTAAAGAGCAGCTGCAACGACACCTTCAATACTTCTGCCCCTTATGAGGTTCTTCTCAACCGCCTTTCTGTAGATCACAGCCGCAGCCTCTCTAACGCTCTTGGGCAATCCCAATGCGGAAGCCATTCTGTCAAGCTCGCTTAAAGCGAATGCAAGATTTCTTTCGGTAGCGTTGCTGATCCTTATTCTGCGTTGCCATTTTCTAAGCCTAAAGAGCTGTGCCCTGTTCCTGACCGAGATCGCCTTGCCATAGTAGTCTTTGTTGCTCCAGTCTATGATCGTTGATAAACCCTTATCGTGGATTGTGAAGGTGACTGGAGCGCCAACTCTGCTTCTTTTGTCTCTCTGCTCGCTGTCAAATGCTCTCCATTCCGGACCAGCATCTATATACTGATCCTCAATCACAAGTCCGCAGTCCTGACAGATAAATTCCCCTCTTCTGTAATCTCTTATAAGCCTCGGGCTACCACATTCAGGACAAACTTCGATATCTTCTTCTCTCTCAATCTCCTTTCTTTCTACTTCCTTTTCTACTTCCTTTTCCCGAACCTTTTCTACTTCCACCATATCCTTTCACCACGAAAAGATCCTCATAAACAACCTTATTTGGCTTAATTAACGCGTAAGGCGAGATTATTGGACCTATTATATCGTAAACTATTCCAACTTGCTCCATTTTCCTTGTGACGACCTTGTCACCAATTTTTGGAAGGTTTGTAGGTTGAATCCGAACTAAAAGCATCCCCGATTTGGTTAGTTTTTCGGGTCTTCCGAGAGCACCGAGATTGGTCATGCAGTATATAAACTTTGCGTGGTAGATATATAAATTTTTCGGTAGCTTTTTAAAAAATAAATAGACATGTTTGACATTGGCTAGAATAAAGATCGCAAAGAAGTGCCTGTTAATTTATTACTTGGAAAAACAAATTTCATATGCTCTGACTCTACTAAAAGATGCCTAACCAAAAAGCTTAAAATAGCGGAAGTCATTGGGTTTTGAACCGATGAATGATGACGCAAGAAAGGAGGTGAATCCATGTATATAAGGTTTGAAGTTCCACAAGATCTGCAGAATGAAGCTTTAGCTCTGCTTGAGAAGTCGAGAGAGACGGGCAAAGTAAGAAAAGGCACGAACGAGACAACAAAGGCAGTAGAAAGAGGGATAGCAAAGCTTGTTTACATTGCGATGGATGTTGATCCTCCAGAAGTTGTAGCCCATCTGCCATTGTTGTGCGAGGAGAAGAACATCCCATACGTTTACGTGAAAAGCAAGGCGGACATTGGCAAAGCAATCAAGATCGACGTGAACTGTGCTTCTGCAGCGATTATCGACGAGGGAAATGCAAAAAAGGAGCTATCTTCAATTGTTGAGAAGCTCAAGGGCTTAAAGAAGTGATGAACTATGGAAGAAGATGTCCAGCCAGCAGAAGTGATGGAGATCATTGGTAGGACTGGAATGCATGGGGAAGTTACACAAGTGAAGGTTAAAGTGCTTGCTGGCGAGAATGCGGGCAGAATAATTACAAGAAACGTCTTTGGACCAGTAAAAGTCGGAGACATACTCATGATAAAAGAAACCTCAAGAGAAGCAAGAAAGCTGGCGGTGAAGTAGTATGGAAGCTAAGATCTGCTCTTTTTGTGGCGCCGAAATTGAACCGGGCACAGGAAAAAGCCTTGTCAGAAAGGATGGCAGAACAATTTACTTCTGCAGTGGAAAGTGCGAGAAAAACTATAAACTTGGCAGAAGTCCAAGAAAACTGAAGTGGACAAAAGTTTACGAGAAGGGAAGGTGATTCCGTGGAAAGGACTTTTGTAATGGTGAAACCTGACGGCGTGCAGAGAGGACTTGCTGGAGAGATCATTTCAAGGCTTGAAAGAAAGGGTCTGAAGCTTGTTGCGATGAAAATGCTTAGAATTTCTAAAGAACTTGCAGAAGAGCACTATGCGGAGCACAAAGCTAAACCCTTCTTTTCTTCTCTTGTTGCTTACATAACCAGTGCTCCAGTTGTTGCGATGGTTGTTGAGGGGAAAAATGCGGTTAAGGTCGTTAGAAAACTCGTTGGAGCAACAAATCCCGCTGAAGCTGAGCCCGGAACAATTCGAGGTGACTTTGGCTTAGATTTGGGAAGGAACGTTGTTCACGCATCAGATTCTATAGCCTCAGCCGAAAGGGAAATAAAGCTATTCTTTAGAGAAGAAGAAATTCTAAGCTACAGAAGAGAAAACGATGTCTGGGTATACGAGAAATGAAGAATATAAGGACTCCGATCGTAGCAGTTCTTGGACATGTCGATCATGGAAAGACTACTATACTTGACAGAATCAGAAAAAGCAGGGTTGCTGCGAAGGAAGCTGGCGGAATCACTCAGCACATAGGTGCGACAGAAATTCCGATTAAGATCATAGAGGGTATCTGCAAGGAGATCTGGAGACCGAATATCAATCTCCCCGGACTTCTTTTTATTGATACCCCTGGTCATAAGGCTTTTACAAATCTGAGGAAGAGAGGGGGGGCTTTAGCGGATCTTGCAATTCTCGTCATCGATATAAATGAAGGAGTGATGCCACAGACAGAAGAAGCGATAACGATCTTAAGGACGTTTAAAACCCCTTTTGTTGTTGCTGCGAACAAGATCGACAGAATTGCGGGCTGGCAGAGTAAGGATAACGAGTCGTTCATAAAAAGCTACGCACTTCAGGAAGACTTTGCTAAGAGGAATTTGGACACGAAGATCTACGAACTCGTTGCAAGCCTTTACAAATATGGATTTAGCTGTGATCGATTTGACAGAATAAAAGACTTCACGAAGACAGTTGCAATAATTCCAGTCTCTGGGCTGACTGGGGAGGGAATTCCAGAGCTTTTGATGATCCTTCTTGGACTTGCCCAAAGATACCTTGTCAATAGTCTGAAGCTTCAGGTTGAGGGCAAGGCGAAGGGAACAATTCTTGAGATCAAAGAAGAAAGAGGTGTCGGGGTAACTTGCGATGCCATCATCTACGATGGAACGCTAAAAGTTGGCGATAGAATTGCGATCGGAGGCAAAGATGACGTGATCGTTACGAATGTAAAGGCAATACTGAAGCCACCACCTGCGAGAGAGATGAGGGTTGAGAGCAAGTTCATGCGAGTGGAGAGCATAACCGCTGCAGCGGGAATAAAGATCGTTGCGCCAAATCTCGAAAAAGCGATCGCAGGAAGCGAGTTTGAGGTTGTAGAGAGCGATGAAGATGTTGAAAGGTTCAGAGAGAGAGTTAGGAAGGAATACGAGGAAATCGCAATAAGAACAGAGGGGGAGGGAGTCGTGCTCAAAACAGATACCATAGGTTCTCTTGAGGCGATGATAAATGAGCTCAAAGCGCACGGAATTCCAATAAAGAAGGCAGAAGTCGGGGAGGTTGACAAAAGAGATGTCGTAGATGTCTCAACAAATAAAGAGGAAGTAAACAAGGCGGTTTTGGCTTTCAACGTTAAAATATCGCCTGAGGCGGAAGAAGAGGCTCGAAAGTATGGAGCTAAGATCTTTGAGGGCGACATAATCTATACGATCATCGACAACTTCCTAAAATGGCGGGATGAATTGAAGGTTACGAGAGAAAAGCAGAGAATAGAAGCTTTGATCAAACCCGGAAAGGTAAAACTCCTAAAGGAATTTGTCTTCAGAAGAAGCAAGCCCGCAATCATTGGTGCCAAAATACTTGCGGGAGAGCTTAGGAGAGGTTCAGAGCTGATAAAGCCTGACGGGAGCAAAGTAAGTGAAGTAAGGAGTATGCAGAAAGAAGGCAAAAATGTGGCGATTGCAAAGGCTGGCGAAGAGCTTGCGATTGCGATTGAAGACGTCACCATAGGCAGACAGCTTGAAGGCGACGAAGTTCTCTACGTCGAGGTTCCAGAGAAGCATGCGAAGATCATCGAGAGAGAGCTTCTCAGCTCTTTTGATGAGGAAACTAAAAAGGCTTTTATGGAATATTTAGAAATAAAAAGGAAGGAAAATCCTTTCTGGGGTAAATAATATTGCTTCTAAATTTTGTGGAGTTAATCTCGCAAAATGCTAAAAATTTTTGTGAACCAGATTAAAGATGTAGAAAGTTGATTTAAAAGTTAAAAAACATCGACAAGAGTGATCTGCTTGCTCTCCATAAGTAGCGACTTTATCTCGTATTCGATCAATTTCAACCTCTGCTTTGTGTAGTCAGATATGGCGTAATTCTCACAGAGCTTCTTAGAAAGCTCAAGATACTTCACTATGGAACTACTGTGCACTGTGAGTGTTAAATTGCCACCGCATTTTCTGCATTTACCACTTAAAGGAAGTCTGCGGAATTTCTCGTTGCAATTGACACATCTGAATTCCTGCCTTGAAAATGCTCTCAGATTTCCAATTATATCTGGCAAGAAGTGGATCGTTATTACCCTTTCAGCGACATCATGCTCGTCAACCGCTAAGATCTTTCTTGCAAGCTCCATCTGCTTTTCGACTTTTTCTTCCATCGTCTTGAGCTTTTTGTATGCACTCTCTTTTAGTCCAAGTCCTATATCTGTATCGTGCGTAAATTTGAGTGTGCAGAATCTTGTTTCTGAGCTTAGTCGATCCTTGACTTTTTCTATAAGATCTTCACACTCCTTTGGATTTGCGAACTCAAGTGTTGCCTTATAAAACTCCAATGGATAGTGAGAAACAACGTCCATGTTGTGGACTTCTTTATCGACTTCCCTTGGATCAACGATCACTGTAAGCACAAGAGGAGCATCCATCTGTCCCCCACGCTTTTCTGGCAGGAAATGCCTTGAAAAGTTTAACAAACCATCAAGTAGGAGCATCACGCAATCTTCGTCGCCATCGCAATTTCTTCGCTTTGCTGCATGGAAGTATGGATGAGCATAACCACCCAAAATATCTGCGAAACCGATGATCCTTCCAAGGACTCCCGCAGAAGTATGTGGAGCCAAGCCAATAACCAAGTGCCCTATAAGGTCTTCTGGCTTTTCTATATTGTAGAATGGCTCAAGCTTGTAGAACTTAGCCAGAAGATCGTCAATGAACTTTGCCACCTTTACAAGGTATTCCGCGCAGTATTTCGAGATGACTATATCCTGTGGCTTCAACTCTAAGATCTGATCCTCGTTTTTAAGTTCAACACCCAAGTAGTCTCTCGTATACCCCAGCTCCCTTAGCTTCTCAACGCTCACACCTACCTCTTTGGGTTTGAAGTGTGTCAAGGGCAGATCTGTCATGTCGTATCTGATCGTCCCGTCTTTGAAGACATAAACGCCATGTTTTGCCCTTAAGATCCCCTTTTCAACTCTCTCTGGAACTTTATTTTTAGAAGTAAGCCCTATTACGCCCTTAACTATTTCAAGATCATCGTGCTCGCCGAGATTTTTTATTGCATTGTCGTAGAGAGCCTTTATATCAACAGTCCTTTTCATGTATCCTCTTGCCTCGCTTCCGCACTTTTTGCAAAACTCAGACTCGCTTTTAATTCTGCACTTTGGACAGTAGTAGATCTGCTCTGTTTCACCACCACATTCGCATTTGAGCCAAAAAGTCTCTTTACCACAAACTTTGCACCTTCTTAAGGCTACTTCGACCTCTATCAAACCTTTTGCAGAATTATAGCCGTTTTTGTGATCCAGAGCACTTTTTACATCTCTTCTTTTTCCCCCAGCAAAGCTAACGGGAAATAGCAAGTGTGGCGGAGGGCTCATCTTCCTTTCCTTAGCCTTCTCAGGACGCCCCATTCTTGCTCCAATCCTTGAAGGAGCCTTCATGCGAACTGTTATTCCTGAGACGTTCTTTATTGCTTCAATTACGTTTTCTCCCTGAACCTCACCCAGTTTTCTCAGCTTGAAATCAAGTCCAAGGCATCTCACGAGAACTTTCCATTTCTCAATGACAATTCCCTCCCTCACCTTGTGCTCAACGATCAAATTCTCGAGGATCTCCTTAGCTCTTTTATCGAATGGCAAAAAGAGACAGCTCTTTCTCTGCCCTTCAATTTTTCCACGTGAGCTTATGAAATCTCTGAGATAGCAAAAGTCCTCAATGCTGATATCGTGCCAGAGATAAGTGAAATCGGGATGCATTGGAACCCCAAATTCGTCGGAAAACTTTAATGCGGTCTCCTCATCGATCTGCTGATCTTTGATCCCAGTTTCAAGAGTCCACCATTCTTTGCAATAAGAAGCGGGAATGAGCGGGTGATTGTTTTCAAGAAAGTCGCCATAGTTTATGAGGATCTCACCGAGATCGAGGATCTTATCAACTTCATTCTTCAATTCAAGTGCTTCTTTGACACTGCGTATCTTAACAACGTCTCCATTTTTCAGCCTTACAGTAGGGCCTTCGATCGTAGTTACCGGCACAACCGCCCCCGCTTTACCCGGTCTTTCAATTTTCAACTGAGTTCCTATGGCTACGAAGTCGATTAAGACCATAGTTGCGGGATTGATTCCTACTGTTGCCAAACCAGAGTTTCTTGCTCTGCCATATCTTAACCTAAAGCCACCCTTTCTAGAAGGATGACTCAATACAGGTCTTCCTGCAACAAGATCTGACAAATACTTACTTCGAGGCTTCACATCGATTTCCTCCTCAGTATCTTTCTTGATCAGCTTATCAAGCCACTCCCAGCCATCGATCTTCAGTGCATCAACCATCTTCTTGAGCTTCGGAGCTTTCAGGGCTATTCCTTCCGCTATTATTAAAGCCATCCCTCCCCTGACTCTGTTTGTTTCAACTCTCGGCAGATTTCTGTAGCCTGAAACTTCCGCATCTTCGGTAGGCTCACCATCTATGCAGATCGGGCAGTTAGAGACGATCAGCCTAATTTCGTCATCGCTCGGCAGATACTGCAAATTGGCAACCTTTTTGTAAAGCTGGATCTCCTCGCAATACCTGAGGATCTCCTCTTCAGTTGGAATGTATCTTCCTAAGCCAACTTTCCTGCGAACGTAGTCTGCGATAAGAACAGAAATTACCTGTGCAGTCCCTCCAGCGCTTCTTATTGGTCCAGCGTAGTAAACCTTCAAAAAATTGCTCCCATCGTTGTTTTTGTCAATTGAAACCTTTGCAATCCCTTCAATTGGTGCAGCAACGACTCCTTCAGTCATTATAGCAACAGCAGTCCTTATGGCTTTATCTATTGCCTCTAAATAGTCCATTTTACCAAATTTTCCCTCGACGATCTCATCAGAGATCCTAAAGCAGATCTTGTCCCTTTCCATTCCCCCTTCTTCAAGCTCCTTGATTCTTTTAGAAACACCATTAAGCCCTATTAGCTTCTCAACTCTCTCAGCCATGTCTTTTGCAATTAAAATCTCGACTTTTGGCTCAGGATCAAGAGCTTTGGCTCTTGCAATCTCAGCGATCTTATAGGCTTCTTCAAGTTTCTCGCTTAACATTTTGTGGTATTCCTTTATGCTTTCAACAGCACAATAATCGTTATCTGGCTCTTTGTCGTAAAGAGGGAAAAACTTGTCGAGGGTAGCATCCATGGATGAAATTTAGCATGAATAAATAAAGCTTTTTGCACAGTAGAGCGTTTATCATCTCCTTTTTTTATTTTTCGCCACAGCTTCACTTCTTTTGCATGATAATACTTATTACCTCCTCCTCTATGCTCTCATTGCCCTCACCCAACTCTATATCTACCTTAAAACTCTTGAAGTTTCCAAAGTCGCTCAGATAGTTTGCAAAAATCGAGTTCGGAATGATCCCACCGTTTTCTGGAGCGGTTTCAAGAAACTTTACTCTGAATTTTAACTCTTTGCCCGCTCTTGCAACGCTCACCACGTCGCCTTCATTTATTCCACTTCTCTTTGCAAATTCAGGATGTAGATAGATCGTTGCTTTCTTGCTCTCCTGCGAGAGTCTTGCAATAACTATGTTAGCCTCGAACTTCATCAGCTTTGTTAAACGGATCATCACAATCCCTCCAGAATTCTTTTAAGCACGTAAACATCATCAACTTCAGCTTTAGCAATTGGGGACAATTTGATCCTTACACCATCACTTCTTACCATTTCGCCACCGCATTCGATCCCAGAAAATGCGGACGGCAGAACAACTTCAGAAACTCTGGCAGTCAAGGAGAAGCGAGGATCAAAAACGATCTTATTGACTTTTGCAAGCTTGCTCGAAACCTCGTAGGGCAAAGAAGCGATTGGATCTGTGCCAACAATGAGTGCGGTGTCGATCTTCTCGCTTTTCAAAAGCTCTGTGAATGCAAATTCTGGCGATGAATTTGCAGAAGAGAAGCTGAACTTGTTCACCGCTCCAACCGCCTCAAAAAGGGTCTCATTAAATCCACGCATGTTCGCATGAAAGCCCGCTGGAATAAAGTAGAGCGGAGCAAATTCGTTTATTTTTCTAATAAGCTCTATAAAAGCCTTAAAGTTATTTTTTAGCCCGTATTTAAGACCAAGCCCACCAAATACGACGTTGAAGTCCGCTTTCTTCATTTCTCTTAGAATGCTTGCAACTTCATATTTACCCGCCTTGCCTTCTAAGGCTTTGTTAAATGATTCAATAAGCTCAAGATCGTTTTGAACCTGAATAAATCTTGCATTCTTCTTTGCAAGCTTTGCGGTCTCTGTTCTTCTAAGATCGACAACAACGAGATAGCGATCCTCGTCATAGCCTCTCTGCCTTTTGGCACCCCTTGGGTAATAGGTATAGCGGGACATGTGCCTCGGTAGGCTGTGATAGGGATTTGCCCCCCAATAGATCATGACGTAAGCTTTGTCTCTAACCTCATCAAGCGTTGCACTCGGGAGCTCTTTCCTTAGAATTGCTTCAACGAATTCTCCAAGGCAGAACGAGGAGTTGTCGTCGATGTAGCAGTTCAACTTCTTCGCTATTTCAATCGCAAGTCTCTGGGCTTCGACTGTTGAAGTGTCAAGCCCATAAATTGCGGGACTTTTTGCGGACTTTAGCAGTTCAATTGCACTCTCTATGGCTTTGTCGAGATCCACCTCTTTTCCATTAACCAATGGCTTCGATCTCTGCTCTTTATAGCGTGATATGTGCTTGTAGCCTCTCTCGCATGCATGGAGCACCTTTCCGTCTACAAGCTCAACGTCATCGCAAAGGCAAGAACATGCGGTGCAGATCATCTTCATCCCTCCAGAAAGCTGATCGCATCTGTTGGGCAGTTCTCCCTGCAAACGATGCAGAGAATTCTGCTTTTACCATATCTTCTGCATGCGTGCATGTTCATGATCACAAGTTTGCCATTTTCAATGCGGTAGATCGGATCCTTGATCGTAATGCCTTTGCCAATGCCCGCTCCATAGGGATCCTTTTCAACGTGAACTGGGCAAACGACGATGCAGTTTCCACAGCCGTTGCAGTTTTCGCTTTTTACGATCAAACCTGTCTCTGTAGCTTCAGCAAGGGGCTTAACGAGTTCTTGAAGTTTTTTAAGCTGAACTTCGTATTTTTTATCCTCGAATAGTGGTTTGCAGTCTTCAAGCTTCTTTTCTCTGTTGATGAGCTTGAAGGCGAAGCTCATACATGTTTGCTCGCCACATTTCTTGCAGTTGGTTTTTGGCAAAAGCTTGTAAACTTCCATTGGAGTTAAAGGCATAAAAAAAGTTGCTCTCTTCCTAAAAAATTTTTCTAAGTTTTTCTAAATCAGGCATTTAGCTATGCCAGCACTGTAAAGACAATTGGAGCAGGAAGGTTTATTTGCATAACAATCCATCCCATTTTCAAGGAACCAGCAACCCGCAACGTGCCCGCAGTCTCCACACCAAGGAAAATCCATCTCTTTGCGAAGCTTTTCAAATTTGCTTTTTATTTCAACGATCTTGTCAATTTCTTCACTCAGGTTTCCAAGAATATGCTCTCGAATAACAATAGACCTTCTGTTGACAAACTCGTTGTGAGTGTAGGCAAATGGCATACAAGGAGAAATCTTAGCATCCGCCCTTACAAATAGAGAATCTTTATAAGGGCAATCTCGCTGGTCCGCTTCTCCAAAGAATTTCGGTTTAACAAAGTCCACACCATAGCTTTTTGCAAGTTCTTCGACTTTTTCGATTATCTCTTCGCTCTTTTTTGCCCTCTGAACTCTGTCTTTTGCTTCGAGCAAAGCACAGAAATTTACTTTACTGCTCATCTTCAATTCCTCAGGCTCCGACTTTCGGGCTTTGAGGATCTTTAAAACAAAATCCTCATCAACATGCAGGAAATCCGCATTAGCCCTTGAGCCTTCGAAGTATAAAGCCTTTGAGTAAATTTCGGAATTTGGAGCGATTAAATTCGTAGCCATTATATCAAGTCCTCTTTCAGCAAGTCTCTGAGCAAGCTCTGGAAAATTAGGTAGATTATCTTGCGTTAAAACGATCTGAGCTATTGCCTCTCCTTTTAAATTTTCAAGCTTTCGAAAGATCTTGCTCAGCTCCATTCCATGTCTCAATGCATTGTTGACATCAAGCGAGATTCCAAATACATCGACAAGTTCTGCGACTTCGTAGAAGTTCTCATCGACCATGCCGTTTGTGCTAACAACAATTTCCCCCTCGAGAGCCTTGACAAAGTGCAGTATTTTTTCATGAAGCAAAGGCTCGCCATAGCCATATAGCACGAACTTCTTTGCAACACCGCTTAGCTTCTCTACAGCATTTTTATCGAGCTCAGAAACAAGTGGTGGTTTCAAACAGTATTCACAGCTCAGATTGCACTTTGTTGTGAGCTCAAGCTGTAGTTTTTGGATCATCCGCCCGCCACTGGGGGAAAGACCGCGATTCTGTCCCCCTCTTTAAGGTTTTCGATTAGCTCATCTTTAATGTTCCTTCCATTGACGGTAATGATCCTGTCAAATCTGTAGGAACCATTTTCGTCAAAAACTTCTTTCAGAAATTCCTCACCAAGGATCTTAGAAGCTGATAAGAACGCATCTCTCAGTGTGCCGTTGCACTCAACTTCTATGCTTTTTCCAAATCTCTCCCTCAGGGTTGCGTAAAACTCTATTCGAACCTTCACATCAAAAAATCGCTTTAGAAGTTAAAAAACTTAGCATTGTCCCCTTAAATATCTGAAGTAGAGCCTGATAGAAGTGCGATTCACTATCAGGTGAACTAAAATCACGATAAGAGCCAAAATCGAAGCGTAGGTGTGGAGTTCGCTCCATCCCAATTTTGTCATGCCAAAAATTATGAGCTGTCCCGATCTTGGACCATGTGGCCAGAAGTAAAGTATTAAGCCAGTTATGAGGCTTAAAATGCCTAAAGCCAATGCAATTGCGAAGATCAGAATTCTCACATGTATCAGCATAACCAAGATATGTTGCAGGTTATAAGAAATTTTGGATCTTCAAAAAGATTTTAAAGCTATGGGCAATTCCAGAGATATGCTCGAAATTAATGGAATTCCGGTTGAGGACACATACTGCGAAGCTTTCGATGGCATATACTCGAGATTTATAGTTACAGCCAAACATAAATGGCTTCTTGAAAGGGCTGTTTATTCCGCAACCGCTCTACCCTCGACAGTCTTTGGAGAATCCGAGGGTGGTATAGAGAAATGGCTTTCTCCCAGTGAGACCCCAGATGGAAGAGTCGGAGCAATCTGCCAAGTCTGGGTTCAGAAGTCGAAGAAGTTCATGGATGTGCTTATGAGAGAAATGAGCAAAAGGCTTAGACAGGGAATTCTCGTCGTGCCGACAACAAGGGTTTTCAATGCGACTGATAGCGAAACTAAGTTTGATGCTGAGCTCAACGTAGGCAGATGTGGTGATGGCTACGAATGGGAAGAGGAGAGATGGGGAAGAAAGGTAATAGTTGTGCCAATCATGTTCGGCGAATTCGTGATCGAGCGCTACATCGGCTACGCAAACGGAATTGCCGGTGGCAATATATGGCTTTTCTGCGACAGCGAGTCTTCAGCTCTCGAAGCGGGTGAAGCTTGTGTTGAGGCTTTGAAACAGCTTGATGGCGTCATAACTTCCTTTGACATATGCTCCGCTGGAAGCAAGCCAGAAACGAAGTTCCCCGAGATCGGTCCAACTACGAACCACTACTTCTGCCCGACGCTTAAGGGCAAGATCCCAGATTCGAAGGTTCCAGAAGGTGTAAAGTCGATTCCAGAAATCGTGATCAATGGAGTAAATCTCGAGGCGGTAAAGAAGGCGATGTTCATCTGCCTTGACGTTGCGAGCAAAATCACTGGGGTTTTGAAGCTTTCAGCGGGTAACTATGACGGAAAGCTTGGACAGCACAAGATCTATCTGCGAGACATTCTCAAGCAGTTTGGCTGAACTTAATTAATTTTTTATTCCAAAAATCTTTATAATCTCCCTACTACTTTTCGCATGCCAAGAATTGCACTGATACTCCTGATCGCATTTGCGGGATTTGCAATATTTACGCTTTACCACAGTGTGTCTTCTTCGCTAACCCCTTCTGATCTGCTGACTATGGGAAATGCAGATAACATCGTTGTTAGCGGAAGGGTAGAGAGCATCAGTTACGAAGATGGCATGACTCACTTCTATATTATCGACGAAAAGGCAAAGATCAAAGCGGTTTACGAGGGCAAAATCGCGGGCGAAGAAGTCATCGCAACAGGGGACTGGAAAGACGGGACTTTTTATGTTAAAGAAGTTCTAAGCAAGTGCCACACCGAATACAAGGGTGGTTGAGTGCTTGGTTTTGAATTAATGCTATTTTCAGCAATTTTTGCATCTTTATCAGCTCTATTTTTCTTTTTTGCAACAAAAAAGCTGAAGTTTGCTGAGTTCGGCGAAATAGCACTTTATTTGTCTTTATCATTTTGTTTTGCCTCAATGCTGTTGCTTTTGCATGATCTAATTACCGACAACTTCTCGATCTACTACGTTTACGCATACTCACAGCGAGAGATGAGCTTTGAATACAAGCTTTCCGCACTCTGGGCTGGTAAGGAAGGCTCCTTGCTCCTATGGAACTTTGCAAATCTGCTTGTTGCTTCGATCTTTGTAAACTCAGGCAAAAAGGACTTGCAAAAGGCAAAGGCTCTTGCAATATTCATGGCTATATCTTCTTTTTTGCTGATTCTGAGCCTTTTTTCAAATCCCTTCCAAGTGCTCGACTTCAATCCTTCCAACGGAGTGGGAATGAATCCTTTGCTCAGAACTCCAGAAATGATCATTCATCCTCCGCTTGTCTTCTTTGGTTATGCTCTCGTTGTTTGCATCTATGCTGGGCATTTAGCGGGAATAGAGCAAAGAAAAACCGTTAGAATTGCCTGGGCTTTTCTTAGTGCTGGCATAGTGCTTGGCGGATGGTGGGCTTACAGAACGCTTGGCTGGGGCGGGTTCTGGGGATGGGACCCTGTTGAGAACGCCTCACTTCTTCCTTGGCTTGCTCTTACCGCTTACATGCACACAAATAAGGGCAGAGAACTCTTTGCATACCTTGCGATGATCTTTGTAGCATTTACCGCATTCATAACGAGGAGTGGAATTCTAAGTTCTGTGCACTCCTTTGGCGAAGATCCAATTGGCTGGATTTACCTATTTTTGCTTCTTGCCTGTGCTTTGCCACTTTTAAGAAAATGGGAGATCAAGGACAACTGCTACACGTCTCTGCTTTTCGGAGCGATGATCGTAGTCGTTATGCTCGGCACGATAGCGAATCTTTTCAGAAACGTTGATAGAAGTTATTATCTAATTACCTTTACACCCATATTCTTTGCGACCGCTTTAATGGCTCTCTACAAGCTTAAAGCTTCGAGAAGAAAATTGATACACATTGGAGTGCTACTGCTGTTTATCGGAGCCAATTCAGTTTGGTTTTTTGAGCAAAAGGAGACAGTAGTTTTGAGTCCGGAGGGTAGAAGCGATAAAATCAGTTTTTATCTACAGAATGTGAGCAGTTATAGAACACCCGAAAAGACAATAATAAAGGCGGAAATTCTGAGCTCCTTGGGCGAAATTGAACCTGAAATGCATATCTATCCCCAGTCAACGATCTCAAAGGTTTACATAATTAGCAATCCTTTCATCGACTACTACTTTGCAATGAACAGAGTTAGTCAAAGCTTTGTGGAGCTTGAATTTTATCGAGTTCCACTGATCTCACTGGTTTGGCTTGGCTCAATTTTGCTCATTCTTGGGCTAATTTCTGGAAGAATTGGGCTTGGAAGCAAAAAGTGAGCACTTGGTGATAATTTGAGACTTTGGTCTTTGCATCCCGCTTTGATTG
The DNA here is from genome assembly GCA_030055595.1 of Archaeoglobales archaeon. GTDB lineage: Archaea > Halobacteriota > Archaeoglobi > Archaeoglobales > Archaeoglobaceae > WYZ-LMO2. Next base: position 17,627 of record JASFYH010000004.1, on the reverse strand, counting down.
ACCCAAAGGGGCTTGTTGCGCTTTGGAGAGAGGCATTGCTTGCAAGAAAGGTTCTCGAAGGAAAAACAAAAGGATACAGGAATCATCCTCAGCTTCAGAGATTCAGAAATTACAGCAATCCGATCGTTGCAATAAACTCCTATCTTTACTTTGTATTCGTTGAAGCTACCAGAAGAGGCTATAAATTCATCGGAAAGAAGATTTACGAATTTCCCGTGCTTGAGAGAATCATCCCGGTAACTAAGGGTCAGGTTGAATTCGAAAGAGAACATCTGGCTAATAAGTTGAGCTTTAGAAATCCTGAGTGGCTGAAAAAACTGCCAGAGAAAGTTGAAGTTAATCCAGTTTTCTACGTAGTTGAGGGCGAAATTGAGCCTTGGGAGAAGTTGAGATAGTGATTTCTCCGATTTTGAAGCAGATCTTATGTTGGAGCCAATTGGCAAAAATTTAAAAATCTTTATAGCAATAGCCTGCAAGCTCCGGTGGTGTAGCCCGGTCAAACATAGGGGACTCTCGATCCCCTGCCCCGGGTTCAAATCCCGGCCGGAGCATCTTAAATTAATTGTCCCTCTACTTTAACCAAGTTGGAAGATCTTGTTCGTTGCTCGAGACTCTATGCATCTTATGTTGGAAATTACTATCCTTTCCCCGCCCTTTCGCCGGTAGTTAAAGAAATAAAACCTGACGTTTCGATCTATCACGGGTGGTGTAGGGCTCGTGGGGTAGTGGAGATCCTGAGGGCCTCCGGAGCCCTCGACCCGGGTTCAATTCCCGGCGAGCCCGTGAAAAATTTTTTATCTCTCTGTGCTACTTATTTTGTGCGAATTTACGTCCTCGACTCTACAGCGATTTTCCAGAGAAAGGCAGTATACGAGAACATGGTGACTGTGCCAGAGGTAGTTTCAGAGATCTTGGATGAGAACTCCTCACTATACTTCAGCGTGAAAGAGCTAAGAGTCGAGAATGCAAGTGAAAAGAATTTCAGATTTGTTGAAGAGATCTCGAAAAAAACAGGAGATATTTACCGGCTCTCAGAAACCGATCTGAAAATACTGGCAAAAGCCTTAGATGAAAAGGAAAAGGGAAATGAAATTGTGCTGGTAACCGATGATTACTCTATTCAGAACGTTGCAATGGCGCTCGGGATCAACTTTGAGAGTGTGATCCATGCGGGTATATCGAAAGGTTTTAAGTGGGTGCGTGTGTGTAGAGGTTGTGGTAGAAAAATTGATAGCGAAGTTTGCCCCATATGTGGTTGTGAAGCGGTATTGAGGAAGGTGAAAAGATGAAGATCGAGAGTTTGATTGAAAAAGCAAGAAGGTTAAAGGAGAAGGGAATGGCTACTGAAGAGATAGCTGATGAATTGAATGTGTCCTTAGACACCGCAGTTTGGCTTTTAACGAGAGCAACCCAGACCCCTCCATCTGATATCTACATCGAGTGGACGAATCTTGTGAAGCCATGGCGTCTAAGAATGGTTGCGGTTGCACTTGCGGATATGATCTTGGAAAACTTCGAGGAAGTTGAAGTTGTTGTTGGGATCGCTACAAGCGGAATTCCGTTGTCAACAATGGTCGCAGAGGAGCTTTCAGCGGAGCTTTCGATCTATTACCCGGCAAAAGTAAGTGGGCAAGAAGTGAAAGAGGGCATTCTGAGTGAGAACTTTGCAAAGGTTACTGGAAAGAAATGTGTGATCGTAGACGACATAATATCGACAGGAAGGACTGTAAGAGGAGCAATAGAAGTCATAGAGAAAAGTGGTGGAAAAGTTCTGGGAGTTGCGGTTGTTGCGGACAAAGGAGGCAGAATTGAGACTGTGCCAGTTAAGAGCTTGCTGAAGATCTCGAGGATCTGATGAATGTAACAATTGTTGTCCCCACGCTCAACGAAGAGAAGGGAATTGGTAGCGTCGTTTCAGAGTTTAGAAGACTCGGATACGACGTTCTGGTGGTTGATGGAGGTAGCAGGGATCGGACAAGAGAGATCGCCCAAAAGAACGGTGCAAAGGTGATCTTGCAGACTGGAAAAGGAAAGGGAAACGCCATATCAGATGCCTTTAGAATTCTTGATAGTGATGTCGTTGTTTTAGTGGATGGAGACGGAAGCTACCCCGCAGAAGAAGTAAACAGAATGCTTGAACTCATAAAAAATGGAATTGCGGATCACGTTATTGGAAACAGATTCCATAGCTACGAAAAAGGAGCATTTACAAGGCTAAATCTGTTTGGAAACAAAATTTTGAACTTTTTTTTCCGTTTTGCTTATGGTATTAGCCTCAACGATATTCTCTCTGGCTACAGAGCACTGAAAAAAGAAGTTTACAAGAGTGTTGAAATTAAAAAGTCTGGATTTGAAGTAGAAGTTGAGCTCACAGTAGAAACGCTCGCCAAAGGTTTTAGAGTTGCAGAAGTTCCCATAAGCTACCGTAAACGAGAGGGAAAGACTAAGTTAAGACCCTTTGCGGACGGGTTTAAAATTGGTAGGGCAATTTATGGTTTACTACGCAGATACAGTCCCGCAAGGTATCTATATCTTTTTGGCATGGTATTCATACTGATCGGGCTCCTTAGCGGGTTATATGTTGTCTACGCATGGTTCCAAGGAATAACCCACATACTACTTGCTCTCCTGACGACTCTATTCATTCTTATTGGGATCCAGTTCCTCGTATTTGGCATTATCGCCCATTTACTATACAGGACAACGATTGAGCTAAAAAATGAGATTAAGGAGGTATTGAGAAGGCGCTAAGAGAATTTAATTTTTCCTGCAATTTGAGCTATTAGCTCTCTTCCCGCTCTTAAAAGTGGGTAAAAGTTAAGGAACCCGTGGATCATTCCGTTATACCTGACAACCACCGCATCACTTCCCATTTTTCGCATTAAGGCTCCAAACATCTCTCCTTCGTCCCTTAGAGGATCATACTCTGCGGTTACTATTAATGCTGGAGGGAGGTTGCTCAGATCCGCATAGATCGGAGAGGCTTGCCATTTTAATGCATCCTCAGGAGAATTTAGGTAATGCACGTTAAACCAGTTCATGATCTCTTCTGTAAGGATACCCCTTGCCCCATACTCGATCTTCGAAGGTGTTCGCCCAGATAGCTTTACGACTGGATAGACAAGGATCTGCCCTTTTATAAAATCCTCTCCATTTTCTCTTGCCATTATGCTCACAACAGTAGCCAAATTCCCGCCAGCACTGTCACCAGCAACGAAGATCTTGTCTTTGTCAACTCCAAGATCTTCAGCATGATCTGAAACCCATTTTAACGCGTCATAGGCATCTATGACTGCTGAGGGGAACTTGTGCTCTGGAGCAAGCCTGTAGTCTACCGAAACAACAGTAGCATCTGAAAGCCTTGCTATTCTTCTACAGATCGAGTCATGGGTTTCGAGATTGCACAAAACGAAGCCACCACCATGGTAATAAACAAGTGCTGGAGCCTCAGGTTTTTGCTGGTAAATTCTGAGTCTTAGATCTCCATTTCTGCCTTTAATGATCCTCTCTTCAACATTCCTTACTTCTTCATTGACACTTTTTGCGATCGTTTCAAAAACACCGTTTGTGATCTTTCGATACTCTTCAACAGAAATTGAAGGATCGAAAGGTGGCAGTTTGCGATATATGCTCAGAACATTCTGCAGATCTGGATCAATTGGCATAACGCTCGTGGAATTTGCGTATAAAAAATTTTCTTAATTTTCTTGATCAATTAGATCTTTGTCTTTTAAATTCCACTGCAGATCTAACAAAACCCAAAAAAGGCGGAGAAGGCGACAATGGTCGAGACTTGAATTCTGGATGGAACTGCGTCGCAAAGAAAAATCGATGATCTGGAATCTCAAGGATCTCCATTCTACGCTTATTGTCAGACCAACCGCTGAAAACGAGACCTTTGCTTTCAAGTAATGGGATATACTCTGGATTTACCTCATAGCGATGCCTGTGCCTCTCGAAGATTCTTTCTTTCCCATAAAGCCTGTTTGCAATGGTCTCTGGCTTTATTGTAATCTCTATCTCGCCAAGCCTCATCGTTCCACCAAATTCCGTGATCTTTTTCTGTTCTGGAAGCAAGTCTATGACGCAGTGCTCAACTCGAGAAATCTCGGAGCTGTTCGCATCCTCAAGTCCGCAAACTCCGCGGGCAAATTCAACAACAGCGAGCTGGAACCCAAAGCAGATCCCGAGGAATGGGATGTTTTTTGTTCTTGCATGCCTAATTGCCTTGATCTTACCCTCCGCTCCTCTCTTTCCAAAGCCTCCCGGGATCAGAATTCCGTCGTAATCAAGGTTAACATCTCCATTCTCGACTTTTTCGCTGTCGATCCAGATGCAGTTAACTTTACAGCCCAAATGGATCCCCGCGTGCTTCAAAGCTTCTTTTATGCTCAGATAAGCGTCTTTAACGTCCACGTATTTGCCTATAATTGCAATGTCCACTTCTTCCTTCAGTTCTCTCATTCTCTTAACGAAATTCTCCCATTCTCCACTTCCATTTTTCCTTTCAAGCTTTAACTTCTGCAGAATTACTTCATCAAGCTTCTCTTCTTTGAACTTCAGCGGGACTTCGTAAATGTCACAGTCTTCATTGCTGATCACCGCTTCCTTGTCAACATCGCAGAAAAGAGCAATTTTTCTCTTCGTAGACTCCTTAAGCTTTTCTTTGCATCTTCCTACGATCACATCTGGGTAAAGCCCGAGTTCCCGAAGCTCCTTAACGCTGTGCTGTGTCGGCTTGGTCTTTTGCTCCCCACCAGCGTCAAGCGGGATCAGAGTGACGTGAACAAGTATAAAATCCTCTTCTTTCTCTTCAATCCTCATCTGCCTTATTGCCTCAAGGAAGGGCATGCTTTCAATGTCTCCTACGGTGCCTCCGATTTCAATAAGACAGATCTCAGCATTCTTGTTCTTTGCGACATTCCTGATCCATGCCTTGATCTCGTCTGTGACATGGGGAATGATCTGAACTGTCTGCCCGAGATACTCTCCACGCCTTTCCTTCTCAATTACACGGCGGTAGATCTTCCCAGTGGTGATGTTGTGCTCTCCAGTTAGCTCCATGCTGATAAAGCGTTCATAATGCCCGAGATCAAGATCTACCTCGGTGCCATCTTTTAGCACGTAAACTTCGCCGTGCTGGAAAGGATTCATCGTGCCTGCGTCGATGTTTATGTAAGGGTCGATCTTTATAGGAACAACTCTATAGCCCAGATCAACGAGGAGTCTGCCTATGGAGGCTGCAGTAATTCCCTTGCCCAGTCCGCTCATCACTCCGCCAGTAACGACAATGAACTTCATAACTGTGGTAGCAAATTAGGAATTCCGTCTTCAATTGGGTAAGAAACATTACACTTCCTGCAGATGAGCTTTCCAGAAATTATCTCGTTTTGATCTTCCTCAAAAACCTCCAAATCGAGATCGGATTTGCATTTAGGACATGCTAATATGTCGAGCAGTGATCTTCTCATGCCTTTCATAAGGGTGAGGGGAATATAATCATTTCCCTAAATTGTCTTTAACACTAAGCCAAAAAGTTGATTTGCATGGAAAACTTTTAAAATTTTTGGTTAAACATGAGTCAGAAAAAATGCGAGATAAAAATTCCAAGAAAATGCTGTTAAAATCGAAATGTTCGAAAAGATGGGTGAATAAAATATGAGCTTGAAGAGAGAAACACGTGAAGAGATCTGCAGTCTCTTAATAAACATTGTAAGATCGAAATTAAAAGAATACGAACCAGAGACAAACCATATGCCGTTTCATTTTAGATTGCTCGGTAGAGACCGTTATGCAATGTTTTCATTTATCCAGTCTATGAATACTACTTTTGGAATTTCCATATGGGAACAGATTGCGGTTATACTCGCCAAGAGTTCAGGATTTATTGCAGAGCGACAGTATGATTTGTTGGGAGACATTGATTCTGAAACAGAAAAATTAATACAGAGAATTCATTACGAGCTAAGAGCTGGAACAAGACAAGTAAATAAAACAGAAGAAATCGAACTTATAAGAAGTAGCATCAAAGAAGGTCAGCCAAAAAAGGATCCAGATTCAAGAGTAGATTTATTCGTTAAAATCGGCGATGAGGAGAACTACTTCGATATAACCAGTGCAAAACCCAATATGAAGGAGTTTTCAGCACTGAAACTAAAACTTCTAAGATGGACTGGATTGAGGCTAAGTCAAAATAAGGGAGCTAAGGTGTTTACAAGGCTTGCAATACCCTATAACCCTTATCATCCTCAACCATACCAGCGATGGACTTTGAAAGGTTTGTATGATTTAGAGAAAGGTGAAATTTTGGTTGGAGAAGAGTTCTGGAATTTTGTTGCAAATGACGATATTTATGAAGAACTATTAGATGTGTTTCAGGAAGCCGGAGATGTATTAAGAAAAGAGATAGATGAGAAATTTGCTCAGTTTCGGTCGAGAAGTGATTAAAATGAGTATTAAGCTTATCGAAAAATGGTTTCCGGTGAGGGAAATAAGTAGAGACGCTGGAATAGAAATGGCATACAAATCCGCACCAGCATATATAAAACATGCTAAAGAGTTGGGAATTTCTGGAAATGTGAGTAGAGAGTTCTATGATCCAAAAATAAGAAATTTGCACCCGTGGTTCGCACGGAGACCATGTTCAGCGGCCAGAGCAATAACTCTCGCATCTATTTTACCTGAAAATGTTGAAAAAAGCACATTCATGAATGTTTTAGGCTGGAATGATAAAAGATACGCATATTTAGATAATAAATATCCTCCAATCCTTTTTTACACAGACCCCAAGAAGGAGGATATTATCAAAATCCTCGAAAGCGAAGGAAAAAATCCTTACGAGATATCAGTCTGTGATCCAATGGCTGGTGGTGGAACAATACCATTTGAGAGTTTAAGACTTGGATTTAAGACGATAGCATTAGATTATAGTCCCGTAGCATATTTAATTCTGAAAGCTACAGTTGAATATCCTGCCAAATACGGTTTAAAACTTATAGAACGAGTAAAAGAAGAAGCAAAAAATTTGATTGTATATATCGAAAGAAGTCTTGGATATTTTTATCCGGAAAATGCAGAAGGGTATATATTTGCAAGAGGAATTCGTTGTCCAAAATGCAGTGGTTTAATCCCTCTAATCCATAATTCAGAGCTTAATGGAAAATCCTTCATAGGTTTTCACTTCGACAAAGAAGAAAAAAATTTTACCCCTTACATCTCCCAGTTTAAAACTGAGCTAAAACATATTAAGGCAGGAGAAGTTTTATGTCCTTACTGTGAACATAAAATAAAGAAAATAGACGCATACAGAATTTGGAGTAAGAGTCATACCAAAATTCTGCAAGATATACTTAGTGGGATACTAAAGGAAGAAGAAATTCTATCGACTCATATTTTATTAGTGAGGCAGTTGAGAAATGGATATATCATTGCGGATAACTCTGACATTGAGGGCTTTTTAAACTCGTGTAGGTATTTTTCATCACACTTTAATGATCTCCTTGATTTCTTACCCATTACTAAAATACCTGAAGAGAACGAAGTTTTCAAACCAGTAAGGGATTATGGTATTGAGTATTGGCATCAACTGTTTAATCCTCGTCAACTTCTTTCAGTTGGATTAATTATAAAATATATTAATGAACGTATAAAGGCAATTGAAACCGCCGACGAGCTCGGAAAGGCCTCTATGCTGTATCTCGCTTTAGGCGCAAGTCGAGTCATAGACTATAACTCAATAGTAACTACTTGGAAAAAAGGCACAATAAGAGATACACTTGGTCAGTATGCCAGAAACAGAACTATCTCTTATGGAGAAGCATACTGTGAAGCCATCGTTCCCAGAAGAAATTTAAAATGGATTTTTGAGATAGAAAGCAATAAAAAAACTCAGGGTGGTATCATACCTGTTTTAGAAGAGATATGCAAAAGATTAAGTGGTTTAGGTGACAAAATCAGCGTAATCCATGGGGATGCAAGAAAACTATCCATTTTTATAAACGAGAGAATCGACCTCGTAAATGTTGATCCTCCATACTTTGACACGCACATCTATAGCGATATTAGCGAATATTTCTGGCAAGTCCTTAGATTAGCCCTAAAACCCCTATTAAACTATATCTTTAATTTTAATACAGAATATATAAACTGGAGTCCAGAATCTCTAACCGTGCCAAGAGAAGGAGAATTGATCGTAAGAAAAAATAAAAACAACTCTAAAGAAGAAATAAAATTTGGCGAGATTTGGTATGCCAGACAAATGTCGGAATTTTTCAAAGAAGTTCACAAAATTCTTAAGGATGATGGTATTTTAGTAGTATGGTTCACACACAAAACGTTGAATGCATGGAAGTCTATAGTAAGTGCTCTCTACAGCAGTGATTTTTACATAACAAGAATATGGCCTGTTACGACAGAACTTCTTACTCGACTGGTAGCCAAGAGAAACAATAATGTTTTAGATAGAACACTTATAATTATTGCCAGAAAGAATAAGAGTATAGGTGTAGATATAGGTTTGCACGCTAAAAAACTCGCCTATGAGATTGCAGAAGCACTGAAAATGATTGGAACTTCTAAAAAAGAACTTCAAACGTTTTTACAGGCAGCAGTTTTAAGCAGTGTAACAGTAGCACCTTCGATAGAAGGAGTTGACCCTATAGATTATTGCTATTCTAAGCTCATACCGAATTCCTTAGAAATCGGAAATCGCGTTATACCCCAAATTATCCAAGATTTTGCTGAAAAAAATAGCGAATTCAATTTAGATACTTTTTGTAATTCTATATATTAAAATAAAATTTTAAAATTTTTACAAAATCTCAATCCGTTCACAGACCAAAGACTCCCTCTATGTGTATATCACCTAATATTTCTTTTTCAGCTTAACCGCAGTTCCATAAGACAAAAGCTCCGCTGCTCCCGCCATGGTTTGAGAAGTTGCAAATCTGACGTTTAAAACAGCATCCGCTCCAAGCTCCTTTGCATTCTTGATCATCCTGTTCAGGGCTTCTTTTCTTGCCTCAGACAGCATTTCGGTGTATTCCTGAATTTCACCGCCAACGATGTTCTTGAAAAGCGCTGAGATGTCTTTGCCATACCTAAATAATATCAACGCCAAACCAATGGCGATCAGGGGAACAGAATATAACAGCGTGAGGGGCAAAAAGAGGGGCAGAAGCAAAAAGCCAAGAATTATGAAAGCCAGACCCCACTTAGTCTGAGAACGCATATCGCTTCTTTGCGAAGCCTGCAAATTAATTTTTTCATCATAAAGGATATATTCCCCTATACCGGAATTATTCTGTGCGAATCGCTCTGCTGATCCTTGCAATCATTCTTTGTTGCTGTTTACAGCAAAAAGCATCAGAAGTGGTTCCGCAAATTCCAGAAGATCCAAAATACGATCTCCCCGCAAACAGCTTCCAATTCAAATGCAAAGATATCTACATTCGAATTTCATCTGAGCTAAGCGAAGAAGATCTGATCAAAATCGCAGAGTCGTTTGAATGTAATTAGCCTCTTAAATTTTTATTAGAGCTTTGAATTCGCTTTCAGCCGAGCTTCAAGCCATTTTCTTAGCCAGATGTTCTCTATTGCATTCAGAGAATCCAATATTTCTGCTCTAAGATCTATTTTTTCTTTTTCTGAGATCTCAACCAAAGCCAAGCATCGATAGTAAGCATCTGGAATTCTCCTCGCAACTTTTAAGTTTTCTGGAGATCCAAGCTTCTCAGAGACCCTTTTCATGCTCGCTGAGAGTATTTTCTTGTCTTTGATCTTTTCAGAATAATTGAAGTCGCACGTTCTTTCAAAAAGAGACGCATAAGCGAGATCTCGCTTATAAAGGTCTTTTATGCTCTCTGCTAAGTCCAAACCGGTGATCTCAACAATTCTTAGATAATCGCCATCGCTTCTGGCATTCTTAATGGCTTTATCTAAGAAATCCTGCTTTTTGGAAATCATGTAGAGATTTAAAAAAGCCATCACCTTTGCTTCTGGATCCTGAATGCTCCCAGCGAGTTTTTCAGCCAATTCTAAATCTTTTTCTGCGATCTTTTTTAATTCCTCTGCAAGCAGATGATCTTCAAGCTTTTTGTCCATGATCTTATTTTACGGGATAAAATAAAGCTCTATCCCTCAAAAGTTTTTGAATAAGAAATTTAAGCTCTAACCTCTATTTGATCTATGCACGTGCCATGGAGGCTTGTAGCTTCGTGGCACTGCGACGCTTGTGGGGATTGTTGTAAGGAGTATCGGGTGAGGCTGAGAGCATACGAATACCTGAAGCTCAGAAATACGGGATTTATAGAAGAAAAGGCGGGAAGATTTTACATAAAGAAGATTGGAAAGCTTTGCCCGTTCCAGAGGCGAAACCTTTGCTCTCTGGGAAGCCTAAAACCGGTGGTATGTAAGCTCTATCCCTTTTCAATACTGAAAAAAGGTGAAGATAGGGCTTTGTTTGAGTTCGAAGGTGAGGAATTCTTTATTTACGTCGACAACTTCTGCAAAAATGTAAAGCTTAAAGAGGACTTGAAGCCATCAGCAGAAATTGTTAAGGAGATAGAAGAAGCGATTGAACTTATATTGGGAAGAAGAGTTGAATTGGACTTATTGACATGCAGAGTATTTGACCACCAAAGACGAATAAGAGCTTGCAAAGCAGGATCCATGACTGAGAGACGTCATTTAAGATAATAAAATACTTTCAGGGACTTTGTGATACACGATTGCTGAAGGTTCATATATAACCTTATGGCTTTTTCTTCAGGAAGCCATTTTGGTCTAGATCTCGAATTCTGGTTCAACCTTACCGCCTACTACCCAAACAGTCTCATATTTGAAATTTTTCGTGAGGTTTTTGAACCAGCAGGGCTCTGCATATGTATCATCGTCTATGATATCATTAACACCTCTTAGGTTGAAAGGTCTGATTTTTAATCGATTCTAAACATTGAAAATTGCTTGGAGTCTCTCAGACGTGTAGGCAGAGATGATCACCGAAGGTTCTCATTCCACACAACTCTCAGATTTGCTGTGTTAAGTATTTTTTGGATCTAAAAATTATTCAGAGTAATGGATAAAGCTGATAGAATGTCCGAGTCTTACCAAAATTCTAAAGACCCCTAAGCCACTCAGGCTTTAGCACCCGTGGATTGGCGAGTGCGTAGTCGATCGTTTTCAGGATCTTTAGTTTATCTTCAGGCAGATTTCCCCTCATCGGCAGATAGTTTGAAGCATGATTGCATCTAAAGATCGTCTTCGCCTCAAGGTTCTCTACGAGCATCCTCAATTCCCGCAGATTTTCAATGGCATTTGGCAGTTCAAATTCTCCCCTTTCTATCTTAACATGAAGAGCCGTGTTCGGAACGGGCATATAGGTCAAAACTCCAGTGTATTTAGGCTGAATTCGATTTAAAAGCTTTGCAGTGTTAATGGCGTTGTCTCTCATCTTTCCTCTACCGCCGATGCCGGTCAGCACAGTCACAGATAAGTCGAAACCGCATTCATGAGCCTTTTTGCAAGCTTCATAAATTTCCTCAGAGCTTGCACCTTTTCTGATCTTCGCAAGGATCTCGTCGTCTCCGCTTTCTATGCCTACGTATAGTAGCTTTATTCCCGCTTTTCTGAGTGCTTTAAGTTCTTCTTTGCTCTTATCCAGCAGATCCATTGGATTTGCGTAACAGCTTATCCTTTCAAGCCTGAAAAGGCTGTTCGCATAATTTGCGATCTCAAGTAGAAAATCAGTCTCTGCGGTTAAAGCATTACCGTCTGCGAGGAAAACTCTTTCTACGTTGCCATAGAACTTCTTTGCAATTCTGAAATCCTCCTTCACTTCTTCAAGCTCACGAACACGGAACTTCTTCATTTTATACATTCCGCAGAATGTGCACTTATTCCATGAACAGCCTATAGTAGCCTGAATTATTAGGCTGTAAGCCTCGCTTGGCGGTCGAAATACTGGTTCTTCGTATCTCACACAACTTATTGGCTCGAAGGTCTAAAAAATTTTTGAAAGATTTATGCCCTTCATAGTCATTCTCGCAGTAGTTAAGATCTTTAGCCACTTCAGCATATTTTCCAAGAGCAGTAGTCAAGCATCACGATCGCCCTAACATGTTTAAACATGCTATTCCAAGGCTCATCTAGATATGATGACAAGCCATGTTTATCTTTTACGATCCATTCAAGACGTGGTCGAAACTCTTCAATCGCGTTCATGTAATAAAGGGCTCCGCTGTAGTTTCCAGCCGCATCAAAAGCTGCTATCCTAATTCGGAGTTTGGTTCAAATAAAGCGCATTTTCGCCAAGCCCAAGTCTGCTATTGGAGATCTTTAGATTAATATTAGATTTTCAAAATAATAACAATAGTTAAAAATGAGAATTTTTGAAGTCTTTGGAATGGTGCTAGATTTTTCTAATTCTCACAAAATAGGTTATTAGTATGAGTCCAGCAATTGCAAACACGATTTCAAACCCAGGAATGAAAGGTTTCCTATCAGGAGTTGCTTGGGTTATTGTTGGGGTTTTCGGTTGTAGTGGTGGAACATTCGTGGTTGTTATGACATTCGTAGTTGTTATGATCATACTCCCTGATTCTTCACTCAAGAGATTATATCCTAATCTCTCACCTTTAGAAACACTCGCCGAAATACGATCTGATTCAACAACAACACCCTCAATGAATTTCATAACGGTCAAGTTGTAATTCTCTACTTCTTCTTCGGCCATCGAAGCATCTATCACTATGCTGTAAGTATCGTTTGCAGGCACCATTACCACGGTTTCAAATCCAAGCTCTATGCACATAGAGTTCGGAATTTCGGCGCGCATTTTTTTAGCGCTATCATGTCCTGTGGATCTCCCGATCGAATCGTAAATGGTCATTAAAAGCTTCTTCTGTCCCTTAGGTTCTTCAACTTTGATCAGATAAGAGCTTTCTATATTTTTCATCAATGCATTTCTAAAGTCAATTGAATTATCCTTGACGAACTCCTCATTAAGCTTCATCAAGTATCTTTCAACTGCAACTCTCTTAAACAGACTTGAAGATTCATCTCCTCTTTCTATAAGCTCAATTAATTTATTGTAAATATCATGAACAGAGATCCCGATCAGTTCTTGCACAGCATTTTTGAAGATCTTCCATTCATCGCTGAATCTAATGACTAAAAATCTGTAAGCTGCAGAAGCTGTCGGCCAGCCTTCTGAGTAATAGCTATAGAATTCCAATACTTCCTCTCCTTTGACGCTCATCGAACCCTCCATAATACTTCTATCTACCAAAAGCAACTCATTTGCCTTTTCAAGCTTCTTTGTCGAATTCTCAAGCAGTACAATTGCAAGATTGTTCAGAAAATAATCCACATCAATCCCAAATTTGTCAAAAACTACTTTAATTGACTCAGGGATATCCAATTCTACCAAGCAATCAAGGACAGATTTTGTTGAGACATCGATCGCTTCAACTGCTTCTATATATATACCATAGGGAGGAAATGCAATCGTTATCAAAGTCTTAATAACTTTTATAAGAGCATTTGAAATAGCTTCAAGAGTTGTGAGAACTATTGCATTTTTTGCCATGTTTTTGAAAATTTCAATGGAGCTCTTCAAGCAGTTTGGAGAATATATCCCAAGTCGCTTATATGCTATTTCTGATATAAAAGCAAGTTCTTTATGAAGAGAATCGTCTTTTACTGGCTCAAATTTTTCATATTCAAAAACAACCCAACCATGCATTTTTGAAAGACATTTTAGCTTTTCATAATCATCCTTTATCATTGCACAATTAAAATCCTTAGTGTTTCTTAAGTAAAGAGCCAAGTATTTATTTCCTCCATATTCCATGTATATGTTACCTCCAGTGATCGAGATTCCTTCAAAGCTTGATTCTGCTGAAACTACTTGAACAGTGAACTCCTTGTTCGTCACAATCATTATTCCAACATCCTTCGCGGGCTCAGATATGTCATACTCAATCCAACCCTTTTCCGGTAGAAAAGTGTAAATTGAGAATTTTATGGGCTTGAAGCCAATCTCTTTAAAAACTTCTCCTGGAATCTTTATGTCTAAAATTTGTTTTCCTGAACCATCTAAGAAAACATCTTCCCTTTTGACTATCTTTCCATCCACTACAATTCTCGCTTCGACTTTTGTGCTATAAGTTAAATCATAAACAAGGACTGTCTTAAGTAGCAAATCTTGATTTACTTTAACGTATGGATTGAACAGAAGAGTTTCGATTGTAACATAGTCTAACTTAAGCTCAATCGGATGCCAGATGTTTTCAACCAGCCTATCCCCCTCGTATATCCTAATGTGAGCATAGTCAACTTTCCTTGGGAGACCGTAAACCTCTGCTGAAAACTCTATTAAAACGCTCTCCCCTGGCTTCAAAGTTACAGTCACAATTTCGTCACCATCTCCATAATTATTTCCAGCGATAAATCCAACTCTTTCTTCTAAGCTTATTTTATAATTTGCAATTCTGTCAAAAGAGTTTATTAATTGGATAGATATTCCGAACGGTCTATATAGGGGGGCTACTTTAAGCTCTTCTTTTGTGTTCAAATCGAATATTTTAATTTTCGGATATATTTTTACAAGATAATGTTCACCGGAATCAAGTTTGACAGTTCGAGTTTCAGCATAATATACCCCATAGACTTCAGCTAGGTCATTCTTTTCGACTGGTTCTATCTTTATACCTTCTATCGGGATAAAAGCATTATCTGCGTATTTGGGATTATATATAACATTTACTTCCTCTTCTATATCAATTTCCCCCTCCAAAACCTCCAAAACTTTCAATCGCCAATAACCAGGGTATTCAATTGGATTAATAGGATTTGCATCTACCAACTCGACAAAACCCCTAAACTTGACTGCTGTAGGTTTAGTTGGTGTGGGTGTTGGAGTGGGTGTAGTTGTTGGTGTGGGAGTTGTGGGTGGGGTGGTGGGCGGAGTAGTTGGTGGTGTAGGAGTTGGAACTGAAATATCGGTAGCTTTAAGCGGTAGATAATCGATGTTGTTGCTATCTATCCTATAAGGTTCATCGCAGATCCCTATTGGCTCTTCTGTGTCTTTGCAAGTCTGCGAGTAACCAGTTCCATCAGGCTTAAGCCAAGCGTTACCGCCAAGCCAATTGCCACCAAGGATGTTTGTTCCTTGCTGTAAGGTTGTGTTCCATGTGTTCTGAGAATTGTAGATATAGAAGTTCTGCGTATTGTTGAAAAGGTTGTTGTAGATGAGGTTGTTGCTGGAAATCCCGAGCTCGATTCCATATTCATTATTGTTCGAGATAATATTGTTAGCTATAGTATTGTTGTTGCTGGAACTCTCGAGATAGACTCCATACCAATTGTTTGAGATACTATTGTTAATTATAATGTTGTTGCTGGAACGCCAGAGATTGATTCCATACTTATTGTTCGAGATAATATTGTTAGCTAGGATGTTGTTAGAAGAATCGAGATCGATTCCATATTCATTGTTCGAGATAATATTGTTAGCTATAGTATTGTTGTTGCTGGAACTCTCGAGATTGATTCCAGCCCAATTTTTCAAGATAGTATTGTTAGCTATGGTGTTGTTGCTGGAATAATAGAGTTCGATCCCAGCCGCATTGTTCGAAATAGTATTGTTAGCTATGGTGTTGTTGCTGGAATACTTGAGAGCGACTCCATACCAATTTTTCAAGATAGTGTTGTTAGCTATGGTATTGTTGCTGGAATACGCGAGAAAGATTACACCCACATTGTTCGAGAAATTGTTGTTAATTATTCTAATGTCCGAAGACTTCCAGAGCTCTATTCCAACTGTTGTGTTCGAGATAACGAGATCTCTTATTGTAATGTTATTCGAATTTACAAGGATTACCTGTCCAGCGTTGCTAATTATTTGATTGGAAGCGTTCTCAAGATAAACGAGCGGTTTTCCGTTTACATAGTTGTTCTCAACTCTGTTGTTGTATGAATCATAAACAAGGAGAAGACCGCAGTTTGTAAAACTGTTGTTAGCTATGATGTTGTTGCTGGACTCCCCGAGATAGATTCCAATCCCATTGTTGTTCGAGATACTATTGTCAGCAATGGTGTTGTTGTTGCTGGAAGATTCGAGATAGATGCCGTAATAATATCTAGAAACGATGACATTTTTTATCGTAACGTTGTCAGCCTGAACAAAAATTCCCTTCCCACTGCCTGTTTCGGTAAGCGAGTATCCCTGCCCATCTAAAACAACATCATTCGCAAAGATTCCTATACAGTAATTCTTACCGCTTAAAACCCCTGAAATATCCTTTACAAGCCTGTAGTATCCGCTTTGGGTTATTTCCATGCATTTATCCACATCAACAGCAAGAACTGGAGCGAGGCTAATAAACAATAGAGCTAAGAGCGCTCCAATTCTCATGGAAATCACCAGCTTAAAGGAGTGTTAATAAAATAAAAATTTTTCGTTTTAAATTTTGTCAGAATTTTATCAATCACAGAACAAAAAATCTATAAACTTTTTTGCAAACTCTTTCTGTGGAATACGAACTCCACGTTCAAAGGGCTGAAAATGCCTACAAGGCGTTCCTGATCCTTAAAAAAGAGGGATTGATCCAGGATGCGATTTCAAGCAGACACCATGCGATAATTCATCTGTGTTATGCTATTCTTTTAAAAAATGGGATCGAGATCCCGAAGACTCATTCAGGTTTAATTGCCCGCATTTGGAAAATGAGAGAGCAGCTCGGAGTTCATGAGAGGGTTATTGGCCTTATATCAAGGCTGCAGAGCCTGAGAGAGAGCGGTGATTATGGTGTGATCGTAAGTGTAGAAGAAAAAGACATCGAGATCGTTGAAGAGGTTTATAGAGCTTTGAAAGGGTTGGTATGATCAAAATCCTGAGTTTAAACGACGTTGCCGACATCGTTGAATCGATAAGGAAAAAGCTCTTGAAGCCTACGTTTTTGGTTCCATCGTCGATGGTTTTGGTGTCACAGATGAATCGGATCTGGATCTTCTGATCGTTCCCGGGGAAAACTTGGACTGGTTTGAATTACTTGAAGATGAAATGATTTCTTTGTTGAATCTTGGAATTGTTTTGCACCTCCATATTGCGAAAAACGAAAGCTATAGAAGAATTCTGGAAATTACGAAAGCCAGAGGTGTTAAATTGGTTTAGTTAGCCTTTAAAACTGCAATCGACTTTGCTTTGCGTTTTCTATTCCCAGAACTACTGCGCAAGGTATATGTATTCGGAAATCGAATGCTTTGAAATCAACAATAGGTGGGTGAATGATAAGAGAACTGGTTTTGTTGGGACTCGTAGTGATTTCTCTTTTCTTAAGCGGTTGTGTCGGAAGTCAAAAGGAAGTCTTGGTTTCAAAGGAAGTCTCTGCAGAAGGTGCAACGATTTCTTTGCCTGACAGCTCTTTCTCGGTAAGGATTGCAGAAAACACTTTTTCTTCAACGCAGAAAGTTGAGATAGCCAAACCTTCTCAAACTCCAAAACCACAGATTGGAAAAGTCTTGGTTTCATATGAGCTCTTATCAAATGCTGAATCTTTCAATAAACCCGTTTTAATAGAGTTCAACGTTACAGAACTGGAAAAAGGAAGTAAATCGAACAAGACGAT
>JASFYH010000003.1 GCA_030055595.1 Archaeoglobales archaeon | reverse complement strand
TTGCCTCTCCAGAAGTCTTCTAATCGCATCGCTGAAAGATTCTCCCTTCATTTTCGCCTTCGAAAGCATCTCGTAAACTTCGTCTGAGAGGGCAATCGTTTTCGCCATGATGCATATTTGTATATATATATGCATATAAACTTTTCCATCATTTAAATAGAGGAGACCAAAGGACTTACTCAAAGATGCTAAGCGGCAGAATGGA
The DNA here is from genome assembly GCA_030055595.1 of Archaeoglobales archaeon. Lineage (GTDB taxonomy): Archaea > Halobacteriota > Archaeoglobi > Archaeoglobales > Archaeoglobaceae > WYZ-LMO2. The sequence continues at coordinate 130,093 of JASFYH010000003.1, read as the reverse complement.
AAAGAAAATTTTAAAGGACTAATCTCTTTCAACGATTGCCTCTCTAATTCTGACACTGATTTTTGGAAAATTTACTATTTGCAGTCTTTCAAAAAACAATCTCCGAATCTCCCACTTCTTCGAGTAGTCCAAGCTCTGGGCTGTATTTGAGGTTTGCAAACAAGAGTTTGTTATCTGAGTCGTAGCTGACCCCCCTTTGAGATAAAGACTTGAGGCTTACTTTAAAAAATCAAGTCGAGTTCTGGTATTTCAATATCAAAATCAAAGCCGTTTTTGTAGTTGTATGGGTATCTACAAATCAAATAAACTCTTTTTCGACGGCCTGTTGCTATCTCTTTGAAATAGAATCCGTTCTTGCCGGATTTCTGGTCATTTAAAAACAAATAGAGAGGAATCTTTGCAGCGTATAATACAGAGTAGGCTTTTTCTCCAATTTCCTGAATTATGCTCTCAGGTATTGCATCGATGTATTGAATCTTTTCATCTCTAACTTTAAAATATATTCCTTCTTCAGTTTCAGTAGCTATCTTCCTCCAATGGTCTCCAAAAACTACGTTTTTTCTAAAAAAGTAGTCGAAGTCGCTTGGTATGCTTAGTTCATAATTTTCATAAACCAAATCACAAAATTCCTTGATGTCTTGGTAACTTACAGGTTTCTCAAAGTTCTGTATCTTTAATTTTGTAATCTCTATTAGCTCTTTTGTGTAGGGATTGTGGTTTTCTGGAGAGAATATTTTCATTAAGTGTTCAGTTCCATCGCACCAAACTGTGCCCTTTCTATTCAGTCTTCCACCTCTCTGTCCAAGTGCATCAGGCGGTGCAATTTCGGTATACATGACATCGCAAGAAATGTCCAGTGAAATTTCAATTACTTGAGTGGCAACTAAAATAAAGGGCTTACTTTGAACTCTTGCGTATATTTCTTCCTCCTTTTTAATCCTGTCTTCATATGTAAACTGGGAATGGTAAAGAATTAAGTTTCCGTCTGGTAGCCTTTTTTCTATTTCTCTGTAGAATTTTTTGGCTCTTCCGACGGTGTTTAGAATTACAAACTGGTTTAAACCCATTTTGTAGTTATCTACAATTTCTTCAAAAGTTTTTTCATCGAAAATGGTTTTTTCATTCAAAACTATCTTAAATGGTTTGAATTGCAATCCTTCGGAATCGACGACAAAATCATAGCCACGTCTAAGCAACTTTTCTAAGATAAATTTCGGTAAAGTTCCAGACATAAGGAAGTGTGGGATATCCATCATCCTTAAATGGTCCAGAAGAGTCAGTATATGCTCTAAGGTTGACTTTTCATAATAATGAACTTCGTCAAATATTATAACTGCATTCTGTAAGTTTCCGACGGCAAAATCAGCTTGTTTAAACCCCTTCACAAATGAAAATATTAGATGGTCTACCGTGGTGACAGTTATTGGCTTGAAAAAAATGTTTCCTTTAAAAGTCTCGCTTTTTATATCTTCGATATCTACTTCTTCCTCCTCTAAGTCTTTTTCGATGGTCTCTTTTATTTTTATAAAACTCATTCCATGATAAAGTCCGACATTTTCTCTACCAAACATCTTTGCCAACCGTTCAAACATTGCATTACTTGTTGTTTGTGTTGGCATCGCGAATACAATCCTGTCTCTATTGTATCTTCTTAAAGTATTGAGAGCCCACATCAGAGCTGCTTCAGTTTTCCCACGCCCGCAGGGAGCAAATAAAATTACAAACTTTCCTGCTTTTGTGGCACCTTCTTGGAACTTGTATGGTTGTAAGTTTCCAAGAACTGAAAAAATGGGGTTATCTGTTGTTAAAGAAGTTATAAACGCTTCAGGGTTCTGAATGACATCTTCAAAACATCTTTTCTCTCCTTCGTATCTTTCAATGAACTCTGAGAACCCAACACTTGCATAATCATCACAAGTTTTTAGAATTGCAAAAAAGTATGTATAAATAGACTTTATTTTGTCTAAATTCACGTCTTGAAGGTTTTTTAAAGTATTGAATTTGCTTAGGAATTCATTTCGTGCTTTTTGAATTGCCTTCCAGCTAAACTTCGGAACTTGGTATTCTTCAAATAAATTTTCAACTTCAGGAAATTCAAAAAATTTACCAAAATTGAGTTCTTTATACACATGGCGCATTTTATCTATGAAATCTATTATTTCAGCTTCAAGATAAGTCGGCTTTTCGAAAAGGTCGTTATCAGAGTAGATTTGATCGTAAAGTGTGGTGTGATGACCTAAAATTGAAGCCAATTCGATTTCTACACTGTCTACAACTTTTTTAATTTTATTCCTGAAATACTCATTTAACAAATAGAACCCGAAATAGGCGTGAGGGTATTTTTGTGAAGTTTTGCTCTTAGAAATATTTTTTTGAAATTCTTCAGTTAATTTTCCTATGTCGTGCAAATATATTGTCATAAAAAGATTTTTCAGAAATAAGTCTTTATCAAGCTTCCATCTATCGCAAAATTGTTCAATAACATCCTTTTTTCTTTCTAAGTAGGCTTTAAAAATCTTTAGTGCATCGATTGTATGGCCCAAAAGTGTCTGAAAATATTTTTCTTCCTCTCGAACTTCACACTTCGCCACTATCATATCCTTCAATTTTAGATTTTAAATTCTCTAAAACATCGTCAATTAACCTGAATTGGGCGGATAAAAATTGATGCCATTTTCTGGGATATTCCTCTCCTGATAATTCTTTTAAGTATTCTCTAGCTCGTTTAATTTGTTCTGTCTTTGAAGAGTCATGAGCAATTACTGTATTCCTAAGTCCTCTCAATCTCTTCCAAACTTCGCCTTCTAATTCTTCTTCGCACCCTTTTCTACTCCACTTCAGGGCTATTGCTGGAGTATTATGTGTAGTTCGAAACAAAGTTTTTTTGTTATACTTATAAAAAATATCATCTAGTCTCTGCCTGAATTCGATTACATCTCTCCATTTTCTCTCTTCTAAATCTCTAAAATAATTTAAAAAGGCTTCAGATTGTTTTAATTTGTCTATTTCTACTTCAAAACCTTCTATAAACCACAAATCGTTTCCTGCCTCTATAAAACCACAGGTCTCAAGTATTTCTTTCTCTTCCGCTCCAATATTAGAAACATAAATTATAGTGTATCCCTCACCGCCCGATTCCAACTTTTGATAATCCAAGATATCAACGCCAAAATCTTTAAGAAAGGAGATGAAGTCATCGACATTTGCTGAGATCAGGTTGCCCAAATTAACTCCCCCTCGAATGAGAATGCCTTGAATTTACCTTTTAAAGGTTTTAAGGGAATTGAAACGGTCTTGTATTCTAAATCGATTCTCTTTGAACGCATTAAAAATTTATATGGCACCTTTTCTACTATACAGCCTTCATATATACCTTCCACGACGCAATTTAATTCTTGAGTTTCACATTCTGTGACTTCTTTCAAATCAAGGACTTCCAAATCGACTAAGTCGTCTGATATACCGAGATATAATGGTCTAATGGGATTCTCCAATGCATTTGAAACTTTGATTAGTTTTTCTTCGTCGCCAATCAAGTATATCTCATAAATTGGGTTTACGATGAATTCTCTGAACATTGGAGATGATGAGAACTTCCGCTGGTAAATCTCATCAGAACCCTTTAGTTTAAGAATTTTTGCCATTTCTTTGTTTTTTTGCGTCAAATTCACAGGTTTAATCCCAATTTTAAACCAATCTTGGATTCTCAGGTCATCTCTTGGCAACCCCATAGCATTAGAGATCAACCCCCGAATAGTCGTGTAGGGAGGTATTAAGTATGTTAAAATTATTGAAGTAGATGTTGGATGTCGGAAACACGCAAAGTATGGGCATTCAACTCTGAACTTTAGCCCGAACATAGGGATTCACTGAATCTTGTAGTCCTTTAAATACTTTAAAGCATCTTCTATAGCCTCGTCAGTTCTTTTGACTTCAATCCCCAATTCTGTGAGCTTCGACTTCACTTCTTTTTCATTTTCTACTACTCTGGGCAGAATTCCAGCTATTATTTTTTCGCTATAACTTTTAACATCTTTCAACACTGCATCGAGTCTGTTTACATCAAGAGAGTTGCCTGATAGGTCAAGAGCTTTCTGAATTCGATGAGAATATTTATTCTGGAACGCTATAATTATTAAGTCAGGAGTGAAATCTGTCAAAAGCCTAGCTTGCTTTGAGTAATCTGAAAGAAACCTAAGGGATTCAATGACTTTATACGCTCTCTTCTTCCTAATCTCTGGCTGTAAATAATACTCTAATTTTACACTTCTCGTCTTTTCGTCTACTCTCTCCTCTCCGCCAACACGGGCGAAGTCTATTGCAAAGCCACATTTGTATATATTAGTTCCAATTTCAACGTTAACTATGTCTCCTTCCATCTTTCCTCCTTCAAACCTGTGCCTTCTCGTTAGGAAGTCCACAACAGAGTTTTCATCAAAGGGCAATAGACCAATGGCGGGGGAGACCTTTACTGGAGAAACTCTCGTGATAGCCCCACCTGGATGGCCATTCGGATATCCCGGGATTATAGTTCCCTTTTTTATTGTGGTCATGAAACCGAATAAATCGCATCCAACGCATTTTGATATGTCTCCACAGGTCTCTCCTTTCTCATTTGGCACACACATGTATTCTTCTCTATCCAAGTTTCTCCGAATGGCTTCTTTGAAGTAGTATCTCATTGCCTGTCCCGAAACGTATGGAAACTCGACACCATTCCTTTTGTATTTCTTTACGTCTATAAAATTTGCCTCACCCTCTCCAGAATTCAAATTTGTCAGATCTGTTCTGGACAACCAAACCGCACTAATACACTTCATCTACTCACCTCCTTGTTGAACTACTTTCTGCTGAGTTTTACTCATCTTATCTATCGAATAGAAAATAGAGGCGTAGACTACTATCAGATCTCTAACTTCTTTCCAACTATCTTTTTCCTCCTTTTCTGTTATTTCTTTAGTTAGCTGAATCAATTCGTCAATCGCCGTTGGTTTAACCATTTTAAGGTCTTCCTCTTCTAATCCGACCAACTTTCTTGAGATTTCCCTCATAACGCTCCAGAACTCGTTGATTGTCCTTGTTTTGTCGAGTTTATAAAGCAGAGAGGCGTTGTTTTTTGAAATTTTGGCAACTATATTACCCACACTCCTAATAGAATCCAAATTCTCTTTTGGAACACCCATATTTTTCCACCTCCATTCAAATATTAATTCTTCCAAATTTTTTCTTACTTCAGACGAGAATACGACGTAACCTCCTTTTTTAGGCATTAAAGTTCTTGTAAATGACCTAAAATCGTCTGTAAGAAAACTTGAAGATACTTCTTCTTGGATCTCTCTTGTAATCTCCCACTCTACCCCATTTATCTTTGATGAAAAAAATAATATTTTCTTTATAATATCGGAGTAAATCCTCTCAACTCGTTCAGATTCCTTTAGATTTCTTATTATGTTAAGAATTCCCGAACTAATTTTTACAAAGTCCATTTTTATGTTTTTAACAGCTCCAAATGGAACTTCTAAAACAACCCACTCACTTATAATGTTCTCTTCCTGACTTATTTCGACAAACTTTTCATAAAAGCAAAGAAGAGTGGAAAATTCTCCGGGAGTGTTTTCAAATTCTTCAACTTTGACGCTTACTTTTATATTGGAATACCTTCCCTTAAAATCTAAAATTCCAGAATTTGAAATTTTTTCCTTGAACGTATGCAAAGTCTTAAGGTCTCCAAATTGCGGAAGGAAGACTAAAGATTTTTCTCCAGGGAAAGTTCTATAAATAAAGCCATCATCAGTCCATTCAAAAATCCCAATAAAATAGCACCATGGGCATAAATTGTCGTAATATTCTTTTAGAGAGATTGAAAAGCCATCTTTATAACTTCTTATCCCGCTCAGACTTGCGATTTTAGTGACAAATGGGTAATTAGCCTGCTGTAACTTTTTAACAGATTTTTTGAAGGGTCTCTCACATAATATACACCTATTTTCACCTTCTTCCGAACTAAAAATCTCATCTATAATCTCTCTGGCTTTCTCAGATTTATATATCTCCTCCTTGAAAGCAACCTTTCCGCCAATCTTTTTCTCTTCTTGAATAATAACATAGTCTTTTTTGACTTCTTTTTGGGTTTTAGTCTTTTCATCCACTTCTATAACAATCATATTCTTTTTTTTGTGCTCTAAAGTTTTCCAAAGTTCGTTAATAAAATTACCTAAGTCTCTTATCTTAATTCGAATAAAATCCGCTCCTATCTCTGACTCGGAAGATTGGAAAGATTTTAAGGTTCTATAAAAATTTTCGAGACCATTGTCCATCCATGGGTCGTTATACGCTTTTATTTCTATAATCATTCTCCCACCCATAGTTTTCAAATTCTGCACAACCAATCATTCTTATTTCTGCTTTTTCTACTAATCCGAACATAAAGCTCATACAACCTTCACCATACCAAACCCCATCGAATTCTTCGCCCCAAAACCCGCTTTGTAGCCGATCTCGAGCAATTCTGGGTTTCCTTTGGCTTCGAAGACCATTTCAACACAGCGATGCCATGTTTCTTTGATCTTTATTCTTTTTGGCTTGAAGCTTATTGGCTTAAATTCAATTTCTTCGCTTTCAGGCTCTTTCCCATGAAGCAGAACGTATTTCTTGATCAGGTTCTGCTTTAAAACTTCGTAAAACTCTCGCTGGGTGGGATAAAGGTCTACTGCTTTTCCATTCTCTGCCTTTGAAACGTTTATCGGGCTTAGAGTGACAAACTTCTCATTATCGGTGATCTTCTTCTCCTCAAGGATCTCAACCTGGGATAACAAAAGCTTAGAGCTCCCAAGCTTGATCTCTGGCTTCATAAAAAGCCCTACTACAAGCTTATGTGCTATTTCGTTGCGAATTGAGGAAAAGAATAGGTGAACCTCTTCAGACTCCGCAATTATTTTGTCCCCCTCGATCCTCTTCTTTGGAATCATGAGCTTGCTGAAGGTGAAAAACTTTGGAACGTTTGGCAAGTGAAGTTCCATGGAGAGCTTCGGCTCCGCCTTTTCAATAGCTCTATAAATTGCGGAGGCTAATTGATAGGAGTAATTCGGATCTATTACTGAGGGACATAGAGTGCGAAATGAGAGCTTTAGTCTCACTACTTTAATCTTTTTCTTAGTCAGATATATTTCTTTCGGTTGCAAAAGATTTTTATCACAAGCACAAGCTTTATGAAATAAGGCGAACGGTTTATGGATCCATTCATTGTCTTCTGGGAGCTCACAAGGGCGTGCATGCTTGAATGCAAGCACTGCAGAGCAAAAGCAATAAGAAAAAGAGATCCAAATGAGCTCACAAGAGAAGAGTGCTTCCGCGTCATGGATGATCTTGCAAGCTTTTCAAAGCCAATGCTGATCTTCACGGGTGGAGATCCGCTGATGAGGGAGGATCTTCCTGAAATTGTGGCTCATGCTTCAAAAAAATTCAGGGTCTCAATTGCTTTCAGCGGAACCGAGAAGGCAAATAGAGAAACTCTTGAGGAGCTGAAAAATGCGGGAGTTGCAAGGATTGCGATAAGCATAGACGGGCTTGAGGAAACGCATGACAAATTTAGAGGCATCAGAGGAGTGTTCAGAAAAAGTCTTGAAGTTCTGAGAATTGCAAAGGAAGTTGGTCTGCCTTTTCAGATCAACACTACAGTAACGAGAGACAATATTTTTGAGCTTCCAGAAATTTTAAAGCTCTGTTTAAAACTTGGGGCGGAAATGTGGGATGTATTTTTCATTGTGCCCACTGGAAGAGCTAAGGCTGAGCTTATGCCAAGTGCTCAGGAATTCGAAGACATTTTATGCTGGCTTTACGATGTCAGAAGCTTGATAAATGTTAAAAGCTCCGCTGCGGTGCACTTCAGAAGGATCGAGATCATGCGAAGCCGTGGAGAGATACCAGAAGTAGGCGAACTTTACTGGAAGCTGAGAGAAAAGATCGACTTTGGAGAAAGAAAAGAGATAAGTGAGAGCATGCACAGAGCGTTTGTAACCGACGGCAGAGGAATGTTCTTTATAAGCCATGTTGGCGAAATTTATCCGAGCGGTTTCCTTCAGATCTCCGCTGGCAATGTTAGAGAGAAGAGAGTAGAGGAGATTTACAGAAACTCCGAGATCTTCGTTAAATTGAGAGATCCTAACAATCTTAAAGGTAAATGCGGGATCTGTGAATTCCGATCTATTTGCGGTGGAAGCAGGGCGAGAGCTTATGCCATAACTGGAGATTACCTTGCTGAAGAGCCCTGCTGTGTTTACAGACCGAGGGGAAAAAATGAAGGTAAGCATAGTCCTTCCAGCCTATAATGAAGCGAAAAGGCTAAGAAATGCGGTTGAGAAAATAGAGGAGCATGCGAAAGCCTTGGGTTACGACTATGAGATCGTAATAGCCGAAGATGGATCAACTGACGGCACAGACAAGATCGCAAAGGAGATAGCCGAAAAGAACCCAAGAGTTAAGCATTTACATTCTGATCAAAGGCTTGGCAGGGGCAAAGCGTTGATGAATGCATTTAAAAATTGCTCTGGCGATGTGGTTGTTTACATGGATGTTGATCTGTCGACCGATCTCAGGCATCTTAAGGAGATCGTTTCTGCCATTGCTGAAGGCTACGACATTGCCACCGGCTCAAGGCTCATGAAGGAAAGCAAGGCAAAAAGACCTTTGAAGAGGGATCTTGCGTCAAAAGCTTACAATCTTCTCGTTAGGCTTTTGCTTGGCTCAAAGCTCCATGATCATCAATGTGGCTTTAAGGCTTTCAAAAAAGATGTGATCCTTGAAATCGGTGCACTTGCAAAGGACACGCACTGGTTCTGGGATACTGAAGTGCTTGTTTTAGCCCAGAAAAAGGGATATAAGGTAAAGGAGATCCCGGTGATTTGGGAGCACGGTGGAGAGACAAAGGTTCGCTTCAAAAAAGATGTTCTTTACATGTTTTTCCAGATTTTGCGGATTTTTTCAGAAGAAATTGCACGATCCCGAAAGTTCTTTGCTTTTGCTACAATTCTGGCTATTGCAATCCTTTTATTCCTGATCCTCACCACCGGAATTCAAAGCTTTGTAGAGAGCCTATTCTTAATCAAACCCGAGTTCATTGGACTCGCAACTCTCTTTTACGTTCTTTCATTTCTCCTAAGAGGGTTCAGATTCAAATACGTTGTCGAAAAGCTCGGAGAAGGGACTTCCACTGGTTTCTCAGCTCTTGCTGTTAGCATTGGTCAGACTGTAAACGTGATAACCCCCATAAGGCTTGGAGATCTCGCGAGAGCTTACGTTTTCAAAAGATCTGGGGTTAGTTATACCTGTTCTCTTGGTGGCGTAGCGGTGGAGAGGTTTTTTGACATAATCTCGGTTGCAGTAATTGCATTCTTTTGCTCATTCTACCTCGGCACAAGAAACTTGGAACCAATCTATGGCTTGGCTTTTGCAATCCTCATAGTCTTCGCAATTCTGATCCTTTCGAGAATGCAGAATTTCGTTGGAAGGATCATGGAAAGGGCAAAAATGGCTTTAAATCCGGTGGACGGGGCAGTTTTATTCGCCCTTTCTTCACTGCTCTGGTTTTCAGACATCTTCGTTTGCTACTTTATATCGTTAAGCTTTGGTGGTGTTAACTTTTTCGTTATAGCTCTTGCGGTTGCGATCGGCAATATTGTTAAGGCAATCCCCATAACTCCCGGCGGAATTGGCACATACGAGCTGGCTTTAACCGCAATCATCGGGCTCTCTCAGCCCTACTCAATAGCATTCACGATTGCATTTGTTGACCATGCCCTGAAGAACGTCTTAACAGTCATTCTTGGAATGCTCGCTCTCTCCATGCTGAATTTGAGCCTTAGGGAGGTGAGGGGTTGAGCTTTTTTTACGCAATAGTTTTCTATTTTCTCTCTCTTCTGATCACCCTTCCATTTCTCAAATTCCTAAAATTTTCAGTTGCCAGATTTACCTCTCTTTTTCTGCTCACCCTCACTTCTTTCTTTCTTGGACATCTAATCGCCTTTAAAGTTGTCTTTTACGCTATTTTAATATTAACCATACTTCTTTTAGCATACCTCATTTATTCGAAATACAGGCTCACCTTGGATAAAAGCGAAACGATCTTCGCTTGCGTCTTCTTTTTCTTTATCTTTCTTCGTTTTCTAAACCCAAGCATTTTCGACGCTGAAAAGTTTATGGACATGGCTTTTATGAATTCAATTCTGAAGTCCCCGAGCTTACCGCCGAACGATCCTTTTTTTGCAAGCGAAAAGCTCAACTGCTACTACTACTTCGGGCACATGCTTGGCGCTGGAATTATACTGCTCTCATTTGCCCCACCTGAGATTGGATACAACATTGCAGTGGCAGCAATTCCCGCATACACCGCACTGCTTGTTTATGGAATTTTCGAGAGCAATCGTAAGATCGCTTTAATTGCAATGATCTTCGTCGCTTTTTCTGGGAACGCCTATTCCTTCGTAGATTTACTCCACAGACCCTTCTCAGGGGGCTTGGACTTCCTATATTACTGGAATTCAACGAGGATGATTGAGGGCACGATAAACGAGTTTCCATATTTCAGCTTCATTCATGCTGATCTCCATGCTCATGTGTTTGCAATCCCCATGAAGATCTTTTTTGTTTCCTTATTGCTTTTGAATGAAAAAAGAATTCGAGTGCTTTTGCCATTAACCCTCTTTGCAATCTTTGCCACCAACTCTTGGGATTATCCTATAATGCTCTTGCTCTCGATCGTTTATGCACTCTCAATTAGAGACAAAGACATCCTTGTTTATTCTCTGGTTTCATTGCCTTTGGTTGCGTTTTACTACACCACGATGAATCTGCCAAAGACTGAAATCGTTTTTTCAGTTGATAAAAGCGCTTTGCTTGAGTTTCTTGGCTATTCCGCCACCCTTCTAATTTTGGCTTATTTGGTCTACTTAATTTCAGACAAAAAACCGCTATTTTATTCAATTCCAATTGCTCTACCATTCTACTTACTTAGCCCAATCCTGCCAGTTTTAATTCCTCTGCTCGTTTGCTCTGCTTACGGAGTTTACAAAAAAGACAGAGCTTCTGCTTTGGTCCTTACTGCAATGATATGCTTTATTTTACCAGAATTCGTTGCTATTGACTCAAGACTGAACACAGTGTTTAAATTTTACCTCTGTGCATGGATTCTGCTTGCGATCGGAGCGGTTATGAAGCTAAAAATTGAAGATTTAAGGCGAGAGGCGAAGCTGATCGTTGCAGTATTGCTCATTGCAAGCCTTGTTTATCCGCTCGTTGCAACTCCGCTGAGATACAATTACTCTTTTGCGGAATTCACGCTTGATGGAATGAGCTTTACTAAGCGCTATGGAGAATACGAGGCAATTCAGTGGCTTAAAGAAAAGGATGGGGCAATCATCGAAGAAGGTTGCACCCATGGCTACTACTGTGCATACCAGTATGGCGGAAGGGTTGCGGTTTTTACGGGAAATCCGACAGTTGTCGCATGGACTGGGCACGAGTTTCAGTGGAGAAGAAATTACAGTGCAATAGCTGAGAGAGCAGGCGATGTGAGGGAATTTTACACTTCAAAGGACTGCAATGAAATGACAAGAATTTTGGAAAAATACAACGTCTCCTACGTATTTTTTGGCTACGAAGAAAGAAGACTTTTTGGTTCTGAATTGGCTATTGAGAAATGCTTTGAAAAAGTTTTTGAAAGCGGAAATGCCAAGATCTTCAGTGCTCTCAGAAAAGACTAAATTGCAATAGGCGAAAAGTTTATCATTATGGGTGCAAATTTTAACCATGGATGAAAAAGATATAAAGCTGATATCTTTGCTTGTCGAGGACTCCAGAAAAACCCTTCATGAGCTTGCCAACGAGCTCGGTTTATCTGTTTCAAGCATTCATAAGCGAATCAGGAAGCTTGAAAAGGATGTCATCGAAAGATACACAGTTATACTGAACCCAGAAAAGTTCAATCAAATCACCGCTTTTCTTCTTGTTAGCGTAAGTGAGCCGAAAAAGCTTTTGGAATCCCTCAACAGTATTCCTGAGGTTGTAGAGCTTTACCAGACTTTTGGCAACTTTAATTTTCTGCTGAAAATAAGGGGAGGGGGAATAGAAGAAATAAGTGAGATCACCAACAGAATTTCATCGATGGAGGGGGTTTTGATGGTTGAGTGCATAGTTGCAACAAAGAGGATTAAGGAAACCGCCTGGAAGCCTGAGGTGGTAAAATGAGCGAGTTTCTGCAAACCTATCTTTTTATTCTGACTTCTGCATTCTTACTTTTGGGCGGTGCGTTGATATTGCAGGTTTACAATGCCTATCATAGAACCAAGCAGAAGTTTTTGCTTTTGCTGAGCTTTGGTTTCTTCACGCTCGTTATTGGTGGAGCCTTGCCAGTTCTGGCGTTTGCCATGGCTCTTTCCGAGCTAATGTATTTACTGGGCATAATCTTGCAGATCTGCGGGATCTCAGCAATTTACTACTCGACAGTGAGAGGATGAAAGAGGAAATAATTGTCCAGAAGTGGAGACTGATCAAGCTCTCAAAAACCAGACCAATGCTTGCTTTTAGGTTAGTGGAAAAGTTAAGTGAAAGGTTCGGTGAAGAAGTCTATAAAATGGCTTTTGAATACGGAGAAGAGAAGGGGAGAGAGGTCATGCGGAATTTGAAACTTAAGGATTTCAGGGAGATTGCAAAGTTTTTGTCCATGATCTCGGGAACGAGGCTTGAACAGAGGGGTGAAGAAATTGTTTTTCTTTCCTGCCCAGTAAACATCTTGGAGCAGGTTAAATCAGCGAGAATTTGCAGGGGCTATATTGAAGGTTTCTTTTCAGCTTTTGGAATGCGAATTGAAGCTTTGCCAACCTGCGGAGAGCAATGCAAAATTTTGATCAGGCAAACTCGCTCTTAACACCTTCTATAACGAATTCAACACCTATCGCAGCAAGGAAGATCGCAAGGAGCTTTGCAATTATGTCCGCACCGCTTTTGCCAAGCAATTTTATTAGCCACCCACTATAAATGTGGCTGAGCCTAACGATCGCGTAAACAAGGATTGCGCTTGCTACAACGATCAGCTTCGACACAAAATCCGAGGCCTGAGAATACATTACTATTCCAGCTGTTATTGCTCCAGGGCCTGTGTATAAAGGTAAAGCGAGTGGAAATATTGCGATTGAGTCAACTTCCGCACTCTCTTTGGCTTTTCTTTGATATTGCTCCCTTCCAACTCTGCCGAGGAGTATGTCAACCGAGATTATGAAAAGCAAAATTCCGCCCGCAATTCTAAGACTGTTTATTGAAACGTGGAAGAATTCGAGTATTAAGCCACCAGAGACTGTTGTCACAAGCAGAATTGTTAGGGCTATGATCGTCATTCTCTTCGAAATTCTCTCTCTGAGCTCTTCTCTGAACCTCTCAGTCAGCCCTATGAAGAATGGCAAATTCCCGGGCGGATCTACGATCACGAAGAATGTCAGAAAGCACTTTAGAAAGTAGATCAAATAGTCCATAGTTCCTTCGCCTTTTTGATGTTCTCAAGGAGCTTCAATGCGGTTTTTTGTGTTGGAAACGAGAAAAGCCCACAATCTGGACCAATGTAGCTGACAAGCTCTCCAAACTTCTCTCTTGCAAGCTTTATTCTTTCTGAAATCTTGCTTGCAGGCTCAAATTCTTCAATTGCGAGCAAAGAAAGTTCCTCGTGTTTCCAAGCGTTCACGTTATGCATTGTGTTAAACTCTGAAATTATGCAGTCTATGTCAGTCCTTGCAACCCCAATTCTGAGCTTTTTATCCGCACTCTGGAGCACTTCGGGATCAACGGCTTCCATTTTCTTCGGATCTCGAGCGGTTTCGATGCCAATTACCTTAATTTCAGTCTCAGAGAATCGATCGTAGAAAAGGGGTTCATGCAAATGCACCTGTGTGTCCACGTTAAGCCTGAAGCTGTAAGTGTTTTCGATCAACTCCTTGCTTGGCTGTAAGTCTGGAACAACTCCAAGGCTGGGTTCGTCGAAGCTTATGCAAACGACGTTCTCGTATCCGAGCGCATTTTTTGCAAATCTGTAAACGGACTTTGCAAGGTTCTCCAAAATGTCTTCGTAAATTTTACCCCCGAATTCCCGATAATAGAGCTCAAAAACCCCTGTGATGCAAACCCTGAGCCTTTCAACTTTGATCTTTTCAACAAATTCAACTTCGGGAATTATCGCCTCTTTTTCGGAGATCAGGTAAGCGTCATCCTGAAATTCGGGATTTTTGATTGGCTCAAGGAACATCTTTACCATGTCTCGAAACTGGGGATAATTTGGCACTTCCACGAATTTTGCTTTCATTAAAAATGCCCTTTGAACCATTTCCTCGTATTCCCTGCTTTGAAAATTCTTCTCAACCCATTCTCTACTAATTCCAGCGGGCAGGGGAAAACTGCCGATGTCGTCAAAGAGCATGTTGACTATAGCTTTTGATATTTATTAGCTTTGGCACCGAAAAGACTAAATTTTCTGGTTGAGATCTAACCCTATGAAGATCGTATGGCTTGGTCATTCAGCTTTTTTGCTGGAGGGCAGTAAAAAAGTCCTCATAGATCCATTTATCACTGGAAATCCAAAGGCTCCCGTTAGTGCTGAAGAAATAGTCGCTGATGTCATACTCGTAACGCATGGACACGGCGATCACCTTGGAGACACGGTTGAGATCGCAAAAAGAAACAAAGCACTTGTGATCTGCATTCATGAGCTTTCAAGGATCCTTGCGAAAAGGGACGTTGAGGCTATGGGAATGAACATCGGCGGAAGTGCCTACTCCTCAGGAATTCGCATAACAATGGTTCCCGCTTTACATTCAGCAGATTTTGAAGACGAAAGAGGGGAGATCATAAGCAGTGGTTCTCCAGTAGGCTTTGTTGTCGATATGGACGGAGTGAAGGTTTACCATACAGGCGACACCGGGCTTTTCTCGGACATGAAGCTAATTGGTGAGCTTTACGAACCCGATGTGATGCTTGTGCCGATCGGTGATTTTTACACAATGGGTATTAAGGAAGCGGTAAAGGCGGTTGAGCTTGTAAAGCCTAAAGTGGCAATTCCAATGCATTACGGCACTTTTCCGCTGATCGACACCGATCCAATGGAGTTCAAGAGGCTTGCAGAGAAATTCTGCAAGGTCGTTGTGCTGAAGCCCGGAGAAGCTTACGAATGCTAAATTAATTTCCTGTTTTTTAACTTTATAGACACGAAAATAACCCTAAAAACTGCTAAAGGGTCTGTTTCCAGTGAATCTTTTTAAACTCTCTCTGCAATCTTAAAACGTGGGAAGTCTTATCGCAAGGGCTTCAGAGCTTGCAGAACTCGTTAAAAAACAGAGAGAGGTTCTTGTCGTAACCCACATCGACGCTGATGGAATAACTGCTGGTGCAATAGCTTTGGGAGCTTTAAAGAGGATCGGAATTGAGGTTGAAATAAGATTTTTAAAACAGCTTGAGAAAAAAGAGATCGAGAAAATTGCAGATACAGGAAAATTCGTCTGGTTTACGGATCTTGGTAGCGGACAGTTGAGTTTGCTTAAGGAATTGGACTTCGTAATCACGGATCATCATATCCCTGAATTTAAATCACACAGACAGCTCAATCCACACGACTTTGCCTTGGACGGTAGCATAGAGATGAGCGGAGCAATGGCTACCTTTTTTGTTGCAAGCAGAATGCTACCCTCTGCAAGGCTTGGTGCATTAGCGGTTGTAGGCTCAGTTGGGGATCTTCAGGACTCAAAGTTTGGGAAGCTTGTTGGGCTAAACAGAAAAATTGCTGAAAAGTTGAGTGGTAAAAGCATAGAGATTTGTAGAGATCTTAGGTTTTTCGGTAAGCAGACAAGACCGATAGCAAAGATGCTTGAATACAACACGGATCCTTTGATCCCGGGACTTAGTGGAAGTGAGGCAAACTGCGTGAAATTCGTTTCAGAAATGGGCATAGATCCATGGGTAAAATGGATCGAACTTAGCCTTGAAGATAAAAGAAAGATCGCTTCCGCCTTAGTTAGACATTGCATGAGCCTTGGAGTTAGCTATGAAGAAATAAAGCGTATGGCTGGCGAATGCTACATTTTGGTTCACG
The DNA here is from genome assembly GCA_030055595.1 of Archaeoglobales archaeon. Classification (GTDB taxonomy): domain Archaea; phylum Halobacteriota; class Archaeoglobi; order Archaeoglobales; family Archaeoglobaceae; genus WYZ-LMO2. Next base: position 113,973 of record JASFYH010000003.1, on the reverse strand, counting down.
AAGAAGTGGGCTCAGAGAAAAGGGATGCGATGGAGTTCTCGACGCTTTTGAATGCAACCGCAAGATATGAAGAGGCGGATGTGGGCTTGAGGGTTTGCTTTGGTGATGAGAAGGCTTTTAGCAGGGCAAGAACTTTGCTTCAGAATCACAGAAAGAACCTTTCCGAAGGACTAAAGCTTGTGGAAGAGATTGGAATTAAAGAGCTTAAGAACATCCAGTTCTTCCATGCGGGAAAAGAAATAAGAGACACGATCGTTGGAATAGTTGCTGGAATGAGCCTTGTTAAGAATCCAAAGAAGCCGATTGTTGCATTTGCTGAAAACGAGGAAGGAATCAAGGTATCTGCGAGGGCAAATTACAAGCTGGTTGAGAAGGGTTTGAACCTTGGTAAGGCTATAAGAATTGCTGCTGAAAGAGTTGGCGGAAGCGGTGGAGGGCACAGTGTCGCAGCAGGAGCTTTAATCCCTCAGGGGACAGAAGAGAAGTTTTTGGAGTTCTTTGACAGTGTTATAGGTGAGCAGTTAAAATAAGATCCTCTCTATGTCTTCACCACCATAGAAAAACTCCTGAATCCCGTCGTAGATGTCTTCCATTCCAGATCCTTTGACCGCAGACACCGCAACGAGCGGTCTGAAAAGTCCTGAATCTTTTAGAGTTCTGAGAAGCTCCACGCTAAGCGTTTTTGCTTCAATGAAGCTTAGGAGGTAATCCAGATCTGAGCTCCACCTTATTATTTTCTCAACTTCTTCGCTTCGCAAAGTGTCAGCCTTTGAAAGAACGTTTATTTGTGGAATTTCAAGCCTAAAAACCGCAGAATTCGCCATAAAAAGCTGAGAAAGGAATCCAAATGGTGTCTTCGAAACAACTGGATCAAATAAGAATACCATGGCACTCCTATCTCTGCCCAAGGCTTCAAGGATCAGCTTACTGCTCTCTCTGAGCGTAAAGATCTCCATCTGTCCCGGAGTGTCGATCAGAATGAAGTCTGGTTGCGACAGATCGATCTCGTATTTTATCTCGTCGATCAAAGTCACGAGCAGATCTGAAGCTATGATCTGGGCACCATTTGGGCCTACATTATACTTTTGCATAATGCTTTCAAGCGTGAACCACTCTCTAACGTCAACGTCTGCGGGATAAGGCACATAATCTGCTCCGGGATCAAGGTTTATTCGCATGCAATGAGCTTTCATGGAATCAAGCCACTCAGCAAAAGCCTTTGTAAGATAGCTTTTTCCAGAGCCAGCAATTCCTATAAAGTAAACAAAGATCGGTTCCATCATTCAGATTTCTCTTGGAACAAAAAGTTTATTACCGAAAAGAAATCCAAGGCATATGGAGTTCAGGGTTGGCGAAGCTCTCATTGGCGAAGGATATGAGGTTGCTCACGTTGACCTTTTGATCGGCACTAAAGATAGCCCAGTGGCAAGTGCTTTTGCAAATGCCCTTGCAAATCTCTCTGCGGGACACACGCCCCTTCTTGCGGTGCTGAGACCGAATCTGATTACAAAGCCCCCTACTGTGATCATTCCAAAGGTTACGGTTAAGAACATGGAGCAGGCGGGACTGATCTTTGGACCAGCACAGGCTGCGGTAGCTAAAGCGGTTGCTGATGCGGTTGAAGAAGGCTATATTCCAAAGGAAAAGGCTGAGGATTATCTGATCATTGCAAGCGTTTTCATTCATCCTCTAGCAAGCAACAAGCACAAGATCTACTACTATAACTATGGAGCAACAAAACTTGCAATAAAAAGGGCGATGCAGAACTTCCCAGATGTAGGCACAATGCTCTACGAGAAGGATCGCAGTCATCATCCATTCGTTGGCAGAAAGCTCACTAAGCTCTGGGATCCGCCTTATCTGCAGATCGCCCTCGACATTCCAGATCTGGAGGAAGTGCTCTCTGTTTTGTCTCAAATTCCAGAAAGCGACCACATAATCTTCGAAGTCGGAACACCGCTTGTTAAGAAATATGGCAGTGAGGTTATTCTAAAGCTTAGAGAAGTGAAGCCAGATGCTTTCTTTATACTCGATCTCAAAACTCTCGATGTCGGGAATTTAGAGGCAAGAATGGCAGCTGATGCGACAGCAAACGCGGTAGTGATTTCGGGGCTTGCACCGATCAGCACGATCGTAAAGGGAATCAATGAGGCAAAGAAGACTGGAATGCTTGCAGTCGTAGATATGCTCAACGTTGAAAATCCTGTGGGAAGAATGGAGCAAATATCGAAGGAAGTTTTGCCAGACGTAGTGGAATTGCACAGAGCCATTGATAGTGAGCAAAGCATTCCACCGTGGTCTCTTGCAAAAGAGATCAAGAGGTTCAAGGTTCTTGTAGCGGTTGCGGGTGGTATAAAGCCAGAAAACCTTGCGGAAGTGATCTCCGCGGGAGCGGACATAGTCGTTGTTGGCAGGGCGATAACAAAGGCAAGAGACGTTGAAGGAGCGGTTAGGAGATTCATGGCACACTTAAAGCCCGACACAGACCAATTTAGGATCATGACAGACTTCTGATATGATCTTCATAAATTTTAAGGCTTACAAAGAAGGATTTGGCAAAAATGCACTGGAGCTTGCGAAGATCGCTGAGGAGGTTGCAGAGAGAAGTGGAGTATACATTGCGGTTGCGGTTAATCACTTAGATCTGCCAGTAATTGCAAAGAGTGTTCGCATCGATGTTTTCGCACAGCACATCGACGCTGTTGAGTTCGGAAGCTACACTGGAGCGGTAAATGCGGAGATGATAAAAGAATATGGGGCAAAGGGAAGCCTGATTAACCACTCCGAACGCAGGCTGAAGCTTGCAGACATTGATTTCTGTGTTTCAAAGCTCAAAAAGCTCGGTATGATTTCGATAGTTTGCACAAATAATGTTGCGACCACCGCAGCAGTCTCAGCTTTAAAGCCAGATTTCGTTGCTGTGGAGCCACCTGAGCTAATCGGCTCAGGAATAGCGGTGAGCAAAGCTGAGCCCGAGGTTGTTGAAAGGGCTGTAGCTTCCGCAAAGAAGATCTGCAAAGAAGTTAAAGTGCTCTGCGGAGCGGGAATTACAAAGCGCGAAGACTACGTCAGAGCTCTTGAACTTGGTGCGGACGGTGTGCTACTTGCAAGTGGTGTTGTAAAGGCAAAAGATCAAAAAAAGGCGCTTGAAGAGCTTGTAGGTCTAAGCTAATGCTCTCTGTATAACTCCTTTTTCGCTTTCTTCAGTCTTTTGTTTTTTTCACCCCTTCCCGGGGAGTCATTCAAAAGCTCTTCAAGCTCCTCGTCCGTTACAGGTCTTATGTCCTCAAAGTATTCCTTAAACTTTTTCGCCTGCTTCATGCTCAACTCTAAAACGAAAATGTTTGGCATGCAATATAATTTTTTCTGTTCTCCATGTGTGGTCGAATCTTAGTTTTTGTTTATAGTTCAATTTCGTATCCCGCGGATAACAAAAGGCTTATGAGCGTCTCCCGAATGCCTATAAACTTCTTATCTTCAAAAAGGGGTTTGCATTCTTTTATATCTTTCTCGCCATTCAGCAATTTAACCGCAAATGCCATACAAGTTTGCTCTCCGCATTTTCTGCAGTTCGTCTTTGGCAGATATTTGTAAACGTCAAGCGCTCCAATGAAGGTTTTTTGCAGGGGTTTGCTTATGTCGATTTCGTCTCTTTTCTCCCAAGCGGTTCTGGCTTTTTCTTCAATTTCTTTCAGAATGCCCAATGCTTCTTCTTTGCTACTAATCATCGTCATTGTTACAAAGCGGTCGCTGTGAATCGTTATGATCCTTTGTCCCTTCTTGAAGCTGATCCAACCATCCTTTGCGTTGTAGCTTGCATTTGGCAAAATCCTTGCGAGGTAAGGGGCAATTTCGGCGATATTTTCAATATCAACTTTGCCAATAACTCTGTATTTGCTCGGATCAGCGATGCATGGCAAAATTTCCTTGATTTCCATAGTTAATTTTCCTCTTAGGTTTATTTAAAACTTTCCAAATTTTCTTTTCAGTTTAGATTTTAAACTAATGTCTTTTTTGCAGAAATGAGTCATGGGGAAGCCTAAGCAACGCTATTGAATCTCCAATAAAGCCAGATTTTTACACCAGCGAAACTTTAATTCGCGGCCCTTGGTGGAGTGCTTTTACTCCTCTTATTTGTTCGAATTCGATTTAACTAATTTTTAGTCACCTTCAGTTGTCAAAATCAAGTGATGAAAATTTTAGTTCCAAGCTTAAAAAGTGTTACCAATTTAAAGAATTTTATTCCAAATCAAAAAATCTCTTTTTACATATATGTCAGCAAGTAGCAAAAATTATATACTTTTTGTGCTTATCTTTGACTGGTGAGAGCTTGATCGGCAGTTTAGCGACGCCAGCAATGGCAAAAAAGGCTGAAGTAGAGAGTGAAAACAGTTGCAGTGAAATAACGCTGAAGAGAATTGTGGAAGTTGAAATTGCAAAGAATGGAAAGGCGATTTTGAACATTACAGAAGTGAACAAAAGCTTAAGCGAATGGATTGCTGGGAAGTTCAAAGAAAGCTCTTGCCAAGATCAAAGTTGTTTAGCATTTGATTACCAAGTGGAGACCAAAGAGATCTACAACTACTCAAACAATGGCAAGAAGCTCACTTTCAGCGAAGTCAGAATCTACAACGAAAGCAGTAGCTTCGATTTCAAAGTTCTTAGCTACTTTGCTGAAACCGCTACTTACAACCTTAGCTTGGTGACAAGAATGATGCAAGTTGAAGGCGAGAACTACTTCGTAACTGCAATAAACTTAGCTCCAAAGGACGAAAAGAAGTTCGCTCCATTCGCTGATGTCATCGAGATCAAAAGCAAAGCCAAGCTCTCCGAGCACTACAGAATTCTTGCTGAAGTGCTCAACGAGATAAGAAAGCAAGACGAGACTTCTTGGATTTGGAATAAGGCTAAGCTTGAGCTGAGCTATTTGAGCAGAGCGGTTGAGAAAAATCTTGCGGAATTTAATGTTGAGGGGAAAGGGAATGCATTGGTGATGGATGCTTTAATAGTATGTGTAGTTTCTCTGAATCCTACAGGAAGCCCGTTACCGATGTTTTATGTAACACTCGAGTGCTTAGATCCCCGGGACTCATATCAATCTATAGTATGGAATTGCTGTGCAAAATTTGGCCTGTTGGTGGCAGGATGCGCTTTGGCTTGTTATGTGTCGGGAGGTATTGGTTGTCTTGCCTGTGTTGTTTTAGCAATTCCGACTGCAGGGGATTCATTAATCGCATGTAAAAGCGGATGTCCTTCGATGAACGTATGTGTTTATAACTCATTTTGGGACAAAATAGGTTGCAGAAAGGCGTGGTGATTGTAATGATATTAGATAAAATTTCTTTAATATTTTATATTTTTGGAATCTTTTTTAGCCTGCTATTTCGAAAAAAACTCGGTATGGCATGGATCTTAATTTTTCAGATAGCTCTACTCGGATTTCTCGGGAACTTTCGGTCGAATTACAAATCAGATCTTTTATTGTATGTAGAATTTCTAGTCGGTATAACAATGGTTGCCACCATCGTTTACTTAATTTACAAAATAAATATCAAAAAGGGCTGAGCTGAAATGGTTTTTTTGTTACTCCGGATTTTCTCGGAAAAGAAAGATCTATGGGGTTTTAAACCGCATATTCTCCGGCAGTTTAGCGACTCCAGCGATGGCTAGCCCCGAAGCAAGAGTTAAGGAGGTCAATGTGGATTTACAAGTCCTTGAAAACACAGAAACTTCTACAATTCTCATAGTTAACGGGTTAATGATCCTACTATCCTCCAGTGTGTATACGTCCCACTCTACCTTAGAATCGCCACTTGGACTGCATGAGATTTCCGCATTGGAAATCCCTAAAGGTGTAAATTATGAGCCCAACAAGAATTGTAAGTAGCATAATTATAATTCTTTTATATCTTGTTTTATATCCTCTTGCTCTCAGAATGCTGACAAACATGTTTTCTGAAAGCTTAATAAGCGAATTCAGTTATGGCTTAATTCAGGGCTGGTTTTTTAGCATTACTGCATTTCTTATTCTCATCGCAATTGGAGTTGGACTTTATCTTGAGAGCGATAAAGACAAGAAAGAGGAGGGTAAATTGGCTTTGAAGTTGGCAATTGTTGCATTTGTTCTATGGACGTTCATCGTCTCGATGATCTTGGCTTTCTCCTTCACAAATCCTGAGCTCAGCTTTGGAATTCCTCCATGGCAGGCACAGGAAAAAGGTCGTTTCCTCTCTATGGCTACCGCGGTTCTCTCGATCGTATTAGTCTTCTTAATTCTGAGGAGGAAGTGAAATGTGGCTCAATGTTAAATTCTATGGGATTTCCTCAGCATTGAAAATCCTTAAATTCTCTATTTTAATGGGTGGGGACTATGGATAGAAAATCTCGCGTGAAAGGAGCTCTGGGAATCCTTTTTGGTCTAATATTGTATTACTTCTGGGCGGTTTTTCTGCTGTCCCTTTCGTATTATTTCTTCGCAGAAGAAAGCATCATTGGAGGTTCTAAAGTTTTAACATTGCAAATTTCAAAACATGTTTTCGATTGGTTCATTTGTGGCTTAATCCCAGCATTCTTGATTCTTGGACACTATGCTGCTACGGTAGAACAAGAAGACGTCAAATTGATAAAATTGCTCTTAGCAAGCTTCCTAATCTGGCTTCTAATCCTAATTCTGATTGAATTACTCGGGATTAGCATTTCGTTTGAGTTCAACGTTGCGGGCGGCTATGTTTTGATGCTTGCGATATTGCACAGGGGTAGATTAAAATCTCTGAAAAAGATTTGAAACAAGAGCTTTGAAAGTCACAAATTATAATAATTACTCAAGCTGAGAAGAACTTATGAGGTAATAAACTTTCTTCTCCTCCTTAACCTGTTCGAAGCTTTAAAATATTGAAGTTTTAAGGTTTCGCTTTCTAAGTCTATGAGACTTGAAGATCGTAGAATTATTCTTGAAGAACTTGAAAACCCATCACTTAATTTTAGGGCTTCATAACTCTAAAGAGCTCATCAACGACTTTTAAAACATTTCTGCCGGATTCAGTGAGACTATAACTCTCATTATCCTTAGAAACTAAACCTAATTTAATCAAAGCCTTTAAATGCCTGTCGATTATGCTTGGATTCAACCTTGTGTCAAACATTAGCTGTGAGAACTTTTTAGGACCATTTTTAAGTGAGTTTAAAAGCTCTCCTACACCCTTTCTTGAAATAACCTTTAAAATTTCCCTCGAATCTTCTGTTTTGTCTTCATCTGTGGTGTAGGGCATTAGAAAAACTCAGATCTTAGATCTTTTTTAACTTTGCTTTCTATGATCTAATTTCAAGAATGAAACGAATGGAAAAACATTAATATTTCCAATCGGATTCCGATCATGAAGTTAGGTTCTCTTGCTTCAAATCCAAACAAACTCCGAGTAATGGAAATTCTCTTAAAGGGAGAAACAAGTAAGGAAGGTATTGCCAAGAAAATAAGGCTTCCTGATAGCACGATTGACAGCATTTTGAAAGAATTGACTGCTGAAGGGCTTGCCTCTACAACTGGCAATGTTTACAAGATCACTGAAGAGGGGAAAAAGGCTTTAAAGTCGCTGAAAGGGGATGTTGGAGGAAAGAGAAGGTAAGGAAGAGAAAATTTTTGTTCTAAGGAAATTTATAGAAATAAGAATTCCAAAAAAAGATTACGAAAAGCTATCCAGCAAGTTCTCTAAGGAGTATATAATTTCAACATACGAGAATAAGAGGATTTTGAACAGAATTACCGGTAGAGAACTTGTATTTATTACAAGAGAGAGTGGAATCCCTCTTTTAGGTCATTCAGCTTTTGGGATCATCGATCGTGGAACAAATCTTTTGCAAATTAGGTGTATCTCAGGGTGTAACTTGAACTGCATATTTTGCAGTGTAGACGAGGGTAGAAATAGCAGAACGAGAAAGACAGATTTTATAGTTGATCCGGACTACATGCTTGAGGAGATCAGGAAGATCGTTGAATTTAAAGGTGGCGGAGTTGAACTTCACTTAGATGGACAAGGAGAACCCGCACTTTACCCTTATTTGGAGACTTTCGTCGAAGAAGCCCACAAAATAAAAGGAGTTGAGACAATCTCGATGCAGACAAACGGAATACCGCTGAGCGAGAATAGAATTTCAGCTCTGGAGGGAAGAATGAGCAGAATAAATCTATCTCTTAGCACCTTAAGCGAAGAGGTTTCGAAAAAAATTCACCCGGGATATCCACTTAAGAAAGTGATAGAGATAGCTGAAATGATTGCAAATAGCAAAATAGACTTGCTTATAGCTCCAGTCTGGGTTCCGGGGTATAATGATGAAGAGATTCCAAAGTTGATAGAGTTCGCTTTAAAAGTGGGTGCTGGGAAAAACTATCCGCCTCTTGGGATCCAAAAATACGTTCCTTATCGTTTCGGAAGAAAAATAGGTGGGAGTATGCCATTCAAAGAGTTTTATGAGAGACTTGAAAAATATGAGAGAGAATACGGTGTTAAGCTGATTTTGAAACCAGAAGACTTCGGTATCGAAAAAAGACCCGCTTTGAAATCGCCATTTAAAAAAGGAGAAATTCACACTGGAAAGATCGTTGCGGAAGGGAGGATTTATGGAGAGAAGCTCTGCGTGTCTGGAAATTGGAGCGTAGCGGTGATCAGTGAGAAAAAAGTCGGAGACTTTGTTAAATTTGAGGTTTTAAGAACGAAAGATGGTATAATCGTCGGAAAAGAAGTCTAAAAGCAGTAGCTCTTCTCCACAGAATTTATCAATAATGGCAAAATTTTTATATTTTTAGTTGACACAAGAAAAAAGGGTGAGTGGCATGAAAATTCCAGCAAGAAGTCTTTCAAGAAAGACAGTTGTTCTAACTGATGGAACTGTCGTTGGAACGCTTTACAACATTACTGTAGACTTTAAAACAGGAGCTTTAATGAACTTGATCGTAAAACCAATAAATGAGATCTCTGAGTTGAGGAAGGAAGAGGACATGTATGTGATCCCATTCGAATGTGTTCATGCTTTAAAAGACTACATCGTGATCGATAAGAGGAAGCTGAGAGTGTGAAGGACTACATTTTTCCACCAATAATACTCCCTTTATTTTTGATCCTAATCGTTGTCCCGTTCTTAGTTCTATTGTTTGTTTTTACTGGTTCTGCGGTCTTTAGACTTTTATTTGGTGTCGATAGCGATAAATCCCTGCTGTTGCTTGGGATGATCGTCTTTGGTAGCCTGATCAACATTCCTTTGTATGAAAGAAAGGGGATGGATCTCATTCAGAGATACGAGATCTTCGGTTTCATTTATTCTATCAGAAGCAAGAAAAAGCTCGTAGTTGCGATAAATGTCGGAGGGTGTATTCTTCCAATTATACTTTCCATGAAGCTTCTTTTGGACATCTACGACCTAGTTTCGCCAATATTTCTTATAGGTGCTCTCTTCTTCTCGTCTTTGATGATATATGGATTTTCAAAACCAGTTGTAGGTGTTGGGGTTGTTACTCCAATGCTAATCCCGCCGATAATTGCGACCATCGCGGGTTACACTGCCATAATTCTCTCAGAAGCACCGATCATAATCTTGCCAAAACTCTCCTTCTTCATTGGAGTGCTCTCAACGATCTTTGGTGCGGACATTTTCCGTCTTAAAGACCTCGAAAGGATCGGATATGGAGTTATTAGTATTGGCGGTGCGGGAACTTTTGACGGAATATTCCTAACAGGTATATTTGCGGTTCTAATCTCAGTCCTCCTCATTTAATAAATCCCTAACCGCTTTTCTAACCGCTTCTTCACTTCCAAATTTTGGTTTCCAGCCCAAAGTCTTCAGCTTTTCCACCGATAGAAGCATAACAGGCACATCCCCCTTCCAACCTCGATCTCCACCAGTAAATTTAAATTTTGGATTTAACCCCATTTCTTCAGCAACGATCTCTGCGATCCTTCTAACCTTAATCTGGTCTTCAGAACCAATGTTGAATATATTCACTCTCTCTTTTGCCCTCAATCCCGCAAACATCGCGGAAATACAGTCATCAATGTAAACATACGACTTGTTCTGCTCACCATTCCCAAGGATCTCCAGTTCCCTTGGGTTAGCTTTCAACTTCTTTATAAAGTCGTAAATAACGCCGTGGGTGCTCCTTCTGCCAATAACGTTTGCAAATCTGAAGATATAAGCTTGTATACCAAAAGTGTGGCAATAAGACTCAATCATTGCCTCACAGGAAAGCTTTGATGCTCCGTAAATGCTTATTGGATGCGTTGGATACTCCTCTGGTGTGGGAATTTGCTTGGCTTCTCCGTATACCGTAGATGTGGAAGTGAAAATGATCCTCTTAACATTTGCCTCCCTCATCGCCTCAAGGATCTTATAAGTAGCCAGAATATTGTTCCGGTAGATCTCATCTGGCTTTTCAGCCCCAATCCTGACATCCGGATTCGCTGCCAAATGCCAAACTTCTTCAGTCCCCTTCAGAAAATTGGTTAAAGGATCGCTGGCAAGGTCAACAACATGAAGCTCCGCTTTGGGATTTACAAACTCTTTTCTACCACTCGATAGGTTGTCCAAGACAACGACTTTGTCTAATTCCACGAGCTTGTCTACTAAATGGCTTCCTATAAAACCCGCACCGCCAGTAACAAGGATCATCAGCAAAGCTTTTATAGGTAGTTGATATATACTTTTTTCACTTTGGGAGGTGATAGAGGTGCTACCGAATCAAATGGTGAAGTCCCTGATCGGAAAAATAATCAGAGTAGAGATGAAAGGCGAAGAACACGAATTAGTGGGCAAGCTGGAAGGAGTTGATGAATACATGAACCTATTTCTGACGAACGCAATGGAATGCAAGGGTGATGAGAAGCTGAGGAGCCTTGGCGAAATAGTGCTCAGAGGAAACAATGTAGTAATTATAAAGCCACAAGAATGACTGATTTCCAAATTGTAGATACAAGAGAAGAAATTTTGAAAATTCTTGACCAAAAAGGGGAGATTTTACAGAAGGATTTGTGGAAAGAGCTCAAAATAGATAGTAGCAAGTGTTCGAGAATTCTAAGGAAGCTTGAGAAAGAGGGCTTGATAAGAAGAGTGGAAGTGGTTGTAGATGGAGTAAAGACGTTCAAGATCATTTCATCGAAATTCGAAGAGAAAAAAGTCGAAGAAGAGAGACTTGATCTAAGAACTGTAATGGACAGGATGGAGCAGGTTGCAAAGCTTCCACCATGTTATGGTTGTTTAGAGCTTGAGTGTGAAGCGGAACGCTGTTTAAGGCTTGAGGTGTGGTTTTTGAAAGTGTGTAAATTTGGATAGATATTTTAACTTTGAAGAGATACTATTGCGAAGATGAACGAAGTAAAAGAACTGCTCGGTGGTCTGGAGTTTGGGGATACAAGGGACATAAAAGTCCCTGAAAGGTTGATCGATCAGGTTATTGGGCAGGATCATGCTGTAGAGGCTATAAAAAAGGCTGCAGTCCAGAAAAGGCATGTAATGCTAATTGGCTCTCCCGGCACGGGAAAATCGATGCTTGCAAAAGCAATGGCAGAACTTTTGCCAAAAGAGGAGCTTGAAGATATTCTTGTTTATCCAAACCCGCAGGATTCAAACCAGCCAAAGATAAAACTCGTGCCAGCGGGCAAAGGTAGGGAGATAGTTGAAGCTTACAAAGAAGAAGCGATGAAAAAGGCACAGGCAAGAAATTTTATGATTATCACTCTGATCTTCATGGTAGTTCTCTATGTCGCCCTTATTGACATTAAAAATCTTGTCTGGGGACTGATAGCGGGTCTTTTACTGTTGATGGTTTCAAGATATTTCATCCCAAGAGAAGAAAGGAACGTTCCTAAGCTTTTGGTTGACAACTCAGAAAGAAAAACCGCACCTTACGAAGATGCAACGGGAGCGCATGCGGGAGCCTTGTTCGGCGACGTTCGCCACGATCCCTTCCAGAGCGGTGGTCTTGAGACGCCTGCACATGAGAGGGTTGAAGCGGGAGCCATTCATAGGGCTCATAAAGGCGTGCTTTACATAGACGAGATCAACACTCTAACCATTGAGTCTCAGCAGAAGCTTCTAACCGCTCTGCAGGACAAGAAGTTCCCGATCACTGGACAGAGCGAGAGAAGCAGTGGTGCGATGGTTCGCACAGAACCTGTGCCTTGCGATTTCATTTTGGTAGCAGCTGGAAACCTCGACGCTCTCATGGGTATGCATCCCGCATTGCGAAGCAGAATTGAAGGCTATGGATACGAGATCTACATGAACGACACGATGCCAGACACTCCAGAGAATAGACAGAAGCTCGTGAGATTTGTAGCTCAGGAGATCGTTAAGGATGGCAAGATCCCGCACTTTGACAAGTTTGCGGTTGCTGAGATCATAAGAGAAGCAATGAGAAGAGCGGGGAGAAGAAATCACCTCACTCTTAGGTTAAGAGAGCTTGGAGGACTAATAAGAACCGCGGGAGACATAGCCAAGAGTGAGGGTGCTAACCTTGTAAGACTTGAGCATGTGTTAAAGGCAAAGAAGATCGCAAAAACCGTCGAAGAGCAACTTGCGGACAAATACATTGAGAGAAGAAAGGACTACAGGCTTTTCTTGGCAGAAGGATACGAAGTTGGTAGAGTTAATGGTTTAGCTGTAATCGGAGAGTCCGCAGGAATTGTTTTACCAATAATCGCAGAGATCACACCGGCTATGAGCAAATCGGAGGGCAAAGTAATTGCTACTGGAAGACTGCAGGAGATCGCAAGAGAAGCGGTTATGAACGTTTCTGCGATCATAAAGAAGATCATCGGCAAAGACACGTCTAACTTCGACGTCCACATACAGTTTGTGGGCACATACGAGGGTGTTGAGGGAGACTCAGCAAGCATAAGCGTTGCAACCGCTGTTATTTCAGCAATAGAGAACATTCCTGTTGATCAGTCTATAGCGATGACTGGAAGTCTTTCTGTTCGTGGTGATGTGCTTCCTGTCGGTGGCGTGACTCAGAAGATCGAAGCTGCAATACAGGCGGGATTGAAGAAGGTCATAATTCCAAAGGGAAACTCTGACGATGTTTTGCTCGACGCTGAACACGAAGGAAAGATCGAGATCATACCGGTTTCGAGGATCGAGGAAGTGCTGGAACACGCTTTAGCGGATAGCGAAAAGAAAATAAAGCTGATCGAGAAATTCAAAGAGTATTCTTATGCTCTTGCAAGCTGATTGAACCATTTTTTAAGCATTTCAAATTGCTCGTGAGTATTAACGATCTCGCAGTCCATTGGGCTCTTGAAGAAGAACGAGAGCTCTTTGATCACGCCACCTAAACCATTTTTCTTCGCAAACAGCAGAAGCCTTGAAATGTCCAAAACCAAAGGACTTGCCACGATCGCATCTATTGCATCCCAAATGAAGTAGAACTTCATCAGTTTTCCCAAGAAACCTCTGAAGTGAACGAAATCGAAGGCGGTTTTATTGTCAACAAGACTTGGGAAAAATTCGATCTCTGTTATGCTGAATGGAGCATAGCCAAGTGCTTTTTCAAGAACCTTGTCCTTGCTTATGATCTTGCTCTCCTTGTTGTCTCTTGCGGACAAAACCTTGCCGTCGTAGTCGCCCAAGATATTGTAGCTCATCCAACCTTCGACTCTCAAATTTCTGTAGGCAAACATCGGTGCAAGCGTGGTCTTCACAAGTGTCTCTCCAGTCTTCCCATCATTTCCCGCATGAGGCACATTATTCTCTTCTGCAAGCTTTTTCAAAGCCAAAATTGAGGAACCAACGCTTGGAGTGAAGTTCGCATATGGCAGTCCAAGTTTAATTGCAGAATAGGCGTAGAGCATGCTTGCGGTTGCAAATTCCCTCAAGTCTTTATCAAGCATTTCTTCGAATCCTTCTACAGTGGAATGATACCTCTCATTGAATTTCGGAACGGGTTCTGTAGACGCTACGTTCACAACCACCGTCTCTTTGTCTGAGAACTCCTTTAGATCCTTGGAGATTCGATTAACGATCCCCCTCAAGCTGAGTCCCTCTTCTTCGAGGGTTTCAAGCTTTCCAAGACCTTTAATCCCACTGCCACAATTCAAAGCGGTTCCTTTTTTCGCAACGATCCTCGAAAGCTCTTCTTTGACTTTATCAATGAGATCGGGATCTATGTGTCTGTTCTGATCCCAGTGATCCTTCAAAGCGACAAACGCATTTGGCAATATTCTGACTTCATGCCCTCCAAAATCGAACTCAAAGGAGATCATTTCATCAAGCGGTGCAAAATAAGGTAAAGTGGTTACGAGACCAGTTTTATCAATCAAACCCTTCTCAATAGCCTTAGCACCCGCCATTGCCGTTGTTGAGACGATCCCATAGGCTCCAATAAGCCAAACCTTCATTTTTTCACCTCAAAGTATTCTCTAACATTCTCAGTAGCCCTTGTGATAAGTTCCACTGCAGTATTCACGTCGTTCAAATCAACGACTTCAACGGGGCTGTGAATGTATCTTGCAGGTATGCTAACAACTCCCGCAGGAATTCCTGACTTTGTCAAATTGATCGCACTCGCATCCGTAGTTCCGCCTTCAGCAACTTCAAGCTGATATGGGATCTTGTGCTTCTCCGCTGTTTCCCTAAGCCATCTAAGAACCGCCTGAGAAACTATCAAACCCCGCCCTGAAGCATCAACTACAGTAATAACCGCTCCCTTTCCGAGGGCGATGTCCATGTGTGCACTCTCACTTCCGGGAAAGTCTGCTGAGACACATGAATCGACTGCAATGGCAACGTTTGGCTCTATTGAAAACGCGGACGTCTTAGCCCCTTTTAACCCAACTTCTTCTTGAACGGTTGCAACGAGATGAATCGTTTCCTTACTCTTTGATCTCCTAAATGCTTCTATTGCAACCCCAACACCGACACGATTGTCAAACGCTTTTCCAGTTATTCTATTGTTTGCAAGCATTGCTACCTCTCGATCGAGAGCAACAGGAGTGCCAACGCTTATGCCAAGATTAAAAACGTCTTCTTTGCTTCTCGCTCCAATGTCAACGAACATGTCGCTGATCTCAATGGACTTCTTTCTTTCCTCGTCCTTCATCAAATGTGGGGGCTTGCAACCAATAACTCCATAAATTTTCTGTTTCGCATATAAAACAACTCTCTGAGCCAATGCGATCTGAGAGAACCAACCCCCTATGGGGGCAATCCTTATAAAACCTCTATCATCGATCTGTTTAACAACGAAGCCTATTTCATCCATATGAGCGGAGAGCATGAGCTCGAATTCACTTCCATTTCTTGTTGCTATGAGATTTCCCATTGAGTCTATCTTTATCTCATCCGCAGTCCCCTCAAGCTCTCCTCTTATGATCTCTCTTAGTTCGTCTTCATAACCGCTTACTCCATGAGCATTGCTGAGCTTCTTTATGAGCTCGATCATAAGACCACCTCGTTCTCAATTGAGTGCCTCTTAGCCAGATCCTCTTCTTTTAATTTCTTCTTTTCCATAATTTCGGCAATGAGAGAGTCGAAGAAGACCATTGCTGTGAGCTCAAAAATTGTTCCTAAAGGTGCTAAATTTGCCACTTCTTTTCCAAATTTGCTCTTCAACAGTATAATAAGATCAGAAAGCTTAGAAAGAGTTGAAGTCTGCGAAGAGGTCACTGCAATAACTTTTGCTCCCAGTTCCTTTGCCTTTTTAGCAATAGCAACAACGTATCCGGTCTCTCCACTTCCTGAGATTGCTACAAGTAAATCTCCTTTTCCAATTCTGGGTGTTATCGTTTCGCCCACCACAAACGCACGATAGCCAAGATGCATTAACCTCATTGCGAAAGCCTTTGCAACAAAACCACTTCTACCGATGCCGACAACAAAGATCTTTTCAGCTCGATCAATAGAATTGATCACCTCTTCTACCTTTGAGCGATCAAAATTCAAATCCCGAATGTTTTCAGTGATTAGATCAATGAACCTCTGCATGAATCCCGTTTTCGAAAGGCTTAATAAGTATATCTTAAATTCAGGCTAATGATCGATCTACTTATTGTCTTTGGTATTCTATCCGCTTTTTATGTTGCTTGGAATATCGGTGCAAATGACGCAGCGAATTCAATGGCAACTTCTTACGGCAGTAGAGCTTTAAATCTGAGGCAAATAATAATAATTGCAGCAGTTTTAGAGTTTTTGGGAGCGGCTTTTTTCGGAAAAAATGTTGTAAAGACTATTGCTAAGGGAATCGTTCCTATTGAAATTCTCGACCCAAATTTAGTTGTATATGGCTCAATCGCCGCTCTGCTTTCTGCAGGACTCTGGATCACGATCGCAACTTATCTTCACCTTCCGATCTCTACAACACACTCTATTGTTGGAGCAATGCTTGGATTTGGAATTGCTGCGGTTTCACAAGGACATCTGTCTTTAAATGCAATTAAGTGGGATGAACTATTTAAGATCATGCTTAGCTGGCTGATCTCGCCGATCTCAGGGGCGATACTCGCATTTTTTATATTTTCAATAATAAGAATTACCTTATTTCGAAAATTTCGTCATGAGGAGGTTGAAAGAGTTTTTAGGTATCTTCAAGTATTTACCGCTTGCTATGTAGCATTTGCACATGGGAGCAACGATGTGGCGAATGCTGTTGGACCCATGGCTGCGATCTTTGGACTCAGGGAGGGGGGCTATTACGAGATACCGAGGGAGATCCTCGCATTTGGTGGTCTCGGGATCGCTCTTGGAATCGCTACTTGGGGTTATAGAGTAATAAAATTGGTTGGAGAGCAGATAACACGACTTACTTTCACAAGGGGTTTCTCAGCAGAATTTGCAACCGCTACAACAGTATTAACCGCTTCCGCATTGGGATTGCCGATCTCTACGACCCATACACTTGTCGGTAGCGTCATAGGAGTTGGACTCGCTGGTGGAATTACTGGAGTTAACATAGGAGTGATCCAAAAAATTATATTCTCATGGATACTAACACTTCCGATCGCTATGTTGTTCTCTATAGGCATATATACGATACTGGTGGTGTTCGTATGAAGTTCTTCAGATCAGTCGGGCAGGTCTTTGGATACTCGCCATTTCCGACACTTGTGAAACATGCGGTTTTGTGCGGAAGAGCGGTTGGAATTTTGCAAAAGCAGTTTGAAGCTTACGAAAGAGGGAATTTTGAGCTTGTAGAAAAATTCAGAGATGAGATCGATGAGCTCGAAAGTCAGGCGGATGAACTTAAGGAAGAAATACGGACGCATGTGACAAGATCGCTAATATTACCAATTGATCGCCAAGATCTGCTCGAATTTTTAAGGGCCCAAGATGAAATAATCAACAACTGCGAGCATGTAGGGCACATGTTGACCTTTAGAAAGGCTAAGGTGGACATAAAAATTATGGATGAGTTAAAAATTCTATTAGCCCAGCTCATGGAATGTGTAAACGAGTATGAAGCTATGGTTGATCACATAGGCACTTTAATCGAGACATCCTTTGATAAAAGAGAGATCCAGAGAGTATTGGAGCTGATTCAGGAAATTGAAAGTTTAGAGCATGAGTGCGATCAGATTCAGATGAAGCTTCATACACTACTCTTCAACTCTGAAGAGCTGAATCCTCTGGATGTATATCTCATGATCACCTGGGTAGTGCATTTAGGATACATTGCAAACTCTGCTGCGAGAGCTGCGGATCGATTTAGGCTTATGATCCTTGGGAGGTGATCAGATGAAGATCACAATACTCGCTGACAACAAGATCATAGCTCCAAAGTCTTTAAAAGCGGAATGGGGATTTTCTGCACTCGTAGAGAGTAATGAAGTTTTAATGTTTGACGTTGGGTTAGGGACTGCACTTAATAATCTTATTATGCTCCAAAAACCCTTTCCAGAAAAAATTATCCTTAGTCACGGACATTACGATCACACTACAGCACTTTATCCCTTTCCAAAGAAATTGCGCCTCTATGCCCATCCCGACGTATTTCTGCCGAGATTTTTCGAAGGCAGGTTTATAGGATTGCCATTCCAGAAAGAGCTGGTCTTGAACAACTTTGATTATTTAGAACAGAGAGAGCCAATGGAAGTCTCAAAAGGAATCTGGGCTCTCGGAGAGATTCCAAGAGAATTCGAAACCGCAGTTTTAAAGGATTCTTTTGCAATTAGAGATGGAAAGAAGGAGAAAGATGAGATCTTGGACGATCAGAGCCTTGCAATAAAAACAAACAAGGGAGTCGTTTTACTGCTGGGTTGTTGCCATTCAGGGCTCAGAAATACTGTAAAATGGGCTGAAGAAGTTGTCGGAGACGAAGTTAAATTCATAATCGGGGGAACTCACTTAATTGCCTATCCAGAAGATAAAATTTTAGAGATCGTGAAAAACCTTAAAGTTGATCTCATTGCACCAACTCACTGCACAGGTTTAAAGGCGGAAATGATCATTTCGAAGCTAATGGGAGAAAATTATAAGCCAGCGGGAGTTGGTAGTGAGTTTGAGTTTTGAATTAGTTTTTCAAGTTATGGCAAGCATTTAAATTAACTAGATCCCATAACTTGTAAAATATTAAAAAATAAAAAATTGAATAAACTTATACTAAGGTAGAGCTGTAGCCATCCAATAGGAAAGCAACAATGCAGCTCCAAATAGGACCAGAGCAATTATTGCTAGGTCTATGTAGTCCTTTCTTGTCACTTCTAATTTTTCTGGCTTATGGATCGTCTGGAAGACTTTTTCTGTAACGTATTTTTCATTTGAAGAGGGTTTGGTTAGAATTCCAGCAAGTATTGCAACTCCAAATCCTACTGCGATGTTATACAGAGTTGGGAAAGGTGCAAACCATTTTAAGAAGTGCCAAGTCAAGATCGAGAAAACTCCAAAGATAAATCCTATGATAAGCGTGAGTTCTGCAGCTTTTCTTGTAAATCTCTTCCAGTAAATTCCAAGAACCAGGGTTGGGAAGAAGGCTGCAGCAAGAAGAGCTCCAGCGAGAGAGCTGGCTATTATTATGATCCAAGGTCTTGTAGCTGCCAATCCAAGTGAAATCGCTGCAAGGACAATTACGGCTATTCGTGTGACAAGCATTATCTCTTTGTCTGTGGCTTTACCCCCTTCCTCAATTGTTCCCCCTCGAATTCCGCGTGCCCAAAATTCTCTACCAAAGGCTGTGCTCATTGTTATGAGTTGACCAATTGCAGTAGTGGTCCCTGCGAGCGTCATTCCAGCGTAAAAAATCACAGCAGCTATTATTGGCCAGTGCTGCCAGATCGTCCATGGAACTAAATAATCAGAGGACTTTACTGGAAATTCATTCATAGCCTCATAGGGAACAACCGCTACGTAGGATGAGAATGTCACATAGAGCAGTAAAACGATGAAAACTGAAATTGTAAGTCCCGCTCCATAACCTTTGTAGACAGTCTTAATGTCTTTCGCTATAAAAGCACGGTTGATCATGTGAGCAGATCCGCCAACCAGAACAAACCAGCTTACTATGTAGCTAGCGAGCCAGAAATAGTCGAACTTCATTCTTCCAATGGTTGGCCAGGCTTTCCAAAGGTCCGGATATTTCGCTGCTGAGGTAGCTATGGCTTCCGGTATAGGGATTATGAAGAAGTGGACGCATAGTATAGCTACGATCGCCGCCAAAACCATGATTGTGAATGAAAGCAGATCTGAGAGAACAACGCTCCATTGCCCTCCTAACATCACCGTCAGAACTAAGATCGAAATGATCAAGGTGGCGCTAACAACGTATGGGATCCCAGCGAGTATTTCAAGGATCATTCCGAGCCCCATGATCTGAATAAGCAAGTAGAAGATCAAAGCCACAGATATATTGAATGCGGCCAGACCTCTAACCCTAGGACTTGCGTATCTGTCTCCCATAAAGTCTGCTACTGTCATGAATCCTCCTTTTCTCAAGGGTGGACAGAGGTAGTGACATGCGAAGTAGCATCCCCAAGCACTTCCAATAAACCATGTGGCAACAGCTGGAAATCCCCAGTTCCATGTTGAGCCAAGTCCCCCCATGTATGTCCAAAGGCTAAGCCAGGTAGTTGACATTGTTGCTGCAACAAAGAGCCATGGGGCACGTCTCTCCATCACGTAAAATTGGTCAACTTTTCGAGCTCTCGAGATCCCTAATACTGCTATTATGACGTAGAATGCCAACACGAACAAAAATACTGCTAAATACGGGAGCGTTGAGGGCATTTATCCCCACCCCTTTCTAAATTTCCAAATTGAGTGCAATGCAACTAATAGTCCGCTCAGCGTCAATACCCAAAACAATACTTGTGTTGCCAAATATCCCGCTTCCATGTTTCACCTCCTTTGCATTTATTCATTTTTAATAGTCTATATAAATTTTTCGTTTTTAGAAAGATACATTCAATCGAAAAACTTATATAGAACAATGACAAATATACAAAAAAAGTTTAATTAAAAAGTAAATCGATTTGCTGGAGGTGGAAAAATGGTTTTTGACGGAGAAAAAATGATGGAGCTAAGTGAAGCGTTGAAGAAATTCCTCTCTAATGGCGCTAGTTTATCCTTCAGCGGGATGGGGGGAGAACAATGTGTGGCTCATGCATACGAGATAGTAAGACTTGGGGTAAGAGATTTAACGTTGATTGGAGACAGTCCATGTGAAGCTGCCGATGTTCTTATTGGAGCTGGCTTGGTAAAGAAGGTTGAAGTTGGTTGGATTGGATATGCAGTTGCTGGAATAGCATACAATTACCGAAGGGCGGTTGAACAAGGAATTCCAAATAAAATAGAAGTAGAAGAGTATACAAACTACACAATGGGTCTTCGATTCCTAGCTGGTGCTATGGACATTCCTTTTATCCCAACAAAGTCTCTTTTGGGCTCAGATATACCTAATTACAATTCAAGAATAAAGATAGTGGATGATCCATATACAAATGAACCGGTAGCACTGCTTCCAGCAGCAAAGCCAGATCTTGCTATAGTTCATGTGCACAAAGCAGATCCAGAAGGAAATGCTCAAATGCTTGGTTTTTCTTCAAATGCTGAAAACATTGCAAGAGCAGCTAAGCATACAATCGTTACCTGTGAAGAGATCGTTTCAACTGAAGAGATAAGGCGTAGACCTAATCTTACATTAATCCCACAGTATTGCGTTGATGCGGTTGTTGAACTTCCGTTTGCTTGTCATCCTTGGAATATGCCCTATTACTACGCTTACGACATTCCTTTTCACATGAAGCAAATGGATGCATTTAGAACGAGAGAAGGTTTCCTCAAATGGCTTGAAGATTGGTGTCTGACATGCGAAGACCATTTTGAATACTGTAAGAAAGTTGGATGGGATCGATTGAACAAACTTGCAAGAATTGAAAGAAAATTTATGAAAATTGAGTGAGGAGGTGATCATATGGAGAATAAAAAATATGCAAAAGATTATACATTGAGTGAGTTAATGGTAGCAGCGACGAGTAGGGAAATAAAAGATCGTGAGACGATCTTTGCTGGGGTTGGGCTACCATGTTTAGGAGCATTAACCGCTTTGCTCACACACGCTCCCAGAGCAATCATCGCAACCGAAGGTGGATGTATAGGTCCATTGCCGAAGAGACTACTCTTGGGAATAGGAGACAACGCTTGTGCTGAAAATGCTATATGCACAACATCTTTGTGGAGACTTTTTTCGGACCTTCAAAGAGGATACTTCGATGTGGGTATGCTTGGAGGTGCTCAAGTGGACAAATATGGCAATCTGAACAGCACAGCGATATTCGGTAAAGGGAGCTATTTAAATCCCGCAGTAAGACTGCCGGGAAGTGGCGGAGCAAATGATATCGCATCTTCTGCAAAAAGGACAATAATAATGATTCCTCTTGACAAAAGAAAGTTTGTGGAAAAAGTGGATTACATAACATCTCCAGGGCATATTGATGGAAAGATGCGCGAGAAATTGAAGCTGAGAGGAGGTGGCCCTTCAGCAGTGATTACTGACAAATGTATCTTTAGATTCGACAAAAATACCAAGGAAATGTATTTGGATGCTCTGTTTCCGGGAGTTACAATAGATGATGTGTTGAGCAATATGTCGTTTGAAATAAAAGTCTCACCGAATTTGAGAACAGTAGAACCGCCTACAGAAGAAGAAGTTCAGATCATTAGAACTTTAGATCCTAAGGGGATCTACACTGGAGACGGACTCAGCAAATTAACATTCGAGGACTACATCCAGATGCTCGAGGACTCTTATAGGAATATCGGTAAGCTTTACATTATAAAGTTGGGACGACAAGCTTTTGAGAGGTGTAGTAAATGATAAAATTTGGACAACTTTTACCCATTCCAGCCTCCCCAGTAGATTCGTTGATCAAAGTTGGTGTGAGAACTGAGAAAGCCGGTTTAGACTCGGTATGGGCCGCAGATCATCTATTGATGATCCCTGCGGGCATAGTTCCCAACGTTTGGCCAATCCTGGGGATCATAGCATCACAAACTGAGAGAATTGAAATAGGAACTTGCGTGTCTGATCCACATAGAATACATCCCGCAGTCTTTGCTCAGATGATCGCGACGATTGATCAGATCTCCCAAGGAAGAACCATTGTTGGTTTAGGGCCCGGAGAGGCGATGAATGTGGAACAGTTTGGTATACGGTGGAACAAACCGGTTTCGAGAATGGAGGAATTTATTAAGATCCTTCGAGCTCTGTGGTTAAAAGATCAGGTAGATTATCAAGGAGAATTCTGGAATCTTAAGGACGCTTTACTTCAAATAAAACCAAGGAGGAATCCAGTGCCGATTTATATTGGAGCAAATGGCAAAAGAACTCGTGAAATCACAGGGGAAATTGCAGATGGCTGGCTACCAACCCCACAAAGTCCAAAGCTTTACAAAAAGCACTTAGACGAGATCAGATCCGCAGCAAATAGAGTTGGACGGATTTTAGACAATTTTGATCCAGGATTATACATTTACGTAGCTATTGCAGAGAAGTATGAGGAGGCAATGAGCCAGTTAAGGAAAATAAAACCACAAATAGCATTCTTTCCAAAGACGATTAAAGAAGCGGGCTACAATGTAGAAATTCCAAGTCATTTGTCTGAGACGCTTTATTCAAATATTCTCGTTACAGAAAAAGGCTTTAAGCTATATGAAGAGTTTGGCAACTACATTCCCGACGAAGTTGTCGAAGATTTCTCGATCGTAGGGACTCCCGAAGACTGTGCTAATAAAGTCGAAGAATTTGTGAAGGCTGGAGTTAAACATTTTATTCTAATAAACATGGGACCGAATCCTAAATTCGTGCTAGACACATTTGCGAACAAGATAATTCCTTCTTATCGAAATAGATGAGGGATCCTTATGATGACTGGAAGCGAGTATATTGAAAGTTTAAGAAATTACAAGCCATTGGTATATTTTATGGGCAAAGAAATTGAAAGTGTTGCTGATAGCCCGATCTTCAGACCCCATATTCATGCTGCAGCGATGACGTATGAACTCGCTCACGATCCAAGATACGAAGACCTAATGACAGCTATATCGCATTTAACGGGAGAGAAGATCAACAGGTTTACCCATATCCATCAAAGTGTTGAAGATCTTGTTAAAAAAGTCAGAATGATGAGATTGCTCGGGCAAAAAACTGGCACTTGTTTTCAGCGGTGTGTAGGGTTTGACGCTCTTAATGCGGTTTATATAACAACTTACGACATCGATAAAAAATACAGCACCGATTACCATGAGAGGTTTAAAAAGTATTTGCGGTTTGTTCAAAAGAACGACTTAATGTGTGTTGGAGCTATGACTGACGTGAAAGGAGATCGAAGCTTCAGACCACATCAGCAATCAGATCCCGACTTATACGTGCACATTGTTAAAGAAAAAGAGGATGGAATAATTGTAAGAGGGGCAAAAGCCCACATGACTGGGGCTGTCAATTCGCATGAAGTCTTGGTGATGCCTACAAGAGCAATGGGTGCTGAGGATAAGGCGTATGCGGTATCTTTTGCAGTTCCTATCGATGCAGAGGGATTAGTAAATATTTTTGTAAGACAAACAAACGATCTAAGGAGGCTCGATGGAGACATAGATTGCGGAAATGCAAAGTATGGGATCGTAGGTGGCGAGACTTTGATGGTCTTCAAAGACGTATTTGTTCCATGGGAAAGAGTTTTCATGTGTGGTGAATATGAATTTGCGGAACAACTTGTAGAAGTCTTTGCGACGTTTCATCGTCAGAATTATGGTGGTTGTAAAGTAGGCGTTGCGGATGTTCTCATCGGTGCAACTGCAAACATAGCAGATTATAATGGAGTTGCTAAAGCTTCGCATATTGTTGACAAAATTACCGAAATGATCCATATGGCTGAAACTTGTTGGTGCTGCTCTCTTGCCTGCTCTTACGAAGGTTACAAAACTCCTTCGGGAGCTTATATGCCAAGCCCACTTTTGGCAAATGTCACTAAGCTCAATGTGACGAGATTTCCATATGAATGGTCAAGACTTGCCCAAGATATAGCTGGAGGGCTAGTGATCACCACACCTTCAGAAAAAGACTATAGAAATTCAAAGATCGGGGATCTAATAGAGAAGTATCTCAAAGGCATAGCGAATATTCCTACAGAGCATAGAATTCGAATGTTCAGGTTGATCGAAAACATGTCTGTTGGGGCACAGTTGCCTGAATCGATGCACGGTGCTGGTTCACCTCAAGCACAAAAGATAATGATTTGGCGCAGAGGAAATATTGAGATGAAGAGGGAATTAGCGAAGATCATAGCGGGAATAAAGGAAGACGAACATTTTAGAAGAATTGTTGGTAAGACTGAGAAAGAGTATTTTAAAGAGGTGAAAGGTTAATGGGACTGGAAAAGAGTGAATTGGCTTATGAATTGGCTTATAAATATGAGGCAAGGTATGGAGGATGTGCACAGACAACTTTTGCAGGAATAATGGATGCGTTAGAAAAAAGCTCTGTAGAGGCATTTAAAGCTGCGACTGGATTGGCTGCAGGTATTGGTTGCTCAACAGAGGGAACATGCGGTGCGGTAATAGGAGGAGCGATGGCAATTAGCGTTCTTTTTGGTAGGGAAAGAGAGGAATTTGAAGATCCCAAGAAAAAGAGATTTTTGACTTATAAAATGGTCAATGAGTTTTTAGAAGCATTCAAAAATACATTTGGAACGATAAAGTGTAATGAGATCCAGAAAAAAATGATGGGTAAAACTTTTAACTTGTTAAATCCATCAGAATTCGAGGAATTTCTCAAATTGGGAGGGCATACAGACAAGTGTCCTTTCGTCACAGGAACGGGTGCAAAGTTGGCAGTTGAAACCATATTGAAAAATTTTGAAGAGCTGAGGTAGTAAGATGTTTAAATTTTTTTTATTAAAAAATGATGATGAATTTCAAAGGGGAAAAGAGTATGGAAAACTGGCTAAGGACTTAATAAAGAAAAATATTAAATTCTATCTGAAATTTTGGATCGATTCATTAAGAATTCCTAAGGAAACACTCATAGGCGTTTCCTATGAGTTTATTAAGACAATTGAAAAATACGACAAGTGGATATGGGAAGAGTTAGAAGGGATCTCAGAGGGTTCTGGAGAATCAATTAGTAACATTGTGCTTATGAATTGCAGATATGAGCTTGGATGGATCGGTGAAGCTTTAAAGAAACTTAAAGTCGAAGGATGCACTTCTATAGGAGTTCTTCCAGAGAAAACTGATGGAAAAACATATTTAGCCCATAATTGGGACTACAAAGAACATTTTTTAGATACTTCAGTAATTCTGGAAATTTCAAGGAGCGAACAACCTTCGATCGTAACAAAAACAGAGGCGGGAATTGTTTGTCAGCAGGGAATTAATTCTAATGGTATTGGAGTAGTCTTGAATGCTCTTGTTTCAAGTGAAGATAAATTTGGGCAAGGAGTTCCAGTTAATATTCTAATGAGAAAAATACTCGATTCTGAGAACTTAGGAACAGCAATAAAGTGTGTTTATGATGCAGAAACCAGCATAAGTGTTAATTTTATGATTGGAGCCCCATCAGAGATCATAGATCTGGAAAAGACACCAAAAGGCGTATCCTATATTTTTCCCGAAAAAGGTTTTCTAGTCCACACCAATCATCTATTAAAAGCCCAAACCGAGTTCTCTCTACAAGATCGATTTATTCCTGTAATTCCCGACACTCTCCTGAGGGTGGATCGTGCTATAAGATTTCTTAGAAATGGCAAGATAGAATTTAAAACACTCGAGAATGTATTAAGAGACCATTTCAATTATCCAAATTCGATCTGTAGGCATCCTAATCAAAGAGAGGACGAATTTACGAGACTTATGACCGTTTCTTCTATGATAATGGATCTGGATGCTAAAATTCTTCACATCACGAGAGGTAATCCGTGCAAATCCGAACGTGCCTCAATATCGTTTAAGGGCTAACAAGGAGGTGGGAATAGGAAATTTTATAATCTCTTGAGCGGTAGAAAAGGTAGTGAGCTCTATGTTTCCAAGAAGCAGGTTTAGAAGACTGAGAAAAAGCAGGAAATTCAGAGATCTAGTTTCAGAGAGCCATTTAGATGTAGGGGATTTGGTATACCCTGTATTCGTTGATGAAAACTTAAAAGAGAAAAAAGAAATAGAAGAAATGCCTGGACAATACACTTACCCAATAGGGGCCGAGCTTCTCAAACTTACTGAAGAAGTCGTGGATCTAAAAATACCAGCGATCATACTCTTTGGTGTCCCCTCCTATAAAGATCCGTTTGGAACTTCTGCTTACATGAAAGAGGGGGTTGTTCAGAAGGCAATAAAGGAAATAAAAGGTGTTTCTGGAGAAGATCTAATTTTGATCGGAGATCTATGCTTATGTGAGTATACCGATCACGGTCATTGTGGCATTCTTAAGAATGGAAAAGTGGACAATGACGAGACGCTTAAGGTTTATGGAAAGATTGCTGTAAGTTTAGCTGAGGCGGGGATAGACATGATCGCCCCTTCTGGGATGATGGATGGTATGGTGATGGCAATCAGAGATGCCTTAGATCGAGAGGGTTTTTCTGAGATCCCTATTATGTCTTATGCTACTAAATATAGCACAGTCCTCTATACTCCTTTTAGATACGCTGCGCAGAGTGCCCCAAAGTTTGGAGATCGTTCGAGCTATCAAATGGACATAAGAAACTCAGATGAAGCCATACGAGAGGCGAGGGCGGATATAGAGGAAGGAGCGGACATAGTAATGGTTAAGCCATCGTTCTTGGACATAATTTATAGAATAAAAAAGGAACTCCAATTCCCTACTGCTACCTATTGCGTGAGTGGAGAATACGTGATGCTTAAATGTTCTGCGAAATTCTTGGATGAGAAAAGAAACGTCATGGAATATCACATTTGTAGAAAAAGAGCTGGAGCGGATATTATAATCACTTACTATGCTAAAGAGCTTGCAAAATGGTTAGCGGAATGATATAGAGATGGAGAACACATTCTGGGATGCGGAAATTGAAACAATTAGCAGAGATGAACTGGAGAAATTGCAGTTTAAGAGATTGAAATATCAGCTTAATCGATGCTATTCTAAGTCTTATCTCTACAAAAGAAAGTTCAAAGAGGCAGGGATCCATCCCTCTGATATAGTAAAACTCTCAGATCTCCAAAAAATACCTTTTTTGTATAAAGGAGATTTAAGACAAGAACAAGCTGAAAAAACTTATACTGGCTATCTGGTCACAGAAAAAAGAATAGTGGAAGTTTATCCAACCTCTGGCTCTACAGGTAAACCAGTTCTAAATTTCTGGACTGAGTTTGATAGGGATTATATAACCCATTTAACAGCAAGGACGCTTTGGAGTATGGGTTTAAGAGAAGGACAAATCATTCAAAATTCTTTCAAGTATGAAAATTGGGCTGTGGGCATCGCAATTCATAGAGCGGTTCAAATGATCGGGGGGATGGTTATTCCAGTAGGCGGTGGCAGAATTCCAAAACAGATCGAGTATATTCTCAACATAAAGCCGAATGTGATCACTGCATTGCCAAGTTTTGCGTTGGAACTTGGGTATAGACTAAGAGACATGGGTTATAGCGGAGATGGTCTCTCGTTAGAATTTGGTGCTTTTGGTGGAGAGCCCGGAGCTTCGATACCTTCAATAAGAAAGAAATTAGAAGAACTACTTGGAATTGACGCTTATGACTATTATGGACTTATGGAAATCGCACCGACCTTTGCATCAGAATGCAAGGAGAAATCTGGCTTACATTGGAGTGAAGATTGCCATCTTATTGAAGTTGTTGACCCTAAGACAGGAGAACCTGTAAGTGAGGGGGAATTGGGTGTATTGGTAATAACTCACTTAGTCAAAGAAGCTTGTCCACTGATTAGATACTGGACAGGAGATTTGACTAAAATAGAATTAGAACGTTGTGGTTGTGGAAGAACACATGCAAGATCCCCTGGGGGCATCATTGGACGTATGGACGATCTAATAGTCTACCATGGTGTTAAAGTATTTCCAAGTGAAGTAGAGGAATTACTTTACAATTTCCCAGAAGTGAGAAATGTTTTAGAAGTCTCTCAAGACGATTCAGGATTGATTGTTGAGTTAAGTTTAAATTGCACCTCTATGCAATATGAATTAGTAGAAAAAAAGCTCTCTGAATATCTCACAGAATATTTTGAAATACCAGTCAGATGTAAAAATATTAGTGACCATTAGTCTGCGTTAATTCTTTCAATTATGAATATTGTGTTTTTAGATAGACTTATTTACAGAATAGAAAATAAACTTTTATGCTACCTCCAAGGGAATTTTTGAAGAGCATAAAGCCTTTTGAGGATCTTAAGGATTGTGAACTCGAATATCTTGTAAAAAATTTGAAAGTGAATGCTTACGAAGAAGGTGAGATCATTCTTAGAAGGGGAAAGAAGATAAAAAACGTCTATATAGTCTTTTCGGGCTCTATTGGAATTTACGAAGAAAGTGATCTCGTAGACATTGCAAAGAGTGGCGATATTATCGGTGCGGATTCAGAAGAAGCTAATTACAACGCAGTCGCAAGAGAAGATGTAATATGTTATGAGATCCCAAAAAGAGTTTTTAAGGAGTTGATGGAAAAAAACGAAAAATTTCAAAGGTTCTTTGAGAGTTTAAAGAAGGGAGACTTTGCGAGTATAAGAAAGGAGATAGTTATATTAGAGAGATTCCTATATAAGCCTATTAGAGAGCTTCTTATAAAAGCACCTATTGTCTGCTCGGCTACAACCTCAATTAGAGATGCTGTAATTAAGATGGAGCTTAATAAAGTCGGTTCAATCGTAATCGTTGACGAGAAAATGAAGCCTATAGGGATATTTACGAATGCAGATCTAAGGCGGTTCATTGTATATAAGGGTAGCCCCGAGGAAAGAGTTTCTGCTTATATGAGCAAACCGGCCATATGTGTTGATCTCAGTAAGCCTATTTTCGAAGCATACATGGAATTCATCAAAAGGGGTGTAAACCATCTGGTTGTCTTAGAAGGTGAAAAGGTTACTGGTGTTATCACACCCAAGGACGTTCTTTCACATTTCGAGCCCACATCATCCATTGTTATCCAAACGAGAAGACTCATTAAGGCTAACTCGATAAAAGAGTTAAATGCGATTTACAAGAACATAATAAAAACGATAGCAATTCTAACCATGAGAGGTCTTCAATTCTATGAACTAACATCTTTGATCTCGGAGGTTTATGACACTCTCAGTGTGAAGGTTATTGAGCTCCTAAAAAAGGATTTTGAAAATAAAATGGGTAAACTTCCAGATTTTCTTTGGGTCGTGATGGGATCTTCGGGGAGAAGGGAGCAGGTTATTGCCACAGATCAAGATAATGCAATCATTCATGAAGGTGATGGAGAGGGCATACTTGAGTTTGCAAAAATGGTAAACGATGCACTTGAGAAAGTAGGAATTCCAAAGTGTAGTGGCAATTATATGGCTTCGAATCCACTTTGGGCTCGAGATGTAGAAGATTGGAAGAGTTTGTTTAGGGAATGGCTTCAAACGCTAAAGCCGGGGAGTATTAGACATTTGACTGTCTTTCTTGATATGCGTCCAATTTTTGGAAAGCTTAAACTTTACGATGAGGTTTGTGAAGAGATACTAAACTCAAAAACTCGAATGGTAATCAGAGAGCTTGCCGAGGATTCGGTTATGTTCAAACCACCTCACGGAATATTTGGAATAAAGGGTCGTATAGATCTTAAAAAATTTGGAATCTACCCCATAACAAATGGTGTGAGAGCTCTTGCATTAGATAAAGATCTTGTTAAAGTGACGAACACTCGTGAAAGGATTGAAAAACTTAGGGAAAGTAATGTAATTAGTGATAAGACTGCTAATGGATTAATAAGTGGTTACGAGTTTCTCCAAGAACTGAGGCTTAGATTACATGTCCAAGAAGTGCTTAAAGATGGCATTGGTAATAAAAACAACGAGATAGAGGTAGACAAACTCGATAGACTAGAGACAATTTTGCTAAAAGAGACATTTAAGGTCATATCAGAATTCCAAAAGCTATTAAAGATGAGATACAGTTATATATGAGGTTGTGAGTATGAAGGCTAAAAAAACGAAATTTGCTGTGATCGATCTTGAGACCACGGGTTTTAATCCAAAAAAGGATGAGATCCTCTCGCTTGGAATTATCCCGATGACAGGTCTGCGAATAGATCTTGGCGAAAGTGTTTATCTTCTACTGAAACCCAAGAAATTTAAGATCAGTAGCATGATCGTCCACGGTCTCGACCCGAAAGTTTTGAGAGATGCACAAGAATTTGCCAAGATCGCTGATGAAGTCTTAAAAATGCTTGAAGGAAGAACAATTGTCGGTCATTCTGTTAATTTTGACTGTAAGTTCCTTGAACAGAAATTTAGGGATTTTAAGAGAATAAAGTTAGAGAATTATTATAAGAATAAGATAGATATCGCGATACTCGAAATGGTTCTTGCTAAGTTTTTAGGAGAGCCGGTAAACTTTGAAAATCTAACTCTCGATGCTTTGGCGGGAAAATATGGTATAACAATTAGCTTTAGACACAACGCTTTGGCAGACGCATTCTTAACAGCCCAAATCTTCCAGATGCAACTTCTTAGAGTCTTAAAATATGGAATTGACACACTTGAAAGTCTTATTTCGATGCAAAATTCGATCTCCAAAGAGTTGAGAAACGACTTATAGTTTTTAATTCTAATAGGCTTTTGGTAAGATCAAGTAGAATTGAAGAATCAAATTGCAAACCTGAAAAGAGCATGCGGGGGGAGGGATTTGAACCCTCGAATCCCTACGGAACTGGCCCCTCAAGCCAGCGCCTTTGACCACTCGGCAACCCCCGCTTTTAATTTTAGGCTTATTCATGGCATTTGCATATTAACCTTTTGGTATGAATGAGTTGAGTTAGCAATCGCAGTAAAGATTAAATATATTCATAGCACTCTTCTTCGCATGAAGAGCATAAACCAGAAAAGTTTACTCTTGGTAGTTTTTTTAATGCTTTTAGCCTTAGCCATTCCGAGCAATGCTCAAATCCCCTCTCCCAGTATTAGGATCGATCCAGTTGAAGGGCCTGTGGGGACTTCAGTAAGTGTTAGAGGAACAAATTTTCTCCTCGAATCAGAAGTTAGAATCTTTTGGGAAGATAAGGTGATGAGTAGCACTAAAACAGATTCGAGGGGTAGTTTTTCAGCCTCCATAAAAGTTCCAGAAGTTCCCTGTGGTTATTACAAGATCACAGCAATGGACGAAGTTAAGAATAATGCATATTCGACATTTAGGATAACACCAAAGCTCACAAAACTTTCTACTTCGAAGGGGGTCCCTGGATCTGTTGTAAACATCACCGGCAATGGTTTCTCGGCAAACTCTCAGGTTGAGGTGAGATTGATCGATCTTTTCAACGAGACACAGAATCTGGCTGTAAAAAGCATTCAAGCAAATGAGAAAGGTGTAATCCAAGTAGAATTCGAAATTCCGAATGTTCCGGCGGGAGAATACAAGATCTACGCTCTGGACTCCAAAACGGGATTGAAGACTGAATACACGAAGTTTACAGTAGAATTACCCAAAACTACCCCACCGCCTACCACTTCGCCTCCAACAAAAAATCAAACTGAGCAAACCAACAAAACTCCTGTAACCACTCCCCAGAAGACAACACCTCCACCTTATACACCAAAAAGAACTCCGGGATTTGAAGTCATGATTGCCCTTGGTGGCATCGCTACCGCTCTTTTGATCTCGAGAAGGTCCAAATAGCAGTTATTTTTATCGCTTATCTTTAAATTTCTTTTTGAGTAGTATTGTTCGTTCGCAAAATATTTAAATATCGCCCATAAACTCTTTTTCCATAGCGGTGATAGAATGTTCAAGCACATAGTTAGAATTGCAGACACAGATCTGGATGGAAACAGAAATGTAGTGCATGCCTTAACCGGAATACCCGGTATTGGAATCAGAATGGCAAGAAGCGTTGTAAATGAGCTGAACTTAGATGGATCAAGAAAGTTAGGCACATTGGAAGATGAAGAGATCACAAAACTCAAAAATCTAATAGAAGAAGAGATCGAAAAATTCCCCGCATGGATGCTTAACAGACGCTCAGATCCCTCTACTGGCAAAAACCTGCATTTACTCTCCAAGGACATCAACTTTGCCAGAATGCTTGACATAGAGAAGATGATGAGAATGAAATGTTATCGCGGCGTTCGGCATGCAAAGGGTAAAAAGGTTAGGGGGCAGAGAACGAGATCTACTGGTAGAAAAGGCAGAACAATTGGGGTCGTGAGAAAGAAGACTTAAGGTGGTTTTATGGGCGATCCTAAGAAGAATAGAAAATTTTATGTAGCCCCTGTCCGTCCTTGGGATAGGAGTAGGCTTGAGAGGGATAATCAGCTTGTTATAACCTATGGTTTGAGAAATAAGAGGGAACTCTGGAGATTTCAGAATATCCTCAGAAAGTATAGAAGAGTTGCGAGGGATCTGCTCGGAAAGATCAATCTTCCAGGCAGAGAGGGGGAGATGGCAAAGTCAAAAGCCCAAGCGGTTATTAAGAAACTGCAGAAGTATGGCGTTTTGCCAGAAAACTCGACGCTCGATGATGTTCTTGGACTTTCTGTAGAGAACTTTCTCGAAAGAAGGCTTCAGACCCTTGTTTATAGACAGGGACTTGCGAGAACTATAAAGCAGGCAAGGCAAATGATCGTCCATGGGCATATTGAGGTAGATGGTAGAAAAGTCACATCTCCGAGCTTCATTGTTTTGCGTGATTTAGAGAAGAAGGTTGGAGTGAAGGTGAAGGGAAATGCCTGAAAAAGATAAAGTAAGGTGGGGAATCGCACACATTTATTCTTCTTATAACAACACGATCATAACGATCACCGACATAACAGGTTCTGAGATCATAGCAAGAGTAAGCGGTGGAATGATCGTTAAGGCTGCAAGAGACGAAGGAAATCCCTATACCGCAATGCAGGGAGCCTTAAAAGCTGCGAGCATAGCCATGGAAAAGGGAATAAATGCTGTGCATGTGAAAGTTCGCGCTCCGGGGGGTAATAAGCCAAGGATTCCGGGCCCGGGAGCTCAGGCAGCTATAAGGGCACTTGCAAGAGCGGGGCTAAGAATTGGTAGGATTGAGGATGTAACACCGATTCCGCACGATGGAACTCGATTACCCGGCGGTAGAAGGGGTAGGAGAGTTTAATGCCAAAAATTGAGATCGTTAAAGAAGAAGAGAGTAAGATCATTTTTAAACTTCATGACGCTTCGCCAGCCTTAGCTAATTCAATAAGGAGAGCAATGAAATCTCTCGTTCCAGTTCTGGCAATCGACTATGTTGACTTCTACGTCAATTCAAGTGGCTTCTATGATGAAATGATAGCTCACAGACTTGCAATGCTTCCGATCAAAACAGATCTGAGTAGATTCAAAATGCGAGAAGAATGCGTTTGTGAAGGTGTTGGGTGTCCAAATTGTCAGATCTCCTTCAGATTGAATGTAGAGGGACCAAAAGTTGTCTATGCTAAAGACTTCATAAGCGATGATCCCGAGATCCACTTCGCTTTCGAAGATATTCCCGTGCTTGAGCTTTTTAGTGGTCAGCAGTTGATGATCGAGGCGGTTGCAAGGCTTGGGAGAGGTAAAGAACATTCGAAGTTCCAGCCTGTTTCTGCTTGCTATTACAGGATCATTCCCGACATTGAAATAAACGAAAAATGCGATCTCTGTAAAAATTGCATTTCTGCATGCCCAAGGAGCATTTTTGAGGAGAGAGAGGGGAAAATAGCTGTAAAGAATCCAGAAAATTGCTCTCTATGTATGGAATGCATAAGATCTTGTGAACCAAAAGCTATTAGAATTGTTGAAAAGAACGATTATCTGTTCGTAGCAGAGGGCACTGGAGCTTTGCCGGTTAAAGAAGTTCTCTTTAAAGCGATAACGATCTTGAAAGAAAAAGCTGAAAACTTTAACAAGTCGCTTTCTGAAATAGATGTTTAGAGTAATTCCCGCAGTCGATTTAAAGGATGGAAAAGTTGTTCGATTAAGGCAGGGTAAGGAGGGGGAAATAACTTTCTCAGCAGAGAATCCTATCTTGGTTGCCAAGAACTGGATTGAAAAAGGCGCAAAGGTGTTGCATGTTATCGATTTGGATGGAGCTTTTCGGGGAAGATTGAAGCATGAAGAGACAATTGGGGGAATAATCGCTTTAGGGGCAGAAGTTCAGGTTGGAGGCGGAATAAGGGATTTTAAAATTGCTGAGAGACTGTTGGAACTGGGTGCGAGAAGAGTAATCTTTGGGACCATTGCGGTTGAGAAAGTTAAAGAAGTGAAAGAGTTTGCTGGATCTTGGAAAGGAAGAGTGATGATCGCAGTAGACGTCAAAAATGGTAAAGTGGCTGTGAAAGGTTGGAAAGAGAAAACTTCGCTGGATCCCTTGAGCTTCGTGAAACTTTATGAGGATCTCGATGTCTCATTTCTCTATACGAACATAGACGTCGAAGGACTTGTTTCGGGGATAGATAGGGAAAAAATGCAATTCTTGGGAAAAATCAAGCGTCCAGTTTACGTTGCTGGCGGAATTTCATCTTTAAAGGATATAGAATTTGTTAAGAGTCTTGGAAGCGCGGGAGTTATACTTGGCTCCGCACTTTACACGGGAAAGATTAAATTAGAGGAAGCACTCAAATTTGAGCATGAAGAGGGTTAGTAGAAAAACGACAGAAACTGAAGTGAACGCAACTTTTGCTTCTGAAAAGTTGGAGATCAGCACAGGAATTCCATTCTTTGATCACATGCTGGAAACTATTGCAAAGCTCTCAAGTTTTAACATAGAAATAAAAGCTTCTGGAGCTAACGAGCATCATGTAATTGAAGATGTGGCGATTTGTCTTGGAAAAAGCATTTCAGAGATCGAAAAGAAGGGGATTGAAAGATTTGGTAGTGCAATTGTCCCGATGGATGAAGCGGTGGCAATCTGTGGACTTGATTTCAGCGGTAGAGGAGTTTTTGTATTCGAAGGTGAGCTTAGAGATGCAGATATTAGAGCGGAAGACGTTCTGCACTTCTTTGACACTCTCTGTAGAAATTCAGGACTGAATGTTTATTTAGCGGTAAAAGGTAAGAACTCGCACCACATGGTTGAATGTGCATTTAAAGCATTTGCAATAGCTTTAAAACAGGCTTTGAGTAAAACAGGCAAAGACTTCAAGAGTGCAAAAGGTGTCTTAGATTGATCCTCTGCGAGGGGCTTAGCAAGAGATTTGGATATAATTTTGCTTTGAGAGATGTTTCCTTCAGGTCTGAGGGGAAAATAGCAATATTTGGATTTAACGGTGCTGGTAAATCCACTCTTGCAAAGATCCTCGCTGGTGTTTTGAAACCAAGTTCTGGTAGAGTTGAGATCTTCGGAATGGAGCCAAGAAAAAGTCCGGGGCTAAGGGGAGAAATAGGATTGGTAACACACAATCCAATGCTTTACCGGGAGCTTACAGTAAAGGAAAACCTCGAATTTTACGCTAAACTTTATCGAGCCAAAGATTGGAAAAGCGTAGTAGAGGATCTGAAACTATCAGAGAAGCTCGGTTCAAGGGTTTTGGAGCTCTCAAAGGGATTTATACAGCGTGTTGCAATTGCGAGAGCTCTTTTAGCAAAACCAAGGGTTTTGATCCTTGATGAAGCCCTTTCTGGGCTGGATGTTGAAAGCAAAGAAGAAGTGCTTCGTATAATCCAGAACTTTAATGGAACTCTTGTCTTTTCCACCCACAACTTTGAAGATGCTAAATTTTGCGACAATTTTCTTGTCCTCGATCGGGGAAAGCTCTCTTATTTTGGAGAAAACTATGAAGAAGCTCTCAGAGTTCTTTCTAATTCTCGAAGTTATTAAAAAAGATCTGAAAGTCGAGGCCAGAAATAAGGCAGTAATTAATCAAATGCTCCTTTTTGCCTTGACTACTACATTCCTTTTTAGCGTCTCAATCGACGTTGAAAGCTTTTTCCCGCAAATAATCCTCCTAATAATCCTTTTTACTTCGATCTCCGGAAGTTCGATCTCAATTTTAAGAGAATACGATCTTGAGACTATTGAAGGTTTGAAAGCATCTCCACTTACGAATTCTCAATTAATGACTGCAAAAGTGCTTTCGAATTTGATTTTGGTTTTAGTTCTGTCTTTTTTTGTCTATCCAATCTGCTACGCCCTTTTTAATCTCAAGGGTAACTTTTTGCTCACTTTCATTGCGTTGGCTATAGTGGTTTTACCGATCTCGGGAGTTATAACCCTCCTCGCACCTCTTTCAGCAAGCTCTAAAGGTAGAGAAATGCTCTTACTTGCGATGATTTTTCCAGTTATCTTTCCAGTTATTTTGCCTGCAACAAAGTTAATAGGTTTAGCTTACTCGGGAGTTTTTGATCTGATGAACGCTCTTTTTATATTCTCATATGCTGGGATGATCTACTCTCTTTCCATTTTGCTCTCGGATCAAATTCTTTAAAATACATTTTTAAACTCTCTGCTAAGGGATCCTACAATGGCACTTGAGGCATTGAAAGACATTGCAAAAAAGATCATGGGATCCACCGCAATAGATAGGAAATTCGTCGAAGAAATGGTTAGAGACATTCAGAGAGCTTTGATAAAGGCAGATGTTAACGTTAGGCAGGTTAAAGAAATAAGCGAAGCAATAAAAAAGAGAGCCATTAGCGAAGAAGTCCCAGAATTTTTCGATGCGAGAGAGCAAGTGCTCAGAATAGTTTATGAGGAACTGCTCAAGGGTGTTGGGGAAGGACTTGAGATCCCATTGAAGAGGGCAAGGATCATGCTCGTTGGTCTGCAGGGAAGCGGAAAAACAACAACCGCTGTGAAACTTGCCAGATTCTTCAAAGACAGAGGACTGAAGAGTGCGGTTATCGCAGGAGACACTTGGAGACCCGCAGCTTATGAGCAGTTAAAACAGCTTGCAGAAGCTAATTCTATACCTTTTTACGGTGAAAAAGAGAAGGATGCAGTAAAGGTGGTTAAAAAAGCTTTGGAGAATGCAAAGGAAGACATAGTTATCATTGACACCGCAGGAAGGCATGCACTTGAAAAAGAGTTGATTGATGAAATGATCGCAATTGCAAAGATCGTAAATCCAGATTATAAGTTTCTTGTGCTCGATGCTGCAATTGGTCAGCTTGCAAGCAAGCAGGCAAAGGCTTTTCATGATGCGATCGGTATTAATGGGATCATAATAACAAAATTCGACGGCACCGCAAAAGGAGGTGGAGCTTTAAGTGCTGCGAGAGAAATAGGCATTCCAATAGCCTTTATTGGTGCGGGTGAAAAAGTGGAGGACTTGGAAAAATTCGATCCAGCGAGTTTTCTCTCGAGACTTTTGGGAATGGGAGATCTTAAAACGCTAATGGAGAAAGTTGAAAGAATCGCAGAGGAAGAAGAACTCGATGCGGAGGCATTTTTAAAAGGCAGTTTTACCCTAAAAGACATTTACAAACAGATCGAAGCAATGAACAAGCTTGGTCCAATTAGAAAGGTTTTAGAGATGATTCCGGGCTTTGGTTTAGGAGTTGATGACCAAACAGCGGAGATGACGCAGGAGAAAATGAAGAGGTTTAAGGTGATCATGGATTCGATGACAGAAGAGGAGCTTTTGAATCCAAAGGTCATAGACAGCTCCAGAATTAGAAGAATAGCGATCGGCAGTGGGGCTTCACAGCAAGAAGTTAGAGAATTGCTGAAGTATTACGAAACTGTTAAGACATTCATGAAGAAGATGAAGAAAAAGAAATTGCCTGTAAAGGGCTTAAAGTTAGGAATATGAAAGCGGGAATTGACGAGGCGGGAAAGGGGTGTGTAATTGGACCATTGGTTATCGCGGGTGTTGCTTGCGACGACGAGGAGCATTTGAGAAAAATTGGAGTTAAGGACTCAAAGAAGCTTACTCAGAAGAAGAGGGAGGAATTGGCAGAGAAAATAATAGAAGTAGCAAAGATCGAGGTTATCAAAATTCCTGCAAACAAGCTTGACGAGTTGATGGAAACGAAGACGATCAATGAAATTCTCAAGGAGAGCTATGCGGAGATCATAAAAAAGCTGAATCCAAGGGTTGCTTTTGTCGACAGCCCGGATGTTATACCCGGGAGACTTGCAAGGGAGTTGAAGGAATTGACGGGGATAGAAGTAGTTGCGGAGCATAAAGCAGATCAAAAATATCCTATAGTTTCTTCAGCTTCGATTATAGCAAAGGTTGAAAGGGATAGGGAGATCGAAATGTTAAAGCAGAGCTGTGGAGATTTTGGAAGCGGTTATGCAAGCGATCCAAGGACAATTGCATATCTCAAGCAGTTAAAAGGACTTGAGATGCCCCATTTTGTTCGTAAGAAATGGAAAACAGTTGAAAGACTTTACCAGAGCTCTCTTTTAGACTTTCAAATTTGAGCGAATTTGATCTCCCGATAGGAGATAGACAAATTAAAAATCCTTGAGAAAGCCACTTTTTTATGGGGCTCTGGATTTGCTCCATTAATTGTTTTTGCTCTCAACTCTATAATCTCTCATTTTTTAGATTCAAGCTCCTTTAGCCTTTTTATTAAAATCTCCCTAATGGAGAGCATGTCTTCTCTTAGCATTTCAAGCTCTTTGATCTTTTCCTCAATCTCTTTAAGTTTTTTCTCACCATATTTCAGCGTAAGCTTTATCTGTTCGGTCTCTCCAGCAACATCATACATTTCTATCATTTCTTTTATCTCGTTAAGGCTAAACCCAAGCCTTTTTCCTCGAATAATCAGCTTAAGTCTCGTTTTATCTCTTTTCGTGAAGATCCTCTGATTTCCTGAAGTCCTCTCGGGCGAGAGAAGACCGAGCTCTTCATAATATCTTATTGTTCTTGTGCTTATATCGAATTCTCTTGCAAGCTCGGATATAGTATAGGTTTCTCTCTCTTTTCTTTGGGTTTTCTTTGGCATTAGGACTAAAAAGTCTGCCAAGAATAAAAGTATTTCTGTTCCTTATAAATGACATTAACGTAAACGTAAAACTTAAGTAGTTCTATGCGAATTGGGGAAAGGTGGGAGTATGCTCGAAAATAATTTTCTACTGAGTGAGGAAGAAATAAAGCTCCGAGAAAAGGTTAAAGAATTCGTAGCAAGTATTGATCCAGAGCTTTTGCGAAAAATGGATAGAAATGAAGTCGATTATCCCTTTGAGTTTGTTAAAACCTGTGCAGAGAAAAACCTTCTGGGTTTGAGGTTCCCGGAGGAGTATGGAGGTAAGGGTTTAACATGGACAGCTGAAGCGGTTGCTTTGGAGGAGATCGGAGTTTTAGGAATGGGAATAGGATGTGCTTATTCAATGGTCAGCATTGTTGGTGAAGCTTTAAATCGTTTTGGCAATGAGTGGCAAAAAGAAGAGTTTCTGAAGCCCATAATAAAGGGAAAGAAGATCTCTGCAGAGGGTCTTACCGAGCCAAGGGGAGGTAGCGACTTCTTTGGCACAACAACGAAGGCTGAAAAGAAAGGCAATGTCTGGATCCTCAATGGCTCCAAAAGGTTCATAGCGGGCGGAAAGGTTGCGGATTTTTATCTGATCTACGCAAGAACAGATCCTAATGCCCCCAGTCATAAAGCTTTGACCGCTTTTATTGTTGAAAGAGAGCGAGGAGTTGAGATCGAGGAGCTTTACAATCTAATGGGTTTCCGTGGCATGGGGACCGCAAGGATCGTTTTCAAAGATCTTGAGATCCCGAAAGAATACGTTCTCGGCGAAGTGAATAATGCAAGGGTGATCTTCAACAGAATGATGATCCCCGAGCGTTTAACTTCTGCAGCGGGCTCTCTTGGAGTTAGAGCTGCACTCGAGATCGCTATGAAATACTCTGAAAAGAGAAAAGCGTTTGGCAAAAAGATCAGGGAGTTTCAGGGCGTTAATTTTATGGTTGCTGAAGCTTTGACAAAGCTCGACTCTGCGAGGGCACTTGTTTACAATGCTGCAAGGGCTGTGGACGCATATGATGCCGGAAAAACTACTCTCGATCCCCGCAGACTTGTAAGTGAAGCCAAATTATTCGCAACGGAAATGGCTTGGGATGTTGTGAACAAAGCAATGCAAATTCTTGGAGGCATTGGCTACACGCAGGTTTATCCGGTTGAAAGGATGCTTAGAGATTTACGTTTGGGATTGATCTGGACTGGAAGCAATGAGATCATGAAAGTGCTGATCCAGCACGAAGCTTATGAACTCATGGGACTGCCAAGCAAGGAGAGGGACTACGAAAAAGACGCTATGGACTGGTATAAAGAATGGGAGAAGGTTTACGAGTGAATTTCAATTATTTCTCCTTTTTCGACCGCATTTTTTTCCAGTTCTTCGAATTCTTCAAATTCCTCTATCAGCTCCAGATTTGCTCTCGTTTCTGGGTGTTTTGCGACCATAAGCGAACAGCAGTCTTCGTATGGTAAAATAGAGATCTCATAAGTCCCTATTTTCTTCGCAAGCGAAATGATCTCTTCTTTGTCAAAGCCCAATAGTGGTGGTAGCACTGCAAGCTTAGAGGCGGAGTAGATCACGTTCAAATTATCGAGTGTTTGGCTCGCCACCTGAGAGATGTTATCACCAGTTACTATAGCCTTCGCACCCTCTTTCTCTGCAATTAAATTTGCCATTCTCACCATACTTCTTCTGTAAACCACCATCCTGAGCTTTGGTGGCACTATTCTTATGATCTCCATCTGCACGTCTTCAAATGGAATCATGTAAAGCTTCAAATCTCCCTGATACTCTGCAAGTTTTTCTGCGAGCTTTAGGATCTTTTTCCGAACTTCTGGAGAATGTAGTGTTTTGTTGAAGAAATGCACGACAACAACTTCGCACCCCCTTTTCATAGCTAAAAAGCTTGCAACAGGACTGTCTATACCACCAGAGACAAGTGAAACTACCTTTCCTGCAGATCCTACCGGTAATCCGCCAATACCTTCGAATCTCTTTGAGTAAACCAGTGCAAAATTTTCTCCGATCTCTACCCAAACCGTAACGTCTGGATTTTCGAGATCGACTTTTTTGCCAGTTTTTTTTACAACAACACTTCCAAGTTCTTTGTTGATCTCAACAGAATTCAGAGGGAACTTTTTGTTTCTCCTTGAAGTGGAAATTTTAAAAGTCTCAAAATTCTCCGGCAAAGCTTTTAAAACCGCTGACTCAATCGCAGACAGATCAAGTTCGGTTTTAAATCCAACACCAAAATATCTTATCCCCGGAACTTTCCTCAATTTATCCTCAATACCTTCGCGGTATTCAACCTCGATCCACCCAAACCTTCTCTTCGCCTTTGCAAATCTGCTGATATTTTCTACCAGCTTTTTTTCAAAAAAGATTCTGTTCTTGCCCTTAACTCCGATCTCCCCGTAGTGAACAATGCAGATCTCCACACAGAAACTCGCTGCAAAGGTATTTAAAGAGTTTCACGGATCTTGATTATGGATCTCCAAATTGCAGCAGAGAAAATAAGATCGATGGAGGTTCGAGGTGCTTCAAGGATCGCCAAATTCGCTGCTGAAGTTCTGAAGGAGTATGCAATGAAAGTTGAGGAGAACTTCGATGAAGAAATGTTGAAAGCATCTAAAATACTACTCAACACTCGCCCAACTGCAGTTAGCCTTTTTAATGCGATCAATTACATCATGCGATATTGTGGGGATAGCATTGAGGAAAAGAGATCAGATCTTGTCAGAAGAGCGGAAGAGTTCATAGAATGGGTTCAGAGTGCACAGAAGAAAATAGCTGAGATTGGAGAAAAAAGGATCAAAGATGGCTATACGATCCTAACGCATTGCAATTCCTCAACAGCAGTAGCGATCATGAAAAGAGCTCATGAAGTCGGAAAGAGGATCGAAGTCTTAGCTACAGAATCGAGACCGAGATGGCAGGGGCATATTACCGCAAGACAATTAAGAGAAGCGGGAATAGAAGTTACTTTAATCGTGGATTCCGCGGTCAGATCCTTTATCAACGATGTTGACTGTGTGATCGTCGGAGCGGATACAATTACCGCGAATGGTGCATTGATAAACAAAATAGGAACTTCTCAAGTTGCCTTATGTGCAAAAGAAGCGAGAGTGCCGTTTATGGTTGCAGCTGAGACTTATAAGTTCAGTCCTAAGACTCTACTTGGAGATCTTGTTTTAATTGAAGAAAGATCTGCAGAAGAGGTTGCTCCCAGAGAATTGCTTGATCTGGGGATAAAAGTCAGGAATCCCGCCTTCGACGTCACACCGAGAGGATACATAGATCTTATAATAACTGAAATAGGTGCAATTCCGCCGGAGATGGCTTATATTGTCATTAAGGAGCGACTTGGATATATTGGAGTTAGTGATGAGGAATTTAAAGTAGATCTGTTGTCTGATTGAATTTTCTGGCTATTAGTAAGACGCCAATGATCTTTTTTGAGCTGTAGGGATCAGTGCATGGTCTCCTAAATAGCATAACTCTTATATACTCGAAGATGATGATTATTGTCATGGTGTTTAGCAAACTCATATCAGAAGCGGAGATCGTTGTTAGACATTTGGAAGTTTTGCAGGCGGTATTGGAAAAACAGCCAATAGGGATCTTCAAATTATCAGATCTGTTAAATATGCCAAAACACAGAGTTCGCTATTCATTGCGTGTTCTTGAACAATCGGGGATCATAGTTCCGACACAGTATGGAGCAATGGTGAAGGACGAAGGCTACGACAAGATCGAGCAGTTGAAGAGTGAAATAGAAAAAATAAGAGGGCTTATAGCTCAAATTGAAGATTTAGTCAAGAAATTCTAATCATTCAACGATTTCAGCGAATCCGTATTTTTTCAGAACTTTTGTAATCCTTATCTTTACGCTATCGTTCAGCTTTGCTCCGGGCACGAAAACCACGAAACCCTCAATTTTTGCTATTCCATCTCCTTCGCTTCCCACTGCCTCTATTTTTACTTCTCTAACATCACCA
Organism: Archaeoglobales archaeon; assembly: GCA_030055595.1. Lineage (GTDB taxonomy): Archaea > Halobacteriota > Archaeoglobi > Archaeoglobales > Archaeoglobaceae > WYZ-LMO2. The sequence goes on along the minus strand of JASFYH010000003.1, from coordinate 70,483 downwards.
ACCTTCACAGGTGGTTTTCCGAATCCAAATTCCTTCAAATCTAACACCTCACTTCGATTTTATTTACTTTAGCATGGCAATATTTAAATCTTTCTACAAATCTTAAAAAGTTTGTTCTTCAAATATGCCTAATTTAAGCATCTTTCTTGCTTCTTCTTCGAATTTTTTGAGATCTTGAAGCCTATAATCCTCTTCGAGAGCTTTTTTGAGGGCTTCTACATCCGCCTCGATCTTGATCTCCCTAGTTCTTCCGTATCTCCCTTTGGATATTATTATCGAGTTTATTACTCCGAGTGAATCAAGTTCAGAGAGCAGATCGCTAATCCTACGTTGAGTTAGAGCTTCGATGCAAATCTTTCCGCACAACTTTTTGTAAACACAGTAAACTTCTCCCGTAGTGAATTTATCGGATTCTTCTGCAAGCAGAGTCATGCTATAAAGCAGTATTTTTGTGTGTAAAGGCAAAGTTCGAACAGTTTCGATCATGTAGTCTGTCTCGATCTTTCGAATTGCTTTTCTAACGTGCTTTATTCTAACCTTACTGTCTCTCTCACGTTCAGCAATTTCTGCACTGACTCTAAGGAGATCCAAAGCTTTTCTTGCATCTCCATGTTCCTGTGCAGCTATGGCACTGCAGAGCGGGATTACACCATCTTCTAATGCTCCTTCAGCGAATGCGAGTTTTGTTCTTTGCTTCAATATGTCCTCAAGCTGTTCAGCATTGTATGGTGGAAATACGAGCTCTTCTTCACTCAGCGAGCTTAGAATTCTCGCATCTAAAAAGCTCTTGAACTTTAGATTGTTAGAGATCCCTATGAGAGATACTCTTGCATTCTCTAACTCGGAATTGATTCTCGTTAAGCTGTAAAGTGCTTCCTCCGCTCTTTTTACAAGCTTGTCGATCTCATCGAGAACTATGACCATCTTAATACCCTTGCTTTCAATTGCATTCTTAACTTCCTCATAAACCTGATCGGTCGGCCATCCAGTCATAGGCACATTCTTCCCAAGCCGTCTTGCAAGGCTTGCAAGAACTCTATAGGCGGTATCTATGATTTCGCAGTTCAGGTAGAGAACCATTACATTTGCCCTCATTTTTGAGCTAATATCTTCGAGGTTTTTTATAACAAATTTTACTGTTGCGGTCTTTCCAGTTCCAGTTTTGCCATAGATAAATATGTTGGAGGGGGTTCCGCCCTTTAAGAGCGGGGAAAGGAGCTCTACAAGCTGTTGGATCTGTTCTTCACGATGGGGTAAGCTTTCAGGTGTGTAGCTATGTCTTAGGACATCTCTATTTTTAAATATGGTTGTGCTGTTAAGAAGGTTGTCAAATAAATTCATTTGATCACCTTGTCTCCCATCAATCTCCCCGTATATAGCTTTTTCCATTTACAATTTTTTTTATTTATGTTTTAATCATATCTCTCTTCAAGTCTGTGATTATAAGCTTATTATTCTATAATGAAAAATAATTTTGCTTCCTCAACTATTTTTTCTAATTCTTCTATGCTTTTGAACGGTCTCATCTTTACGATCTCCACCGCTTTCGCCCCAACTAGAGCTTTCAGCTGGTCCACTCTTGCCCTGTTCGCATCCAAGGGGCTTTCAACTGCGGTAACACTCCTGAATCCGTAATCAACAATTCTTGCGTCCACAAAAATTCCCTTTTTATACTCTCCTATAATTCCAACAAGAACGGGATAAGTTGCAATTTGTCTAGCAAAGCTGATCTTTCCTCCTTCCTCTACTTTTAGATCCGTTATTTTTCTGCCTTTTGGCAAAATTTTTCGGAGCATTGGGTTGTCGATCTCTTCTCGAACTTTGTTCTTAAAGGCTTGGAAGTAGTGCTTATGTCTCTTCAATCTCCCATAACCTTCCTTTTCCATAGGAGTTCCCGGAAAGATCTTCACTTGTCTTATATTGATCCTCCTTATTAATAGGTTCTTCTCCATTACTCCTTTCAGGAACTCAAAGTTCTTCTCAAAAGTTTCCTTTGTTTCCCCCTTCAATCCGATGACGAAATTCAAGCCCGGGAGTATTAGAGGGAGTCCATTGTAGCCACTGCTCCTGCCGTATTTGTTAAAAAGTTCGATCGCTGTCATAACTTCCTCAGCATTTGCACATAACGCATTTTTATGTGCAACTCTCTCATCTGCACTTTCCAAGCCAAATGCGGCGACGTTTCCGGGAGTTTGATAAATCGAAACGATCTTAATGACTTCTTTTGCCTCTTCAGGGTGTTCAGCAACCGTCTTTGGATTAACGTTGTCCAAGTGGAGAGTTCTAACTTTTGGGCAGTTTTCCCAGATCGCTCTGTGAAATTTTCGCAGAGCTTCTGGATCAGGCTTTGGAAAATCATATTTGAAATCCGCTAAATACGTGAAAAAATCTGTCTGTTTGCCCAATCTAAAGTGCCTTACTCCCGCGTCGTAAAGTGCCTTGATCTCGGAGATCACTTTTATTGGATCTCTCATAGAGATCTTCTGGAATCTCTCGATACAGAATGAACATTTAGCCCAATAACAGCCTCGATACGTCTCGATTTCGCATATAATATTTGGAAATTCTGGGTGCTGTCTTACTACATCCGCTCCCGCTATTAAAAATTTGTCTAGATCGAATTTGAGGTCAAAAAGATCGCAAAGTTTCTTTTCAAACGGGAACTCCAGAACCGCTATCGAGGCGTCGGCTAATCTCTCAATGTCTTCTTTTGACAGTTCAAGGTAAATTGGTCCCAGAAGAATGTTTTTCTTGGCTAAGTTTAGAGAAAAGATCTCATTTTTGTTTAATGGCTTTCCACCAAGGTATTTTCCCGGAACTGCGATGCCTGCAATGATGAAAAGGTAGTCAAAACTTTTTAGATCTTCTTTTAGCTTAAAATTTTCTCTAAGAGAATCAATTGTTGTGTAAAGGGCGGAGATCTTTAATTCTTTTAGGACTCCGTAGATGAACCTCGGATATGGAGAAACAAATGGTGGAACGCCTAAGCAAGAGGGTTCGTCCACGTAGCCATCTAATATTAGTGCCTTCATCCTCCTTGGATCTTTGCATTACCACCGATGATCGAGCCAACGAGTTGTATATTCCTGATCTCACACTTATCATCAACAATACTCCTCCAGAGCTTTACCTTTGAAAGTGTTGTGTTCTCAAACACTATGCTCTCGCTCACGTCCGAGGACTCGATCTTACAACCACTGCCTACAAAGGTGTATGGACCGACTATGCTCCTTCCAGTAATTTTTGTCCCTTTTCCAATGACAACAGGTTCGATCACCTTTACCGACTTCTCGATCTCAGCGGATCTGTCTACATAGTGATCCGTATACGTCTTAAAGGCTTCAAGATAGGAGTCCGGGTTTCCAACGTCATACCAATTTCCGTTGAAGGGATAGCCGTAAACCTCTTCTTTCTGGCAGAGGTAACTTATAAAGTCTCCAAGGTTATCACTCCTCTTTGTGTTCTCAACGTATTCGAGAAGAACTTCGACACTCTTTTTTGGTAGCATATACAATCCTATACCTATTAAAGTGGAGGGTGGCTTCTCAGGCTTCTCGTAGAACTTAACAACTCTCTCCCCCTCAAGCTCTGCAACACCATACCTCTTTGCAAGCTCGAGATCTCCAACGTCATAAAGAGCAACAAGTGGTTTTTTTAGTTTTTCAAATTTTTTATGAAATTCATATATTGAAAATGCAAAAACATTGTCTCCCGCTATAACGAGCAAGTCTTCCTTTAGGTCTTTGGCGATCTCTGCCAGAGCTCTTACAGCCCCGAGTTTTTCCTCCTCGTTCCTTGTATTCTCTGCGATTACTTCTACTTTTTTGCCTTTAGCCCACTCTCTGAAGTCCTCTTCAAATCTCTTATTTGTGGAAACGATTATTGGGATCTCGAAGTCTATAATTTTCTCGTAAACAAAGTCTATGATCTTTTTGCTTCCCAAGGGAAGCAAAGGTTTTGCTCTCGTCTTTGTTATTGGCCAGAGTCTCGTAGCGTATCCGCCCGCCATGATCACCGCTCTCATTATGGTGATCAAAAAGGTTAAAAAATAAAAATCTGTCGAAACTCTGTCTTTAGCTTATTAGATTTTATAAAAAAATTTGAGTGTATAGAGTATGTGTAGCACAAAATTTAAATTCTTTATCCTTCTGGATGAACACATGTTCGATCCATGGACTTGTTTCCTGTTGGTGGTTGTTCTTAGCATTGTAGTCACAGCATTGAGTTTGGCTCTGAGTAAGCCGGAGGGATAATATGCTACCACAACCCAGTAGCATGGATTTTATAACGTCTGCGGTATTTTTAGTGCTTCTACTTGGAGTCAGCGTTGCTGTAGGCTTCATGTCCAAAAAAAAGAGTGAAACTTTCAATGCATGGCTTGCGGGAAGCAGAAATTTCGGTCCAGTGGTGACTGGTCTTGCATTAACTGCAACTTGGCTAAGTGGCTGGGCATGTCTTGGACTTATGGGCATTGTTTACTCATTTGGATGGTCTGGAATGTGGTTGGCGGGAGTATGGACTCTCGTGGGAATAATTCCTACGGTAACGATCTTTGGTCCAAAGCTGAGAAATAGATTTGAGCAGATGAAGGCTACAACGGTCCCACAACTCGTAGGAGCAATTTATGACAGCAAAGGAGTTGCAGCGATTGCATGTGTGATCTACGTCATTTTAATGGTTGTTTACTCCGTTGGGCAATACAAGGCAGCCGCAACCGCATGGCATATAGTAACAGGGACTCCGTGGGAGATCTCGATCTTTGTTTCAGCGGTAGTAATGGCAATTTATATGACTGTAGGAGGTTATACTGGGACTCAGTGGGCGTTGGCAATTCAGGGACTATTTATAGCTTTTGCATGCTCTCTTCTGAGTATAATGGCTCTTGCAATGGTTGGTGGACCAGCTGGTTTGAATTTGGCTTTAGCTCAGCAAGATCCGAAACTTGTTGAGCCTTTAAGAGTCGATCTGACCGCTAAACCAAATCTCCAGTTCGCTGCAGATCTTATTGGACTGACCGCAACTCTAGGCTTGTTTGTGACAATGGCAATTGGCTTTCCACACAATGTTGCCCGTTTCATAGGCTTAAGGAAGATCACAAAGAGAGATCTGACGATCATGACCGCTGTGGTTTTCGTCACAGCATCGATTCCATGGTTTAACCTGATCACAGGCTTATCAGCGAGAGCCATGTTCCAAGCGGAGCTGTTCAATATTGCTGCTGCAAAGCAGGATGCAGCGGGACCAATGGTAGCACTGGCTTTGGGTTCTCCGATCTCTGGATTTTACGTCGCAGCGGTATTTGCTGCAGCGATCTCAACTCTCGCGGGGATGGTTCTTGTGATGTCTGGTAGCCTTACAAAAGATCTAATCCAGCTTTTAAAACCAAATCTTAGCGATAAAACACTTCTAAACACTGCAAGAGTTCTAACGATCTTGTTTAGCTTAATTCCGATCACATGGGTAATTCTCCGCCCTCCAGATCTACTGGCTTATCTCATGGCGGGTGCAGCAGTGGGACTTGGTTGCATCTTCTTCTATACTCTGGCGGTTTCTTTATTCTGGAAAGGAGCGCATAAGCTTGGAGCTATGGCTTGCATGATCTACGGTTTTGCTATGACCGCTTTAGGTGGTTACTACGTCTACACAGTAGCTCAATGGGGCTGGGGCAATTGGTGGTGGACTACATTTATAGGTTGTGGTTTCTGCTACTTCTTATTCAGCAAGCTCGGCAGAATGAGGAGCAAAGGATAAAAATCTTATTCAATACCTATAACTTTTTTTATGGTAAGGAGAGCTATTGTAGATCGGAGGAAATGTGCCTACTGTGGAGCATGCATTGCGGTTTGCAATCTTAACGCAAATGAGCTCATTGAGACCTTTCTTGAGATAAATGAGAAATGTAATGGCTGTGGACTCTGCGTTAAAACCTGTCCCATGGGTGCTTTAAGCTTAGCGGAGGTGTGATATGTTTGATCTCGTCGTTGTCGGTGCGGGACCAGCGGGGAGCATGGCTGCAAAGACTTCTGCAGAGAAGGGGCTTAATGTGCTTCTTGTTGAGAAAAGACAGGAAATTGGGACTCCTGTGAGATGTGCGGAAGGGATAAGCAAGGAATCCCTTAGGAGATTTGTTGAGATCGATAAAAAATGGATCGCTTCTGAAGTCATTGGAGCGAAGATCTATGCTCCAGATGGAACTGAAGTTGTGATGGCTGAAGAAATCGCGGGGAATGAAGTTGGCTTTGTTCTTGAGAGAAAGATCTTTGACAGACACCTTGCAAGGCTTGCTGCAAAGGCTGGAGCGGAAGTTTTTGTTAAGACAACCGCTTTGGGCTTTGAAAGAACGCACAATGGCTTAAAGGTGAAACTGCGAAGACTTGGAGAGGAGTGGGAGGTTGAGACCAAGCTTCTTATAGGGGCGGACGGAGTTGAGAGCAAAATTGGAAGAATGGCGGGAATAATAAAGACGCTTAAAATGAGCGAGATCGAGAGCTGTGCTCAATATCTAATGACGGGATTAGACATTGATGAGAACTACACATACTTCTATCTTGGCAACGAATTGGCTCCCGGTGGCTACGCATGGATCTTTCCTAAGGGCGATAGATCTGCAAACGTTGGCATTGGAGTTTTGCCTTCAATTGCAAAAATGCCAGCAAAGTGTTACCTTGACAGATTTATCGAGAAATTGGGAATAAAGGGCAAAATAGTTGAATTTGTAGCGGGAGCGGTTCCAGTCTATGGAGAGATCGAAACAGCGGTTACAGACAACATAATGCTCTGCGGAGACGCAGCATATCACTCGGATCCGATCACAGGCGGAGGAATTGCGAATGCCTTAAGTGCGGGCTACCATGCGGGACTTGTTGCCTCTGAAGCGGTAGCAAAGAATGACTTTTCTGTCCGCTTTTTGAGACGCTACGATGAACTCTGGAAGGCAGACTTTGGAGGGAAGCTTAGGAGGAATAAAAAGCTTCAGGAATTCTTCTTAAAGCTTGACGATCCAACACTAAACAGCCTCGCAAGGAGTATAGCTGGAAAGAAGATCGAGGAGATGAGCGTTCAAGCGATCGTTGTTGAACTGCTCAGGAGCAACCCCTCGCTAATAGAGCTTTTTAAGGATCTGCTTAGTTGAAAATTTATATATTTCATATCTAACATATAGAAAAATTTAAATAGACGCAATATAACGATTTTGGGAGTAGATGAGAATAAATTGGAAAACCCTCTTAGACAAAACGCTTGCGGGAGTTTATCTAATTAACAAAAGAGGCGAATTCATATACCTGAATGATATAGTTGAAAGAGCCACCCGCTATTCTAAAGAGGAACTATATCGGATGAACATCTTTCAGACTACTTTTCAAGAAGATTTGGATAAGGTAAAAAGTTATTTGGAGAGAGTTCTTAGCGGTGAGACTGTTTTTTATGAGGCAAGATATGTGCGAAAAGATCGAGAAGTTCGGTGGATGTGGGGTTTCTCTTCGCCGATCGAGATCGAAGGAGAGATATATGCTCTTGGAAGCTGGATCGACGTAACAAGAGCAAAGAAGCTCGAAAATGAACTTAGGAATCGAGAGGAATTCTATAGAGCGCTCATTGAAGAGAGCTTAACTCCCGTTTATATAGTTCAGAATAGGAAAATTTTATACGTGAATAAAGCTTTTGAAGGGCTCACGGGGTATTCAAAGGAAGAAATTCTTGGAAAAGAATTCTTTATGATTCATCCAGAAGATAGAGAGCTCGTAATTGGGAGATACCTTGAAAGAGAAAGCGGAGTTAGAGAAATAGAGACATACAGTTTTAGGATCATCAGAAAAGACGGGAAGGTTAGATGGATTACAGTAAGACCAAGCAAAATCAATCTTAATGGTAAACCCGCTGTTGCAGCAACCGTTTTAGATACCACAGAGATCCATGAGCTCAATGTCGAACTAAAAAAGAGGGCGGAATATCTTTCCCTTTTGAATAGTATTTTAAGACACGATATAGGAAATGCTCTGACAGCGATCTCTGCCGCGTTGGAATTAGAGGATGAAAAACTAAAAATTCATGCTCGGGAGAAAGTAGAGTATATCATGAGACTAATTGCGGATATTAGAAAATTGGAGTCTGCAATCGAGATCATAAAGCCGATAAATCTTGCCGAAGTGGTAAAAGATCTTGCAAATAGGTATTCAATTGAAGTAAATGTCCAAGATCTATTTGTTTATGCAAATGAGGGTCTTAGGAGTGTTTTTGAAAATATAGTGAGCAATGCCTTTCTGCATGGCGGAAAAAATGTAAGGGTTGTTATAGAAGCTTATAGAAATGGTAAATGGGCTATTTGTAGGATCTCCGATAATGGAAGAGGGATTCCGGATGAAATAAAGACAAAGATCTTTGAAAAAGGGTTTTCAACTGCAAATAGAACGGGAATGGGGCTATTCATTGCAAAGTGGCTTATTGATGCTTATGGTGGGAAAATAGAGGTCAAGGATAATAAACCTTCAGGAGCGATCTTTGAAATTAAGCTCCCAATTTTAGGGGACTGATTTCAAAGCGGTTTTTATTTCATTCTTGTTCATCTTTTCGATCTTGGCGATAGACTCCATTAATTTTCTACTCCAGCTCTCAATAGATTTCATCATGATCTCTTTGAATTCTTGGAACGGAATCGGTTTGTATAAATACCTATAACCTCCACTTCTCAGAATTCTGTAGTCTCTTTCCACCAACCCCTTCTCCATTAGCTTTTGGAGAGACTTGTAAACACTGCTTTTGTCTTTGCGAATTAGCTCGGAGATCTCTTCTATTGTTGCCGGACTCTTATTTAGGAGAGCTACATAAACTTCCATATCTAAACAGCTAATTTCAAGAGCACATTTCAGCGTGCATCGAAGGTTTTCGTCACATTCAAACCCCATAAAAAGAATAGTTATGGGAAATTTTTAAACTTTTGCTTACGATCGAAACGTTGAAATTCTTCCAAGCTTAGGCTAATTCATGCTTCCTGACATCCAGTTTCTAAGACCACAATTTCCAATTGAGCTGAGTAGAGTTGGTGCGACAGGGGTAAAGAAACTCGTTCAAGTATTGAGAAGAGGAAAAAGACCGATCATTCTGATATCCACTTTTGATATCTTTGTTGATCTACCCTCTCATTTAAAGGGTGTAAGCTTGAGCAGAAATTTCGAGGTGATCGATGAGGTGCTTGAAGAGCTAACAGCGGAGCCTATTGAGAACATAGAGGAACTTGTTATTAAAATTGCTGAAAATTTACTAAGAAGACATGAATACGCAACAAAGGCTGAAGTTTCCATGACTTCGGAGTATATCATGCGAAAGTTAGCACCGATTAGCAATCAAAAAACGCAGGAAGTTGTAAAGATCTTTAGTGATGCGACAGTTTTGAGAGGGGGTGAAAGGATCGTATTTGTAGGGGCGGAGGTTAGTGGAATCACTGCCTGTCCATGTGCTCAGGAGCTTGTTAGGGCCAAGGTTATAGAGAAACTTAGAAAATATGGCTTTAAAGCTGAAGAAGTTGAAAAAATATTTGAATTAGTTCCAATCGCTTCACACAATCAGCGTGGAAGGGCTAAGATCAAGGTGCAGGTAAGAGATGATTTTAGAGTTTCAATAGCCAAGCTCATAGAGATCGCAAAATCTGGGATGAGCCAAGAAACATTTGAGATCCTGAAAAGGGAAGATGAGCTTGAAATCGTTGAGAGGGCACATAGAAATCCAATGTTTGTTGAGGACAGCGTTCGAAAGATGGCGGTAGAACTACTTAAGGCTTATCCAAACGCTCCAGATGATTTAATTGTGTTTTTAAGGCAGGAAAATGAAGAGAGCATACACCAGCATAATGTAGTTGCAGAAAGAGTTGCAAAGATCGGCGAACTGAGAAATGAACTATCTGGTAATTCTTAGCTTAGCCCTGCTTCTTGAGATCTGTCCAAACCCCTACGGGAGCGATGATGCGGAGTATTTGAAAGTCTACTGTCCCGATTTGTGCACTTTAAAAGACGACAGGTCTGAATTAAAAATTGATAAAGGATTTTACACCGTCACAAAGAATATTTCTGCATTTATGAGCAAATTTGAGCCTTTAGGTAATCTAATAGAGTTTCCAAGGAATTTTTCGTTGTCCAACACAGGTGAGGAGATCTGCATAACTTCTGAAACTGAATCAGACTGCTTTTACTATGGGAAGGACATTAAACTGCTTGATGATGGTTTGATCTACTTCAGGCACTTCAACGAATGGGATTTTAGATATGAAGATTGGAGCAATTTCAGTTGTAGATCGGAGCACATTAAAGGTAGACTCATCGTCACCCCTGCGGATTACAAGGCTAACGGCTTCAGAATTGCAAGCTACAACTTCTTTGCGGATTTTGAGCCACAGGAACTTTTTGTTGACGCAAAAGCTGGAATTAGGTGTGGAGTAGATGCAAATCATCTTTCTGGCTCATATAGGCACTTTCACTACAAGTTTGGTGTAAAGGGTGACAGAGTCATTATAACCACGGAGAACTGGGTTTTCTCGAAGAAGGGCTATATAGTGGAGTTTGAAAGTAGTTCTTTTGCGAATGCCCTCAATGAATTGCTTGAGCACGATAAAAGGTTTCTGAGCCAGAATAAAAGCTGTTCAGGTGAGGCGGTAAGCAAAAGCTTGGGCAAGGGAAAAAGTATTGACTTTGAAGCAAATACCACTTTGTTGATTTTACCAGACTGCAATCCTGTTCTTGACTTCATCAGCTCAGCAAATAAAAGGCTCTACATAATAGCCCCATATATGGGCTTCGAGTGGTTTAACGATCAAGGTTTGCTTTCTGCATTAAGAAAAGCCAAAGAGAACGGTGCAAAGATCAAAATTGTGCTCAGCGAAGAGTATTCTGGCGAAGAAGCTAATATTTTGCAGAGCGAAGGGTTTGAGGTAAAGAAAATAAACAATTTGCACGGCAAAGCAATAATTGCGGATGACAGAGTGTTAATAACTTCAGCGAACATGAACATGTTCGGTTTAAAGCTTAACAGAGAGATCGGGATCATCATCGACAGCCCTGAGGTTGCAGAGCTGATCATAGAGGATCTTAAGGGAAAAAGATCCGACGCTTTTGGAACTTTAATTCCAATTCTGATTTTTGTGTTTATTCTCTACTTAGTCTGGAGGTATGGAAGCTAAATTTCCAAAATGATCTTGCGTTCCAAGTAATCGTCTTTGGAAATCGGAAGAGAGATAAAATTTAATAGCTTAAATTCAAAAATAGCTTGAGGTGTTTGAATGGGTCTACTGAGTGGTTTAAGAAAAAGGCTAAGGTTTGTTTACAAGCTCCTTCTCAGAAAGGATAAGCTAAAGATCGGGATCTATGGTCCCCCAAATGCTGGGAAAACCACACTTGCAAACAGAATCCTTAGAGACTGGCTGGGGGACATAATGGGTTCTCCGAGCGAGATCCCACATGAGACAAGAAGAGTAAAGCTTAGAGAAGGGGTAAAAATTCAGGTTAACGGCAAGAGTGTCACGATCGACGTCGTAGACACACCCGGACTGGCTACCAAGATCGATTTTCACGATTTCTTAAAATATGGTATGAGCGAAGAAGAGGCAAAAAGAAGGGCAAAAGAAGCTACTGAAGGCGTTATCGAGGCAATAAAGTGGCTTGACGATCTCGACGGAATTCTGCTCGTAATGGACGCGACAGAAGATCCTTTCACACAGGTAAACGTGACGATCGTTGGAAACATAGAAGCAAGAAAGCTTCCGCTAATAATCGTGGCGAACAAGATCGATCTACCCACCGCTTCGCCAGCAAGAATAAAGTCCGCTTTTCCGCAACATCAGATCGTTCCAGTTTCCGCTTTGAAGGGAATTAACATCGACTCACTCTATAAGGCAATTGCCGAGAAATTTGGGTGAGCTTATGGGAGTTCAGATGAATCTGATCTCGAAGGAAAGGCTGAGCAAGATGGGTTCAATGGAGAAAATAAGGATGATCCTCGACAGCGTTAAGGAAGGGAAGATAGTTGTGCTTGAAACTGGCTTAACTCCAGAAGAAGAGGCAAAGCTCATTGAGTTGACGATGCTCGAAATAGACCACGAGAAATTCATGGGCATTGAAGTTGAAAGCTACCCATACAGAGAGAAGTCGGTTTTTTCGAAGATCTTTGGAAAAAAGCAGGGGAGATTAACGGTCATAGGTCCAGCAAACAGGCTTAAGACTTTGGAGAAGCAGGAGGATTTGATTAAAACTCTCATAACCTGATATGCCCCACCGTTGCACGAAATGTGGAAAGCTATATGCAGACGGGGACATGCGTCTGCTCAATGGCTGTGAATGTGGGAACAACAAGTTTCTATACGTTCCAAAGGAGAAAGAAGTTGAGAAGCCTGAAGAAGTAGCACAGGAATTGAAAAAGGAATTAATGCGGTTTGGAATTGAAAGCGTCCGCATAATTGCTCCCGGGCAGTATGAAATCAATCTTGAAAAATTGCTTGAAAGAGAAGAAATAATCATAGCCCTCGAAGAAGACGGCAGATATATAATTCATTTACCTTCTCTGCTTAAAAAGAAGCCTAAGGGATGATCTCCGTCGTGTTTAGAAACCTTGGATATCTTAACCGCTCTCTATAGTTTTTGAGTTCTTCTCTGTATGCGAGCAAAGAATCTACGAGGTTTTTCACCGTTGAACAGACAAGCTTAAAGCCTTCTTCGCCCCAAAGTCTTTCCCTGTTGAAGAATAAACAGCGACCACCACAGAAACGGAAATATTTGCATTTTGGACACGGCTCAAGAAGATCCAGTTTTTTGTTTATGCCAGTGTAAATGTCTCCCAGGCAGTTCCAGTCTAAATCGGGGCATATGGGACAAGCAAGAATTCTTCCATCGGTTGCGATCGCAAACGACTCGAAGCCTGAAGCACATGGCGGATACTGGTAGCCCTCGAACATAGCGGTAGCAACTCCCATAAACGGCACAATTTTGTGAAGCTTTCCTTTAACCAATTCGCTTATCCAGAATTTCACAAGCTTTCTTATTCCCGCATTGTAATTTTCTACCCATTTCTCAAACTCCTTCGCTGTGTAGTTGCTCCAGATTGCGTCGATCTGCCAGTGCACATGCGTGAATGTATCCAGTGAGAGAATGTGCATAACGTCCTCGTAAATGTTTGTCTCGAGACTTGCGGTCATTCTTGCGATCAGCTCTCCGCCAAAGTCTTTAATTCTCATCGCATTCTCCAGAACTCTCTCGTAGTTGCCTCTATAAAACTCATGGACATTTTTTCTTCCATCAAAAGAGACCAATATCGTCGAGAACCTGTTTAAATATTCTTCGTCAAGTTTGTCGAGCAAAATACCATTTGTTTGCAGAATAAACCGCTCAGCATCAATATGATCCATTATTTCTTTCATTTTCTCGGTCTCGAGCAACGGTTCACCGCCGTAGAATGCTATTGAGGAATTGCCAACGAATTTTCGAAGGTCTTCAACGCTATATTGGATCTTCTCTGGCATTAATCCGTCTTCAAATCCTCCACAGTATTTGCACTTTGAGTTGCACTTCGGAGTAAGAAGGACTATGTAAAGCATCCCGAAAGTCTAATATGTTGCATTGCTTAAAAGCTTTTGAGCGGGGGTTGCCGAGTGGTCAAAGGCGTAGGATTTAGGGTCCTATCCCGTAGGGGTTCGGGGGTTCGAATCCCTCCCCCCGCATAAGTCTAACAGAGTGCTAAAAGCTAAAATCTCTTTATAAAGCACTCTTTTTCCTCTTCAAACCTAATTTCTCCAAGCTCAACAAGATCGAAGTCTGAAAAAGCGGACTCAACAAGCAGTTTATCGTTAATTGCTTTCAGCAAACCCATTCCGAGGTATTTTTTGCCCTTGTAGAGCCCTAAGATCAGATTTTTCAGTTCTCCTTCAGAAAATATAAATAGATCATCAACTTCATAAAGTTCTTTCAGCTCTTTTAGAATTGTAGGATCCGGAGCACAGCTCTCCTCAGTGCAGATCACCAGAAATCCCTCCCCAAGATTTGCAAAAGAGACCTTGGCTCCAATAACAGTTTCAATGAATTTCGACACGTCTTTACCCCTTAAAATGTCTGGTTTAAGCTTAAAGTCCTCCTTTTTAATTTCTAAGACTTTTGCATTTTTCAGGAATTTCTTATAGCTTTCACATCTTGCCTTCGCTCTTTCAGCCTTGTCCCTTTTTATGACAAATCCATTTTCAACCTCAAAAACTTCCCAGTCCTCAAAGGGTTTTCCTTCAAAGGAAACAACGAGATCTGGTTCGATGATCTCGAGCTTTGCAAGCTTGTATTCTCTTGCTCTTCTGCCTTTTACCCAACCAGTCGTGTCAACAATTTTTCTGCCTTCAAGTTTCTTCAACTCTTTCCAGAGCCTTGCCACACCACGCAAACACTTTGACTCTCTGCCTTGTGGTGTGATGCTACCTACGAAGAAACCGTTGAGCATTTGGACTTGCGAAAGGTTAACCACGTCGCAGGCAAATCCGTAGCCCATTGCTCCCGCATGAGCTACGTCTGCCTGCCCGATGTCAAGATCAAGCACGTAAGCTCCGCCAACTTTGTTTGCCAAATATGTTGCGAGAGTGCTTTTTCCAGTGTCAACTCCACCGTATAGGAAAACAGTTTCCCAGTCCTTTTTTGCAAGTTTTTCCCAGCTTTCAGGGATCGTGGACACATCTAATAGTCTGTATTCCCCTTCTAACTCAATTTTACACTCTTCGAGGCAGTAAATTGGAACGAATTTTTCGCTTTCGAAACTCTTTATCCCATTGGACCCAATAACTTCCGCATTGCCTTCTATTGCCACTTTTCCCTTTGCAAGAACTGTGCAACCCTTCGGAGCAATCATTTTTCAAAGCTTTTGAGTAGTGTTCAAAAAATTTTCTTCAACCACTGCGTTATTTTTAGTTTTTCTATAAACTCTTGATCCAGAAAGTCCCTCCAACGAAGATTTCCGATGTGGTAAAGCTCGTATACTTTCTGAAGGGAAAATTCAGTTCTTTTGAGATTGAAGTTTCGCTCAAAGCAAGCGATGGCGAGTTGAGCAAATCCGAGCTTGAAGATAAGGTTAAGGAAGCTTTAAGGCAGTCAGGAATAGCAGTAGAGGAGGAAAAGGTTGAATGAACTCTCTAAGCTTAAAAGCAGAAATAATTGGCAACTTTTTTAAACAAGGGCTGATGCGATTTCTGGAGTGAACGAAAGAGAAGGGATTGAGATTCTCACTGCAAGCCCAAGAAGGGCTTTGCTTAAGCTTTCCGCACCGATGATAGTCAACAACGTAGTTTTCACACTTTACAACATCGCAGACGGGATCTGGGTTGCGGGACTTGGAGCGAATGCGCTTGCAGCCCTCGGGATCTTTTTCCCACTTTTCATGATCTTTATTGCCCTATCTTTCGGGTTAAGCGTCGCTTCAAGTTCTGCCATTTCAAGAAAAATCGGCGCTCAGGATCTACAAGGGGCAAGAATGGTTGCAATGCACGCATTTGCAATGGCTGTATTTGTCTCAGCGTTGATAATGAGCCTAATCTTCAATCTTGAATACGCTCTAAGAATTCTTGGAGCGGAAGAAGAGGTTCTGAGGCTATCGATTGAATACGGAAGCATAATGGTTCTCGGTTCCTTTCTACTTGTTTTCAACAGCGTAAGCGCTGGCTTGCTTAATGGCGAAGGAAATGCAAAAAGGGCAATGATTGCAAATGTCATGGGTTCAACGCTGAACATAGTTCTCGATCCAGTTCTGATCTACGTTCTTTCGCTTGGAGTTGCTGGCGCTGCGTATGCAAGCGTTATCTCGCTCTTCGTTTCCTCGCTTGTATTCATTTACTGGTTTTACAATGGCAAGAGCCATATTAAACCCTCCTTTGGTAGATGGAACTGGAAGATGGCTTTTGATTTGTTCAGAGTTGGAATTCCCGCGTCGATTGGCATGATTGTAATTTCAGCGTCGCTCATTTTTATAAATCGGATAATTCTTGCAACTGGAGGCGAAGAAGGGATTGCGATCTACAGCGCTGTCTGGAGACTCATGCAGATCGGTTTTATTCCTCTTTTTGGAATCTCTGGTGCCCTAACAGCGGTTTCAGGTACTTCTTATGGAGCAAGGAATGCGATAAATCTTAAAAAAGCGTATTACTATGCCTTGAAGCTCACTCTAAGGATAAATACCTTAATACTTGCATTCCTGTTGCTCTTTGCTCCGCAAATTTCCTACGTTTTTGCCTATACTGAAGAGAGCCTTTTGATCTACGATGGGCTCGTGAGTTCGCTGAGAATTTTAGCCTTCATACTTCTCTTCGCTCCGATTGGCATCGCAACAAGCTCGACTTTTCAGGGGATGGGCAAGGGAGAGAAAGCTTTAGCTTTAACACTTCTTAGGGTCTCAATTCAGGTTTTATTGGCTTATTTTCTTGCCTTGGAGTTTGGAATCGGATTCGAGGGAGTTTTGCTCGGCGTAGTGTTTGGAGATGCGATCTCAGCTATTTTTGCCTTCTCGTGGATTAGGATGGAGATCTCGAAGGTTTGAACTTACTCAGGACTTTCGACTTCTTTTATGATGAGCCCCATAACGTTTGGCCTTGCATCGAGAACCTTCGTGAAGTTCTTGTCCCCAATTATAGCGATGCTGAAACCATCTTCGAAGTTCTCGAAGTAGTAATACTCGAAGTCCTTTTCAGTCTCGTTGATCTCGGTAAAGAAGTAGTTCTGGGTGAAGTGCGCTCCCCAGACCTTCTCGTATTGCTGTGATGTGAAGTTATATCTGAAACCTTGGAAGAAGAAGTCTACAATGCTTTCATTTGTCTGATTTAATCTAAAGACCGCTCCCGCAGAGTCACCATAAGCTACAAATGCTAAAACGAACGTGCCATTGATTTTTGAAAGATAGTAGCTGTATTCTACCTTCTTATTCTCATTTGCATTTTTGGCAACTTCAATCACGATCGGAGCATATCCGATCACGAGAGGAGAGATCTCGCTGATCATTGCAACTCCATATTTAGAGACTTCCACTTTAAAATCTCCTATTTCGTAATCAGAATCTTTTACGAAATAAACTTTGGAAGTATTTTCGTTTATAAAGTATAGTGGATAAGATCCGTATTCAGCAAGAATGAACTCATTTATCCCGTGTGTAAACTGCACAATGTGCCTGCTGAGATAATTTGAATTCAGAGAGTTAATAGCCCCAGTCTCGGTTAGATTGACAAGAGGGTCCTTAGCTCCCAATTTTTTTGTGAGATTGTTGAGCTCTACCAAGTTAAAATAGTAAAAAATTCCCCCTTCAGGCGCCAAATTGATCCAGTCTCTAAAGCTCTCAAGATTGAGCTTAACTTCTCTTTTCTCAACCTTTGAACCGCCAGACATGTAAGCGAAAACAGAGCCGAGCATGATGAATGCGAGTATTAACGCAAGGATCCTTGCTGATCTCTTCTCAAGTTTTCGAGCCATGAGTGCAGTTTGAGGACAGAATATAAAATTTGTTCGAGCATAGCTTAAACACTTTGGAATCCAGCTCTCACTTAAATAACCCTTCTGAGATCCCGTAAATATCAAAAATCTTTATAAGTTGAAACTCCATGCTTACTTAAGCCGGGGTAGCCTAGCTGGTTGGGGCGACAGACTCATAATCTGTAGGTCGCGGGTTCAAATCCCGCCCCCGGCATTTAAAGGGCAATGAGAATCGCAAAAGAGCGGGATCTGTATACTTTACAATTCAGATCTATATCCCCGAGCAAATCCCTTAAAACTCAGCAAAAAACCTTTTAAAAGCCTTAAATCAAAATCAAAGCCAAAACAGCAAGTCGCACGCGATAAAATTTCGCTTTATTATTACAAAGACTTATTTTTTATACTTCCTCCTTTTGCCAATCTGAGCTCTACTATTTTTATTCTTAAGCTCTACCCTGCTGAAATTGTCTCAATTTTTAAAAAAGCTTTTTAAATTCAATTTTATTCAAAAAGAATGCGAAGAAAAAAGTCGCATGCCTTTATAAATGAGTTGCAACTTTGGAGGTTTGCGAGAGTATATAAATAAAAGAAGGCATTAGAAAGCTTTAAATTGAGAAAGAGGTAAAAATTCATGAGGGTTGAAATCAGACCAAAATGGGATTGAAAGGAAATGCGGTTCAAATAAAACAGATTTTCTTTATTTCGGTTGAAATCAGACCAAAATGGGATTGAAAGTGGTAGCAAATTATTCCACATGCATTCGAGCATTGCGAGTTGAAATCAGACCAAAATGGGATTGAAAGCGGAGGAGTAGCAGCAGCAGCATGTCCAGCAATTCTTGTTGAAATCAGACCAAAATGGGATTGAAAGATCCGAGGTAATTCTTAATTTCTTCAAATTTCTCAGTTGAAATCAGACCAAAATGGGATTGAAAGTTTTCACTGTTGCCCTTAAACACAACTGGTTTGTTTTCGTTGAAATCAGACCAAAATGGGATTGAAAGGTAAAAGTGAAGTTGGATGAAATTGACAATGAGATAAGTTGAAATCAGACCAAAATGGGATTGAAAGACGCAATCAAACCTGCTATCATTTTATTTACCACCTTGTTGAAATCAGACCAAAATGGGATTGAAAGGAATCCTAATTTTTTAGAATACTCTTATGACAAAGTTGAAATCAGACCAAAATGGGATTGAAAGCTTATTTGAGAAAGTATTTAGACAATAGACGTGAAAGTTGAAATCAGACCAAAATGGGATTGAAAGCATTTGTTCCTTTTCCAACACCCACAATATGCCGACGTTGAAATCAGACCAAAATGGGATTGAAAGTTCTGTTTCCAGTATGCCAATATCCAAGCATCTTCTTTGTTGAAATCAGACCAAAATGGGATTGAAAGCGGTGCTAAAATCATTTTCATTTCAATGCCATTTTCAGTTGAAA
The DNA here is from genome assembly GCA_030055595.1 of Archaeoglobales archaeon. Classification (GTDB taxonomy): domain Archaea; phylum Halobacteriota; class Archaeoglobi; order Archaeoglobales; family Archaeoglobaceae; genus WYZ-LMO2. The sequence goes on along the minus strand of JASFYH010000003.1, from coordinate 51,579 downwards.
TCAGACCAAAATGGGATTGAAAGTGAAAACAGTTGCTTTTCCCAAGTTCAAAATTCTAGCAATTGTTGAAATCAGACCAAAATGGGATTGAAAGATGTAAAGACTGCGTGGCTGTGGTCGGGGTGTGCTGTGTTGAAATCAGACCAAAATGGGATTGAAAGGATGTTTTTAACCAATAGATTTATTTCATAGCCATCGGTTGAAATCAGACCAAAATGGGATTGAAAGAGCAGATAAACATCGTAGATTTAAGCGATATAGGCGAGTTGAAATCAGACCAAAATGGGATTGAAAGTTTTATCCATACTTCTATTTCTGGAAATGGTGCATTGGTTGAAATCAGACCAAAATGGGATTGAAAGGTGCTTGACGTGCTTATGTCTGGTGTTTCAATTAGGTTGAAATCAGACCAAAATGGGATTGAAAGTCAACAAGAATTTTCTCACCTCCAATCGAGAATGTAAGTTGAAATCAGACCAAAATGGGATTGAAAGAATAGCAGCTCTCCCACGCCTCCCCGAAGTTCTCAGAGTCCACTGTTGAAATCAGACCAAAATGGGATTGAAAGGTCTCCGGGCTTTATTTCGGATGCTTTGGAGAAAATGGTTGAAATCAGACCAAAATGGGATTGAAAGAAGTGCGTCATAGGTTCATGTGTTTATTCCTGTGGTGGGTTGAAATCAGACCAAAATGGGATTGAAAGGTTATTGCAGGAGCAGGAGCAGTTATTGGTGGAGCAAGTTGAAATCAGACCAAAATGGGATTGAAAGACTCTTTCTTTGCTTTCTTAGACTGTGTGGGCAGTATGTTGAAATCAGACCAAAATGGGATTGAAAGATAAAACGCCATCCTGCTGGTTCTTTTCGCTTAAAAGTTGAAATCAGACCAAAATGGGATTGAAAGTTAAAAAATTATTTCAAGCCCTGCACGTTTAAAGTGTGTTGAAATCAGACCAAAATGGGATTGAAAGCTTTTCTCTACAAACGTTCTATTCATTACATAATCTTGTTGAAATCAGACCAAAATGGGATTGAAAGAGTAAGGCTTTTTGGAGCCTCCTATGCAAACCAAACCGTTGAAATCAGACCAAAATGGGATTGAAAGCGTTTTCGACCTTCAAATCGTCCTTTCTTGTCTGGAAAGTGTTGAAATCAGACCAAAATGGGATTGAAAGAGGGATGTCGAGCAGGAGGTTTTGCACAACATACGTTGTTGAAATCAGACCAAAATGGGATTGAAAGAAGCTCTGCATGCAATCAACATGCAGGGCTTGAAATGTTGAAATCAGACCAAAATGGGATTGAAAGATAAAGACGGCTTGCAAGATGTTTGGCATGGATCTTGGTTGAAATCAGACCAAAATGGGATTGAAAGCTAATAAGAAAGAAAGAAGATAAGAATAATTAAGGCAGTTGAAATCAGACCAAAATGGGATTGAAAGAAAACCCGATTTTGTTTGCGTCCACCTTCATATCGCGTTGGTTGAAATCAGACCAAAATGGGATTGAAAGAGGGCTTGGGGGGGTTTAGTATCGTGTTAAAAGAAATGTTGAAATCAGACCAAAATGGGATTGAAAGCTTCGGCGGAGAGAACCCCGACTTCAGAGGAGTAAGGTTGAAATCAGACCAAAATGGGATTGAAAGATTTACAGGATAACCTGCTTCGTGCAGTAGTGTCACGTTGAAATCAGACCAAAATGGGATTGAAAGACATACATTCTACGCGACATTTGCGAAAGTTTTGGAACGTTGAAATCAGACCAAAATGGGATTGAAAGGACCAGATAAGGGCTCTTTTGATAAAGGTTCTTGTGGTGTTGAAATCAGACCAAAATGGGATTGAAAGTATACTTCCTCTACTGTAGTCATATATTTTCACCTCCTCACCCTTCGTTGAAATCAGACCAAAATGGGATTGAAAGCCTCCTATTGCTTCTTTTATATAGATATCTACGAGCTGTTGAAATCAGACCAAAATGGGATTGAAAGTTCCGCGTTCAGCAATGGCTTTTATCGTTTTTTTTACGTTGAAATCAGACCAAAATGGGATTGAAAGGTTGGCGATTAAGAACAGCAGTTCAGGAAGCGTTAGATAGTTGAAATCAGACCAAAATGGGATTGAAAGGATGCAAAAAAGATCATAACAGCGTTATATACCGTTCTTAGGTTGAAATCAGACCAAAATGGGATTGAAAGTCACTCCTTCAATTTCTCGTTCAAAACCTTTCGAATGGTTGAAATCAGACCAAAATGGGATTGAAAGAATGGCTTTCATCATAACAAAAGACACCACAGGGGAAAGTTGAAATCAGACCAAAATGGGATTGAAAGGCTTGGAGAGACCTTTTAACGTGCATGGCCATCTTCTGGTTGAAATCAGACCAAAATGGGATTGAAAGCTCTGAGCTCTTTTATCGTCTGAATTTTCGCCAATTTTTAGAAGTAAATAATTTGATTTTATTTGATCTTCTCTCCCGGCTTGACTTCTTTATCCACAGTCAAAAGGATTGCTTTACCGTCAACATCCACAGCGAGGATCATTCCCTTGCTTTCGACTCCCATCAACTTCGCTGGCTTCAGGTTTGCTAAAACGACTACAAACTTTCCGATAAGCTCTTCTGGAGAGTAATTTTCCGCAATTCCCGCAACGATCTGTCTCTTTTCGTTGCCGAGATCAACGATCAGTTTCAGAAGTTTTTTACTCTTCGGAACTCTTTCCGCACATAGGACTTTTCCGATCCTAAGGTCGAGCCTCTTAAAATCCTCAATCGTAACCTCTAATTCACTTTTTTCAGAGAATCTCTCGAATAGTGTCTTCTTCAAAGGTTCAATGTCTTCTTCCTCTATTTTCTTGAACGGCAACTCTGGTTTTCTCACTTCAAGTTCTTTGTCCACTTTTAGAGCATCTTCAAGAGAACAGCTTTCGAGCTTTAAACCTAATGCATAAGCCACCCTTTCCATGCTTCTTGGCATCACCGGATAGCTAAGGATCATCAAAGCTTTCGCGATCTGCAGGCAGTTTGCAACCGCCTTCATAGCTTTCATTTTGTCTGACTTTAGAAGCTCCCAAGCCTTAGAATTCTGGAAATAGACATTTCCAAAGCTTGCAAGCTCCATAAGTGCATCGCTTGCAATCTTAAACTCCCACTTCTTTATCGCATTCACGATCTTTTCTTTTGTTGCCTTAATTTGGTTCAAAATCTCTTGATCTACTTCGATCTGCACTTTGCCAAAGTTCTTCCAAGCAAAAGAAAGAATTCTGAATAGGAAGTTGCCGAGAGTTGCTATGACCTCATTATTCACCTTATCTCTGAAAACATCCCAAGAAAAGTTCAGATCCTTGTCGTGACTTGTGTAGTTTACGATGTAATACCTCAGGTAGTCAGGATTAAATCCCGCTTTCAAGTATTCATCCTCAACCCATACAACGTATCCTCTGCTCTTCGAAAAAGTCTTCCCCTCTATTTTTACCATTCCACTTGCCACAATTGCGGAAGGCAACGAATAACCCGCACCCTTTAACATCGCTGGCCAGAAAATGCAGTGATGATAAGCTATATCCAAGCCGATGAAATGCACGATTTCGCCTTTCCCTTCAAGCCATATGTCTTTCCAATCTTTTGTTGCCTTCTCTGTGAAGCTTATATAACCAATAGGTGCGTCAACCCAAACATAAAGCACAAGGCTATCGTCGAGTGGAAATCTAACGCCCCACTCAAGATTTCTCGTTATACACCAGTCTTTAAGATTTCCAATCCATTCCCGGGCATAATTTAAAGCATTTTCAGTTCCTGAGAGCTTCGAGAGATATTCTTTCAGGAATTCATCAAATGCGGTTAATTTGAAGAAGTAATGGGTTTGTTTTCTAAAAACCGCTTTATTCCCACAGATCTTGCATTTCGGTTCAAGGATCTCTCCGGGCTCAAGATGTCTGCCACAACCCTGATCGCATTCGTCTCCTCTCGCGGGAGTTTTGCAGTAAGGACAGATTCCCTCAACATATCTGTCAGGCAAAAACCTATCGCATTTTTCGCAGTATGCAAGCTCTATTTCTTTTTTGTAAATGTAGCCATTCTCCGCCAGTTTTCTAACAAATTCTTTAGTTCTTTCATGGTGTTCTATGTCAGTGGTTTTCCCAAAGTAATCGAATTTGACATCCAATGCACTAAAAACTTTCTGAAAATGTTCGTGATACTTTTCAATAAATTCCTTGGGTTTTAATCCCTCTTTTTCAGCATTCACGACTATTGGCGTCCCATGACAGTCGCTTCCGCAAATAAAAACTACTTTCTCACCGATCATTTTAAGGTATCGCACATAAACGTCTGCGGGGATGTAAGTGCGGAGATGACCGATATGAAGCTTTCCGTTTGCATATGGGAGCCCACATGTGACAAGTTTCATACGCAAAGAAAAAGGGGCGAGAGATAAATATCTTTTTACGGAGGATATTTATTACAATTAAAAATTCTTTTAACACCTATTAGCAAAAACAAAAAATTTATTAATTCAAAGTTAGAAAAATTTTATGCACATTCCCGATGGATATCTGGATCTAAGCATTGCAGGAATATTCTTTATTCTAAGCTTTATAGTTTTGGGTTACTCGTTATACAGGTTGAGGAGCGAAAAACTTACTTCTCTCTTTGGCGTGCTCTCAGCAGCGATCTTCGCTGCACAAATGCTGAACTGGCCAATTCCCGGAGGGACTTCTGCACACTTCGTTGGCGGATCTCTTGCTGGGATTTTACTTGGTCCTTACGCTGGAGCTTTGGCAATGGCGATCGTGCTTACGATCCAGACTCTTGTCTTCAACGACGGCGGGATCACAGCTTGGGGAGCAAATGTTTGGAATATGGCTATAGTTAACGTCTTTTTAGGCTATTATCTCTATCAGTTCCTTTCAAAGTTCAACAGAAATTTAGGAGCATTCATCGCTGGATGGCTTGGAATCACTGTTGCAGCGATCTTTGCCGGGTTTGAAATAGGGCTGTCGACAAGCTTTGCCTACGGACTGAGCATTACGATCCCAGTTATGGGTTTATGGCATGCAATTCTGGGTGTAATCGAAGGTATCATAACCGCGGGAGTAGTCGCATACCTTGCAACTCGTAGAGCAGATCTTTTAGAAAAGAAGGAAGTTGGAAGAGCTTCTTTTGCTCTAATTGCAGTTTTAATAGCACTATCGCCAATTTTTGCTTACTTCGCTGAGATCGTTGGCTATTCAGAACCACTGGAAAATGCTGCAGAGATGCTTGAGCTTGAAGAGAGCCCAATATACGAGGGCTTACTTCCAGACTACACGATCCCGGGGCTTGATCCATACATTGGAACGCTGATCAGCGGAGCGATAGGAGTTATGATCGTTCTAATGCTTGCTTATGCGGTGAGATATGCACGTAGTTCTCGAAAAGACACTTAAAAACGCCTCCTCATATTTTCAAAATTTTTTGATCCATGAATATGGTGTTAGGGGAACTCTACATGCAATTGACGCGAGAGTAAAACTTTTAAGCTCATTCTCTTTTGTAATACTTGCAGTTTCAACATTTGATCTGGAAAAACTGTTATTTCTTCTTATATCTCTTCTCGCGGTCTCTACAGTTCTAGGAGTTAATTTAAAGAGCCTCTTCAAGAGAGTATGGCTTTTTACAGTATTTTCTTTCATAGTTGTCTCACCATTTCTCCTTCAGAATCCAGAGTATCCTTTTTTATTTACTCTTCGTGTTCTCATAACTCTAATTTCTCTTCAGCTACTTGTGATGACCACAAGCTTTGCAGAAATCTGCTTTGCTATGAGATCTTTTAAAATTCCGCAACTTTTTGTCCACGCTCTATGGCTTGCATATCGATACATCTTGGTCGTTTTTCAGGATATAGTCAGCATTTTACTTGCAAGAGAAAGTAGAAGGGTTGCAAAGGGAAGTCATAGAGATCTTTGGAAGAAAGGTGGTGAAGCGATTGGGCTCTTTTTCTTGAGAAGCATTGAGAGAGCGGAGAGAATTCAGCTTGCAATGGCTTCGAGGGGTGAGAAAATATTTGAAATGAGGGCAAAAGTTGGCATGTTGGAGATCATTTATATAACGCTTTCAGCATTCATAATTTTGTGGTGGTTAGCCCTTTGATCACAGCCAAGGGAGTCAGTTATACCTATCCTGACGGTAGCGTGGGAGTTAGGGAGATCGATCTTGAGATCTTTCCTAAGGAGAGAGTGGGAATTATTGGTCCAAATGGTAGTGGAAAGTCTACGCTGATCTTTCTTCTTTCCGCTCTCTTGAAACCGACGAAGGGTGAAGTTAGAGTATTCGGGTTAATTCCTGATAAAAAGAACGTTGAAAATATAAGAAGAAGAATAGGTGTTGTATTTCAAAACCCTGACGATTTTCTTTTTAATCCTACGGTTAAGGACGAGTTGTTGTATGTCCCAAGACAGCTCGAAATGAATGAAGAGGAAATGCGGAAGCTACTTCAGGAATACTCGAAGACTTTTAAGCTCGAAGAGATCCTTCAAAAACCACCCTTCAGACTTAGCGGTGGAGAAAAGAAGAAAGTAGAGATCGCAAGCGTCCTCATTTACAGTCCAGAGGTGATCTTTCTCGATGAGCCAACGGCGAATGTGGATGGAAAAACGAGGAAGATCGTTGTAGAAATGATGAAAAACTACAATGGCACGGTTGTTATTACCTCTCATGAACTTGGGATAATAGAAGAACTTTGCAAACGTGTCATTTTAATGTCAAAGGGAAAGATCGTTTTGGACACGACGATCAACGATCTTAACGAGCAAATTCTTGAAGAGATCGGTGTTTTTTAAGCTGAATAGTAAATTATATCAGAGCCCTCTTGTTTGACTTCACCCCTTTTCTCAAGGAAAGCGAGATGGGCAATTGTCTCCCCAACTGCAAACCACTTCTGCATTGTCGGGAGCTCATTCCAGTTCTTATACTTCAGATCCCAGGTTATGTGCTGTGCAACCTCCCAAGCGGTTCTCGAACCATTCCTTACAGCGTTTAAAGCTTCTTCAAGCCTTTTTCTGTGATGCTCTCTAAGTTCTTCAATTCTTCTTCTGTGCCCGCCATAGAAGTTTTTGTGCCCCGGCAGGGTTTTCTCAACTTCAAGTTCGTAGATCTTATCGAGACTTTGTAAGTAGTCTCCGAGAGCATCGTCAAGATTCTCCCAGTGCGTTATGTTCGGCGTTATATCAAAAAGAATGTGATCGCCAGAGAAAAGGATCTTCTTCTCAGGCTCATACAAGCAGAGATGCCCCGGAGTATGCCCGGGGGTGTGCAAAACTTCGAGAATGTATTCTCCGAACTCTAAAATGTCTCTCTCGTCTAAAAAATTGAACTGGGCAATCTTTGAAGAATACTTGACCGCAGGGTGTAGCCTTAAGACCTTTATGGCTTCTTCTGCGGGAAATCCATTTTTTATGTAAAATTCCACGAGTTTAATCCAGTGTTCTGGATGGAGAGCGGAATCGATCGCTATTTCAGCGTCGATCTTGCTAATATAAACTTCTCCACCAAGCCTTCCCGCCAATCCAATGTGATCCGCATGGAGATGGGTTGCAAAGATCTTTGCCTTACTTGGTTCAACTCCGATCTCTCCGAGCCCTTTGATCATCTCAGAGTAGCAAAGATCGAGATTGAATCCAGTATCTATGATTAGGGCTCCATCTCCAGTTATTACATAGGAATTCAACGATTTCAAAGGATTTTTGGGTAAAGGAATCTCTATTCTGTAGAGCCCTTCAGAGATCTTTTCGATCATTTCTTTTTCTTCACCGCGGTTTTGAAAGTTGCAACCATCGCAACCTCATCATTCTGGTTTAGCGTTGAGATCTTAAAAGCGACAACTCCATACTCGCCTTTATCTTCCTTACCTTCAACTTCAACAACTCCTCTGATCGTGTCTCCGATGAAAACGGGCTTTGTAAATCTGAGTTTTTCAATGCCATAGAACGCTATTAAGCTATCTTCTGTTAAGCGTAACCTTGTCGTCAGACCACTTGTGATCGCAAGCGTTAGCAAGCCATGTGCAATTCTTCTGCCAAACTGCGTTTTTTTTGCGAATTCCTCGTCGAGATGGATCCTGTTCCAGTCTCCGCTTACACCAGCGAAGTTAACTATGTCTGCTTCGGTGATCGTCTTTCCTGCGGTTTCAAATCTCATTCCCGGTTCGAAATCTTCAAAAAACATAAAAGATCACGGGATCTAATCCCGTATTCCTACAAGGTATTTTGCGATCTTCTTCTTCTCCTCAAAGTCGTAAGAGCGCCATATTGCGATGTCTTCCATGACTGGCGAGCCACCGCCATGAACTCCCGCGACAGCACTTACTCCTCCAAGAGACGAGGCGAGTAGGTTCGAGATCCCGTAGAGACAGCGGTAAACTTTCTCAGACGGAACATCACTTCTCCTCTTTATGTATTTGTCAATATATGGCTTTATCTCTGGATTCAGATAGTCTTCAGCGAATGGTAAGCAGGCGGGAAGTCCACCACTGAGTTCAGCAAGGATCTCAAGATCATGGTAGTAGTTAAGCCCCGCATGCCTTCTGCCCACATTTGCATAAACTTCATTTGGAATAAATGTTCCGGCGGGAGTCTTGATCCCCCTCACAGCTGACGCTATACCCGCAGCATAAACAAGCTCAGCGGTTGCTGCAAGCTCCACAAGTTTTTCTCTTATGTTATGCCTGTCATAAACTCCATTGTATTCTGCAATCAACGCACCAAAGCCCATTTTCACGTCGGTCGCAGCGGGTTTACAGCCAGTATAGCTGTGTCTATGGAAGAGAGCGAAGAGATGAGCCGCCATTGTTGCTTGTTTGTGCTCTCCGCATAGGAACACACGATCCCAAGGAACAAAGACATCGTCAAAGACGATCATGTTTTCGTCATCGCCTATTTCGTTGAAGGGTATGTTGAATTCTGGTGGAGCCCTATGGTGAGCGGTTCTTGCAATGATCTTAACCCCCTCAGTGTCCGCGGGAATTGCGAAAGCTACACTGTAGGCTTTGTCTTTCTCAGTCATTGCTCTTGTTGGCACAACTATGATCTCATCCGCAACGCTTGCCATTGTTATGCAGTTCTTTGCTCCCCTGACAATGATCCCGTCACTTCTTTTCTCAACGACACGCACATACATGTCTGGATCATCTTGTTCATGCGGTCTTTTGCTTCGATCCCCCTTGACATCAGTCTGGGCACATGCAGCAACAAGATCTCTATTCTGGAACTCTTTCAAATATTCAAGGAACCTCTTGTGGTAGTCTGTGCCGAACTCCTGATCAGCAGCATACGTTGCGACTGATAAGCCATTGATCGCATCACAGCCCATGCAACGTTGAATGCATCCCCCTGTGACCTGACAGCACTTTCTTACCATTTCTTGCTTCTTCAGCAAATCTTCCGCAGATTGATTTACGTTCGTAAATCGGTTGATCTTCTTGCCAGTCAGATGGGAATGCGTCACGAGCAAGTCTTTGAACTCTGGATTTTCCACGAGATCGAAAGTTTTGGAAATTACGTTAATACCTCCACTAACTTCCGGCGAATCTCTTCTGACTTTTTTCCCTCTCACGTAAACGTTCGGTTTTAGCTTGTATAGATCTTGCTTGTATTCCTCAGAAGTCCTCATTCATACCACCTCGCATTTCCTATTGAAAGCAGTATAAACTGCTTTTTTTGCGCAAATCCCCCCATTCTTTCACCTCACTATTTAAAAATAAAAAACTTGCAAGCTATTAAATCTTTTTCGATTTTTACTGGTTTGCAATTCCCTTTCTGATCGACTCTTCTCTCAATAACCTCCTCAAATATTTGCCCGCTGCACTCTTTGGCAATTCTTCTCTGAATTCAACGATCCTCGGATACTTATAAGTTGCGAGCCTCTCTTTGCACCATTCTATTAGCTCTTTCTCTGTGATCTTTCCTCTATATTCTTGCTTTAGCACAACAAAAGCCTTAATGTTTTCTCCCGCCTCGGGATCTGGAATTCCAACAACGCAGACTTCTTGAACTGCGGGATGTTCGTAGATTACGTCCTCAATTTCCCTTGGATAAACGCTGTGTCCTTTGTATTTTATTATGTCCTTCAGTCTATCAACAATGTAGAAGTAACCATCTTCATCGATCTTTGCTATATCTCCCGTTCTAAGCCATTTCATCCCGTCAGCGTAGAAGAAAACTTCTTCAGTTTCCTTTGGTCTGTTCCAATAGCCTTTCATAACCTGTGGACCGCTTATAACGAGCTCCCCCTCTTTACCCAGTGGTAGGAATTCGAGTGTGGAGGGATCAATAACCCCCGCATATGTATTTGGAATTGGGGGACCAATTGAACCAATTTTTCTTGCTCTAAATGGCGGTCCGAAGGTTGTATGCGTAACGGGTGAAGCCTCACTTAAGCCATAGCCTTCGACAAGCATGTTTCTGACCGCATTCGATGTTGCCTCGTCCCACTTTTTTACAACTTCTGGCGGAATAGGTCCCGCACCGTTATTCACGTAGATCAATGAGCTGAGATCATATTTTTTCAGCAAGTCAGGATTGTTAGCATAGTAAACGAAGATCGCTGGAGCACCCATGAATGTTGCAACTCTAAACTTTTCTATAGCCTCAAGGAGCTTCTCTGGTTCGAATCTTGCAAACACTACAAGCAAATCTCCAACCGCGAGACCGCTGTTCAGATCGACCGTTTGAGCATAGATATGATACCAAGGTAAAATTGCAACTCTTGGGCTGTAGTCATTGTCGTAGTAGTCCTCAAAAGTTTTTACTATTTTTCCATTTAGCTCCAAGGTTATGTAAGGTGGCTCTCTCTTTATGATCTTGCTCTCATTTTTAAGCCACTTTCTAAGCACGTCTGTGAATGGCATCAGCTGATAAACCTGTGCAACGACATTGTAATGCGTAAGCATTGCAGCTTTTGGCAGTCCAGTAGTTCCACCAGTGTATTGCAGAACCGCAAGATCTTCCTTAACATCCCAACTGATCTTTGGTGGATTGGGTTCAACTGCGAAGAGATTTCTGAAGTCTATGAAGTCTCCTTCAACTTTTGCCTCTCCACCGAATATGTTTGCCACAATAACTTTCTCCACCTTGGTGTTCTTTCTCACCGCATTAAAGTTGGGATATAGCTGTTCCACGGTGACTAAAATCTTTGCACCGCTGTCATTCAGCTGATACTCAACTTCTCTTGGGGCGAAGAGTGGAGAGATCGCAGTAACAGTTGCTCCCGCCTTCATCGCTCCGTAGTAAGCTATTGCGAATTGGGGACAATTCGGAGCATAGATCGCAACTACGTCCCCTTTTTTAACTCCCATCTTCACAAATGCGGTTGCTGCACGATCGGACAGATTTTTAAGCATTATATAACTTATTTCGTAGCCATAGAAGTTTATAGCCACTCTATTTGCGTATTTAATGCAGGCCTCATCTATAACTTCATATAAGGGTTTTTCAGGGATCTCAACGTCCGCCGGAATTCCATTTACCCAGCCCCTATCAAGCCAGAACCTGTTTTTTATAAAGTCTGGAACTTTCATTCGATCACCCCTATTAAGACGATAGATTTGAATTTTTAAGATTTTAAAATTTTCTACATTTTCCAGCAATTTTGGGCTTTTCTAAACTTCGGTAAAAATAAAAAAGCGTTAGATCAATTACTTGGAGATCGCTAAAGCATTTCTTTTTTGGGAGTAGAATGCAGTTAATGTGGTGAGAGATCCAACGATTAGACCTGTGAGCATAGTCAAAGTGGATGGTGGTATCATTAACATCCCCGCCACCAAAAGTAGAGCCCTTTGAAGACCATTAAGCGAGTTGAATAAGTAGCCAGCTAAACCTAAGGAGAGGAAGAACACTGCAATAACTGCTAATAGCGTTTTAGCCAGGACATCGAACGGATCCATTGCGATCAGAAGTAATGCGGGGTTGAAAACGAATAAAAACGGAACTACATAAGTTAAGAACCCCAATCTCACACCAGCGAATCCAGTTTTCATCATGTCCGCTTTTGCGATTTGTGCTCCAGCATAAGTTGCAAATGCAACTGGAGGTGTAATTGAGTAGAGAATTGCATAGTAGAAACAGAACATATGCGCTGCAGCAGCCGGAATTCCAAATTTTACAAGTGCTGGCACGAATATTGACGCTCCCGTGATATAGGCGGGGATACTCGGCATGCCCATGCCTAAAATTAAAACTGCGATCGCAGAGAGGATCAAAGCCAATCCGAGGTTTTCATGTCCAAGAGCCATAACCAATGAGGTGAATTTTATATTCAGCCCAGTCTCTACAAGCAGAGCGATGATCACACCCGCCGCTGCGCAGGCTACCGCAATGTAAATGGACAGCATACCCGTTCTTACAAGGATCCTATAAATGACACGCAGATTTCTGTTCTCTTTCTTCACTAAGGCTATCAAAATTGCTCCTAAGCTTGAGTAAAAAGCTGCTAAACCCGCAGGGTAGAATTGAACCAGTAAATAAATGAGCAGTCCAATTGAGATCACGAATACATAGAACCCGTCTTTAAAGATCTTTTTGAAAGGCACCGCGGTATGTTCAACTCTTCCTACATTATGCTTAAGTGACTCAAAGTGAACGATCAGGAAAAAGGAGAAATAAAAGAGCAGAGCGGGAATCAAGGACATTTTTGCAACTTCTATATAGTGAACATTCATCATCTGAGCTACAACAAATGCAGCCACACCCAAAATTGGGGGCATGATCTGTGCTGCAGTGCCAGTAACAGCTGCAATGGCTCCCGCTATATGGGACTTGTAGCCAGATTTGATCATCTCTGGAATCGTCGGTATTCCGATTACATACGTGGTAGACATGGGTAAACCGCTTGCCATTCCAACCAAGGTTCCCGCAGTTATGCAGGACTTTGCAGAAGCTCCGCGAGATCTTCCAAATAGTCTATAGGCAAAATCCAAGAATGTCTTAATAACGCCTGTCTGCTCCAGAACAACTCCGTAAAGAACGAAAGTATATGCAAGGCTAACAACCACAGAGATCGGAAGACCGAAGATCCCCTTGGTCGTCAAATAGATCTTTTCGATGATCCACTCGAACGAGAAACCCGGGTGAGTTAACGGAGGTGGTAAGTTTTTGCCGAATAGTGCGTAGAGTATTAAAATAATAAGAATTATGCTCATTGGAAGCCCGATAATTCTTCTTGAAGCTTCTAATATGACTATAAGAGAGATCACGCCAAGCAAAAGTTCAGCAGTGGTTACTGGGGTAAGGTCTTCGATCCTTACCGCTACTAAGTAGTCATAGTTGAATATAATATACCCCATTCCAATTACCGCAAGGATCATGAATAGAATGTCAAAGAAATTAACCTTCTGCCAAGTAAGTCTTCCGGGATATATTATAAAAGCCATTATTAAAATGAGTAGCATGAATATTGCGGAGACTCTTAAAAAACCCAATAAAGGACCAATTAGGATTAGATGAAGTGCAAAGATCGTTGTTATTAATGCTAAAACTTCAGTAAGGAGCTTTATTTTTCCTTCAAGACGCCTTTCGGGCATGGTTCACCTCTAAAGATTAAAAAATAGATCTTTAAATTTCTACTTTAGCACACCAATCTCTTTAAAGTATTTGACCGCTCCCGGATGTAGCGGGGGTTGTCCCGGTTTTCCGTAGCCTGAGAGAAAATCTTTCGGAGTCAAAACTCCAAATTCTGCTTGAACACTCGCAATCTCATTTCTGTGCTCTACGATTAACTTGGTTAAAGTGTAAGCAACATCTTCAGGCAGATCTTTTGGCACTAAGTAGACGGTTATGTCGTTAACGACTTTTGTCTCTTTTGTTATGCTCTTATACAACCCTGGTTTTACAGTTTCGATTAGAACCGGGAACTTAGAAACTATTTTTTGAATTCCCGCTTCTGTCGGCTCTAAGAAGACAAATTTCTTCTGAGCTTCTAACTCAACTAATGCCGGGCTTTGTCCAAATGTCGCAGCAGTGTATGCGATAACGTCTGCTTGACCTTTCGCAAGAAGATCAACCGCATCGTCATATCTGTTAACAACTATTATGTTTCCTCCCCAGCTCTCAATGTCTTTTAAGGTTATTCCGTGGGCTTGTAAGATCTCATCGGTCATATATCTTGCAACAAATCCTGGAGGATAAGTTACATACCTTATTGACTTGCCTTTAATGTCTTCTACTGTGCTCCAACCCTTATCTGCGGTTGTTATTAGAACATAAGCAGCTCTCGTTGTATAAAGCAGAACGCTTACGTTTTCTGTCGGTTTCTTGAAGTAATCACCGCTTATAATCTCCCCACGAGTTGCTGCGGGAAGTAGGCAGATAAAAGTAAAGGCAACGTCTGTCTTTCCTTCTTCTACCAGAACAATGTTGGAGATCGCTGATCCGGTCTCTACCGTAGCGCTACTACCCGGGATCTCTCTGCTCAGTATTCCCGCAATTGCGGAAGCTTGGGCATACCAAGTTGTTCCGGTAGGTCCACTTTTAATACGAATCGTTATTGGGCTCAATTGGGGCGTAGGAGTGGTTTGTGTAGTTGGTGAAGGAGTTTTCTGCCCTTCTTCACTTACACATCCCGATAATGTTGCTACTATTGCAACCGCTAAAATGCTTAACAGTAATAGTGTAATTTTCCGCTCCATCCAATCACCCGTAGAAAATAGCAAAGGGAGTATATATACTTAACGATAATGATGATGTTTTTTTGCATACTATATGCAAAAATTTAAATAAATCCTTCTACATTCCCCAAAGATGAGGTGAAAGTGATGGGGTATTTGGAAGAATATTCCCATAAATTGATCAGCCCTGAAGAGGCGGTAAAGCTCGTCGAAAGTGGAATGAGAATTGAGATGGGCGGTGCTGTAAATTTCGCACAAATAATCGACAAGTATTTGGCTCGGAGGAAACAAGAGCTTGAAAACGTGTCAATCGGGACTTTTATCGACTTTGTTCCATATAAGTTCTTGGAAGTGGATCCGAATTTAGAAGTTTTCAAGTGGAGAAGCGGTTTTATTTATGCTTCAAGCAGGATTTACACTAAAAAGCTGGGAGTAGGAGTCTATCTTCCGAGATTGTATCACGACTCCCCCAGAATTGTTAGGGAGTGCGAAAAAGGGAAGATCGATCTTGCATTCTTGGTCACAACACAAATGGACAAGAACGGCTATTTCAATTTTGGTTTAACGTGCTCTCATTTGAAGGCTTTCTCAGAATCAGCTAAAAAAGTCGTGGTGATCGTAAAGAAAGAAATGCCTTGGATCTACGGAGGATCTGATGAGTGCATACATATCTCGGATGTTGACTACATTGTTGAAGATCACGAATTTCCCGTCCCGTCGCTTTCTTCACTTCCACCCCCAAGCAGAGAAGACAAGATGATCGCAGAAAATATCATAGAAGCGGGTTTAATTAGTGATGGTTCAACTCTGCAAGTGGGAATAGGGGGACTACCAGACACGATTATGAGAATTTTAAGAGATTCAGACTTCAAAGATCTTGGATTGCACACTGAAATGGTTAGCGAGGGAGCGGTTGAGCTAATTGAAGAGGGCATAATAACGAATGCCTGTAAAAAGCTTGACAGAGGAAAGAGTGTATTTACTTTCTGCATTGGCACAAAAAAACTATACGAAAAACTTGACAGAAACCCAGGTTTTGCTATATATCCCGTGGACTACACAAATGATCCCTTCATAATAGCACAGCAACCGAAGATGTTCTCTTTAAATCAAACCATGCAGGTTGATCTGATGGGGCAGGCCAATTCTGAACAGGTAGGGCTGATCTCTCCAGAAGGAAAGCTGTTTCAGGTCAGTGGAACGGGTGGACAGTTAGACTTTGCAATGGGTTGCCTATTTAGTAGAGATCGAATGGGTAAAAGTGTATTAGCGCTCTATTCTACTTATAATGGAGTCTCAAGGGTCGTGCCTGTTCTTCCCGCGGGTTCAGCTGTAACAGTCCCGAGAACTATTGTGCAATACATAGCTACGGAATGGGGAGTTGCATATCTAAGAGGATCTCCAATTAGAGAAAGAGCTATTGCCTTGATTAAAATAGCACATCCAGACCACAGGGATTGGTTAGTAAAAGAGGCACAAAAATTAGGAATATTCCCGCCCAATTACACTCTTCCCGCTGGAAAGCCTGAAAACGTCTTAGTAATGAGAGATTAAAAAATAATTTTTAATTTTAATGCGTCGAACAAGACAAACACGGATCGTAGGCTCTGAACAGCTGGCAAGCAAGCCACTTAAGCTCTTCTTTCGGCTTGTTAACGTTTGCGGTAAGCAATGCGTATAGATCCTCTTCGATATTCGTAGTGTTCATTCCCGTCGGAATGATCAGGTTAGCGTCACGCACAATGCCGTTATTGTCGACGGTGTATTCATGGATCAGCGTCCCCCTTGGAGCCTCAACAACACCAACGCCAGTTCCAGCCTTTGTCTGCTTTGGTCTCTCTTCGTCCTTAAGTTTCACCGCAAGCTCTTCAGCGATCTTTATAGCCTCTTCGCAGTAGTGAACCATTTCGAGTGCCTGAGCAAGGTTGTTGTGGAACGGATTATCGCTTGGGAATTTTATTGGACTGCTCTTAAGCAATTCCTTGGCAGTGGGATTCAGTCGATCCTTGAAGAGGTTAACCCTTGCAATAGCTCCGACATGGAAGCCATGTCCGTTGATCGTGCAGAACTTCGTGTTCGAGTATGGCTTGAACTCTTCTTTAATATGCTTTCTATAGTCCTTGGCTTCCGCATTCACTCCCTTGTTTGTCACAAGTTTTCCAGCATAAACTGGGAAGTGCTTTCCGTCGTCGATTGCAAGATACTCAGTAGCTCTCTCGAATTCAGGATACTTAAGGCTTGCAAACAGGTTGAAGGTCTCTATGCAGTCGTTCATTATGCTCTTGAAGTCCTTAGCAATTTTCTCCATGTCTGCCTTCGTTGGCAACTTTGCGAAACCGCCAGGAATCGAGTTAACCGGATGAACCGCTCTACCGCCTACAAGCTCAATGCCACGGTTGCCAACAGTTCTTATTCTTATGCACCTCTTCACCGCTTCTGGATACTTTGCGTAAACGTCCGCAACGCCGTTGACGTTCAAGTAGTCCGCTGCAGCGAGGACGTAGAGATGTAGAGCATGATCCTGCACCATCTGCGACGAGAGCATGAATCTCCTTAGCATCTTTACCTGTTCCGAAGCCTCGATGCCCATTGCATTTTCCAAAGCCTGAATTGCAGCCATGTTGTGCGGAACAGGGCACACTCCGCAGATCCTTGAGGACATCTGCGGGACTTCATCCGCCCTTCTTCCTCTAAGGAAGCTCTCGAAAAGCCTTGAACCTTCGTGGATCTCAAGACGAGCTTCGACAACCTTGCCATCTTTGATCTCGAAGTATATTCTTCCATGACCTTCGATCTGCGTTACGTATTCATCGTAGATCATAGTTTTCCACCTCCTATTTCTTTAAAGATTGGAGCCATTGGGGCAAATTTCCTGAAGAGCCTTATGATGTCGTCTTTTGAGGCGATCTTCTTCAAAAGTTCAAGCTCCGCAGTGGTCTGGGGATCCTCAAGTGGTCCCCTACAACCGTCGCAGGGCACTCCAGCAGAGGGGCATGGTGCTCCGCAACCACCATAGGCTACTGGTCCCGCACAAGCAACGCCTTTTAGCAACTGGCATGGATTTCCTTTGCTCTTGCAGTCCATGCAGACTGGGCGTGTGTGCTCCCTCGGAATTCTGCCTGCAAATAGATCGCTAACAACTCTTTCGAAGTCCTCAGGCACAATCGGACAGCCACGGATCATGAAGTCGACTTTGATGATCTCTGGCAGTGGCTTGATGTATAGAGTCTCGATCTTGTCCGCATTCTCGCCATACACGTATTTCTTTGCCTCTTCTCTATCCATGAAGTTCGTTATCGCTGCAATTCCACCAAAGCACGCACAGCTTCCCAAAGCTATGACGAGTTTGCTGTGCTCTCTGATCTTCTTAACAAGCTCAAGCTCATGGCTTGTGATCACCGCGCCTTCAATGAAGGCAACATCGAAATTGTCCCATCTATTCACTCTTTGCCCAAGGCGGAAGTGAACAAACTCAACCCCTCCAAGAACTCTGTCTATGAACTTAGAGTTCACGATCTGAACTTCGCAACCTTCACAATCCGTTAGATCGAAAATCGCAACCTTCGGTTTCATTCAAACCACCTCATATCGACTCAGGCAACTGTTTCGCATCTGCATAGTTGAACACGGGTCCATCGAGGCAAACGTAGCGGTTGTTGATCTGACAGTGCTGGCATTTGCCCACTCCGCACTTCATGTGTCTCTCGAGAGATATGTAGATCGAGGAATCGGGCATTCCCGCCTTTCTGAATTCCTGAATGACGAACTTATACATCACTGGTGGTCCACAGACGATTCCAATTGCATCCTTTATCGAGTAGTTTAGCTTTGCGAAAAGCGTTGTAACAACTCCAATGTTTCCCTTCCAGCCACTCG
The DNA here is from genome assembly GCA_030055595.1 of Archaeoglobales archaeon. Classification (GTDB taxonomy): domain Archaea; phylum Halobacteriota; class Archaeoglobi; order Archaeoglobales; family Archaeoglobaceae; genus WYZ-LMO2. The sequence continues at coordinate 33,072 of JASFYH010000003.1, read as the reverse complement.
GCTTTCCGTCTGGAAGCTTGTCAGAGTCAACAGTCACGAGGAAATTGCACTCCTTAGCCCATCTATCAAATTCTTCTTTGTAAAGCAGATCTGCGGGGGTTCTTGCACCGTAGAGCACTGTGATTTTGCCAAATTCCTTCTTGTGGTGGAGCACATAGTTAAGCGAGCTCCTTAGCGGAGCCATTCCTATACCTCCAGCGACGTAAACGATGTCTTTGCCCTTTATTGTCTCAAATGGGAATCCAACGCCGTAGGGACCGCGAATCCAGACGTAATCACCCGCTTTCATTCTGTGGAGTGCATTTGTGACTGTTCCAATTCTCCTGACGCATAGATCAATGTATCCCTCTTCATGCGGGCTCGATGTTATCGAAATCGGAGCCTCGCCAACTCCGGGAATTGAAAGCTCAACAAATTGCCCAGGAGAGTATTTGAAGTCCTTTACTTCAAGTCTGAAGACCTTGGTGTCACAAGTTTGCTCCGTTACCTTCAAAATCTTGCTCTTAAACGGCTTGTATATGTTCTCCATTTTAAGCACCTCCTAACTTAGATAGCGTCTCTCTCATGTCTATGTCTGCTGGACAGAAGGTTATACACCTTCCACAGCCAACACAGCTTGGCACTCCAAACTCGTCAACGAATGTCTTGAATTTGTGAGTGTAAACATTTCTGTATCTTGCCTTCAAGTCTTTTCTGAAATTATGCCCTCCCGCAACTCTTGCGAAGCTCAGCAGTAAACATGAGTCCCAGCAACGCACTCTTTGTCCTTCATTCGGCACAACGAAAGTCTCGTCTATAACATCGAAGCAGTAGCATAGTGGACAAACGAGAGTGCAGTTCGTGCAAGCCAAGCATTTCTTAGCAGTTTCTTCCCATACGGGATTGTTGTAGTCTTCGAGGATCTTCTTGCCGATAGCATAGACATCGAGGTGCAACTTTTCATCGTAATCGATCTTAACTTCTTTCACATCGACAGTCTCAGGACCAAAGTAGAGCTGTGAAAGAAGTTTTCTGCCCTTTTCAGTCATCGAAAATCCTACGTAGCTGTCCCCATCAGCTTTAAGGAAAAGATCACATGCGTTGGTTAGCACATTTGCTCCAGTTGACTTGCAGAAGCAAGTCTCGATTGGCTTGCACGAAATTCCTACGACGAGCATTTTCTCACGCCTTGCCTTGTAATATGGATCGTTCCAGAAAACCAAGTCAAGTCTCCCGATGGCGTTTACGTCGCACATGTGCAATCCAAAGAATGCTATCTTTTCTTCTGGGATGATTTCTTTAAATTCTCCGCCATCCAAAGCAAAAATTGGCTCTTTGTAGGGCATTATGAATTTCTTTGGCGGTAGAACTGTTGTTGGATAGTCCAATGCAACTTCGCTGAAATCTTTGACTTCCATTAGCACGTAGTCGTCTTTTCTTTTTACGGGGGCAATGACTCTGTATTCCTTGCTTATATCATCGAACAGCTTTTTCAAATTCTCCTTTTTAATCTTTTTTCCCATCAAAGCTACCACCCTCTAAGGCTATGGTTTGCGGAAAACACGAGAATATAAATAGATTACGAAAAATTGGCTTTTTAAAGTTCTCGCATTTGAAACATAAAAAGTAATAACTAACTTATAATCTTCGCACGTCTCGAACTTTTTAAATACCCCCAAAGCTTCGCAATTTCATGCACGAATGGGCTATAGCTATGTCAGTGGTGAGCAGTGTTGAGAAGTGGGCACTCGAAAGAAATGCTAAAGTTAAGAAAGTTTTGCTGTCAATTCCCTCACTATCGATGCTCGAAGTTGAAATTCTGCGGGAAGCCTTCAATGTGATCAAGAAGGACTCTAAGATTGCGGATGCGGAACTTGAAGTGATTGTAAGGGATCAGAACTTCAGCTGTAGGGCTTGCGGAAACAAATTTACGCTCAAAGACATAAGATCTCAGCTTGAACCGATTTTAAGAGACTTTGGAGAAGAAAATCCACTCCACGTGGTCCCCGCTCTAATTACAACATTCGCAAAGTGTCCGAAGTGTTCCTCGCACGACTTTGAAGTCGATTCCTCGATAAAGGTGGAGGCGGTCGAGATATGAACCCGATACTCGAGATGGCTAAGAGTAGATTTAAGGCAAAGAAGGTCATTGCGGTAATGAGTGCAAAAGGAGGGGTTGGAAAGAGCACAATTGCGTCATTAATTGCACTTAATCTGAGTGAAAGGCAGAAAACCGCTTTAATTGACCTCGACATTTATGGAAACTCAACTTTAAAGCTTTTTGGGATCAATAAACTGCATGAAGTGAGCAAAGAGGGAATTGAGCCATTTTTAGTCAGCAACCTGTCGATTTACAGCATTGGAGGTCTTGTTGGCGATCACTACGTTGTTTTGCCCGGAAAAGATGAGGGAAACGTTGTTGAGTCCTTGTTAGGACTTGCAAATGTTAAAGAAGATCTGGTTGTTATCGACACACCTCCGGGGATGGGAGAAGAGCTTCTAACGCTTAGCAGAGTTTTGGATCCTGAGATCTATTTGGTAACGTTGCCTTCGAAACTGTCCTTGAAGATTGTAAAGCACATGCTTGATTACTTGTTCGACTTGGGATTGAAGCCCAAGATGATTTTGGCAAACATGAGTTTCTTAAATACCACCAATGGGCGAATTTATCCATTTGGAGAGCTTGAACCTGTAAAAGAACTTGGAGAGGAATTCGATATAAGGGTTGAGTGTCTGCAGTTTGATCCGAGTATTGAAGAATTCGTGGGGAGGATTCAGGATTATAATGGGGTTCTTAAAGAAGAGCTTGCAAGATTTTTAATTTGCAAAGAATGAGAAGTATTAAATACGCCTTACTCATTTCTTGTGCTATGAGCAAGGTGAAGGTAGGAGTTTTGAAGATGGGTGCGATTGGCACCGCAGTAATTCTCGAATATTTGCTTGACGAAAGGGCGGACAGAGAAGACATCGAAGTTCGTGTCGTAACAAGCGGTGCAAAAATGCAACCAGAAGAAGCGGTTGTCGCGGAAAAGCTTAAGGAGTTCAATCCTGATCTGATCATTGTTGCATCGCCAAATGCAGCTTTGCCAGGACCAAAGGCTGCAAGAGAAGCATTTGCCGGGAAGCCAGTTATAGTGATAAGCGATGCTCCCGCTAAGAAGGCAAAGGATGAGCTGAAAGAGAAGGGATTTGGCTACATCTTCCTTAATGCGGACTCGATGATCGGTGCGAGGAGGGAATTCTTGGATCCAAGTGAGATGGCACTCTTTAATGCGGACGTTCTCAAAGTTCTTGCTGCAACTGGAGCTTTGAGAGTTGTTCAGGAGGCAATAGACAAGGTTATTGAAGATCTCAAGGCGGGAAAGAAGCCAGAATTGCCACAGATCATCGTTACTGCAGAGAAGGCGGTTGAAGCGGGCAAGTTCAGCAATCCATATGCAAAGGCTAAGGCTATGGCGGCATACTTCATTGCAGAGAAGGTTGCGGACATTAACGTTCGTGGATGCTTCGTTGAGAAGGACTACAACGTCTATGTTCCCTTGGTAGCCTCAGCACATGAAATGATGCACATAGCAGCGAAGCTTGCTGATGAGGCAAGAGAGATCGAGAAATATGGAGATAAGTTATTCAGGAATCCGCATTCGAGAGAGGGCAAGGTTTTGTCTAAGACCGAACTTGTGAGCAAGCCACAATAAATTTCCAATTTTTATATTTGGGATTAGCTCTTAGCTCTCACGAAATCCAAATCCCCACAGGCTGCTGTAATTGAAATCCATTAAATTCGCTTCAGCTACCGGATAAAGACCTTGTAAACACTTTAGTTCAGCAAGAAGCTTTTAGCAGATATTGGCTTAACTTTCGAGCTTTTATAAAAATTATAGCATTCCGAAATGCTTGCCCGAAAGGTTTATTAATTTAAAGAAACTACGATCTTAGGGGCGTCGCTATAACGTTGGCATCGATCCCGCCGCCGATGCAACTGTGATTTTTTTGGCGCCCCCTATGTTTTCTCTATTAAAACCGCATTTATAATTCCTTCTTGGCTGGGACGGTTTGTAACCTTTGCCTTTCCGATTTCGGTTTGTATTATGGCTCCTTTTGTAATGACTCCATGCCTTACGTAGTGAACGTGGGCGGGATTCTCGACTACGCTTTTGATCGCAACCTTTATGACTTTCTTCTGAGCGGGATCGTAAACGTTTGCGTATTTATCCGCAAACAATTTTAGCTTGTAGCTTCCCCCCATCATTCTCTCCTTCTTCGCTTTCCTATCACCAATCGTCGTCAGCACTTGCTCTCCACCAAGTTCGTATTTTCTTTTCTTCCTGTGTGCCCTGTAAAATCCTCCAGTAGCCTTCCTTCTACTCCTTCCCTGAAAGATCATCGCCTCACCTTTGCCTTGCTACTACTCTCGCCTTAAAGATTTTATGCCTTTGCAACTACAACTATGGGGAGCGGTGGTGGACGGCTTACCGAAAGGAGGAAAGTCCCCCCACCCGTGAAGGTGGGCTCCGCAAGGAGCATCTCCGAGAGGAGATCGGGCAGGAACAGAAAAACCCCGGCAGGGGGAAATGCGATGAAGCCGAAGGGCAGAGATCACCCTTGCTGGTTGAAATTCTCGCCCGCCACCGGGTGCAAGGCAAGTCCGCTGAGACTGATGCCGTCGGAACAGAAGGGGGCTTACTACCACCACTCCCCTCTGACCAAAGCCATTCCAACGTTTATCGCCACATGCCCCGCCATTAAACCGCCAACGCATCTCGTTTTATCGTAAACTTCTGAAAAAACAACTCCAGTGGTTATCATAAAAAATAAGACCTTTGGGATTCCGTATTGAGCAAGGAAAATTGATTCTGGAATGTGAACGATCAGCCAGACCGCAAAGCCAGCAAATTTATTGAAATTTGCCTGCCATACACGCCAAACGTAAAAATCCACTGCAGAAACATTTAGGCACATCAGAATCAGGAGTATGAGCAACTCAATTCCCTTGCCAGTTGCCCCAAGAACAGGACCGAAAAGGAATAAGAAAAACGGTAGGAAGGGAATGTAGGCGAATAAGCCTGCAAGAAATGATTTTTTACTACAAAATAAGCCGAGTTTTTGATTTTTAAGCCTAAGATAGAAAGCGGGGAAGACAAGGAAAGACAAGAAGTATAGAACCGCATGAACGCAGTAGTCTCCAGGATAGTTAAAGACGTTTTTCGGGTCTAAAATCGCTCTGAAAACGAAATAAAATGCGGGAGGTATCAACAGAACAGTCGAATTTTCAAAGATCCTTTTAGGCATGACAAAAGTGTAAAATGGTTTATTAATAATTTCCTTTTATTCATGCGCACTTGAGAAATTCGGAGTGGATAAAGTTTTAAATATCACACCACTACTGAGTGCATGGGAACGGTAAAGCCTGCCTACATAAAGGTGATAGCAAGCGAACTGCTCAAGAAGTATCCAGAGACTTTCACATCGAACTTTGACGAGAATAAGAAGCTCGTATCACAGCTAACGACCATAAGAAGCAAAACTATTCGCAACAGAGTTGCTGGGTATATTACAAGAAAGGTAAACCGTGGGATGAAGGGATCCTAATGTTTAAAGGCGTAATCCCAGCGCTAATAACTCCTTTCAAGGAAGATCTCAGCGTCGACTATGAAGGCTTAGCCAAGGATCTTGACTACATGGAGAAGCACGTTGATGCCTTTGTGCCCTGCGGAACCACTGGAGAAGCCTCAACACTTGGCTACGAGGAGCATGTCGAAGTAATTCGATTTGTTGCGGAGACTTCAAAGTTACCGGTGATCGGTGGTTCAGGTTCTAATTCGACCAAAGAAGCGATCTGGCTTACCAAAGAGGTCGAGAAGGTGGGTGCAGAGGCTGCGATGCTTGTAACGCCTTACTACAACAAGCCAAACGATGCGGGATTGCTTGAGCACTACAAAGCGGTTGCCAAGGAAGTTTCAATACCGCTGATCGTTTACAACATTCCCGGCAGAACTGGAATAAACGTTTCTCCGCAGTTGATGGCTAAACTTGCTGAAATAGACAACATCGTAGGCGTTAAAGAAGCAAGCGGGAATCTGAAGCAAGTTTCAGATATAATAAGGCTTGTAAAAAAGAAGGATTTTGTTGTGCTCTCGGGCGATGATTTTCTAACGCTTCCAATTCTTGCGATTGGCGGTAAGGGAGTTGTAAGCGTCGCTGCGAACGTTGCACCGCATTTGATGAAAGAATTATGTAATGCCTTTGAGAGTGGAAATATTGCAAAGGCTATTGAGGTTCATCACAAACTCTCTCCGCTTTTCGACGCACTTTTCATTGACACAAATCCGATCCCAGTGAAGAAAGCAATGGAGCTAATTGGACTGCCAGCTGGAAAGCCAAGGCTTCCGCTGGTTGAGCTCAGCGCTGAAAAGACGGAAAAGCTAAAAAAGGTCTTAAAAGATCTGGGTTTGCTTAAGCAATAAAAAAATAAAAATTTATTCGACTTTGATCTTCTTTCCTCCTCCCGCTTTCTTAGTGAGAGTGACTTCGAGGACGCCGTTGTTATACCTCGCCTTGGATGAGTCTGGATCTACTTCGACTGGCAGGCTTACAGTCTCATGATACTTTCTGTTTTCTCCTTCCGCTCTAATTTCAAGGCTTCTCTCGGTAGCCTTTAGCTCAATGTCTTCTTTTCTAACTCCGGGCATCTCTGCAATTACTTGGACTTCGTTGTCAGTCTCGATTACATCAACCAATGGCTTTCTCTCTTCGATGCCAGTCTCCTTGATCAAAGGCTTAGTGCCAAATTCCCTGATCTCGGGCTTGCCGTCAGGACCAATTCTGATCGAGAAACCCCTGACGATCGGCTTAGTCTCTCCGAGCTCTCCAAATCTAAAGGCGCTTTCGATGTCTCTCATCATCCTTCTGAAGATCTCGTCGAAGTCCCTGAATGGATCCCAGTCCCAAATGTCCTCGAAGTCATCCTCTTCTCGATCTTTCCTTCTCCTCTTCCAAACCATAAACTACCACCTCCTTAAGCATACATTTTCTGGAAATCTTTTAACATTAACTCATACTTCTTCAAATCCTCTTGGGTTAAACTTGGCTTTACCTTCTTCATAGCCTCCTCAAAATGCTTCTTCGTGATCTTGATCTTCTTTGCAATCTCCTTCGCCTCTTCTCTGCTAACTCCGGACTTTAAAGCTTCTCTTATCGCAAGCATTCCCGCTTCTCTGCAAATTGCTTCGATGTCCGCACCGCTGTAACCCTCAGTCTTTTCTGCAAGCTCTTCGATTTTAACATCTTCTGCCAATGGCTTGTTTCTCAAGTGGATCTTGAAGATCTCCTTTCTTGCCTCTTTGTCGGGCGGTGGAATGTAAACATGCCTTTCAATTCTGCCCGGTCTTAGCAATGCGGGATCCACTAAGTCAGGGCGGTTTGTAGCTGCGATCACAACAACTTCTCTGAGTTCTTCAAGTCCATCGAGTTCTGTAAGTAGTTGGCTTACTACTCTTTCAGTGACATGCGAATCTCCGATGCCTCCTCTTCTCGGTGCTAAGCTATCGATCTCGTCAAAGAATATGATCGCTGGGGCAACTTGTCGAGCCTTTTTGAACATGTCCCTGACGTGTTTCTCGCTCTCTCCAACCCACTTGCTCAACAATTCTGGTCCCTTGACGCTTATAAAGTTTGCATTGCTCTCGTTAGCAACCGCTTTAGCGAGTAAAGTCTTTCCTGTGCCCGGAGGACCGTAGAGCAGAATGCCCTTTGGCGGTTTTATGTTCGTAGTTCTGAAAACTTCGGGATACTTCAATGGCCACTCAACCGCCTCTTTTAATTCCTGCTTAGCCTTTTCAAGACCACCAATGTCTTCCCATTTCACCTTTGGGATCTCGACAAGCACTTCTCTCATCGCTGAGGGCTCAACATTCTTCAACGCGGACATGAAGTCGTCTCTTGTGACCTTTAGATTCTCTATGATCTCAGTGGGTATCTCCTTTTCAATGTCGATCTCTGGCAAAACTCTTCGAAGTGCGTGCATCGCAGCCTCTTTGCATAAAGCTTCAAGATCTGCACCAACAAAGCCGTTGGTTAACTCAGCAAACTCTTCGATATTCACGTCCTCAGCTAAGGGCATTTTTCTCGTGTGGATCTCAAGGATCTCTTTTCTACCCTCTCTGTCTGGAACACCGATCTCGATCTCTCTGTCAAACCTTCCGGGTCTGCGTAAAGCGGGGTCTATTGCGTCTGGTCTGTTGGTAGCTGCGATCACGATCACCTGTCCCCTTGACTCGAGTCCGTCCATCAAAGCCAAAAGCTGAGCAACGACCCTTCTTTCAACTTCTCCAGTTACTTCTTCTCTCTTCGGTGCTATTGAGTCAATCTCGTCGATGAATATTATACTCGGTGCATTCTGCTTCGCCTCTTCAAAGATCTCTCTAAGCCTTTGCTCGCTCTCGCCATAGAACTTGCTCATGATCTCTGGACCGCTGATGCTTATGAAGTGTGCATCCACCTCGTTAGCAACCGCCTTCGCTATGAGCGTTTTTCCCGTGCCGGGAGGACCATGAAGAAGCACTCCTTTTGGCGGTTCAATTCCAAGACGCTGGAACAATTCAGGATGCTTCAGCGGGAGTTCTATCATTTCTCTCACAAGTCCAAGCTCTCTCTTTAGTCCGCCGATGTCCTCGTAGGTAACATTGGGAACCGCTCTCTTCTCCTCTTCTGCGGGTTTTTCTCGCAATTCGACTTCTGTATTTCTGTTGACTACAACAACACCTGTCGGCTTTGTGGCGACTATGATGAAAGTGAGAGTGTAACCAAAGATCTCCACCCTAACCTTTTGACCCCTAACGATTGGTCTGCCCTCAAGAAGTCTGAGAAGATAATTTTCTCCACCAGTGATCCTAACAGGTTCGGTGGGTGCAAGTGTAATCTTCTCTGCAGGCTTTGCCTCGACTTTTCTGACCTTTACCTTGTCGTCAATTCCAATTCCCGCACTGCTTCTGAGATTGCCATCGATCCTTATTATACCCTTTCCCCTGTCTTCTGGATAGCTCGGCCATGCAATCGCTGGAACACTGTCCTTACCAATAACCTCTATTATGTCCCCACTCTGAATTCCAAGTTTAGCCATTACTTCCGGATCTATCCTCGCAATTCCCCTTCCTACGTCCCTATAATATGCTTCCGCAACCCTTAACGTGATCTCGTCTTTCATAATCATCACCCTATAGCCCAAATAATTTCTCCATCTATAGACTCACTCCTGACGATCCCCCTTCTCTTCAGAGATTCGAGGATCTCTTCCACATCTTTATACGGGATTCTAAAGCACTCAGCTATTTCTACAGATTTTCTTAACCCTTTTGCTATTCCAAGTAACACTAAGCGCTCAAGGTCGTCTTTTGCAACTCTTTCAACCTCGTCGAGCAGTTCCTCGATCATCTCATCCATCCTCCTTGTCAGTGCACTCTGAATCGCTGAGAATCTTCTACGGACTTCTTCAGCAATTTTCATGGTTCTGTAGATCTCAGTCAGAGAATCTCCCGCTGAGTTCATTGTCCGAAGTATTTCTTCTACTTCCTCAATGATCTTCACGGGATCAATGTTCTCTTCGCCCCTCTTTAGACTGATCTCAAAGTTGTGAGGCGAGATCGTGATCTCTATGCGTAAGTTTGTGGCGATATAGTAGTATCTCCTTCTGCCGTCTTCGACGCTCTTGATCAGCCCAGCACTCTCGAGCCTCTCTAAGTGCTCTATAACAAGCTTTGGAGCCATTCCTAAGTAGTATGAAATCTCACTGACGTAGCATGGCTTCTTTGCAAGCAGTTCAAGGATCCTCCTTCTGCTTTCATTTCCGATTGCATCGAGCACGTTCATTCAATCACCGTTACTAACTTAGTGTTAGTAAGTTATAGTATATAAATTTTTCGATTTGCTAAAATAGAACGCACTCTATATCCTCCGCGGTTGCCCTTCTTACGAGGCTCGAAACAAGATTTTTTGAGTTCTTTAAATTCCTTCGCCTATGAAAAACCACGTAACCATTTCTTTGATTGAATAATTTAGATCCTCTTATCCCCGCCTTGAATATTTCAAAGTCTTTCCTTAAGATCAGAGAGGCAAACTTCATTTCGTCAAGCATTGAAGGATTGAAAAGCATGGCATTGTCGGTGCCAAGAAGCCAGTTTTCGTATTCCGAGAGAATTGTGTAAGCTTTCGGGTTTAGTAATCCGAAAAACGCATTCGATCTGATGCAGGAAACGATAGGGATCTCCTCCTCGATGAAGGGTTTTATTAGCTCTGGACAGGAATTCATGTGCACTAAGAAGTCTGGCTCAAGCTCCAAGGCTTTTTCAACATCTTCACAGTCAGCTTCGCCAGTGTGAATGGCAAAAATCAGACCTCTTTTTTTAGCAATTTTCCTGAGCTCAAATAGAAACTCAAGATCATGATCTCTCACACTGCTCATACCAAAACCATTGCAATTGATCTTTTCAGATTCTTCTAAGCTATTGGGTCTTCCAAGCGTAATTACGCCCTCGATTCCTTTTGTAACCTTCAACCCCTCTATACCACCTTCTCGAAAATCCAAGAAAAATAGGGTTCCTGAAGACTTTGCAATCTCGATCTCATGGATCACAGCTTTTCTGAGGTCTTCAGGCGAGTTTAAAGTTAATAGCTTGAACTTATATCCGCCCGGAGCTACAAGAGTCTTTAGATCGAGAAAAGGAGGATCCTTGCCAATTGCATCTCCTAAATGCGTATGGGCATTGAAAAATGTTGGAGTAAAAATGTAATCGGAGTATTCGCTTCTGCTTTCCTCAAATCTACCCTCGAAGATCGAGCCATGCCTAATACCGTTTTCGTCGATCAGAACGCCTCTATAGCCAGATGAACTTGCACGCGTTTTCATAGCCTACCTCTACTACAGTGTCTATGAAGGCTAAATGCTTTTTTATGAGCTCTAAATAAAGCTCGTTATTCACATCTTCACCGCTCATTTCTCTCAATACCAATTCGTAGAGTCTATCGATCGGTCTTTTGAAATCGTAAATTGAGATCTTTCTTATTTCAAATCCCTCTTTTTCAAGGTAACTCTCGACTTCGGGGGGAATATTTATACACACATTCACATTCTTAGCCCTCTCGCGTATTCGCATTGCTATATACTCGCTTGAAACCTCTCGAAGGTGTAGATCTCGGAAGATCAGCTTTTTCCATTCGAAGACGTTTATCACTCCAGTGAGCTTCGATCTTAATGCAATCCTTGCAAGATCGACTTGGATCTCTTTTCGGTCTTCTGAGATCTTATTGTCAAGATAGCAGTAGATAGGTATTTTTTTACTCCAGCAGAAGTCAATCAACCTCTCAGAAGCTCGAAGATCTTGAACGTAGCTAACATCCGCGGGTGGAAGAATTTTTTTAGCGAGATAAGCTTCAAATGACGAAGGTAGGTCGAGAAACACCGCATCAACCTCATAACGATCTATAAATTCTATGACTTTTTCTCTATTCCATGCGGTGTTCACTGAGAGAAAGTTAAAGATCACAAAAAGATCATATCGGATAGATAGATAAGCTTTAATCTCTCGAAGGTTAGATTCAAGCAAAATTAATTAGCTTAATACATGGGTTATCAGGCACTTATGGGGTAAAAGTAGAGCAGCGGAGACTTTTGGTTAGCAAAAAATTCGAATTTGTAGGTCTTTATCTTCCAAGGTGAACTCCAACTATTAAATCTCCCGAATTCACTTTAAGCTCGATGTAAAATGCTCTCCATTTTTTATCACTCTTCTCTATACTCTCAAGGATCTCTTCCGCAATATTTTCAGCAATTTTCTCCGAAAAGGCTTTTGTGTAGAATTCTACATAATTCGGGAACGTGATCTTGATGATCAGGGCTTCAAAATAGCCTGCCGGAATTTTCGGATCCTCTATTAGTCTATGTGTTAGCATCTCCTTTATTCGGTTTTCTATCACCTTTAAGTCGGAATCTGAAAACTTGTAGTCGAATTCGAGCATTTCATCTCCTGAGATCTCACCAACTAAGACGCCCCTGTCGTAAATGTGCACTTTTGTGATCTCGATCTGATCAACCGCCCACTTCTTGTAGTAGCTCCCGAGATCCATTGGGGGCAAGTTTTGGTCGAGGATATAGTATTGATCCAGAAGAATTGCGGTAGCGAGATGTCCGGTCTCCTCGTTATTGAATTCAAATCTGAGAATATAAGGTTTGCAATCTAAATTTATGAGCAGTGCTGAAGTAAGAATTGCATAGTCTCCGCATATCCCCTTTCCGAGTTTTACGGTTTCCAAAGGCGTCTGGTAGGATCTTTCGGAGTTTTGGATCATCACGTCTCTTCCTTTAAGGATGATAATTGGAGTCGGAAATTCAGCCTTTTGCGAGTCATATTCGATATTCTCTTCAACCCATTTGAGAACGTTCCATGAGCTCTCTATACAATCTCTTCCCTTGAGCTTTAAAGCAAGTTCTGAGACTTTTGAAACTTCTTTTTCACTCAAAGTCTCATTCAGGGCACAGTCCAGATCCCAACGCCAAGTTTTATTGCAATATTCCTCCTTACTGAGCTCAAATGAAATACAGCCACAAATTAAAAGCGTGAGTAGATAAACCAGAATTAAAAAGAGAGCATTTTTCATCGATCAGCCCTCAACCTCTTTTTTGAGCATCTTTTGCCTCTCTTTTGCAGTGTAGCCAGTAAATTCTTCGAGGAAGCGGTTATAGGTTTTTAGCGTTTTAACTGCGGTCTCATTGTCAATCACTTTCGTCTTGGTTTCTATGAGCAAAGACTTTTTCTCGAGCTTTGCTTTTAGTTCTTCTATGCTCCCGAAGCCCCTCACAACATAGTAGCCATCTTCAAAGCTGAAATCTCCAAAGTATTTCCTCAGAAGTTCTTCAAGTCTGCTATTGCTCGCTTCATAGCCTTTTTTTATCTTGTATTCCCGCATGCCCATAGTCTATTTAGGATTTTTAAATCCATTGAGAAACAGATTTTGATGCTCAGGATCGATGGTAGCTTTGGAGAGGGTGGTGGTCAAATTCTCAGAACTGCGATAGCACTTTCGTGCATCACTGGTAAAGCTGTTGAGGTGTTCAATATCAGATCGAATCGACCAAATCCCGGACTTGCTTCACAGCATCTTAAGGGTATAGAGGTTGCGAAGCTCATAAGCGAGGCTGAAGTCGAAGGACTAAAGCTTGGCTCAACGAGGATCGTTTTCAAGCCGAAATTGATCAAAGGTGGCGACTACAAGATCGATATAGGCACCGCGGGAAGCATAACTCTAATACTTCAGACGATCCTTCCACCGCTTCTGATCGCTGAAATGCCCTCAAAACTTGAAATAATCGGTGGGACTGACGTTGCATGGTCACCAACGGTTGACTACCTTGCTAATGTAACTCTAAAGGCTTTAAGAGAGATGAATTGTTCTGTGAGCTTAAAAACTGTGGCAAGAGGATATTATCCAAAAGGAGGCGGTAGGGTGCTTGTTGAGATCGACCCCTCAAAGCTTGAAGGTAGGGAGTTCAACGAAAACAAGTGTAGAATCGAAGGTGTAAGTCACTGTCAGAATCTGCCTGAACATGTGGCAATAAGACAAAAAGAGACCGCAATTAGATTTTTGCGAGAAAAGGGATTGAATGCGGATATCAGAGTTGAAGTTCTTAAGGGGATCTCTACAGGAAGTGGAATAACGATCTGGAGCGGTTATAAGGGCGGAAGTGCTCTTGGAGAGAAGGGTAAAAGAGCTGAAGAAGTTGGCTTTGAAGCTGTCAAGAGTTTTTATGGAGAGTTCTCAGCCAAAGGAGTTTTTGATTTTCATCTTGCTGATCAGCTCATGGTCTTTGGGGCATTGGCGAAGGGAAGGACTAAATACTCAACCACTAAAATTACGGATCATCAGAAAAGCAACGTATATGTGATAAATAGTTTTTTGGGCGGGATTGTAAGATTGGACGAAGCACAGAAGGTTGTGGAGATAAAAGGAATCGGATAACGAAACTCTTAAATACAATTTTTCCAACTGCTTAAAAAGGGTCCGTAGCTTAGACTGGTCAGAGCGCCCGGCTCATAACCGGGCGGTCGAGGGTTCAAATCCCTCCGGACCCAGCTTTCTTTTGAAATGAGGATGAAGTCGGGCTGAATTTGGTATTTTATGGCTTTAAGGGACTGTTCTACAAAAGCGGAGATATTTGAGACGTTTTTCTTGAGCCAGTCGTGGACTTCATTGCTGAACCAAATCGTCATTCTTTTTTTCGTTCTGTTTATATTTTTCCAACCCCTTATCTGAGCCTTCTCCGTGCTCCTTTCTTCCTTTTTCTTGTGGACGTCCACAGACGTTTTTGAAAGTCTCATATTTTTAGTTGTTTTCTTTGTTTATAAAGAGGTAGTTCGGAACAAGTTTTTAAGATCTTGGAAATATTGTTACCTTTTAATACCAAATTGCCACTTAACACCAAGTAGCAGTCAAAGAGCCTGTGAAGCTTTATAAAAATCCCGATTTCAGCTTTAAATTCAATGAAATTTTTATTTTCTACTTAAGACTTTTATACAGTCTTTTAGAAATCAAAATCCACAGAAGATTTGCAAACTCAATCAAAAGCCAAAAGACTATCTCTTCGGTGGTCTCGGCGGAACAGTATTTGGTAACAATCCCTGAACCCTGAAAACGGGTATTGAAAGCCGCTATGTTCACAACGCCATACATGAATGGAGGAGCAATGTAGCAATCCCTAAACCTTCAGCAGATCCTTTGCAAGCAATGCAGAGCCTTTTGCAACCGCATAGTCGTCTTTTATAACCCTGAACTCAGGTTTAAACACTTCGGGAATAAGTTTTGAAACTTCTTCTGAAATCACTTGCTCATTCAGCCTTCCTCCAATTCTACCGCCAAAAGTGACGATTTCTGGATTCAGAAGCATTATTGCATTCGCTATTGCAATACAGAACAGTTTAAAGCCTTTAGTGTCATAGATCGCCTCATTTTCAAGCTTTTCCTTCACATCTTTGATTGCCCAGCCCCCGAAATAGCACTCAAGATGCCCATAGCCTCCGCACTTGCATTTCCTTCGCCCACCAACATAAGAATGCCCGAGCTCACCAGCAAGCCCGTCGCCTTTGTAAAGCTTACCCCCCAATACAATGCCAGTTCCAATCCCAGTTCCAACGGTGAGCGAGAGAACGTTATTCTTACCCGTTACCTTTGCTGAATAATAGGCAAAACACTTTGCATCGTTTTCAACAATTCTCGGCTTATCAGTCTCGATTTTTGGAATTCTTTCAAGGTTTGGAGCTCCTACTGGTTTGCCCTTTTTGAACCAGACCGCAATTCCGATGCCAATGGCTTCGTAATCAACATCGATCTTGCTTAAATCGAATTCCCTCGTTTTAAAGGTTCCAATGACTTCGAAGTCTTCATTTTTGAGCAGGACAACGTCGGTGTTAGTTCCGCCGATGTCAACGCCGAGGATCATGAAGCAACAACGTTATTAATTTAAAAATCCTTCTCTATTTTATGAAGCTCAGCCTTGAAGATGGCGAAAAGGCAGTTAAGTTCGCAAGAAGAGCTATAGAAGAGTATTTAGAGAAGAATAAAGTCATTAAAGACCGACTCGAAGGTGTCTTTGCTCAGAAAAGGGGAGTTTTCACAACCCTGATCAAAAATAGCGATTTGAGGGGTTGCATAGGATTTCCTTATCCAATAAAGAGGCTTGACGAAGCAATCATTGAGTCTGCAATAGCTGCAGCAGTAGATGATCCAAGATTTGAGCCCGTGCGGAGATCAGAGATGGATGAGATCACTGTAGAAGTGACGATCTTAACTGAGCCAGAAAAAATCAATGCAAAGCCAAAAGATTTGCCAAAATTTGTTGAGATCGGTAAGCATGGCTTAATGGTAAGAAAGGGCTACTTTTCGGGACTTCTTTTGCCTCAAGTTGCAGTAGAGTTCGGCTTCGACGCAGAAGAATTTCTAAGCCAGACCTGTATGAAAGCGGGGCTTTCACCAGACTGCTGGCTAACTGGAGCAGAAGTTTATAGATTCGAAGGGCAGATCTTTAAAGAGGTCGAACCGAGAGGGACGGTGGTTGAAGTTGATATAAGGAGCTGTCAGCAGAGCTGAGAATTATATTTTTGATTTTTGGTCGTCTCGCTGTTGCTTTAAGCCCTATAAGGTTCATATTGAATCTAAATTAAAAAATTAAAATTTAATTCTTTCTTCTAATCAGATAAGCCACCGCTAAGAGCCCTGCGATTGCAAAGATCGCCTCAAAGCCTGGAATGAACGGTTTCTCAGCTGGAGTTGTAGCAATTGGTTGTGTAGTCTCTGGCGTTGCAACTGAAATCGACGGTGTTGTCTGTATTGGAGCCTCTGAAGGCTTTAGCACTGCAGCAAAGAGACTAAAGCTCTCAGTTGTTGCTTCATAGTAATTGTATTTTCCATCACTGCTCAAGAATTTGGTTGGCAACTCGATCCACTGCTTTCCGTTCCACTTGAGCAGAATTACCGCAACAAGGTTTGGATCGAAGCCTTTGGCTTTGATCTCTTCGATTGGAATTCCGAACTGTATTCTGCCACTTAAATTAGCCTTTGTGCTCAAAGTCGGATCTATGCTCAGGATCAAGGCAATAACTCCCGATGGGGCGGGAATATCAGACGGGAGTTCTTTCTTCTTCTCTATTCTAAGCTTTGCGTTTACGTTTTCATCGCTCAGCAGAATTAAAGCAACGACGTTAGTTTCCCAGAAGGCACTCTGGGGCATTGTGAAGTCTGTGCTGTTGTTCGACCTTAGCCTTATCCAGTCGCTAATGTAGATCGGCACTCCCGGGATTACTCCTCCACCACCTCCTCCACCGCCACCACCGCCGACTATGGGGCGTGGAGTGGTTTTTGGTGGTGTAGGTTCTGGTGTTGGTGTTGGTGTAGGTTCTGGAGTTGGAGTTGGTTCTGGTGTTGGTGTTGGTGTAGGTTCTGGAGTTGGAGTTGGTTCTGGTGTTGGTGTTGGTTCTGGTGTTGGTGTAGGCGTTGGTGGTGCAACGACTTTCACAGTTACTGAGCTCTCGTTGTTCGCTTCATTGCTTTCGGTAATTTCGTTTTCCGAATCCGTAACCACTCTTATAACATAGCTTCCCGCTGAGCTTGGAGTCCATGAAATGCTTGCAATCGCTGATCCATCTGCATTGAGACCGTCAATTCTTACCTTTTCTATTAAGGCGTTGTTTGCATAGAAGCTAACGTTGAATGCTCCCGCATTTGCATTGCCGATGTTTTCTATTGTTGCGTTTATCCTTGCAGTTTCTCCAAGTGTTATCTCACTAACTTCTTCTTCGCCAACGAGGATTTTTATCTCTGAAACTCTTAGATCTGGAGCGACAACTTTCACAGTTGTTGAGTTCTCGTTATTATTTTCATTGCTTTCAAGCACATTGTCATCAGGATCTGCAATCACTTTTATCGTGTAGCTTCCAGTCGAGTCTGGAATCCAATTAATTTCTGCATAAGTCAATCCATTGGCTTCCAGAGATTCGATCGTAACTTTTCCAAGCAAGTTATCGTTAACAAAGAAGCTAACGTTAAAAGCTACAGCGTTTGCTTCGCCTATGTTTGCTATTGTTGCGTTTATCGTAACTGATTGATTCACGATTGGTTGCTCTGGATCGATTGAGATCGCTGAAACGATTAGATCTGGCTTTGGTTGTGTTGGAGCAATGGAAAGCGGTAGATAATCGATGTTGTTCTCATCGATCACATAGGGCTGATCACAGATCCCTATTGGCTCTTCTGAGTCTTCGCAGGTCTGAGAATAGCCAGTTCCATCTGGATTAAGCCAGGCATTACCGCCAAGCCAGTTTCCGCCAAGGATGTTTGTTCCTTGCTGTAGAGTTGTGTTCCATGTGCTTGTTGAGTCATATATCTCAAAGTTGTTCTCGTTGTTGAAAAGGTTGTTGTAGATGAGGTTGTTGCTGGAAGCCCAGAGATAGATTCCAACCTCATTGTTCGAGATTGTATTGTTAGCTATGGTGTTGTTGTTGCTGGAATCCCAGAGATCGATTCCCTCTCCATTGTTCGAGATAATATTGTTAGCTATGATGTTGTTGCTGGAAGATCCGAGATCGAGTCCCCAGAGATTGATTCCAACCCCATTGTTCGAGATCGTGTTGTTCTCTATGGTGTTGTCGCTGGAAACCCAGAGAAGGATTCCAGCCTCATTGTTGTTCGAGATAATATTGTTAGCTATGATGTTGTTGCTGGAAGAGTCGAGAACGATTCCAAACTGATTGTTCGAAATTGTGTTGTTCTCTATGGTGTTGTTGCTGGAATCCCCGAGATCGATTCCCTCTCCATTGTTCGAGATAATATTGTTAGCTATGATGTTGTTGCTAGAATACGCCTCGAAACCGATGCCACACTCATTTTCTGAGATCGTGTTGTTCTCTATGAGATTGTCACTTGAATATGCTAGAACAATGCTTCCACAATTGCCGGAGATTGTGCTGTTCTCTATTTTGGTGTTACTGGAAGAGTGGAGAACGATTCCGATGCCACATAAATAAAGACCTAAAGGATGTATATACCCAGAAACGACAACATTCTTTATCGTAACGTTGTTAGCCTGAACGAGAATTCCAGTTCCCTCTCCACTCTGATCGCCTGTAATCGAAAATCCCTGTCCGTCTAAAACAACGTCATTCGCAAATATTCCTATGCAGTAATACTGATCGCTTAAAAGCCCTGAAATGCTTTGATTAAGCCTGTAGTATCCGGGTTGGGTTATTTCCCTACAGCTATCTATTTCCTCGCTTACAGGAACAACCATTCCGAAAACTGCGTGAACATCTGAACCATTGACCGTGTAGTTCGTAACTATTATACCACTACAGAATCTCTGATCTTCAGCGGTAACGCCGACCTCGACTTCCGCCTTTGAATCTGCTTTGATTAAAAGCTCTGTTCTGTTAAGCCAGACGTTGCAGTTCGAGTTCGCAATTATCGAGATCGGTATATCTGCGGAGCTGTTCAGATTTCTAAATGAGATCGTGAAGTTCTTTTGATTCGCAACTCCCAAGCTAACAACAGCTGGCTCGGCAATTAGCTCGGTATTTATTGCAGCAAGAGCATTTATTCTACCCGCACCCTGTGTAAAGACATCGTAATCAAGCAAGACTGACGTGCTCGCTATAATGTTCTTAACAGTCTCCGGATCCACGTTTCTTGCCTGCTTGAGCAGCGCTGCAAGCCCGGAAACATGGGGCGTTGCCATGCTCGTTCCACTCATCACTGCAGTTCCTCCCTGATAATTCGCAGCCTCTATTTCAACTCCCGGTGCAACTACCTCCGGCTTGACTCTATAATCAAGAGTTGGACCTCTACTGCTAAAAGGTGCGATCTGATCAGTTTTATCCGTTGCCCCAACGGTTATAACCTTCTTTGCAGAACCCGGAGACGAGATCGTGTAATAGCCTCCATAATTTCCGGCTGCAGCAACAACGATTACGCCATTTTTAACCGCCGCATCGCATGCAAGGCTTAGGGGATCTTCTCCAGAAGTTGGAATGCTTCCAAGGCTCATGCTTATTATATCTGCTTTATTTTCGACCGCATACTCTATTCCCTGAATTATCCAGCTCTCATATCCTTCGCCATTTCGATTGAGAACCTTTACGTTCATCAGATAAGCGCCAGGAGCAACTCCTTTAAGCCCAGTCTCTTTTCCAGTTCCAGCTGCGATGCTCGCAACGTGCGTTCCGTGCCCATTTAAATCTTCAGCAGTTCCGTCATCGGTAAGGTCGACAGAATAGATTATCTTCGACGTTCCATCTTCAAAGTAAAAATCTCCGTGGCTGGAGTTTATTCCTGTGTCGAGTATTGCAATTTTAACGCCGGAACCGTTGTATCCAAGGTTCCAGACTTCGGTCGCATTTATCAGCAGAACGCTATCGCTGAGCAAAGCCCTTACTTTTCTATCCAGCCATACCTTCTTTACTCCATCGATCGAAAGCAGTTTTCTGAAATCATCCCCCTTCTTCACTTCCAGAGAGATTGCGGGAATTATTTCGAACTTCTTTGCCTTTCCAAGCGATTTTGCAACTCCCTCAACATTTCCCATCTTCTCCTTCTCCGCCACAACTATTACAGGAATCCTTTCAGAATCTGCATAGCCCTCTTTTATCAAAGCCTCAACGTTGAAAAGCTTTTCATCCACTTTCCTCAAATCCACGTCTCTGGGAATCGCGAGCCTTTCCATGACTTTAACGTTCTCATCCGCAGATAAAACAAAGATTTCCGCCTTATCTGTGATCCCGACTTCGACTTTTTCACCCGTTGGAAGTTTTACTATCTTTTTCTCTCTAACTTTCTCTGAAAGTGTTCCTATCTTATCCGCATTTTTTTCCTTTAGCATGTGCAAATCAGTTTTTTGCAACTTCGAAAGTTTGTCTGAAAGAAAATCTCTGTGTATTGGAATCCCAATCTTTTCAAAACCCACCGGAGTTTTCTGCGGACTCTCTGCAATTACTTCTACAGTGAAAATCGCCAAAACAAATGCAAATAGAATGCATAGGCGAAGTGGATTCACAATTCCACCCCTCCATTATTATGTCATTGCTTAATGCTTCATCATATATCAATCTTTCTTAGTTGTTTTCAAAAATTCACAAAAATGGATTGAGACTCTAAAGGAAAAGCTTCCTCAGATTTAAAGCGAAATCAAACCCATCCTAAACATATCGTTGCTCGTGAAAACCTCAACTCCCGCTTTTCTAAGAGCTTTCACGGTCTCGAGTGTATCCTCAATAAGTCTAAGCATTTCTTCCTTCTCCTCTGGGATTCTGCCATGAACTCCTGTAAAAATTGGTCCACGCTCCGTAAAAAGATAATTGGAAACGTGGTCGCATGTGAAGTAAGTCTCAGTTTTTATACCCTCAATCAGGTTTTTGAGTTCCAGAAGCTGTTCCTCTGCGCCAAGCGGTTTGATTAGTCCTTCCATATCGGGATTTGTTATCGTCAGATTTCTTATTCTGACAAAAGTTGGCTTCGCCTCGTTTATAACCCTCGCAGTGTTTTTCGCATGCCTTTCGCTTCTCTCCGCTCCGCCAAGTCCAGTTATTACATAATAAGTGGTCTCAAAGAATTTGCCCGCTTTCTTTCCCGCTTTAATCGCATCCTCAGCGGTTATTCCTTTCTGAACAAGTCCAAGAATTTCGTCATCACCGCTTTCAAGACCCATATGCAGTCTCGTAAGCCCAGCAGATTTCAGCTCTTCCAATTTTTCCTCTTGCATGTTCGCTATTGTTTTTATCCTTGCATAAGCGGTAATCCTTTCCAATTCAGGTCTTTTTGCTTTTAAGTATCTTACGATCTCAACTATGTCCTTATGAATCAGCGGATTTGAGTCGCCAAGGAAAGCGGAATTTGATTTTGGAAAATACTTTGGAATTTCGTCAATGTCTCTAAGAATTTCCTCCTTCGCCCTTTGCTCAAATTTTATGGCTTTATACATCGAGCAAAATAAACATCTATTCCAGTTGCAACCTCTAACAACTCTAATCAGATAGCTGAATGCTTCACTTGGCGGTCGAAATGGCGGGAGCTCCATATCACTTCCTCAGGCTAAATCTCTTGAAATGCAAGTTTGCCAATGCCTGAAGCCATAGCTTCGCCTCTTCGCTGACAAGATCGCTTAGTTCTTCTTTGGTATTGCTTACAAAACCCTGAAACTCACCAAAAGCGTAGAATTCGATTCTCTCTTTTGTTATAACCACTTTTAGGGGGTCGTCTTCGATAATTAGAGCTTTACCTTCTTTCCTGAGAACCCTACCAAGCTCATCAAATGAGGAGAGGATCTTGGAAGCATATTCTGTAAGCATAACAATAGAATTCAGCGTAAGCAAAAAACTTTTTGGAACTTTAAGCTATGCTGACAAATATCAAAAAATGTCAAAGAAGATAGCTTAACGCTGATCTTACTGATCATCTCCGTTTTTTGACTATACATGGCTTTGAACGAATTCATAAACCTCTGGGTCGGCTACAAATATGCTCCAATCTACAGGAGCATGCTCAATATGGCAATTCTCGTGCTCTCAATTTATGCTCTGACGATACTGCTGAAAAAATAACATTCAAAAGCTTTTGAAAGATTCAAAAATGTTTTTCTCAAACATATAATGTCAGAATTTTGATTGAGATTTAAAAGTGGCTCCTTCAAGAAATCGGAAAATTTTTATATACTACTTCTTACAACATGGATCAAAATGCAGTCCCTGCTAATGAGCAACGTAATAAGACTTTTGAAGAAGGAAGGCTACGAATTGCTTGAGTTAGTTGATACTAAGCCGAGGTGCTTCGATCTTATAGCCAGAAAAGATAAACAGATTTTGCTCATAAAGGTTCTCTATAACGTCGACTCTCTAAAGCTTGAGACCGCTGAAGAAATGAAAAAAATTGCAAAGCTTTTGAATGCCACAGCTATTGTGATTGGAGAGAGGTTCAAATTTGACTTTCTCGAGAGGAGGGTTGTTTACACAAGATACAATCTTCCAGTTATCAACTTGGCAACCTTCTATGATTATCTTCATGGAGAGCTTCCCTACGTATATTCCGCCCCCGGAGGCTATTACGTGAAGATAAATGCTGAAAAGCTTCGAAAAGCTCGAGAAGCGATGGGAATAAGCATTGGCGATGCTGCGAAAAAGTTGGGGGTTTCTAAAAGAACTGTGAGGAACTACGAAGAAGGAAGTGACGCAAGCGTTGAGATTGCAATCAAGATTGAGGAAGTTTTTGGAGATGTTGTGAAAAAGATAAACTTCTATGAGTTTATAAACGAAAGAGAAGAGGAAATAAAGTCTAGTAATGAAGAGGAGGATGAAATAATTGGAAAATTGAGGGAAATTGGGATGAATGTTTACACTGTAAAGCATACACCTTTTGATGCGATCTCGAAGTTTGAGGAGAATGAGGTAATAATTGGTTTAAAGCAAGTTAGAGAGATCGAGAAGAGAGCTCAGCTGATAGGTAAAGTTTCCCAAATTGTGAAAGCAAACGCTGCATATATAACCGAGAGGGATCTCAAGAGAAGAGTAAATTCGGTCGTTTTTGTCCTTAAAGATGAATTAGAATGTCTCTGTTCTCCAGACGATTTCATATCTTTGATAAACGAAAAGAGGGAAAAGGATGCTTGAACTTCTTTATCCTCTGAGAACCTATCTAATTGTTTCGGGTGTGGAGCACCCCAATGTGATGACTGCAGACTGGGTGATACCCTTATCATTTGAACCAAAGCTTCTCGGTGTCTCCATTGGGCAGAAGAGATATACAAATAGTCTTATTAAAGAATTTGGGGAGTTTGTCGTGTCAGTGCCTACAATAGAGCTTCTGAAAGAAGTCTGGATCGCTGGAAGTTTAAGCGGGGCGAGAGAAGACAAACTTTCAAAGCTTGGACTGACATTGGTGAGATCTCGAAAGGTTAGAGTGCCGTCAATAAGAGAATGTCAGGCTAATTTGGAGTGTAGAGTGATCAAGGAAGTTGAAGTTGGAGATCATACTTTCTTCGTTGGAGAGATCGTTGATGTAAGCTACGGAGATGCTTTTAGAGGGGGAAAAGCGGATCTGAGTTACCGCTTTATCATGCATGCAAGCTTTGGAAAAAATTTTACAACAAATTCAGATGAGATCTTCTCTCCTTAGTGCCTACGTAGCATCATTACGGTTGCGGTGAATGAGCCAATGAAGATCGAGATCAGGAAGAGCGTCGTGATCCTATATGTGGCACTTTGTGCGGATAGACTTTTGAGTTCAAGCTCCATCTGAGAGACTTTGCTCTTCTCACTCTCAAGATTGTGACTTAAAGCAGTGTATTTACCCTGAAGCAGTTCGTAGCTTTCCTTCATTCCCTTTAATTCAGTTTCAAGTGCTGTTTTTTCGATTTTAAGTTTTGAATTCTCTTCTTCAACCTCTTTCAGTTTCTTGGAGATCTTATTAAGTTCCTCCGCCAGCATGTTATATTTTACTCCGGAGTCTCTAAACTCTTTTTCAAGATATAAAGCGTAATTCTGAATTTTTTCTGGTTTAGCTGGAGAAACAGAGATCGCAGCAATCCTGTTTTCATTGGCAAAAACAACCTTTATTCCTTCTGAACAATTCAGTCCGATCTGAAGTATATGTTCTCCGGGTTCAACTTCAGCCACATTGCTCAGAGTCTTGTTGAAATACATACAGGGATCCTCTGCTCTCAATATTGTATGCTCATTTACAGGAATGGTGACGTTTTCACCAACGCTGACTGAGAAGATCAGAATTGAAAGCAAGATCGTGGCAATCATATTAACCCCTCCAAGCTCATATTCACCTCACTCTTCAATTTCTCCAATTCAGGTCGAGATAACTCTCTTGCAATTTTTGCGTATAGTATTACGTCAGGATTGATCTGTAGCACCACAACTCGATTATCCCCTCCAGCAAGCACAATTCTGTCAGAGTTTAGCAGTTGATTTGCTACTTTTATGAATTCTGGAGCATTTGCGGTGTCTTCATCTGGTGTTGAGCTATTCGAGGCGATTGGCAAACCGTCAGGAGTTAGAAGGGTCACCTCAGAGAGCATGTATTTTCCGCTTATGTATTTCAGAAGTTCATCTAAGTTAGATGGCATTTTTTCTGGCAAAGTCTCGGTAGTGCCTTCAATTTTTCCAGCAACTTCTGCGATCTTAACTTTTCTTGCTTCTCCGATCTTCTCTTCTTCTCTTCTAACCCCTATTTCGACGAACCTCCAAGTAACGATAAACCCGATCCCAAAACCAAACAGGACGCTCAGTATTTCATACAACATTCCGATCACCTTAATTTTGCTAATTCATCCAGATCTGCATTTTCAACTTTCTTTGCGAATTCAAAGGCTTCTTCAATCGAAATGAGATCGATCTTCTTTTTACTCCCAAAAGCAAGTTTTCTAGCGATCAATCTCGCTGCTCCAGCAGAACTCTTCTCTATGCCAACCATCACAGACTTCTTTTCAAATGTTTCGAAATATATTGCGGTCTCTTTTCCCATGAGAATTGCTTTTTTTACCTCAGACTCTTTAAGTTTCTTAAATAGCTCCAGATCCTCAATCCCCTCTTTGCTGATCTCTCCATCAATCTGCAAAACGTAGAATTTATACTTCATACAAAGCACCCTTTCTTTTAAGGATCTCACCCAAGTTGTCAGTTTTAACGGGGAAGATAACTATTTTATCTTCCATTTTAATCGCTCCAAACATGTTTTTTATGTCAAATTCCAAAATACCCGCCTCGAAGTCTTCTGGAAGCACTGCGGTTATTTTAGCCACCATGTCCAATTTTTGGCTCTGAGTATTGTCCAGCAGATAACTTTCCAAAATTTTACCATCTTTTATTATGCAAAATCCCGTTCCAAGTTTTGAATAGATCTCTGTCACATTTAGCATCGAATAATCTTTAATCAATCCAATATTTAAAATTTATCCATTCTAACGATTCTTATCATGTAAAACCTAAAAGTTTTTATACGCCTATTTAGACTTTGCTCTATGAAAATTGCCGTCTCGGGCAAAGGAGGAGTTGGAAAAACAACACTCTCCGCAATCCTTGCACATTTATTTGCCAGAGGAGGTTATAGAGTTACCGCAATCGATTGTGACACTGCCATGAACCTGCCTTCCGCTCTTGGAATAAGGAGCAAATTGAAACCACTTTCTGAATTGAAGGAGATCATAGAAGAGCGTGTAATTGGGCCTTTAGGAACTTACAAGCTCAATCCTAAGGTTGACGATATTTTTGAGGCTTATTCAGCCTATAACGAAGATGGTGTCCGAGTTTTAGTTTTGGGAACGATTGAGAAGGGCGGAGAGGGTTGTTTCTGTCCAGAAAATGCCTTTTTGAGGGCAATTCTAAGGCACGCAATATTTAGGGAAAAGGACATCCTCATTTTAGACATGGAAGCGGGAATTGAACATCTTGGCAGAGGAACCGCAAGAGGTGTCGATCTGCTCATTGCGGTTGTTGAACCGGGAAGCAGAGCTTTTGAGACACTTGGAAGGATCGAAGAACTCGCAAAAGACATAGGAATTGAGAGAATAGCGGTTGTTGTCAATAAATTCATTGAGTCTGAAGACGCTAAAAAATTGCTCGAAAGAATAAAACATCCTATTCTGGGAAAGGTGCCCTTCAGTGAATGTTTCATAAAAGCAGACATTAGCAATGTCCCTCCTTACAAAATATGCGATTTAAAGCCTTTTATAGAGATAAAAGCAGAGATCGAAAAGCTATGCAGATCGGGGTAGTTGTAAAAAAGGGGAAAAACAGAAGGGCAATAGAGTTATTTTCGAAGTTCTTTGAGGTTAAAGTTTATGAAGTTAACACAGAGCTTCCGACACTGATAGAAAATCCCAGAGATTACTTGAATTTACCTGAGGACTTTAAACCAGAGCTGATCGTTTCCTATCTCCTTCACCCAGATCTAAACCTTGAGCTAATAAGACAGGCTTCAGAAAGAGGAGTTAAAATCGTTGTGGTCTCTGGTGGAGCTAAAAGCGGATCATACAAACAGCTAAAGGAAGAAGGAGACAGAGTTGGTGTTAGAGTCTTCTGGGAGGAGATCTGTTGCACGACTCCAAAGATCGAAGGCTCGGAGTTTTTTGAGCTCTTTGGAAGCCCCGAGTTTGAAATAGAAGTTGAAAATGGAGTTATAAAAGATGTTAAGGTGAAAAGATCTTCATTTTGCGGATCCACATACTATGTTGCGGAGAAGATCAAAGGGTTGCGCATTGAGGAAGCCCCTTCTAAGGCGGGCTACTACACACAGATCTTTCCATGCATAGCTTCGCGGGGATTGCAAGGTGGAATTCATAAGGCTGCAAATGCACACAAAAAGGCTGTTGAGAAGGCAATTCAAGAAGCTTTGGCTTCTAAGTCCTATTAGAAAAACGGACTTTAACCCCTTCGCCGAAAGAAAAAATAGGATAATCTTTTCTTTTTGCTCCAATTAGACCATGAGCGAGGATTGGAAGAGCGATTGTAGCATCGACAAAAACCTGAACTTTCCTGCTTTTTTGATTGATCTTCCCCCAGCTTATGCCCTCCTCGAAGGTGCAACCGCTCAAACCGCCGAAGTAAGGCGAGTCTGTGGTGAGCTGGATCGCATAATCGTGCCCATCAACTTCATAGCCCTTAAGCCTTGCAACCACTTCAGTTTGCTGAATAAAGTTCTTTGGAACCCCTCCGCCGATGTAAACAACACCAGTCTTTTCTGATTTTGCAACGATCTCAGTTAGCTCCTCAACATCTTTAATAGTGTCAACAGTGCACCTCTTATTTGCTAACGAAGCACCAATGCCTATGGAGCTGTCCGCTATTGCGGGACAGAATACTGGAACGCCCTCCTCGTAAGCTGAGATCACTATTGAATCCTCCTTCGCATTTTTTCTGATCTTTTCAGCTATCTTTTCAATGATCTCTCTTGAGCTGTAAATTCCCTCGTGTTCAGCGAAGATCTCAGAGAGCAAGAAATCGATTTTGTTGAATTCTTTCTCGTGGGCAAAGACATCGTAAATTCTGTCTATGCCTTCCCTGTAAAGCTCCTCGTCATTCACCGCATCGCTACCCAAGTAGTGCTTGAATCCCAAAGCCTCGTGAATGTCGTGGAAAAGATTCGCTCCAGTGGAAACGAGAACGTCAATGAATCTATTTCTGATCATCCAAGAAATGATCTTCCTCATCCCCGCTGGAACCATTGCCCCAGCGAGTCCCATCAGGATTGTAATCCGCTCCTCTTTAAGCATCTCAAGCCAAACTTCGAATGCTATTCCAAGTCTTCTTCCCTGAAAACCAGTTTTAGACATTGAATGCAAAAGATCTGCAAAAGTTTTATTGTTCACTTCGATTGGCTCTGTATGCTCCATTTCAGATCACAAAAACCGCAGCAGCAACCACAGTTGTGTAATCCTCCACATCTGCGGTGGCGGTAACATTAAGAGTTTTTCCGGGCTCGATATCAAATGCTGTCCTGAGCATATATGCTGCCATTTCTTCAGCGTGCTTTCCTTCTTCGCCATTACAATAGCCGTGGTATTCAGTAAGGTAGCCGTTAAGCAAGGGCGTGTCTGGAATTGCAGCTCCGACGCTTGCAAAGATCTTCTTTCCCTTCTCACAGCTCGTCATTCTCGACATCACGCAGAAAACGATCTGCCCTGGGTAAAGCTCCTTCAGTCCATCTTCTTTTGCGATCATCTCGCATCCAGGCGGATAGATGCTGCTTACTGTTACGAGGTTAAATTTTTCAATTCCCGCATCTCTCAAAGCGAGTTCGAAGCTAACAAGTGCATCCTTATGTCTCCCAACCCCTGAGGTAAAGAAGACTTTTTTTGGCAGAAATCTACCCTCAGAAGCCAGATTTAACCCGCCCGCTCTCCCAGAGCTTTGTTTATATCCAACCAATTCCAATTCAGATGTCCCGAACATCTCCTCGCACCAATCGACTTGATATTATTAGAGTATTTAAGCTTTTCTATGATCCTTCTGAGCGGTATGCGGTGATGTTAATTATTACTTATCCAAACTGAATTCGGGCTGTTTTAAGACACATTAGAATTTAAAATTAAATATTTAAAATAATATACGACCCTCGCCAGATTGCGTCTTTGGAAAAGTAGTTATATTTAAAAACAAGAGTTCGGGAGATTTTCGAAGTTTGATTTTTACCCAATCTATCCAAAACGATTTACGAGGGAACATTTCTCCAGAAGTTACCTTATAAAAATTAGATCTGATTCACGAAACAACAAAACCGTCTATTAACATAGAGTTCTTTGTCTGAACCCTTGTCCCGTAGCGATCTTTTCGAGTTTCATAGAGCAAATTTTCCGACAAGTATTAAAAGCCTATGCAGACTTTAAAGCATGAGCCAGAAAATAAAACTAGGATTCGTTGTTTCAGAATTCAACAGAGATATAACCTACATGATGGAGATCCTTGCAAAAGAGCATGCGGAGTTTCTTGGTGCAGAAGTTACTGAGATCCTTCGAGTTCCCGGCACGTTTGACATCCCAATAGCGATCAAAAAGATGCTCGAAAAAGGTAATGTTGATGCGGTCGTTGCAATAGGCTGTGTGATCGAGGGCGAAACGGAGCATGATGAAATTGTTGCTCAGCACGCTTCAAGAAAGATCGTTGATCTGAGCATAGAATACGGAAAGCCTGTAACCTTGGGCATCAGCGGTCCTGGAATGGGCAGAATCGCAGCTGCTGAAAGGGTTGACTATGCAAAGCGTGCGGTAGAGGCAGCGGTGAAGCTTGTGAAGAGGCTGAGAGAATATGAAGGTGGCAAAAAGGATTGATGCTGTAAAGCCTTCAGCCACGCTTAAGATCTCTTCGATAGCAAAACAGCTCGCTAAGGAAGGAAAAGACGTAGTCGACATGAGCGTTGGCGAGCCAGACTTTAAGACACCACAAAGGATCATAGACTCCGCTTACAAAGCGATGAATGAAGGAAAAGTTTTTTACACACCAACAAAGGGCATTCCAGAGCTTTTAAACGCAATTGCCGAAAAAATGCAGAAAGAAAACGGCGTTCCCGCTACTGCGGACAACGTGATCGTTACACCCGGAGCCAAATATGCGATCTTCGAAGCCATGATGTGCCTAATTGATGAGGGTGACGAAGTCATTTTGCTTGATCCTTCTTGGGTTAGCTATGAAGCATGCGTTTTAATGGCGGGAGGAAAGCCGATCTGGGTTCCACACAACGAAGACTTCAGCGACGCTCCGATTGAGGACTACATCAGCTCAAGCACGAAAATGATTGTAATAAACACACCAAGCAATCCTTTGGGCGTAGTCTATAGCAAGGAATTTCTAAAGAAGGTTCGGGATCTCGCAGTAGACAAAGACTTGCTTGTGATGTCAGACGAGATCTACGAAAAAATAATCTTTGAAGGAAAGCACTACAGTCTGGCAAGCTTTGATCGAATGTTCGAAAGGACTATAACGATAAACGGGTTCTCCAAGACGTATTCGATGACGGGCTGGCGTCTTGGTTATGCGGTTGCCCCAAAGTGGATCATTGAGAGGATGAACGTAATGCAGTCCCACTCGGTGAGCCACCCAACTTCTTTCGTGCAATACGCTGGTCTTGAGGCTTTGAAGAGTGATGAAAGCTTCATAAAACAGATGGTTGCTGAATTCAAGGCAAGAAGAGACATGATCATGAAAAAGCTAAATGAGCTTGGAATTAGCTATGCACCGCCAAAGGGGGCGTTTTACATCTTCATGAATGTGGAGAGAGATGGAGACAAGTTCTGCGAGGAGTTTCTCAAAAATGAATTCGTAGCCTTAACTCCGGGCTCTGCATTTGGCATAGCTTTCAATGAATGGGTAAGATTGAGCTATGCAACTTCTAGAGAGAGGATAGAGGAATTTCTGAAAAGGCTGGAAAAATTCATCGCCTGATCACCTTTTTTCAGAACTAAAATGGATCGGTTATGGATAAAATATATATGAAGATTCCCGAATTAATCGCATGAAAAATGCAAAAGAGTTGGCAATATTGGTTGCGGGGATAGCGATAGGCTTCGTAGCTTGTTTCATAGTGTTAAATTTTGTGCAAATAACCCCAAGCGGAAAAACCGAGTCACAGGACTTTTCGAAGAATTTGAGCAAAGCGGTTGAGGAGATCAACAGACAAGTCAAGATGTCATTTCCAAATGTTAGTGTGAGAGTGAAGAACTACACCTACGCAGGCGAATTCTATCTTTTAAATTTAGAGTTTTATGACAATTCTGGGACTTTAACGACTGCAAAGTATTATCTCTCTGCGGATGGCAAAAAAATCGCTCTTGAAGAGTATTTCATGAGTCTCGAGAGAGAGGAGATAAACGTAAGCGAGGACGATGATCCTTGGATCGGTGCAGAGAAGCCAAAGGTTACGATCATAGAGTTCTCAGACTACGCTTGTCCTTACTGTGCAAGATTCGCTTTAGAGGTTGAGAAAAAGATCATTGAGAACTATGGGAGTGTTGTAAAGCTCGTTTTTAGAGATCTGCCAGTCCATGGAGAGATCTCGATCAAGGCTGCGATGGCTGCAAACTGTGCAATGGAGCAGGGCAAATTCTGGGAATACCATTACCTGCTGTTTGAGAGGCAGAACGAATGGTATTCAAATGAGAGTCTGTTCTACAATTATGCAGAAGAACTCGGGCTAAATGTAACGCATTTCCGGGATTGCTTGGATTCAGAAAAGTATCGCAGTGAGGTTGAAAAAGATGCTATGGATGCACAGAGCTACGGCGTCACGGGAACTCCGACGTTCTTCATAAATGGTGAGATGGTGGTTGGATATAAGAGCTATGAAAACTTCGCAAAGCTCATAGAAGAAAAATTGAAGTAAATTTTTCAAAATTTTTGATATGCTGAAGAGCCCCGAGGATTCCGCAATTTCTGCAATTCTTTCACTATTACTGGAAGTTTCTGCAAATCCAAAAGCAGGAAATGTGGACAGAGAGCACAATTTCGAAGATCTGCGTTATGAGGATTTTCTTGTCTCCTCAGCTTCTGCATTTCCCTTCTTTTTGAGAACCGCCAGATATGGAAACCTACATGTCCTCGAAGCTATTGAAACGAGCATGAAACTTGGAGTAAAAACCAACGTTCATTTTGGAGCCTTTTTACTGCTTTTTCCACTCGTTGCGGTCTGGAAGTCAAAGAACATGGCAGAAGCGGGCTCAAAGGCGGTTGAGTTTCTCAAGAAAACCAGTTTTAGCGATTCATTAAAAATTTTCAGGGCTTTTCAACTTTGCAAGCCGAGAGTTCTCAAAGCTGAAAAGCTCTCGCTCGAACAAAGCAACACTCTGAGGAAGATCATTGAAGAGAAAATGAACGTTTACGAATGGATGATGCTTTCTCCAAAAGAGAATTTGATCGCTTATGAGCTTCTTAATGGCTATCCGATCAGCCGGGAAGGAGCTAAATTTATTCTGAATTCAGAATTCGACGTGAACGACACTATAGTATTTCTTTATCACAAGCTTCTTTCAGAGTATCCAGACACTCTTATAATTGCAAAAAAAGGGCTCAGCGTTGCAGAAGAAGTTATGAACCTTGCGAGGAAAGCATTTGAGTCTAAAAGTTTGGAAGAATTCAGAAAACTCGATGAGTTACTCATAAAAGAGAGAATAAACCCCGGCACAATTGCAGATCTTGTTGCAAGCTCGATCTACCTTGCGTTGTCTGAGGGGTGGAAAGTTGAGACTAAGGGACTTCGGACTCTGGAACGGGATAAACGAAGTGATCGTAGTAACGAAAGCTGAAAGGCTTAACACCGCTCCAGTCGGGATCATAGTTGAAGACGAGAATGGAGCAAAGGCTAAAGCAAAGCTTTACGCCTCACATACAAGAGAGAACGTCGAAAAAGGAAGCTTTTTTGTTGCCAACATTATAAAAGATCCCTTAATATTTGCAATTTCCGCATTTGACGATCTCAGCGAAGAATACTTCGAAAGTTTAGATCCTCCAGTCATAAAAGGCTCCTTGGCTTACTGCGAATTCGAAGCAAAGTTGAAAGGACTCTTTGCAGATCTTAGACTTCTAAATGGCAAAATTATTCGCAATGAGCTGAGAGCTGTGAACAGGGGTTTTAATGCAGTAATTGAAGCCCTTGTGCATGCCACGAGATACGTTAAAAATAGAGATCCAGAGCTTGAGAAAAAAATCAGGGAATGCTACGAAATAATCGAGAAGTGCGGTGGAGAAAGAGAAATGGAAGCAATGGATATAATAAAAGAGAGAACTGGGATCTACTGAGCTTCTGGCTTCTTCTCTTCTTTCTTTTCCTCTTTCCTCTGCTGATAAGGATGGATCTTAACCTTGTAGTCGCAGAGCTTCTTGACCGCATCAACACTCGCTTCCTTGAATTCAGCATAGCCCTTGGCTTTAATAGCATCAGCGATTCTCTTTGCAATTTCGCTTCGCACTACAACGGTTGAGAATCCCGCTTCACTGCCTACACTTCCAACGCTCAAGTCACTCTCCACAGCAGAGAAGTCCTGACAGACTTTGCAACCTGAAGGAACTATGCTGTCAA